>JAUTXP010000022.1 GCA_030837965.1 Acidimicrobiaceae bacterium | reverse complement strand
GCCGGCGCGGGGGGGGGCGTCGGGGGGGGGGGATGAGCGCCACCAGCAGGGCGCAGCCCGCAACTGCAGCGGCGACCGCCACCAAACGGTGGACGGTCGCCGTCACGCAGTCAGTCGAGCTGAGAGCGAGGGTGTAGATGCAGCGCTAGTCGAGCTCGGCGCTGTGAGTCCGGCGCCGACGCACCGTGAGCACCGCGGCCGCACCGATGACGATCAGGCCGATGCCGGCCATGGTCAGCGGCTGCGTGGAGTTCGAGCCCGTCCTGGCCACGCCACCCGACGTCCCCGACGAAGTGCCGGACGTGCCCGAGGCGGCGCTGCGAGAGGCGGACGACCCTGCCGCGCCCGAGGGGTTGTTCACAGTGAGGCTGGCGCTCAACAGCAACGGCGCACCCTGCGGGTTGACGCCTGACGACTCGAGCGTGTGATTGCTGCCGGCCACCACGTCACCAGGGATGGTGACCTGGGCCGTGAATCCGCCGTTGGCCCCCGCCGTCACCGTCGCCACCCGAACCGGGGTGGAGAGGAAGTCGAGGTTCACGGTGGTGCCCGGCTTGTAGCCGCAGCCCGTGGCCGTGATCGTCTGCTTGGGATCGACGGTGGCGTCGCTCACCGTCAACTGGCCTCGTCCAGGGGCGTAGCTCGTGGTCGGCGCCGGGCAGTTCGGCGCAGTCTGCGCGTGGGCGGCCCCTGGCACGAACAGCACAGCCAATAGCAACAGCGCACCAGTTCCGACTTTTTTAGCCGTCACGATGACTCCTTCCACAACGTGTCAGACCCCGCCACGGGCGACGCCGGCCGAACCCTCACCGGGCGCAACCTTCACGACGCTAGCGCGTTTGTTGTCGCCTTTGGTCCAATCGTCGAAGTCAGCCGCTTCAAAGTTGCTCGACAGTGGGTCCCTGCATCCGGTGGCGAGTGTCGAACACGGCGGCCGCAGTGGACGCCACCATGTCGTAGTCGAAGTCGTCGTGGTCGGTCAGCAGCACCACCAGGTCGGCCGCGGCCACCTCCTCCGGTGTGCACTCGACTCGTCGGACCCGCTCGCTGACCGACGCCTCGACCACGTGTGGGTCGGCGGCCCGCACGTCGGCGCCCAAGGCCAAGAGCCGGTCGGCCACGGCCACCACCGGGGACTCGCGGGCGTCGCTGGTGTTGCGCTTGTAGGCCAGGCCCAGCAGGAGGATGCGGCTGCCGTTCACTGCCTGTTTGCGCCGGTTGAGGCTGACGATCACCCGCCGGACCACGTAGTCCGGCATGTGGTCGTTCACGTCGTTGGCCAGCTCGACGAAGCGAAAGCTCTGGCCCAGGGCCCGCTTGACCCGCCACGACAAGTAGCTCGGGTCGATGGGCAGGCAGTGGCCGCCCACGCCGGGGCCGGGCCGGAACGGCATGAAGCCGAAGGGCTTGGTCGACGCCGCGTCGATGGCCTCCCACGCGTCGATGCCCAAGTCGGCCGCGAACATGGCCAGCTCGTTGACCAGCGCGATGTTGACGTGCCGGAAGGTGTTCTCCAAGAGCTTGGTCAGTTCGGCCACCCGCGTGGAGCCGACCGGCACCGTGGTCTCCACCAGGTCGTCGTAGAAACCCTTGACCGCGGCCAGGGACGGACCGTCCACGCCGGACACCACCTTGGGCGTGTTGGCGAAGCGCCACGTGCTGTTGCCCGGGTCGATGCGCTCTGGGCTGTAGCCCAGGTGGAAGTCCACGCCCGCGGCCAGGCCCGACCCCTCCTCCAACAGCGGGCCCACCAGCTCCTCGGTGGTGCCGGGGTAGGTGGTCGACTCGAGCACGACGGTTGCGCCGCGACGCAGATGGGCCGACAGGGTGCGGGCGGCCGACTCGATGAAGGAGAGGTCGGGGTTGCCCTCGCGCAAGGGGGTGGGCACGGTGATGACGGCCACGTCGAAGCGGGCTAGGGCCGCGGGGTCGGACGTGGCCTCGTAACGGCCTGCGTCGATGGCGGCCCGCACCGCGGCGCTGGGCACGTCCTCCACGAAGGACTGGCCCGCAGCCAGGCGCTTGGTGCGGCCCTCGTCGGTGTCGAAGCCGACCACGCTGTAGCCCGCGGCCACGGCCTGCATGGCGAGAGGCAGGCCCACGTAGCCCTGTCCCACCACGGCCAGGCGCTTGTGCGGCACCGCGACGTCCTCAGGCACGGCGTCGTCCTTGGGCACGGCGTCGTCCTCGGGCACAGCCATGCAGGCAGTCTCGCGCGCGCCCCTCACCTCGGCGGCCTCTGCGTATTTGGGCGTACTTCTGGCGGGTTTGTCGACAGAACTACGCCCAAATGCAAAAACCGCGGCCGGTCAGGCGTCGACGCCGGCGACCGCGGGGGTGCGCTCCGGCGGGGCCTCCACGCTGATGCGGGGCACGACCCGCTCCAGCCACCGGGGCAGCCACCAGTTGGCGTCGCCCAGAAGCTCCATGGTGGCGGGCACCAGGACCATGCGGATGATGGAGGCGTCGATGAAGATGGCGCTGGCCATGCCCAAGCCGAGCAGCTTGAGCACGCGCAGGTCGCTCAGGATGAACGACGAGAAGACGGCGATCATGATGGCCGCGGCCGCGGTGATCACCCGGGCCGTGGCGGCCAGGCCGTCGGCCACCGCCGTCGCGTTGTCCCGGCTGATGAGGTACTCCTCCCTGACCCGCGACAGCAGGAAGACCTCGTAGTCCATGGACAGGCCGAACAGGATGGTGAACAGCATCATCGGCACCCAGAACTCGATGGGCCCAGGCCGACCGATGCCCACCACGCCGCCCAGCCACCCCCACTGGAAGATGGCCACGATCACCCCGTAGGCCGCGCCGATCGACAACAGGTTCATGATGGCGGCCTTCACCGGCACCAGCACGGACCGGAAGACGGCCATCAGCAACAAAAAAGACAGCACGATCACGGCCGCCACCATGAGCCGCAGCCGCACGCCGACCTTGTCGCCCGCGTCGATGAAGGCGGCCGTCACCCCGCCCACATGAGCGGCAACGCCGGCCTGCGCGGCCTCGGCCCGCACGCGGTGGACGAGCTTCTCGGTGGACCGGTCCTGCGGCGCGCCGCGGGGGATGACGATGGCCACGGCCGCGTCGCCCGCCTGGTTCACGTTGAGGGGCGTGACCGCGGCGACGTCCGGGTCCGACGCCACCGTCTTCTGGGCGAAGTCGGAGAGCGACGCCTGCGTGGTGCTGCCCCGCAACTCGGCGGCCAGGATGACGGGTCCATTGGACCCCGCCCCGAAGCCGCGGGCCAGCAGGTCGTAGGCCCGTCGGGTGGTGAGCGACTTGGGGTCGTTGCCGTGGTCGGCCACGCCCAGGTGGATCGAGAACAGCGGCAGGGCGATGACGACGAGCAGCACCAGGCTAACCCCGGCCATCAGCCACGGCCTGCGCTGGACCTGTCGGCTCCAACGGAACGCGGCCGACTCGCGGTGGTGTCGGCGGTGGCGCTCCTTGCCCACCAGCTTGAGGCCCGCGAAGCCCATGATGGCGGGCAGCAGCGTGACCGACGCCAGCATGGTCATGAGCACGGCGGCCACCGCGCCGATGGCCAGGCCGTAGATGAACGAGATGCCCATGGCGAACATGCCGAGCAGCGAGATGATCACCGTACAGCCCGCGAAGAGGGTGGCCCGGCCGGACGTGGTGAGGGCCAGCACGGTGGCGTCCTCCGCGCTGAGCCCGTCGTGCAGCCCGCTTCGATACCGGGTGACGATCAACAGCGCGTAGTCGATCCCCACGCCCAGCCCGATGGTGAAGGCGACCTGGGGCGCGAACGAGGGCACCGTGATGATGTGGCTGAACAGGCTCACGAACACGGCGCCGATGCCCACCCCGAAGATGGCCGTCAGCACGGGCAGGCCCATGGCCAGCAGCGAGCCGAAGGCGAGGAACAGGATGACGATGGCGGCCAGCAGGCCGATCAACTCGGCCGCGCCTTGGGGCGGCTGCAGGGCCCGGGTCACGACCTCGCCGCCCGACTCCACCTGCAGCCCGGGCACGCCCTGCTTGCGGACGGCGTCGACCGCGTCGAGCACAGGCTGGGCCGCCTTGGTGGGCAGGTCGCCCGCTTGGTCGTCGAACTGGATGGTGGCGTAGGCGACCTTGCCGTCCCTGCTGATGCGGTTCTCGGCCCCAGGCCCGTCGGCATAGGGGGACTGCACGCCCACGACGTGCTCGACCCTGCCCGTCTCGAAGCGGGCGAACAGGCCCTCCATGGCCTGGCGGACGTCAGGCCCGTCGACCCCCTGCGGGGCGCTGAACACCAGGTCGGCCGTGTCGCCCGCGCGGGCCGGGAAGCGGGTGCGCAGCAGGTCGAAGGCGCGCTGGGAGTCGGAGTTCCCGCCGTTGAAGTTGTTGCTGTAGGCGCTGCCTGCGATGCCGCCGATGGTGTTGAGCCCGATGAGGGCCGCAACCCACAAGCCGAGCACCAGGCGACGGCGTCGGAAGCACCAGCGGGCCAAGGCGGCGAGCGTCATGCGCGGACCCTAGGCCCGCGGACGGTGCGGGCGGTGCGGGCGCGGCGTCCCTGCCCGCCGTGTTGGGCGCATTTGGGCGTAGACCACCACCGCACCGGTGGCCAACTACGCCCAAATGTGTGAGGCGGCGGCCCGGCAGCCGGCAGGAGATCAGCCGACGAAGCTGAAATATCTGTTGGTACAGTCTGGTACGACACCGACTCTGGGGGGCGCAGCTATGCGATCCGGTCTCACTCCACGCCGCGGGCGTGTGTCCACGCTGCTCGCGGGCACCGTTGCCCTTGCCCTCGGGCTGGCCGCCGTGCCCATGGCCGCCCGGGCCACCGATGCGGCCGGGACCATGGAGGTGCACGGCACCATCGCCCTGCCCTCCCCTGCTCGGCCCGCGGGCTGCGCCGACACCGCGGGCGGCTCCCTCGGTGCGGTGGGCGCCGACGCCGCGTCCCGAGTGTCCAGCCTGATCGCAGGCGTGCACCCAGGTCGGGTCTACGCCCTGACCGCGGACAACGGACCGTGGAAGGACGACTTCGACGTCACCTTCTACCGGTCGGTGGCCTCGTGCCAGTCGGGCGAGCCCGCGCTGGTGAGCAGGAACCACTCGGGCAATGAGAACTCGGTCGTGCCTGCCGAGGCGGGTGCGGCGCTCGTGACCCTGGTCAGCCCGTCGTCGAAGGACGCGCCCTTCACCTACACCGAGCTTCCCGATGCGAACCCGGCCTCGCTCCACCTGGGCAGGCAGCGGCCGACGGTCATCGCCGTCATCGAGCCGGTCGGCCCCGGCTACAACGGGTTCAGCCCGTACCACTACGACTTCCTTGGCCGCGAGCACCCGTGGAACACCGACGCCTCGTCCGCCAACGACCTCGACTTCCAAGCCGACCCGGGCTCGTACCTGCCTTCGTACCCGGGCTCCGAGCCCATCCAGTTGTCGCTGCCCACGGCCGGCGACCAGGACGTCACCGGCCTGGCCGCAGGCCCGGATGCGGCCGCGTGGGGTCGCATGCACATGACCACCTCGCCTGCCGCGCCCAAGCTGTACCGGTTCCCCGGCACCAAGGTCGTGGGGGCCATCAACTTCGACAGCGAGGACGCGCCCGGAACAGCCAGCATCTACGGGGAGAACGAGGCCCACGGGACCAAGTCGGCGTCCGTGGCCGGCGGCAACATCCACGGCACCTGCCCCGAGTGCCTCTTCGTCCTCGTCGGCATCCGCGACTCGGACCACACCGGCCGCTCCCCCGAGGCCGCGCTCGAGTGGGTGGCCTCGCAGCCGTGGATCGACGTGGTGACCAACTCGTACCACCAGAGCGCGCGTGAGGACTACGGCGATCCCATCGTCGGCAAGGTGGTCCCCGAGGACGTGCGCTCGCAGATTCCTGGCGTGCCCCAGGACGGCGTTCATCCGTTCGGCCGGGAGACGGCCATCAGCCGGGCCGCCGTCCAGTCGGGCCAGACCATCGTGTGGGCCGCGGGCAACGGTCTCGACGGGGCCTTCGGCGTCCCGAACTTCACCTACCCGTCGAGCCAGAAGGGGGCCGACTGGATCGTGACC
The DNA here is from genome assembly GCA_030837965.1 of Acidimicrobiaceae bacterium. GTDB lineage: Bacteria > Actinomycetota > Acidimicrobiia > Acidimicrobiales > JAUTXP01 > JAUTXP01. The sequence continues at coordinate 21,217 of JAUTXP010000022.1, read as the reverse complement.
GTGGGCGCCGTGTCCAGCACGGCCCAGGACCAGCCCCTCGACGGCGCGGGCAAGCCGGTCGACATCTCGTCGTACGGCCACGGCTATCCGTCCGCGGGCGACAAGTTCGCCAACGGGAAGAGCGCCCACAGCGGCACCTCGAACGCAACGCCCGTTGTGGCGGGCACGTTCGCCAAGGTCATCCAGATGGGCCGCGACCTGTTGGGCGACACCGCCGGCGGGCACAAGGACGGCGTCGTGGCCCGCGGCAAGCCCGTCCCATGCAGGGCGGCCCCGGCCACCTCGGTGATGGCCCGGCCGTGCCCCCTGGGCGACGGCGTGCTCACCCGAGCCGAGGTCCAGTCCATCGTGTTCGACAACGTGTTGCCCTCGTCGCCCCGCACGCTCACCGCGACCGTCCCCCCTGCGCCCAAGCCGCCCGCCGTGCCCACGGCGCCCGCGGTGCCTGCCACCGGTCCGCCCGCGAACGGAACGACCAGCACCCCTGTCGAAACGCCCGTGCTCTACCAGGGCCTGTCCGCCCCGCCGGTCGCCTCCTACGCCAGCGAAGGCCACGGGATCGTGTACGGCCACGGGGACGCGTCTCGGTTCGTGGCCGAGCAGCGGCGCTTCCTCGACGCCTTGCTGGGCTTGGTCACGCCCTATCAGCGCCCGCCCGGAGAGCGGACGTGGATGACGGTCGACTCGAAGTGCAGGCAGCGCCTGTACGGGACGTGGACCGAGGGCTACTACACCGGCACCGACCCCGCTTTCGACCCCACGGTCGACCAGCCCGCGTTGGCTCTGAACGCGGCGTGCACCGCACTGCCGCAAGACACCATCGCCACCCTGGCCCCGACGGCGGCGACCGTCGCGTCCGCTTTGCACGGGTAGTCGCGGCCACGCGGCGACAATGAGGGCATGGCCAAGCTCCGCGCCCACAACCTGGCAGTCTCCTTGGACGGGTACATGGCCGGTCCCGACCAAGGGGTCGACACGCCGCTCGGCGTGGGCGGCACCCGGCTGCACGAGTGGGCCTTCGCCACCCGAAGCGGCAGGCGGATGCACGGGATGGAGGGCGGGGCGCAAGGGATCGACGACTCCTTCATCGCCCAGGGCGACGAGGGCATCGGCGCCACCATCATCGGCCGCAACATGTTCGGCCCGGTGCGCGGCCCGTGGGACGCGTCGGAGGAGTGGAATGGATGGTGGGGAGACGAGCCGCCCTACCACCACCCGGTCTTCGTCCTGACGCACCATCCGCGTCCGCCGCTTCCCATGCAGGGCGGGACCACCTTCTACTTCGTCACCGAGGGGATCGAGGCCGCTCTCGACCAGGCGTTTGCGGCCGCCGCGGGCGCGGACGTCAGAGTGGGCGGCGGGGCGTCGACCGTGCAGCAGTACCTACGGGCCGGGTTGCTCGACGAGCTGCACGTGGCCATCGTGCCCATCCTGCTGGGCCAGGGCGAGCGGCTGTTCGACAACCTCGATGGCGGACTGCACGGCTATGAGTGCGTCGGGTTCAGCCCTTCCGCCTCGGTCGCCCACATGCGCGTTGTCCGGGTCGCCGCGGGCTGAGCCGGTCAAATCGTGCGGGTGCGGGACACCCCCTTTCCCCGACCGGCACGCGGGCGTAGGGTGCGGCCCACCGCCATCCTGGCGGTTCGAGGGGACATCATGAGCGCAGCAGACGTCAAAGCAGGCGAGCAGCAGTGGCTGAAGTCGTTCAACGCAGGCGACGCATCCGGCGTGGCCCACGTCTATGCCGAAGGGGCCAGGCTCATGCCGCCCGGCGCCGACATCCTCGAAGGGCGCGACGCCATCGAGGGCTTCGCCAAGGAGTTCGTGGCCACCGGGGCCCAGTTGTCCTTCGATCTCCTGACGGTGCACGAGACCCCGGAGCTGGCCGTGGCCGTGGGCCGCTACACGATGCAGATCCCGGTCGAAGGCGGCGCCCCGCAGAGCGACGAGGGCAAGTACATCGAAGTGTGGGCCAAGCAGGGCGACGGGTCCTGGCTCATCGTGGACGACATCTTCAACTCGAGCGTCCCCGCCCCCGCCTGAGGGCTGCCCTGCGTAACAAGCCCCGGGCCGCCGCGCGCTCAGTAACGTATTAGCGCTGTGAATTGGTATGTCCCGGCGCGGGTGACCGCGTGCCCGTGAACGACACGTCGGCGGTCAGCAGCGCGCTCGCCCTGGCCATCTCAGTGCGCGTCCCCGTGCTGTTGTGGGGCTCGCCGGGCACGGGCAAGACGGCGGGCATCCGCGCCATCGCCCAGGCCATGGACCTGCCGTGCGAGACGGTGCTGGCGTCCATCCGTGAGCCGTCCGACTTCTCGGGGCTGCCCGTCGTCCACGACGGCGCCGTGGCCTTTGCGCCGCCCGTCTGGGCCACCCGGCTGGTGCAGGCGGGCCGGGGCGTGCTGTTCCTCGACGAGATCTCGACCGCGCCGCCCGCCGTGCAGGCCGCGCTGTTGCGCGTGGTGCTGGAGCGGGTGGTCGGAGACCTGGCCCTGCCGGACACGGTCGCGGTCGTGGCCGCGGCCAACCCGCCCGAGCAGGCGGCCGACGGCTGGGACCTGTCCGCCCCGCTGGCCAACCGGTTCTGCCATCTGGACTGGCAGATCGACCCCCGGCGGGTGGCCGAGGGACTGGCCGGCGGTTTCCCTGTGCCCCGGGTGCCGAGCCTGCCCGACGACATGACCGGCGCGTCGTCGCGCGCCCGGGCCGCGGTGTCCGCCTTCCTCGGCATGCGCCCGTCGTTGGCCTCGGCGCCACCTGACGACCCAAGCAGCGCGGGTCGGGGCTGGCCCAGCCCTCGGACGTGGGAGATGGCGGGCTGTCTGCTCGCCGCGGCCGACGCCTCGCAGGCCGGACCCGACGTGACCATGGTCCTGGTGCGGGGCGCGGTGGGCGAGGCCGCGGGCATCGAGTTCCTGGCCTGGCTCGAGGAGATGGACCTCCCCGACCCCGAGGCCATCCTGGCCGACCCTGACGCCTTCGTCCTCCCTGATCGGGGCGACCGGGCCTACGCCGCCCTCTCGGCCGTGGCCTCGGCAGTGGCGGGCGACCCGACCGAGGCCAGGTGGCTGGCAGGCTGGCGGGTCTTGGGCCACGCGGGTGAACGGGCTCCGGACGTGGCCGCGCTGGCGGCGCGGGTGCTGGCCCGGTGCAGGCCCACCGGCGTGGAGCCGCCGCCGGAGGTGAAGCTGTTCCTGCCCCTGTTGCGCGACGCGGGCTTGCTCTGAGGTGACCCAGCCGAAGCGCCTCAACACCGAGAAGTTGGCGGCTGCCCGTCTGTGGGCTGCCCACCGGCTTCCCTACCTGGCGTCGGCCTTGTTCGCGTCGAGCGTCGTGTCCGCGCCGGGCAGCGCGAGCATCTCCGTGGACGAGGGCTGGCGGGTGCACGTCGACCCCGCCTTGCTCGAGGCCTGGTCGGTCGAACAGGTCGGCAGCGTCCTCGTACACCACGCCTGCCACCTGCTGCGCGACCACGCGGCTCGGGCCAGAGCCGCCGGAGTCAATGAGGACTCGGCCATGCGCTGGGTTCGGGCCGCAGACGCCGAGATCAACGACGACCTGGTCGATGCCGACGTCGACTTGCCCGACCCTGCGGTCCTGCCCGGCGACTTGGGCTGTGAGCCCGGCCGTCTGGCCGAGGAGTATTTCGCCAACACCCGCGACGACGAGTCCTCAGGAGCGTCATGTCCCTGCGGCCGTGGCGCCGATGGACAGGGCGACGGCGGCAAGCGCACTGGTGACGCCGGACTGTCGGAGTTCGGCGCGGCCATGGTCCGTCGACAGGTGGCCGACGACATCATCCAACACAGCAAAGAGGCAGGCCTCGTCCCCCTTGGCCTTCAGCGCTGGGCCGAGGCCCTGCTGTCGCCGTCGGTCGACTGGCGCCGACTCCTGGCCGCCGAGTTGCGCCGAGGCGTGACCCTGGCCCGGGGCATGGTCGACTACACCTACCGCCGGCCGTCGCGGCGGGCGGCGGCGCTGGGCGACGTCGTGCTGCCCTCGCTGGTCCAGCCCGTCCCCGAGATCGCGGTGGTGTGCGACACGTCCGGCAGCATGGACGACGCCATGTTGGCGGGCGTGCTGTCCGAGGTGGACGGCATTCTGCGGGCCGTCGGCGTGCGCGGCAACGGCGTGCGCGTCTTGTCGTGCGACGCAACCGTCGGGGCCGCGCAACGGGTGACATCGGCCCGACAGGTCCAGCTTGTCGGCGGGGGCGGCACCGACATGGGCGTGGGCATCGCCGCAGCCGCGGCCAATCGGCCCCGGCCCTCGGTGATCGTCGTCGTCACCGACGGCCTGACGCCATGGCCTGCGGCCGCACCCCGGGGCATCACCGTCGTCGTGGCCCTGCTGGGTCCCCACGGGCCGCCCCCGCCCTCATGGGCCCGGTGCGTGCGCGTCGATGTGGCCCACCGCGAGCCGCTGACGCGGTGAGACCCGTCGCGCCCAACTGGACCCGGCACCTCTCCCCTGCGTCTGTGGAGTTGGACTGCCGGGGGAGCCGACGCCGCATCTCGTGGCGGGCAGGCAGCCTGGTGGTCGAAGACCATGACGTGCCTGCCGAGCGCGCCCTGATGGCGTTGGGCGGCGAAATGTGCGTCTGCCTGGCCGTGCTCGACTGCTGCCTGACGGCCGACGCGGCGGCCGTGTTCAAGACGTGGGGCGGGCGCTCGCAGGTCGACCCGTCCAAGCTCGAGAAACAGCTCGCCGCATCGGCCCAACTCGCCACCGCCCTCAAGCGGCCAAGCGTGCAAATGAACGTGCAAATTCAGATGGGAAGCCCTTCGTCGCTCCCGCCCCAGTTGGCCCAGTTGGCCCAGGTCATGCGCGGGAGCCAGCAGCAGTTCTTGGCCCACCTGTTCAAGGGACGCTGGACGGAATCGGTGCTGTGGGCCCTGTCGGAGGACATGCGCGATCGGCTCGCCTTGAGCCGCGTCGTGCAACTGGCCCGGGCCAAGTCCATCGACGAGAGCTTGCAGGCCACCCTCGATGTGGCCCTGACCTTTCGAGCCCGCCCGGCCCTGGAAGCCTGCTTTCGACACTGGGTGCGCCATGACCTCAGTGGCCTGGCGAGCGTGGCCTGTCGGGTCGCCCCGGGTGACGATCCGCCTGTGGTCATCGGCAGCGCCCGGTCTGGCGGCTTGGTGACGCTCCCGCTGCGGTGGCTTCCCGAGGTGTGGGGCCGGGGCCTGGCCCTGGTCGACGGGTGCTTCGTCGTGTCCGTCACCGGGCGCGGCGAGGTGCTCGAGGCCGAGGCCGTCCGATGGGATCGCCAACACGCCGGGCCGCAGGTGGCGGTCACCGCACCGGCCTTGTTGTGGCGAGGTGGGGGGTGTTGGCACTTACGCTGGCGCTGAACGCCAGAGGCGGGCGAATGGACGCCGTCTGCGGTCGGGTAGCGTTGGCTGGGCTGGTGCAAGAAGGCGGGTGGATTGGACAACGGATTGCAGGAGCTCGACCGGGGCGATGCTGCGACTCGTGCTCGGGCCCTGGCCACGCGCGTCGCCAATGACGTGGGCCGGGCCGACTTGGCCGACGACGCCGCCCTCGTCACCAGCGAGCTGGTCGCCAACGCCGTGCTCCACGCGGGCGGATGCAGGGGCGTGGAGGTCCTGCCCGTCGACGACGGGCTGCGCATCGAGGTCTGCGACGCCAGCGCGGTGCCGCCCGTGTTCGGCCGCCAGTCCGAGGATGCCCTGACCGGCAGGGGCATCCGCCTGGTGGCCGCGTTGGCCGCTCGTTGGGGCGTCGACCCCCAGCCCACGGGCAAGGTGGTCTGGGCCGAGGTCACCGGCGAGACCAAGTCCATCGACCCGACGCTGACCGCGGCCGACCTGTTGGCCATGTGGGGTGACGAGTCGGACGACCTCGATGACTCCGCGGCGGAGGCTCGCTACCGCGTGCAGTTGGGCGACGTGCCCACGGATCTGCTGCTGGCGGCCAAGGCCCACGTCGAGAACGTGGCCCGCGAGTTCGCGCTGGCGTCGGCCGGGGCCGAGGCGGGCATGACGGCCGCCGTCCCTTCCCATCTCACGGCCGTGCTCGCGGCATTCGACCGTTTTGCCGAGGCCCGCCTGTCGATCAAGCGCCAAGCCCTTGAAGCGGCCGGCCGCCACGCGCCCACGACCCGCCTGACCCTGTACTTGCCCGCCTCCGCGGCCGACGCGGCCGAGCGCTACCTCGAGGCCCTCGACGAGGTCGACGCCTACTGCCGGGCCGCCCGGCTTCTCACGCTGGAGACGCCGCCACAGCACCGCGTGTTCCGTCAGTGGTACGTCGGCCAGTTGGTAGCCCAACTCCGGGCCGCGGCGGCAGGCGAGGAGTCGCCCCCCACGCAGTCGTTCGAGACCAGGCTGCTCGCCGAACTGGATGTGTTGGCTGCGGCCCAAAGGGCCTCGGACCGGGCCGCCCGGCTGTACGCAGTGTCCGCCGCGCTGGCGAACGCCGAGACGCCTGAAGCGGTGGCGGGCGTGGTCCTCAACGAGGGCGTGGCCGCACTGCGGGCCGCGGGCGGAGGCGTGCTGTTGAGCACCGACGAGGACCGCCTGACCCTGCCCGGCGCGGTGGGCTACGACGAGTCTGTGGTGGCCCGACTGGGGGGCGAGTCGCGCAACGACGAACTGCCCGCGGCGTACGCGCTGCGCACGGGCCATCCGGTATGGCTCGAGTCGCGGGCCGACCGGGACGCCCGCTTTCCCGACTTGGTGGGCATCGAGGCGACCACCGTCTCCCTGTGTGCGGTGCCCCTTGAGGTGCAGGGCCGGCGGCTCGGCGCGTTGCGATTCTCGTTCAACGAGGCCCGTCTGTTCGGGGAGGAGGAGCGCCGCTTCGTGCTGGCCTTGGCCGCCCAGACGGCGCAGGCCCTCGACCGCAGCCAGCTCCAACACGCCAGGATCGACGTGAGCCGTCGGCTCCAGCGCAGCCTGCTCCCGCCGGGGCTGCCCGCCATTCCCGGGCTGGACGTGGCCGCCATCTACAACCCCTTTGGCGATGGCGTGGACGTCGGTGGCGACTTCTACGACCTGTGGGAGATGGCCGGCGGGCGTTGGGCCGTGGCCGTGGGCGACGCGGCAGGGACGGGCCCCGAGGCCGCGGCCCTGACCGCGGTCGTGCGCCACACGCTTCGGGCCCTGACCCTGTTTCTGACCGACCCGACGCGGGTGATGGAGGCCCTCAACGTGGCCCTGTGCGCGGCGGCGCGCGACGACCGCTTCTGCACTTGCATCTTCGGCGTCATCACGCCGGGGGACACGGTGGAGTTGCACCTGGCCAGCGGCGGCCATCCGCCTGCCTTGGTGCGTCGGGCCGACGGCCACGTCGACGCCGTCCACATCGGGGGCTCACTGCTGGGCGTGTTCCCCGAGGTCGAGGTGGCCACGGCCAAGGTCGAACTGGGCGCGGGCGACACCATCGTCCTTTTGACCGACGGCGTGCTCGAGGCTCGGCGGGAGGGCCAGCAGTTCGACCTGGAGGGCGTCATCGAGGTGTTGTCGGCCGACCTGGCCTCGGCTGACGAGGCGGTCACCGGCATCCAGCGGGCCGTGCTGGCCCATACCGGCGGCTCGCTTACGGACGACATGGCTGCCATCGCCGTGCGCGTCGGCCCGGACTGACCGGCTTCGTCGTCGGGTGGCGGCTTGTCCGTGCACCCCGGCTCGCAGGAACCTCCCAGCAAACGTGGAGGCGGTGCGCAGGCCTGGTCCCGAGAATGGGCGCAGGCTCCACAGACGGGAAGGCGGCGCATGCAGGGCAGGCTCTGGTGGTACACGGCGCGCTCCGCGGGTCTGTTGGGATGGGCCCTTCTGGCGGCCAGCGTGCTGTGGGGCTTGGCCCTCAGCTCGCGCGCATTCGGCAAGCGCCCTCGGCCGAACTGGCTGTTGGACCTCCACCGTTTCCTCGGGGGACTGGCCGTGGTGTTCACCGCGGTGCACGTCGTTGCCATCGTGCTCGACGACTTCGTGCACTTCGGCCTGGCCGACGTGCTCGTGCCCCTGGCCTCTTCGTGGCACCCGGTGGCGGTGGCGTGGGGAGTGGTCGCCGTCTACTTGCTCGTCGCCGTCGAGGTGACGTCGCTGCTGCGGAGCCGGATTTCCAAGCGGGTCTGGCGGGCCACCCACTACGCCAGCTTCCCGCTGTTCGCCCTGGCCACCGTGCACGGCCTGTCGGCCGGGACGGACGGCCGCAACGCCATCGTGCGGGTTGCGATGTTGGCCGCCGTGCTCGCCGTGACCGGGCTGTCCTGGCTCCGAGCCGTGCAAGCGGCCCAGGCAGCCAGTCAGCCCGCGCCCGTTGGTAGCGGCGTGGCCGGCCGTGCGGGCAGCCGGGTGGGCAGCCGGGTGGGCAGGGCCGCGCCGCCGAGGTAGGCCGCCAGCCCAGGTGTGGCCTGGACCCGTCCATCCTTCGAGACCACGAGGGCCTGGCCCAGGCCGGGACCCAGGATGTCGAACGGGTGGAGCGACCCTCGAAGCAGGACGGCCTTGGCCAACACCTCGGCCGCCCACGCCTGGCCCGCGACCACGGTGGCGTGGGTGAGGTCCGTGTCGGAGGGCAGGCCGGTGTGCGGGTCGATGAGGTGATGCCGGGTTCCGTCGACCGACTGCCAGCGCCGCACGAGGGTGGTTGAGGTGGCCACCGCGCCGTCGGCCAGTCCGATCAACGCCACGGGCTCCGCGTGGTGGGCATGCTCGATGGCGACGGTCCAACCCCGGTCTGCTGCGTCGGCGTGTGCGCCGATGCCGTCGCCGCCGACGCGGACATCGCCCCCCAGGCTGACGCACGCGCCTGTCGCCCCCGCGGCCAACAGCTCTGCGACGACGATGTCGGCAGCCAGGCCCTTGCCGATCCCGCCAGGATCGAAGCCGGTGCTCGGCGGGAGTCGGACGATGTCGGCGGTCACCTCGATGTCCTCTGCTCCCAAGCGCAGCGCGCTGGTCGGCCGGTCGTGCGACGGTTCCGAGGCGAGGAGGTCGAACGTCCTGTCGTAGCCGGCGCGCACCACGTCGCCGAGCACCGTCGGGTCGAACAGCCCGCCGGACATGGCCCAACCCTCCTTGGCCCGCTGGACCAGCTCCGTAGTCTCGGCTGACACGTGCACCGGCGAACCCGACTGCCGACTCAATCGCGTCACCTCGCTGTCAGGGAGGAAGCGGCTCCACCGTTGCTCCAAGTCCTCGATGCGCGCCACCGCCTCTTCGAGAAGGGCGGGGTCGCCGACGACGATCACGTGGGCGTCGCTGCCCATGGCACGGAAGCGGTGTTCAGCTCCCACGGCTGGACGTGTTGGCCCGGGCGGCAGGCCGGTATGGCGTGGCCTGGACGACCGTCGTCGTGGTCACGGCCCGGTATCGGGCCGCGGTGGTCGGGGTCGTGGTGGTCGGGGTCGTGGTGGTCGGGGTCTCGGCCAACTGGCTCGATCCGCTACTGGCCGAGACGGTGGTCGCCGACGTCGTGGCCGTCGACACCGCGTCAACGAGGGCGATGGTTCCCGTGATCCCGATCATGGCCGCTGCGCTCAACCACGCGGTGAAGGCCCGGGCCTGCTGCGCGGGATGGGGCTTGCGCCGCCGCCTGACCGATGCGCCCGTGGGCTCGATCGGTGCCATGTACGCCATGGACGCCATCATCGGGGCCGAACCTCAAGGCCGCCTGTGAGCAGGCTGTGGAGTCGTCGTTGACGAGCAGCGCGGGCGTGCGTTCACGCCGCTCCCAGCCAGTTGCCAGTTTCACGTGCGATCCTCGGGCAATGCGCTTGAACCGGCCCGTCAAGGTCGCCATCATCCTTGTGGCCGCCTTGGCCGTGCTCGCCACCGCAGGGACGTGGGTCTACATCCACCTCATCGAGGGCGACGCACCCGATCGGCTCAGCTTGAGCAGCGGGACGGGCAGCGATGGCGGGTCGACCACGACCACGGCGTCCGCGGCGTCCGCGGCGTCAGGCCCGTCGGCCGGGTCGATCGAGGGAACGTGGAAGGTGGCGTCCGGGAGCCAGGCGGGCTACCGGGTGAAGGAGGTGCTGTTCGGCCAGAACGCGGAGGCGGTGGGGCGCACCAGCTCGGTCACCGGCTCGATCACGATCAGCGGCACCACGGTGACGTCGGGCTCGTTCACCGTCGACCTCAGAACGGTGTCGAGCGATCAGGATCGGCGCGACGGCCAGTTCCAAGGTCGCATCATGAACACGTCCGCCTTCCCCACGGCCACGTTCAAGCTCACCCAGCCCATCGCGTTGGCGTCGATCCCCGACGAGGGCAAGGAAGTGACGGCCAATGCCACCGGCCAACTGACGATGCACGGCGTGACCAAGCCCGCGGCCACCACCGTGCAGGCCCAGCGCTCGGGCTCGTCCATCAAAGTGGCGGGCACGATCCCGGTCACCTTCTCGGACTACGGCATCGACAACCCGAGCGCGGGCCCGGCCCGGGTCGGCGACAACGGCGAGGTCGAGTTCCTCCTGGTGCTGTCGAAGTAGCGGCCGCTGCGCCGCTCCCCAATCACTCTTGTCGCGCTGAGTGCCGTATTCGGCAATGAGCGCGACAAGACGTCCTTCTTGCAGCTGCCAAACTCGCTCACATGACTGACCGGTCGATCGTGCGCAGGGCGTTCGATTGGTTGTTCCGAGACCGGCAGACCGGGAAGCTGGTCATCGTCCAACTGCCCAACCTTGCCCTCTGGCTCTTCTTCGCGGCCAGCGCGGTGCGCCGATTCGCCCACCCGCACGGGGCCGTCGGCACCGTGGTGAGCGCGGTCGCCGTGGCCGCCCTGCTCTGGTGGGCGGTCGACGAGGTGGCCCGCGGCGTCAACCCCTTTCGACGCGCCCTCGGGATGGCGGTGGCCCTTCTCGTGCTGGTGCGTCTCCTGATCCGCTGACCCCCCCCGCCCGGCCGCCTCCCCGCGCCCCGCCTTCCCGCCGCCGCCTTCCCGCGCCCCGCCTTTCCCGCCGCGAGCCGTTCTGGGCACGTTTTCTTCGCACAGGGACAAGAAAAGGTGCCCAGAACGAGCACGCCGCCGTCGTCGTCGGGCGCGGCGTCGGGCGTGTTCACCCGCACGGGGGCATGGTTCGCCGACCGAGCCAGACCCAGCAGGTGGGCCGTTCAGGCGAGTCCGTACCCGCCGCCGCCGGGAGTCAGCAGACGCACGACGTCGCCGGCATGCACCTCGACGGTGCACTTGTCGGGCAGGCGTTGGGCGCCGGACTCGTCGCCGCCCGGCAGCAGCCAGTTCTCGCCGACGGCGCCGGGGTCGCCGCCGTCCAGGCCCCACGGCCGCGACACCCGCCGCTCGGTGATCAACGACACCGTGCAGTCCTCCAACACCTGCACATCCCGCTCGATCCCGTCGCCGCCTCCGGCCGCGCCCGCGCCGCCGGACGAGGACCGCAGGCGATACCGGAGGACCCGCATCGGGAACGCCCGCTCCAACGCCTCGATGGGCGTGTTCTTGGTGTTGGTCTTAGATGATAGGTTTTGACACCGATGAAGAAGGAGCGCATCCCGACGATCCTGTACGTGCGCCAGAGCGTCACAACTGACGGCTCCGAGTCGATCCCGATGCAGATCGACGTCTGTACCGAGGCCGCTTCCCGCTTCGGCGCAGAGATCATCGACACGCTCGTTGAGCCGCCGAGCACGTCCGGCTACAAGAACCGAGGTCGTGGGCGCCCAAAGTTCAGAGATCTCGTAGAGAGGATCGCCAAAGGCGAGGCGCGCGCGGTGATGGCCTATAAGCAGGACCGGCTGTCACGTGGCGGAGGTCCAGGGTGGGCCCCATTGATCGAGGCGTTCGAGGCGGCCGGTTGTGACATCGATCGCGCCGTGCTCACGCCGCAGGGTTGGGTGAGCGAGTTCGAGCTCGGCATCAGGGCAACAACCGATCGCGAGGAATCGAGGAAGACATCCGAGCGGATGTTGGACCTTCGCGCGAGGGAGGCACGCTCTGGCAAGCCACGAGTAAGCGGACGGCCGTTCGCGTACTCATGTGCAGGCAAGCGGCCAGAGGCGTGTACAGCTCCGGACTGTCCGCACGATGGCACCGTCAGCTTGATCCCTAGCGAGCTGGCGATCCTTCGAGAAGCTGCCGACCGCATTTTCCTAGGCGAGTCTCAGTGGTCGATCGTTCTCGACTTCGAGAGGCGCGGCGTGCCGACGACCAGAGGCGGTGGCTGGACGACCGCGACACTCGCTCGAATCCTGTCCAACCCGCGCTACGCAGGACTCCGCACCCACAACGGTGTTGTCGTCGCCGAGGGCATGTGGGAGGCCGCTTTCACGCGCGACGAGTGGGAACGGCTTTGCGTCGCGCTCGCCTCGCGGCCGGGTGCTGGCAACCGCCGCTTCGGGACCAGGACATACCCGCTGATCGGCTATCTCTGGTGCGGGCGTTGCGGCGGCAAGCTGCGATCACTGAAGAAGCAGAGTGGTCGCCGAGCCTACGGATGCCGCAAGGGACCGGGTCTCGGCGGATGCGGAGGCCTCTCCACGGTGGCCGAGCCGGTGGAGCAAGAGGTCAAGGAGTACGTGATCGGCAAGCTCTGCGATCCGAAGTACCGCCGCCAGCTCGCCCGACTCGCGGAGCAGGCGCAGGACGAGTCGTCGAGCCTCGCCGATCAGCTTGCAGAGTTGGAGCTACAGCGCGAGCGGCTCCTCGACCTGTACCTGGAGAACAAGGTGAACAAGTCTACATACGAGCGCCGGTACCACGACTTGACGGCCGCGGCCGAGGACTTGCGGGCGCGGGTCTTCTCAACGCCACAGAACACCGTGCTCCGCGATCTGCCGCCGAGCATCGACGAGTTGGCGGCGCTGTGGAAAGAGAGGGGCATCGGATTTCAGCGCCAGCTCATCGGCCTCGTGCTCGATCGCCTCGAGGTCAAACCTATGGAGCGTCGACAGCGAGCGTTCGACCCCGCTCGTCTTGTCTGGTATCCGAAGTAGTCGGCGAGACCCCTTGGGGGCCAGGCGGTTCTTACTGCCGCTCGCCCGTGCAACGAGGACTGCCGTGGGACCAAGTTCGGGAGTCTCCACCGCTGCCCAGGACGGCCCAGATGGCAGTCAATCTCAAATCCACAACCGTGCTGCGGCCGAGCGAGCGAGCTCCTTGGCCCGGGCCATCGGGCCCCTTGTCGGTTGTACGTACCTTCGTGAATTGGCTGGCCATCCGGCTCAGTGTGTTGAGCTGCTGGCCTCGAGTCGAGCCTCCGGCACCCCACTAGTACACACTGATCCAGGTGTCGACAAGGCGGAAAGGCAAGGGTTCCCGGTACACACCGCCGCGTCCTCGAGGCGCTGCAGTCGTCCGCGTCACCGCTGATGTGGCCGCTCGATACCTTCTCGACTACATCGGGTGCTACCGGCACGAGTACCGGCGGTTCACCTCCGACCCGCCCGACGGGCCCGGCTACCCGAGCCTCGAAGTGTCGCCGTACCTCGCAGGAACGCTGGATTGCCTACTGGCCTCCGACGGCGCGGTCGTGTGCCTGTTCGGACCCGACGACATCGCGTGGCCGCCGGAAGCCGCGCGCGCCGTCGTGGTCCGGCCCCGGTCGGCACAGGGCGCGATGACCATCGGCGGACCGGACCTGGCGCCGGAGGTTGCGGACGGGGTGTTGCCGGCACCCGCCGAGTGGGGTCGGGGGGTGGACCATGACAACGGCATCGACGTTCGCGTTGCCAGGTTCGACCTCGCGCTTGCGGAGCTGTTGCCCCGGCTGCTCGTCTCGGACTGGAGGTACAAACACAACCCCCAGGAGACCTACTTCTGGATGCCGTTCATCGCGCGACGGCTGAGGTTGCGAAGCGTCTCGGGAAAGGAGCGGTACTTCGAGTACCTGGAGATCCTCGATCATGTGGAGCCAGCCGCGTGGGACCAACGCGGCGCCGCGCTCCGCGCACACGTCGACGTGCGGCGGGACTTCATCTACGCGGCCGCGAATCCTGAGCCTGCGGGGTCGCTCTCGAGCGCCGGGTGGCCCGAGGTACGAGCACGGTTCGGTGACGTGCTCGTTCGCGTCGAGGAGGCGATCGAGGGATTCTCCGAGCTGCTCGATGAGCATCCGGATGAGGTCGAGGAGAGCTTCCACCGCTATCTGCTCGACCATCCTGTGCTGCTCGACCCCTACGCCGAAGCGATCAGCAAGCCGCGTTTCGAGTACCCGACGCCGCAGGCCCACACCGACAAGACCTACGTCGAGCCGGACATCCTTCTCGCGCTCCCCGGCGGAAGGTACCGGCTCATCGAGCTTGAACGCCCGGACCACGCAGTCCTACTCAAGGCGGGGGGAGCCCGTGCGCCGACGGCGCACGCAGCGTTCCAAACAGCCGAGTGGCAGCACTTCATCGCGCACTACCCCGGGGTCCTAGGCGAGCGGTTCCCGGGGCTTGTCGCCGACCGGTGCGCCTACACAATCGTGATCGGAAGGCGCGGCGACGGCGAAGGGTTCGCGGCGAAACAGGACGTGATGGCCCGCCAGCTCGCCGTGCAAGAGGTGCTCACCTACGACGACATCTTGGATCGCGCGCGGGTAATGCAGGCCAAGCTGCGTGAGTTGGCCTTCGGCCTTCCCTCCCCCGGTTCGTAGCTCGTCGCAGCGATCCGTGCCGCGGTTCCGTGCGCGCTCAAGATGACCGCCGAGACCGCCATCGGCCCGCGTCGGTGGCCGCTTCGGGGCTGGCGCTAGCCCGCGCGACGCGGACCATGCGCACATAGCGCGCCAGCGCATCGCTATCCAACTCGGTGCCGCCACATGTCCGGTCAATCGCCCGCGCCTTGGCGACCCACGGATGCACAGACACGGTGTCGTCCCCGTCGTCGTCCGCGGGTGCCGAACTCGCTGGCATGGGCCTATGACCTCGCCCGTGCCGGTCGTGCGCCTTCCAGCCGTGCGACACGCTCGCGGAGCTCGACGACCCCCTGATCGATCCGCTCGACGGATGCCTCGACGCGGCCGACGGTTCCCTGCAGATCGCCGAGCGCCCGGGCGACGCCCAAGGCGTCCTGCTGCGCTGTGCGGCGGTTGGCGGCACGCGCCTGAAGGAAGGTGAGCACGGCAGCGAGGGTCGGGGGCACGGCTGCGATGGCCGCGACCACGACCGCCCCTCTCATGGGTGAGCGGGGCCTTCCGGCGCGCACGAGCAAAGAGGAGCATCGCTCGTCGGGCTGTCGGCGGCAGGCACGTGGCGATGGTCGGGCATCGCCGGATTGCTGACGGATTGCTCACGGATTACCGGGCCACCTCCCGGCAGCAGCAATCGGTGAGCAATCCGTCAGCAATCCGCGCCTCTGGCGCGATCCGCCCGCGGGTCGCTGCGACCGGGACATCCAACGAGGTGTGCCCCGGCCGCGGCGGTCCGACCACGGATCGCCGACACGGAGGTGCCCCACGTTGTTCATCAGACGCATCTACACGAGCTGTCTCGTTGCCCTCGTCGGCCTGCTGACGCTCGCCACGCCCGCAGCCGCCGCCGAAGGCGCGCCGACGTCGACCACGACCACGGTGCCGCCGGCCGACCAGCTCGGCCCGATCATCACCCACCTCCGCCTCTGGCTGGCCGGCCTTCTCGGGATCGGGGCGACCCTGATGCTGACCGTCGCCGGCTGGCTGTACATGACGGCGGGTGGGTCGACCACGCAGATCGAGAAGGCGAAAACGGCCTTCCGCTCCGCCCTGGTGGGCTACGCGCTGGCCGCGCTGGCCCCGATCCTGGTCGGCGTCCTCAAGGGACTGACGGCATGAGTCGCGCCGCCCCCGGGCCGCGTCGCGCCGTCGCGTTGGCGGCGGGACTGGCGATGACGCTCGCGGCCCCCCTAGCCCTCGCGCACACGGCGGCGGCCGAGACGACCGACCCGTCCGTGCCCGCGCCGACGACCACGACGACGGTCGGCGACGTACGGACCCCGCAGTCGGACCCGCCGACGCACGACGAGATCGTCGACCGCGAGGTGCAGCGCTACATCCACTCCGGCGACGCGCGGGCCGACCAGGACGACCCGGGCCTGGCGCCGCTGGTCGAGCCGGAGCCGGAGCCGGAGCCGTCGTCGGCGTGCGACAAGCCCGGCCTGTTCGACGTCGGCGGCCGTGTGTGCAAGGCGATCAACGACTGGTTCCGCAACCTCGTCGCCGACGCTCTGGGCCCGCTGCTCGACCTCGTCGGCCAGACGGTGTTCGCGACGCCCGACGTCTCCGCGCCGGGACGCGCCCGCGACCTGTGGCTGGTGGCGATGGGAGTGGCCAACGGCCTGTTCGTGCTCATCGTGGTGATCGGCGGGGTCGCGGTGATGGGCAACGAGACCGTCCAGACGTCCTACACGCTCAAGGAGGCGCTGCCCCGCATCGTCGTCGGCTGGGTCGGCGCGAACCTCAGCCTCTGGGCGGTGGGCGAGATGATCCGCCTTGCCAACGCCGCGTCGCGGACGTTCCTCGGATCGGCCCGCACGGACAGGGACGTCGCCGCGGAGGGGCTGAAGACGCTGGCGCTCGAGCCGTTCGGCCGCAACGGCGGGCTGCCGGTCACGCTGCTCCTCCTCGTCGTGGTCGTGCTCGCCGTCGGGATCCTCGCGACGTACGTGGTGCGCGTCGCCAACGTCGTCGTGTTGACGGTCGCGGCCCCGCTGCTCATCGCCGCGTACGCGCTGCCCCGCGGCGAGGGGGCGGCCCGCCTGTGGTGGCGGGCGCTGTGCGGCTGCCTGCTGGTGCAGGTCGGCCAGTCGCTCATGCTGGCCTCGGCGCTCCGCGTGCTGTTCGACTCCGACGGCCAGCGCGCGCTCGGCATCCCCGGCGGCGCCCTGATGGACGTCGTCGTCGTCGGCTGCCTGTTCTGGGGGATGTTGACCCTGCCGACCTACGCGGGGCGGCTGGTCTTCGCACCGCGGCCGACGAGCATCGCGCGGACCTACGTCATGGGCCGCGGCGTGCGGCGGGCGATCGGGGCGGGCCGATGAGCGCTGTCCGCTTCCCCGCCGACGTCGACCGCGAGGACAGGCTGGTCTGGGGCCTCACCGCCCGCCAGCTCGGCGAGCTCGCGGCGGGCGTCGTGGCCGCGCTCCTGCTGCGGTCGGCCACCGCGGCGCTGCCGCTCCCCGTCTCGGCCGGCGTGAGCCTGCTGCCAGTCGTCGTGGCCGCGGCCCTCGCGCTGGGCCGACACGACGGGCTCGGTGCGGACCGCTTCGCGCTGGCCTGGCTCGAACACCGGCGCCGACCGAAGCTGCTCGTGGCCGCGGGCGAGGGCGTCGTGGCCCCGCCCGAGGGGTTCGGCGACGTGCCGGTGCCGGCGCCGCTCGACCTGCCCGTGCGCGGCGTGAGCGAGGGGGGCGTCGTCGACCTCGGCGCGGCCGGGTGCGCCCTCGTGTGCAGGGCGTCGGCCCTGAACTTCGGCCTGCGGACCGAGGACGAGCAGACCGCCCTGGTGGGGATCATGGCGCGCTGGCTCAACTCGCTCGCCGCGCCGGTGCAGATCGTCGTCCACACCGAGCCGGTCGACGTCGGCCGCCTCGTGGCCGAGCTCGAAGCGGGGGCCACTGCGCTGCCGCACCCGGACCTGGAGGCGGCGGCACGCGACCACGCGCGCTTCCTCGGCGGGCTGGCCGGACGGCGCAACGTGCTGCGGCGCGAGGTGCTGCTCGTGTTCCACGCGCCAGCCAACGACGACGTGGGACGCGTGTCGCTGCACCAGCGCGCCGACGAGGCCGTCGTGTCGCTCGCCGCAGCCGGCATCGTCGTGCAGCCACTGGACGAGCATGGCGCACGCGGCGTCCTCGCCCGCTGCGCCGACCCGGCCGACCCCGCGCCCGCCGCAGTGCTCACGGCGGCGGAGGACCGCGTCGTCTCGGGGGCCGGGCGATGACGGCCCTGCTGTGGCGGAGGCGGCAGCAGGCCGAGCCGCTCGGAGGGTGCCTGCCCCTCGTCGACTCGATCGAGATCGGGCCTCGTGAGCTGCGAGTCGGGAGCGGCACGGTTTGGCGCACGCACGCCGTGGTGGGCTACCCGAGCCAGGTCGGCTCCGGCTGGCTGGAGCCGGTCGTCACCCACGGCGGGCCGATCGACGTGGCGCTGCACATCGAACCCATCCCCTCGTCGGTGGCGGTGGCGCGCCTGCGCAAGCAGATGGCCCGTCTGGAGTCGAGCCGCCGCCTCGACGCCGACAAGGGCCGCCTGGCGGACCCCGAGCTCGGGGCGGCGGCCGACGATGCCCGCGAGCTCGCCGAGCGCCTGGCCCGAGGGCAGGGGCGGCTGTTCTCGCTCGGGGTCTACGTCACCGCCCGAGGCGCCGACACCGACGAGGCGGGCGCGGAGACGGCGCGCCTGCGCGCCCTCCTCGACTCGCTGATGCTGCAGGCGGTCCCGACGACGTGGCGGGCGCTGCAGGGCTGGCTGTCCACCCTCCCGCTGGGCCTCGACCTGGTGCGCATGCGCCGCACCGTGGACACCGCCGCCCTCGCCGCGTCCTTCCCGTTCGCCAGCGGCGAGCCCTCGCAGGTGGGCGGCGTGCTGTGGGGCCGCAACGCGCGCACCGGCGGGATCGTCACCTGGGACCGCTGGTCACAGCGCAACGCCAACAGCGTCGTGCTGGCCAGCTCGGGCGCGGGCAAGAGCTACCTGGTCAAGCTCGAGCTGCTCCGGAGCCTGTACCGCGGGATCGCGGCGAGCGTCATCGACCCCGAGGACGAGTACGGACGGCTGGCCGCCGCGGCGGGCGGCACCACCGTCCGCCTCGGGCGCAAGGGCGAGCGGCTCAACCCCTTCGACCTCGACGGCGGCGCCGACGCGCTCGAGCGACGCATGCAGTTCCTCCACACGCTCGCCGCCGTCCTGCTGCGCGAGCCGCTCGACGCCGACGAGGCCGCCGCGCTCGACCGCGGCCTGCACGCCGCCTACGCGCGCCGGGGCATCAACGGCGACCCCCTCACCCACCGCCGGCCCGCACCCCAGCTGCGCGACCTGGCCAGCGCCCTTGGCGAGGCCGACGACCCCACCGCCCGCCGCCTCGCGCACCGGCTGGCGCCTTTCGTCTCCGGGTCGCACCGCGAGCTGTTCGACGGCCCCACCTCCGCGGCGACGGACGGGCACCTGGTCGTGTACTCGCTCCGCCACCTGCCCGACGAGATGCGCGCCGCCGGGACGCTGCTCGTGCTGGACGCCGTCTGGCGGAAAGTCGTCGGCGGTGAGCGGCAGCGCCGCCTCATCGTGTGCGACGAGGCGTGGCAGCTCATGCGCGACCCTGCCGGCGCACGTTTCCTGCTGACGCTGGCCAAGAGCGCCCGCAAGCACTGGGCCGCGCTGAGCGTCGTCACCCAGGACGCGGCGGACCTCCTCGCCAGCGACCTGGGCATGGCCGTGGTCGGCAACTCGGCGACCCAGGTGCTGATGCGCCAGGAGCCGACAGCCATGCCCGCGCTGGCGGCGGCGTTCCGACTCAGCCAAGGCGAGCAGCAGTTCCTCCGCGAGGCCAATCGCGGGGACGGCCTGCTCCTCGCCGGCACCGACCGCGTCGGCTTCTCGACCATCGCGTCGCCCTTCGAGCACCGCCTCGCCACCACCGACCCGGCCGAGCTGAGCGAGATGGACGACGACCTCGGGGAGGCGTCGTGATCGCCGCCGTCGCCGTCGTCCAAAAGGCGCGTCTGGCGAAGGCCCTCGTGCCGATCCTCGGCTCGGTCGTCCTCCTCCCGGTCGTCCTCCTGGGCGCGGCGGGCGGCGCTCTCATGGGCGGCGGCTCGTCGCAGCTCACCGTCGATGGCACGGCGGCGTGGGGCGGCGACCTGCCGGCGGAGATGGCGGCGCTGTACGCCGAGGCGGCCTACCGCTTCGTTGTGCCGCTGGGCGTGCTGGAGGCGGTCGGCAAGGTCGAGACCGACCACTGCCGCAACCCGCTGGCCATGACGCCGAACTCGGCGGGCGCGGTGGGGTGCATGCAGTTCCTCCCGTCGACGTTCGAGCGCTGGGCGAGCGCGTCGGGCTCGGCCGCGCCGTCCATCCTCGACCCGCGCGACTCGGTGTTCGCCAGCGCGGCGAAGCTGTCGGCGGACGGCGTAGCCGCCGACCCGTGGCAGGCGCTCTGGGCCTACAACCACTCCGACTCGTACGTGGCCGACGTCCTCGCGTGGGCCGTCGCGTACGGATGGCGAGGCGGCTCGCGGGCGCTGCTCGGCCGGGCCGTGGCGGGGCACGCGCGCATCGCCGTGCGCCCCAGCGACGCCGCGGACCTGGCGGCCGAGCTCGTCGACGAGCGAGTCCTGTCGACCCTGCTGGCGCTGGCCACCCGCCACCGTCTGGCGTCGGTCGGGCCGTTCACCCGCCACAGCCACTACGTCCACGGAACGAGCCGCGTGTCGAACCACGTCTTCGGCCGAGCCGTGGACGTCGCCGTCGTCGGCGGCGCCCCGGTCGACAGCGGCAACGACGCCGCCCGCCGGCTCGTCGTCGACGCGCTCACGCTGCCCGACGACATCCGCCCCAGCGAGGTGCTGTCTCCGTGGGAGCTGCGCGTGGGGGACGCGTGGAGCGTCACCGACGCCGACCACGGCAACCACGTCCACCTCGGCTTCGACGGTCGGAGCGAGCGGTGACCGCGCAGACGGCAACGTCGCCGGACGGCGGCCTCCTCGGCCGGCTCCTCACGAACCCCGCAGGCGTCCTGCACGACACGGCCGACGTCGCCCTCGACGCGCTGTCGCGGGTGTGGCCCTGGGCCGCCGCGGGCGCGGGCGCGCTCTGCGCGTGGGCGTGCGTCTTGGCCGTGGCGCGGAGCCGCCACCGGGGCCGCGTGGCGCGGTCCGCCGCCGTCGTGGAGGTCCTCGCCCCGCCCGAGCCGGAGCCCGCCGCCGCCCTCGCCTTCTGGGCCCATCTGCACGAGGCGTTCGGACACGGCCGGACGCCGCCGTGGCGCACCCGGCCCCACCTCGCGTGGGAGTACGCGTGGTCGGCGGAGGGCCTGTCCGTCCGGCTGTGGGTGCCCGCCCCGATCCCGTCCACGCTCGTGGCCCGGGCGGCGGAGGCGGCCTGGCCCGGCGCCCGTGCCCGCGTGCTCGACGAGCCGCCCCCCGCGCTCCCCGCCGGATGGGACATGCGGGGCGGGGAGCTCCGCCTGTCGGCGCCCGGCTGGTTCCCGCTGGCGTCGGATCTGCAGCCCGAGCCACTGCGCGGCCTGCTCGGCGCCGCCGCCTGCGGGCCGAGCGAGGCGGCCGTCGTCCAGGTGGCGCTGCGGCCCCTCGGGCGGCGGGCTGCCCG
>JAUTXP010000006.1 GCA_030837965.1 Acidimicrobiaceae bacterium | reverse complement strand
GGGGAGTGGAGATCAGCACCGAAACCCTGCTCCGATGGTACGTACTCCATGTGCTGCTCTTCCCGTTCGTCATCGTCATCTTCATGGCCATCCACTTCTGGCGTGTCCGCAAGGACGGCGGCATCTCGGGGCCGTTGTAGGCCTTGAGGAGGTAATCAAGCACATGAGCCCAAAGAATGAGTGACGTTCCCGATCACCTGCTGCGCCGGTCCGCCGAGCGCCGGGCCGCCCTGGGTGGAGACCCCGCGCCCGCCGGCGACGGTGGCGGCTCCGGCGCGGACGCGCCCGCAGCAGCGGCCGACGACGGCGAGAAGATCCCCGCCCACCTCCTGCAGCGCTCCGCCACCGCCACCGCCACCGCCACCGCGGCGCCCCCGCAGGCGGCGGCCGTGGCTCCCGCCCCCGCCCCCGCCCCGGTGGCCAAAGGCCCCGAAGGTCACACCCAGCGCCTGCTCACCGTGGTCAAGGCGGGCTCGATCCAGGACGTCAAGGCCACCCCCACCGACAAGGTCCACGTGTGGCCCCACCTGCTGGTGGGCGAGTTCGTGGCCTCCCTGGCCATGACCGCCTTCCTGCTGGTCTTCTCGGCCGTGGTCAACGCCCCGTTCCTGGCCGGGGCCAACTTCAACTTCACCCCCAACCCCTCCAAGGCCCCGTGGTACTTCCTGGGCCTGCAGGAACTGCTCACCATGTTCCACCCCATGGTCGCCGGGGTGACCATCCCGGGCATGGGCATCTTCGGCCTCATGCTGGTGCCGTACACCGACAAGAATCCCAGCAACCATCCCGAGGACCGCAAGCTCGCCATCTCGATCATGACGTTGTTCCTCATGTTCTGGGCGGTGCTGGTCATCATCGGCTGCTTCTTCCGGGGTCCCGGGTTCAACTTCACGTTCCCGTGGCGTGACGGCGTCTTCTTCGACCTGTAGGAGCTCACGTTGGAAAACGCCACCATCCTCCTCGTCGTCCTGGCCGCCCTCGCCGTCATGATGGCGGCCTTCCTCTACGCCACCGCCCGCCGGCGGGACACCGCCCGCGCCCTGAAGGACACGGGTCCCGACGACTCCGCGGTCGACGCCGACCCCGACCACCTGCCGGTGCCCGTCGGCGCCGCGCCCAAGACCGGGCGGGAGCTGGAGCGCCTCGTCGCCCTCGAGCGGGCCGGCAAGGGTGCCCCCGACGTCTCCGCCCCGCCCCCGCCCCCGGCCCTGCCGCCCGACGAGGAGAGCCTCGGCGTCACCCGCCGCCAGGTCCTCAACCGGGGGATCGTCACCACCATGGTGCTCGCCATCTCCGGGTTCGGCGCGGGCATGGTGGCCATGCTCTGGCCCGCGCTGTCAGGGGGCTTCGGCGCCAAGATCCGGGCGGGCAAGGTCGACGAGGTCGTCGATGCCATCACCACCAAGAAGGAGCCCTTCTACGTGGGCGCGGGCCGGTTCTACATCCAGCAGTACCCCAAGGAGAGCGTGGCCGCGGCCAAGAAGGTCGGCTCCTACGCCGCCGTCGTCGAGGGCTACGACCAGGGCTTCGTCGCGCTCTACCAGAAGTGCGTCCACCTCGGCTGCCGGGTGCCGTGGTGCAAGACGTCGCAGTGGTTCGAGTGCCCCTGCCACGGCTCGCAATACAACCGGGTGGGCGAGAAGAAGGGCGGTCCCGCACCCCGGGGCCTCGACCGCTTCGTCGTGAGCGTCGACGGTGGCTCGGTGGTCGTCGACACCAAGATGGTGATTCCCGGCCCCCCCATCGGCACCAACACCACCGGCCAGGAGTCCGAAGGTCCGCACTGCATTGGGGCGGTCGGCGGGCATTGATCTTCGCCGCCACACAACAGAGCATCGGGCTGGGCGTCGTCCTCGCCCTCACCGCGGGGTGGGTCGTCTACCTGCTGAGCTCGTCGAAGCGCACCTTCGACCCGGGCGGCGAGCTGGTCCACGCCCCCAACCGCAAGACCTACTTCGACGACGAGGGACTCGAGACTCACCGGCTCACCAAGTACCTGTGGTGGGCGTTCGCCACCCTGACGATCTCGGCCATCGGCCTGCCCCTCTACTGGCTGCGGGAGCCCTTCCGCCAGC
Source organism: Acidimicrobiaceae bacterium (assembly GCA_030837965.1). Classification (GTDB taxonomy): domain Bacteria; phylum Actinomycetota; class Acidimicrobiia; order Acidimicrobiales; family JAUTXP01; genus JAUTXP01. Next base: position 38,289 of record JAUTXP010000006.1, on the reverse strand, counting down.
AGGGCGCCGGCTTCGACCGGGGCACCCAGTATTTCGAGGACAGGGCCGTCAAGCGGGGCGAGGAGCTGTTCCAGGCGTCGCCGGGCAACCCGCCCACGCCCCGTGAGCCCCATTTCGGCTGTGAGGTCTGCCACGGCGTGGAGGGTGTGGGCGGCGTGGCCCAGTTCACCCTCGCCGACCCGGTCAACCCCGACGCCCTGCCCAGGCCGGTGCAGTGGTCGGCCCCCGCCCTCAACACGGTCGCCCTGCGCTTCCGGCCCGAGGAGATCACCAACATCCTCGTCTATGGCCGGGCCGGCACCCCCATGCCCGCCTGGGGCGTCAAGGGCGGCGGGCCCATGAACGACCAGCAGATCAGCGACCTGGTCGCCTATCTCACCCATATCGCCCTCGACCCCAAGCAGGTCCAGGACGACAACTTGGCCCAGTACGGCACCGACGGCCAGAAGATCTTCGACGGCTTCTGCGCCCGCTGCCACACCGGGGGCTTCTCCTACGGGGAGCCGGGCCCGACCGGCGGCGGCGCCTTCGGCCCCGCGCTCGACGGTGGGGCCACCGCCCGGCAGTTCCCGGCCATCGAGAAGCAGGTCGACTGGGTGGCCAAGACGGCCGCCTACGGCCAGCTCTACGGCGTCCGCGGTGTCAGCGAGGGAGTCATGCCCCACTTCGAGAACATGCTCACGCCGGAGCAGATTCAGGCCGTCGTCGACTACGAACGGACACTGTGATGGACGTCTTGCTCGGTGCGCTCACCTGGGAACCGCAGGTCAAGGGCGGGCTCTACGTCCTCTTGGCCGTGCTCATCCTGCCCGGCTCGGTCTACATGCTCCTCGCCACCAACACCGGCGCCCGGCTCGGGTTCCAGCTGGCGGCGGCCGGCCTGTCCGGCTTCCTCGTCATCCTCGGCACCACCTGGTGGATGTACGGCATCGGCCCCAAGGGACCGACTCCCACCTGGAAGCCGGTCACCATCGTCAGCGGCGACCCGGCCAAGTCCCGGCCCGAGATCCTCCAGGGGTATCCCGACGGGTGGGAGAAGCTCGAGGTCGCCGACCCCGAGGTGGCCGACGCCCAGCCCGTCGTCGACGGCGAGCTCACCAACCACGGTGAGTCGGGCGGCCAGTTCAAGGCGGCCACCGAGTACATCGTGGTGGGCGCCGCCACCCGCGGCGGCGAGACCTACGGGCCCCTTGGCCTGCCCGACATCCGGCCCATCAACATCCTGCACAAGCCCCACTACCTGGTGGTGCAGGTGCAGCCGGTGATCCACAAGGAGACGATCCCGGGGGCGGCGCCGCCGCGCCCGGAGGCCGACACCAACGCCCCGGTGTACACCGTGCTGCTCATCCGCGACCTCGGCCACCTGCGACTGAACCCGGCGGTGGCCACCATCTCGGCGGCCCTCATCTTCGGCCTGCTCGTCTACCAGCTCCACACCCGGGACAAGGAGGCCATGGCCAAGCGCGGCTAGGGTACGCCTGTCTCTGTCGGCTCCATTACGAGGCGTACCCACATGGCCCAGTACCTGCCGCTTTTGGTCATGCTGATACTGGCCGCGCTCTTCGCCGGCCTGTCGTTCTTCGCCTCCCGGCTGATGGCGCCCCAGCGGCCCACCACGGCCAAGGCCGCCCCCTACGAGTGCGGCATCGTCCCCGACCGGGAGCCGGCCGAGCGCTTCCCGGTGCGGTTCTACCTGGTGGCGATGATCTTCATCATCTTCGACATCGAAATCATCTTCCTGTTCCCGTGGGCTGTGATCTACCGCGACCTGGGCGCCTTCGGGCTCTGGGAAATGCTGGTCTTCGCCCTCGCCGTCTTCGTGTCGTTCATCTACCTGATCGGCCACGGCGCCCTGAACTGGGGGCCGGTCGCCAAGCGGGTGCAGGTGGTCGAGCGCACCGCCTCCTCCACCGTCCGGCGGGTCGGCGTCGAGAACCGCAAGCCGCCGGATGTCCCCGCCGCCGCGGCCACGTCGCCGGGGGGAGACCCGTGGGCATAGAGCAGCTCAACCACAACTTCCTCACCGGGAAGCTGGAGGACGTGGTGCGGTGGGCCCGCCGCAACAGTGTGTGGCCGGCCACCTTCGGCCTGGCCTGCTGCGCCATCGAGATGATGGCCGCCGGCACCGCCCACTTCGACCTGGCCCGCTTCGGCATGGAGGTCTTCCGGGCCTCGCCCCGGCAGGCCGACCTGATGATCGTGGCCGGCCGGGTGTCGCAGAAGATGGCACCCGTCCTGCGCCAGGTCTACGACCAGATGGCCGAGCCCAAGTGGGTCATCTCCATGGGCGTGTGCGCCTCCTCTGGCGGGATGTTCAACAACTACGCCATCGTCCAGGGCGTCGACCAGATCGTGCCCGTCGACGTCTACACGCCGGGCTGCCCTCCCGGGCCCGAAACCCTGATGCACGGCATCCTCACGCTCCACGAGCTCATCCGCACCGGCGAGATCACCCGCCGTCGCATCGAGACCGGCGCCGGCGCCGGCCTCACCGTCGACCGGCCGGTCGCGGTGGGCACGCCCAAGTAGATGGCGCCCGATACTCCGTCGGAAGGCGAGGCCGAGGCCGAACCCGAGCCCGAGCCGGCACCGCCGCCGCGTCTCCACGGCGCCCTGGCGTCGGAGTCGCGGGGCCAGACCGTCGTCCACCCCCACCGCTCCGAGTACCTCGATCTGGTGCGGGCCCTCAAGGACGAGGGCTTCGTGATGTGCGTCGACCTCACCGGCGCCGACTACCTGGTCAAGTCCAACCGGCAGTTGCCCGACAGCGTGGTCGCCGAGCGCTTCGAAGTGGTCGTCAACCTGCTCTCCCTGGCTGAAAGGCGGCGGGTGCGGGTGCGGGTGCAGCTGCCCGAGGCCGACCCCCGCCTGCCCTCGATCTACGAGCTCCACCCGGGCTCGGAGGCCATGGAGCGGGAGACGTACGACATGTTCGGCATCGTCTTCGACGGCCACCCCGACCTGTCCCGCATCCTCATGCCCGACGACTGGGAGGGTCATCCCTTGCGCAAGGACTACGGCATCGGCCGCATCCCGGTGCAGTTCAAGCACCCCAGCGGCGCCCAATGACCCAGACCGTCGAAACCCCGACGCTCGACACCGGCTTCCCCGTCCTGAAGGGCGGCATCGAGTCGCTCCGCGACCCGGGCGCGGTCCTGCGCATCCCCCACCTGCCGGAGTCGGTCGACGAAGTGCCCACCGACGACGAGACCATGATCATCAACATGGGCCCTCAGCACCCCAGCACCCACGGCGTGCTGCGGGTGATGTTGGAGCTGCGGGGCGAGACGGTGCTGCGCTGCAAGCCGGTGATCGGCTACCTCCACACCGGCATGGAGAAGACGGGCGAGGACCTCACGTTCCTCCAGGGCCCCACCAACACCACCCGCATGGACTACGTGTCCCCGATGTTCAACGAGCTCGTCTTCTCGTTGGCGACGGAGAAGCTGCTCGGCCTGGAGATCCCGGAGCGGGCCACGTGGATCCGGATGTTGATGTGCGAGCTCAACCGCATGTCGTCGCAGGTCCTGTGGCTGGCCACCAACGGGATGGACCTGGGCGCGGTGTCGATGATGATCTACGGCTTCCGGGAGCGGGAGAGCATCCTCGCCTTCTTCGAGAAGACCACCGGCCTGCGGATGAACCACAACTACATCCGCCCTGGGGGCGTGGCCGCCGACCTGCCCGACGGCTGGCGCGACGACGTGAGGAAGATCCTCGACGTCTTCCCCGGCCGCCTCGACGACTACGAAACCCTCCTCACCGGCCAGCCCATCTGGCAGGAGCGCACCCAGGGGATCGGGATCATCACCGCCGACGAGTGCGCGGCCCTGGGCATCACCGGGCCCATCCTGCGCTCCACGGGCGTCGACTGGGACCTGCGCCGCGACGACCCCTACCTCTTCTACGACCAGGTCGACTTCAACGTGGTCGTCGGCACCTACGGCGACACGTTCGACCGCTACGCCATCCGCCTCAACGAGATCCGGGAGTCGATGGGCATCATCCACCAGATCCTCGAGCGGATGCCGGCGGGCGACTACCGGGCCCAGGACAAGAAGGTCACCCCGCCCCCTCGGGGTCGCATCGACGAGTCGATGGAGGCCCTCATCCACCACTTCAAGATCTTCACCGAGGGCTTCAAGGTGCCCGAGGGGGAGGTCTACGTGGCCGTCGAGTCCCCCCGGGGCGAGCTGGGCTGTTACCTGGTGTCCGACGGGTCGTCGAAGCCGTACCGGATGCACATCCGGGGGCCGTCGTTCGTCAACCTCCAGGCCCTCGCCCCCATGATCCAGGGCGGCCTCATCGCCGACGCGGTGGCCATCATCTCCACCGTCGACCCCGTGATGGGCGAGGTCGACCGCTAGTGGCTCGGCTCACGCCCGACAACGTGCGGCGGTGCAGGGACCTCATCGGCCTCTACCCGCAGAGCCGGTCGGCCCTCATCCCCATGCTCCACGTGGCCCAGGAGCAGGACGGGTGGCTCACACCCGAGGCCATGGAGCATGTGGGGGAGATGCTCGACATCACCCCGGCCGAGGTCTACGGCACGGCCAGCTTCTACGACATGCTCTTCACCACGCCGGTGGGCCGCCACCTGGTGTCGGTGTGCACCAACCTGGCCTGCCTCCTCAACGGCGGGGTCGAGCTGCTCGAGCACGCCGAGGCCAGCCTGGGCGTGGCCGCCGGGGGCACCACCGACGACGGCGAGTTCACCCTGGAGGAGGTGGAGTGCATCGCCTTCTGCGGCGCCGCCCCCTGCCTGGCCGTGAACTGGCGCTTCTTCGGCTCCGTCACCACCGACGCCTTCGACCACCTGGTCGACGACCTCCGCACCGGCCGCCTGGCCGACGAGGTCCCGCCCCACGGCACCCTCTGCCGGGTCCGGCGCAACGTCGGCCTCACCGCCGGCGACGCCACGGCCACCCCAGTCGCAGCCCCCGCCGCCGGCACGACGGAAGGCGCCTGATGCTCACCGACGCCGCCGCCATCGTCACCGCCCGCCTGGGCGTCCCCAACTCCTGGACCCTCAAGGCCTACCTGGAGACGGGTGGCTACGCCGGCCTGCGCAAGGCCCTGTCCATGACCCCGGAGGAAGTCAGCGCCGAGGTCATGACGGCCAACCTGCTCGGCCGGGGCGGGGCCGGGTTCGAGGTCGGGCGCAAGTGGTCGATGCTGGCCAAGCCCCGTCCCGCCTACCTGGTGATCAACGGCGACGAGAGCGAGCCCTGCACCTACAAGGACCACATGCTCCTCGAGGCCGATCCCCACCAGATCATCGAGGGCACCCTGATCTGCGCCTACGCCACCGGCGCGGCCCAGGCCTTCATCTTCGTGCGGGGCGAGTTCGCCCTCGGCATCGAGCGCATCACCGCCGCCCTCAACGAGGCCTACGCCTACGGCGCCGTCGGCCCCAACATCTTCGGCTCCGGCTTCTCGGTCGACGTGGTCATCCACCCGGGCGCCGGCGCCTACATCTGCGGCGAGGAGACGGCGCTCCTCGAGAGCCTGGAGGGCAAGCGGGGCTTCCCGCGCGACAAGCCGCCCTACTTCCCCGCGGTCAAGGGCCTCTACATGCAGCCCACGGTCGTCAACAACGTGGAGAGCGTCTCCAACCTGCCGTGGATCGTGCTCAACAGCGGGGAGGCCTTCAAGGGCCTGGGCCAGGGCCGCTCCACCGGCACCCGCATCTTCTCCCTCTCCGGCCACGTGCGGCAGCCGGCCAACTTCGAGATCGAGATGAGCAAGACCACGTTCCGCGACCTCATCTACGACCCCAAGCTGGGCGGGGGCATCCGCCACGACAACCAGCTCAAGGCGTTCATCCCGGGCGGGGCGTCGGCCCCCTGGTTCGGCCCCGACCACCTCGACATGGGCCTCGACCAGGACGCGGTGGGCAAGGCCGGCTCCATGCTCGGGTCGGGCTCGGTCATCGTCATGGACCACACCACGTGCATGGTGCGGGCCTCGTGGCGGATCACCCGCTTCTTCCACCGCGAATCGTGCGGCCAGTGCACCCCCTGTCGCGAGGGCGGAGGGTGGCTCGACAAGATCCTCCACCGCATCGAGTCCGGCGCGGGACGGGAAGCCGACCTCGATCTGCTCCTCGACATCTGCGACAACATCGCCCCCGGTTTGTCATGGCCGCCGCAAAAGACAACGATCTGCGTCCTCGGCCCGTCGATCCCGTCGTCCATCACCTCGGCCATCAAGATGTTCAGGGACGAGTTCCTCGTCCACATCAAGGAAGGTGGCTGTCCTTTTGGCTGACGGGACCCCGACGCAGGTCGAGACGGTCACCATCACGGTCGACGGCACGTCGATCGAGGCCCGCAAGGGCGAGATGGTCATCGCCGCGGCCGAACGCGGAGGCGTCTACATCCCCCGGTTCTGCTGGCACCCGCGCCTGCGCCCGGTGGGGATGTGCCGGATGTGCCTGGTCGAGGTCAAGAACCCCCGCGGCTGGGGCCTGGCCCCCGCCTGCTACGTGCCGGTGGCCGACGGCCAGGAGGTCATCACCGACTCGCCCAAGGTCAAGAAGGCGCAGGACGGCGTCCTCGAGTTCCTCCTGATCAACCACCCCCTCGACTGCCCGGTGTGCGACCGGGGCGGCGAGTGCCCCCTCCAGGACCAGACCTTCGCCTTCGGCCCCGGCGAGAGCCGGATGATCGAGGAGAAGCGGCACTGGGAGAAGCCCATCCCGATCAACCCGCTGGTGGCCCTCGACCGGGAGCGGTGCATCCAGTGCGCCCGCTGCACCCGCTTCGCCGACGAGGTGGCGGGCGACGCCGGCATCGACTTCGTGGGCCGGGCCGACGCCACCGAGGTCAACACCTTCCTCACCGGGACGTTCGAGTCGAACTTCGCCGGCAACATCGTCCAGATCTGCCCGGTGGGCGCCCTCACCGCCGCCCCCTACCGGTTCAAGGCCCGACCGTGGGACATCGACGTGATCGAGTCCACCTGCACCTTCTGCTCGGTGGGCTGCCGCATCTCGGTGCAGTCGTCCCAGAACCGCCTCACCCGCCACCTCGGCATCGACAGCGACCCCGTCAACCACGGGTGGCTGTGCGACAAGGGCCGCTTCGGCTACGAGGCCATCGAGTCCGAGTCCCGCCTCACCACACCCCTCGTGCGGGGCGCCGACGGCTCCCTCACCGAGGCGTCGTGGACCCTGGCCATGCAGGCCGCAGCCGACGGGCTGCGCCAGATCGTCGACACGTCCGGCTCGGGCGCGGTGGCGGTGCTGGGCGGGGCCCGCCTGGCCAACGAGGACGCCTACGCGTGGGCCAAGCTGGCCAAATCGGTCCTCGGCACCGACAACGTCGACTGCCAGCTGGGCGACGGCCTGCCCGCGGAGGTGGTGCTGGGCCTGCCCCAGGCCACCATCGACGAGGCGTGCGCCGCCCCCGCCATCCTCCTGCTCGGGCCCGACCTCAAGGAGGAGCTGCCGGTCCTCTACCTGCGCCTCCGGGAGGCCATCGTCGACAAGGGCGTCCCCCTGGTGGAGCTGGTGCCGGCCGGCACGGGGCTCACCCGCCACGCCGCCGTCAGCCTGAAGCACCGTCCGGGCGAAGCCGCCACCGTGGCCCGGGCCCTGGTCGGGGCCATCGCCGGCGCCCGGGTCTCGTCCGAAGGGGCGGGGGGCGTGTCCGGCGCCGACCTCGTCAAGGCCGCTGAAGTATTGGGCAAGGAGGGTGTGGTCGTCGTCCTCGGCCGCCCGTCGCTGGCCGAGCCGGCCTCGGCCACGGTCGACGCCGCCGGCGTGCTGGCCCAGGGCCTGCCCGGCGTCCGCTTCCTCCCCGCCCTGCGCCGGGCCAACGTGCGGGGCGCGCTCGATATGGGCCTCGCCCCCGGCCTGCTCCCGGGCCGGGTGTCGCTGGCCGACGGCGCAGCCTGGTTCGGCGCCGACTCGGCGTGGGCGGCGGTCCCCGGCGGCAGGGGGCTCGACGCCACCGCCATCCTCCAGGCCGCGGTCGACCACGACATCCACGCCCTGATCCTGCTGGGAGCCGACCCCCTGGCCGACTTCCCCGACCGCGGCCTCGCCCGCCGGGCCCTCGACGCGGTCGCCTTCACCGTGGCCGTCGACACCTTCGCCAACCCGTCGGTGCGGGGCGCCGACGTGGTCCTGCCGGCGGCCGGCTTCGCCGAGCGCCCGGGCACCACCACCAACATCGAGGGCCGGGTGACCCGCCTCGGTCAGAAGGTCACCGCCCCCGGCACGGCCCGACCCGACTGGACGATCGCAGTGGAGCTGGCCACGCGCCTGGGCTCCGACCTCGGGTTCGACTCCCTCGACTCGATCGCGGCCGAGGTCGAGCGCCTGGCCCCGTCCCACGCCGGCCTCACCCCGGCCATGCTCGCCGCCCCCGGCCACCGCGACGGGCTGGTCGTGCCCCTCACCCGGCCCCAAGCCCCCGTCGAGCCCAACCGGCCGGTAGAGGCGGTCGAGGTGGCGGCGGCCGAGGCCCAGGGCGAGACCCTCCTGCCCGAGCCGGAGCCTGACGCCGATGCCCCCCTCGAACCGCTGGCCGGCGTCCGGTACGACGACACCGCGGCCGCCTCCGACGACGGGCGCCCGCCGCTCCTCACGTTCGTGCCGGTGGCGGCCACGTCGCCGTCGCCCCCGGTCGACGCCTACTCCCTCCGCCTCGTCTCCGGGCGCAGCCTCTACGACGCAGGCGTGCTCGTGCAGCAGTCCCCAGCCCTCGCCCCCCTCGCCCCCGGCGCTTCGCTGCGGGCCCACCCCCACGACCTCGGCCACCTCGGCGTCACCACCGGCGACCAGGTGCGGGTCACGTCGTCCCGGGGGTCGCTCACCCTGAGGGCGGTCGCCGACTCGTCGGTCCTGCGGGGCTCGGCCGTGCTCGCCTTCAACCAGCCCGGCCCCGGCGCGGCCGACCTCATCGACGCCCGCCAGCCGGTCACCGACGTCCGCGTCGAGACCGTCGCCCCCGGCTCCGGACACGTGGCCTAAGTGGGCGACCCGCTTTTCGTCGACGGGATCGACACCGCCGTCGTGCTTATCGTCCTGCTCAAGGTCATCGTCGTCTTCGTGTTCCTGCTGGTGGCGGTGATGCTCATGGTGTGGTTCGAGCGCAAGGTCATCTCCGACATGCAGAGCCGCATCGGCCCCAACCGGGCCGGGCCGTGGGGGATCCTCCAGACCCTGGCCGACGGCACCAAGCTCTTCTTCAAGGAGGACCTGCTCCCCGAGCTGGCCGACCGGCGGGTGTTCCGCCTGGCCCCGTTCCTCTCCATCCTCCCCGCCTTCGCGTCCTTCGCCATCGTCCCCATCGGCGGCACCATCTCCATCGCCGGCCACAAGACGTTCCTGCAGCTGGCCGATCCGCCCATCGGCGTCCTCTTCCTCCTGGCCATGTCGTCGATCGCGGTCTACGGCGTGATGCTGGCCGGTTGGTCGTCGGGCTCGAAGTACCCCCTGCTGGGCTCGGTGCGGGCGTCGGCCCAGATGGTGTCCTACGAGGCGGCCATGGCCCTGGCGGTGGCGGCGGCGGTTCTCTCCGCCGGCTCTCTGTCCACCCACGACATCGTCGCCGCCCAGGACAGCCTCTTCCGCTGGAACATCTTCTCCCTGGGCGTGGTGCCCTTCGTGGTGTTCCTCATCGCCGCCACCGCCGAGGCCAACCGGCCCCCGTTCGACCTGGTGGAGGCGGAGCAGGAGCTGGTGGGCGGGTTCCACACCGAGTACTCCTCGATCCGGTTCGCCCTCTTCTTCCTGGCCGAGTTCATGAACACGGTCACCATCTCGGCCATGGTGGTCACCCTCTTCTTGGGCGGCCCCAACGGTCCCGCCATCAGCTTCCTCCCCTCCCTGTGGCCGATCGTGTGGTTCTTCCTCAAGCTGCTCGTCTTCCTCTTCATCTACGTGTGGCTGCGGGCCACCCTGCCCCGGTTCCGTTACGACCAGCTCATGGACCTGGGCTGGAAGAAGCTCATCCCCGCCTCCCTGTTCTGGCTGCTGCTGGTGGCCGCCCTGCGCATCGGCCGCCTCGAAGGCTGGAACCTGGGCTTCGTCCTCGGCGGCGGCGTGGCGGTGGGGGCGCTGGGCTGGTGGGCGCTGAGCGCGGCCCTCACCCTGGGCCAGATGGACGACGCCGACCTGTCCCCCGCCGCGCTCGGCGAAGTGTCCCTCGGTGAAGTGTCCCTCGGGGAAGTGTCGCGGGAGGACGTGAACCGGTAATGGGCTACCTCGACGGCTTCAAAGTCACGCTCAAGACGATGTTCGAGGACCGGGTCACCAACGAGTACCCGGACGAGAAGCGCCCCAAGCCGGCGCGCTTCCACGGCCGCCACGTCCTCAACCGCTACGAGGACGGAATGGAGAAGTGCATCGGCTGCGAGCTGTGCGCCGGCGTGTGCCCGGCCCGGTGCATCTACGTCCGGGGGGCCGACAACCCGCCCGACGCCCCCGTCTCGCCCGGCGAGCGCTTCGGGTTCGTCTACGAGATCAACTACCTGCGCTGCATCCACTGCGACCTCTGCGTGGAGGCCTGCCCCACCGAGGCCATCACCGAGTCGAAGCTGTTCGAGTTCTCCTTCACCGACCGCCGCGACGCCATCTACACCAAGGCCGAGCTGCTGGTGGACGACCAGGGCAGGCCGCAGCACCTGCCCTGGGAGGACTGGCGGCCGGGCGAGGACGAGCACACGTCCGCATGGGTCCGGGCCACCGCGCCGAGCGGGTCGGCCGCCTACGAGGGCACCGTCCAGTGGTCGGGCGAGTTGGGGTACGGCGTGCGCGCCCCCGAGCCCGGTCAGTCGGCCGACGAGCCCGAGCCCGAGGGGCCCGAGTCGGCGGAGACGCACACACCGTGATGGCCATGCTGGGGCCGGTGGCCCACGGACTGTTGCTCGCCGCGTCCACGTCCACGTCGAAGGTCGACATCGCCGTGTTCGCGGCCTCCGCCGCCATCGTGTTGTCGGGCGCCCTGGGCGTGGTGCTCTCGCGCAACCCCGTGCATGCCGCCCTCATGCTGGTGATGACCCTGTTCGGCATCGCCGTGATGTTCGTGGCCCAAGACGCCCACTTCCTGGCCGCGGTGCAGGTGATCGTCTACGCGGGCGCCATCGTCGTGCTCTTCCTGTTCGTCATCATGCTGTTGGGCGTGGACCGCGAGGACGCTCAAGCGGCCGAGGACTTGCCCGGGCAACGGCCCATCGCCATCGGGCTGGGCATCGTCGCTTTGGCCGAGCTGATCATCCTGGGCGGTACGGCCAACTGGGCCACCGGCAACCTGGCCACCGCCGGGCAGGCGGGCGGGCCCGGCACCAACATCGAGAAGCTGGCCCGGTCCATCTTCACCCGCTACCTGCTGCCGTTCGAGATCACGTCCGCCCTGCTCGTCATCGCGGTGGTCGGCGCCGTCGTGCTGGCCCGGCGCGTGCCCCACGAGGAGACGCAGGGTCAATGAGTCTGGGGGGCGAGTGGTACTTGGCCGTGGCCGCCGCGCTGTTCACCATCGGCGCGGTGGGCCTCTTGGTCCGGCGCAACGTCTTGGTCATGTTCATGTGCGTGGAGCTGATGCTCAACGCCGTCAACCTGACCTTCGTGACCTTCGCCCGCATGCTCGACGACATCGGTGGACAGGCCCTGGTCTTCTTCGTGCTGGTGGTGGCCGCGGCCGAGGTCGTGGTCGGCCTCGGGATCATCGTGTCCATCTTCCGACGGCGGGCCGCGGCCACGGCCGACGACCTCCACATCCTGAAGGGATGAGGGCTCCCCGCTGATGAACGCCGTCTACCTGATCCCGCTCCTGCCCCTGCTCGGCTTCGCCGCGCTGGTGCTGATGGGCAAGCGCCTGGGCGACCCGCTCTCGGGCTGGCTGGCGACTGCGGCCATCGGCTCGTCCTTCGTGGCGTCGGTCGTCACCTTCGCCGCCCTGTTGGCCACGGACGTGGACGGACGCAGCGTCACCAAGTCGGTCTTCACCTGGCTCGACGTGGGCGGCCTCCACGTCAAGGCCTCGCTGTTGGTGGACCCGCTGTCGATGACCATGTGCCTGTTCGTCACCGGCGTGGGCACGCTCATCCACCTCTACGCGGTGGGCTACATGCACGGGGACAGCCGCTACCCCCGCTTCTTCGTCTACCTCAACCTGTTCGCCTTCTCCATGCTCATGCTGGTGCTGGGCGACAACCTGCTCATCACCTTCTTGGGGTGGGAAGGCGTGGGCGCCTGCTCGTACCTGCTCATCTCGTTCTGGTTCGAGCGGGAGACGGCCGCGGTCGCGGGCAAGAAGGCGTTCGTCACCAACCGGGTAGGCGACTTCGGCTTCCTCATCGCCACCTTCCTGGCCTTCTCGACCTTCGGCACCTTGACCTATAAGGGCATGTTCGCCCAGGTCGACGGGGCGGCCCACACCACCTTGGTGGCCATGGCCTTGTTGCTGTTCCTGGGCGCGTGCGGCAAGTCGGCCCAGCTCCCGCTCTACGTCTGGCTGCCCGACGCCATGGAGGGCCCCACGCCTGTCTCGGCCCTGATCCACGCGGCCACCATGGTGACCGCGGGCGTGTATCTCATGGCCCGCATGAGCCCGGTGCTGCACGAGGTGCAGAGCGTGCAGCACCTCATCGCGTGGGTCGGCGTGTTGACCGCCTTGTTCGCGGCCACCATCGCCTGCGCCCAGGACGACATCAAGAAAGTGCTGGCCTACTCGACCATCTCGCAGTTGGGGTTCATGTTCCTCGCCGTGGGGACGGGCGCGTACGTGGCCGCCATCTTCCACATGGTGACCCACGCCTTCTTCAAGGCCCTGTTGTTCCTCGGCGCGGGCTCGGTGATCCACGGCCTGCACGACGAGCAGGACATGAAGCGCATGGGCTCGCTGCGCAAGTGGATGCCGATCACGTCGGTGACCTTCATCATCGGCTGGCTGGCCATCGCGGGATTCCCTGGCCTGGCCGGCTTCTGGTCGAAGGACGACATCCTGGCCGCGGCCTGGGCCGACAACAAGGCCCTCTGGGCCATCGGCGTGTTCACCGCGGGCCTCACCGCCTACTACATGACCCGCCAAGTGGCCCTGGTGTTCTTCGGCGAGGAGCGCTGGCGACGGGCCGACTCGACGGGGACTTCTGACACCGGTGACACCGGTGACACCGGTGACAAGGAGGAGTTGACCGAGCCCGAGCCGGTCGCCGCCAATGGGCATGGCGCCCACGACGGGCACGCGGCCGAGCCCCACGAGTCGCCCTGGACGATGACCGTTCCCCTCGGCGTGCTTGCCTTCTTGTCGTTGGTGGGCGGGGCCATCAACCTGCCCTTCGGCAAGGCTGCCTTCTTGGAGCGCTGGCTGCACCCCGTGGTCGGCCAGTTCGCCCCCGAGCTGCACGTGGCCACCGGCACGAAGGTGGCCATCGGCGCGGCGGTGAGCGGGCTGGCCATCGTCGCCATCGTGGTGGGCTTCCGGCTGTGGGCGACCCGACCCGACCGGGCCAGGCTCGAGCCGGAGGTACTGCGCAGGGCGTGGGGTGTGGACGCGCTCTACTCGTTCCTGTTCGGCACGGGCGGCGGGCTGCTGGCCGCCGAGTCGGCCGCCGTCGACCGGGCCGTGGTGGACGGGGCCGTCAACGGCGCAGGCAGCCTGGTCCGGTTGGGAGGCGCACAGTTGCGCAAGGCCCAGAGCGGCTATGTCCGCAACTACGCGCTCGGCATCGCTGCCGGCGCGGTCCTGCTGCTGGGCTACGCGGTGGCGAGGATGGGCCTGTGATCGCGCTGGAGACGGGCACGGGCACGGCGGGCTTCCCGCTGCTGAGCACCATGGTGCTGCTGCCCATCGTCATGGCCGCAGTCGTCGCCCTCATCCCCCGCAGCCGCCCGGAGATGGTGAAGTTCGTGGGCCTGCTGGCCAGCATCGCCACCGGCCTGCTCACTGTCGTGGCCCTGGTCGACTTCGAGGTCAAGCGGTCCGGCTTCCAGTTCGTCACCGAGCACGAGTGGGTGCGGGACTGGGGCATCTCGTGGAAGCTCGGCGTGGACGGCATCTCGCTGTTCCTCGTCGTGCTCACCGGGGTGCTGTTCCCCATCGCGCTGGCCGGGCCCAAGGTGCGTCGGGACGTGAAGTCCTACGTGGCCTGGATGCTGGTTCTCGAAGGCGCCTGCCTCGGCTCGTTCCTGGCCTTGGACCTGCTCGTGTTCTTCTTGTTCTTCGAGCTGACCCTCGTCCCGATGTACTTCATCATCGCGGGCTGGGGCTATGAGAACCGGGTCTACGCCTCACTCAAGTTCTTCCTCTACACCCTGTTCGGCTCGGCCTTCATGCTCGTCGGCCTGCTGGCCTTGGTGTTCCTTTCGACCAAGGGCGGGCACCCCCTCACCTTCGACTTGGTCGAGTTGGCCAACCGGCAGGCCTTGGCCGCCTCCACGGCCCGCTGGATCTTCCTGGCCTTCGCCTTGGGCTTCGCCGTCAAGGTGCCGCTCTTCCCTGTGCACACGTGGCTGCCCGACGCCCACACCGAGGCGCCCACTGCGGGCTCGGTGATCCTGGCCGGCGTGCTGTTGAAGCTGGGCACGTACGGCTTGGTCCGCTTCGGGCTCTACCTGTTCCCGAAGGCGTCGGTGGACTTGGCGCCCGTGCTGTTGACGTTGGCCGTCATCGGCATCACCTATGGCGCGCTGGTGGCCGCCGTCCAGCGGGACTTGAAGCGGCTGGTGGCCTACTCGTCCGTGGCCCACCTCGGGTTCATCGTGCTGGGCACGTTCGCCTTCACGTCGCAAGGCCTGACCGGCGGCGTGGTCCAGATGGTGAACCACGGCCTGTCCACCGGGGCGCTGTTCCTCTTGGTGGGGATGATCTACGAGCGCCGCCACACCCGACAGATCGCCGAGTTGAACGGGCTGTGGAAGTCCATGCCCCTGCTGGGCGGCGTCTTCATGGTGGTCATGCTCTCGTCGGTCGGACTCCCCGGGCTCAACGGCTTCGTGGGCGAGTTCCTCATCCTCATCGGCACGTTCGTCACCCATCGGTGGTGGGCCGTGGTGGCCACCACCGGCGTCATCCTGGCCGCCGTCTATCTGCTGTGGGCCTACCAGCGCGTGTTCCACGGCGAGCCCACGGACGACAATGCCAACCTGCCCGACATGACCTGGCGGGAGCGGGGCGTCATGGCTCCGCTGCTTGTTCTCATCGTGTTCCTCGGCGTGTACCCGAAGCCCGTGCTCGACCGGGTGCAGCCTTCGGTGGAGCGGCTCTTGAGCCACGTCGAGTCGCACAGCGACTTCCATCAGCCGGGCGTGGCCGCGGGAGGCGACAAGTGATGGCCGCTCTCGGCGCTGCGCTGCTGGCCCAGGTCGCGCCCTCCGGCGGCGCGGCCGACCAGTTGCAGCCGCTTCGGCTGCCGTCCGTCGAGTACTCGGCCATGGTCCCGCACTTGATCCTGTTGGGATCGGCGCTGGCCCTGTTGCTGGCCGTGTCGTTGGTGCGGCCCCGGCCCGGCAAGGGCTTGTACGCCTGGTTCACGGTGGCCGCGGGCGCGGCGTCCGGAGTGGCGGCGTGGATGAAGTGGCGGGAGGTCGTGGTCCACGGCTCGTACCGGGCGGTGGCCAACGCCTTGGTGGTGGACGGCTTCGCCTGCTTCATGATGATCGTGATCGCGGTGGCCGTCGTGCTCGGCGCGCTGTTGGCCGACTCGTATCTTCGGCGAGAGGGCCTGGACGGGCCTGAGTTCTACGTGCTGGTGCTGCTCAGTGCCGCGGGCGGCATGTTCATGGCCACGGCCAACGACTTGATCGTGCTGTTCCTCGGCCTGGAGATCCTGTCCATCGCCTTGTACGTCCTCACCGGCTATCACCGCCGCAGGGCCGAGTCGCGCGAGGCGGCCATGAAGTACTTCATCCTTGGCGCCTTCTCGTCCGCCCTGTTCCTCTACGGCATCGCCTTGATGTACGGGGCCACGGGGTCCACCAACCTGGTGGAGATCGGCTCGTTCCTGGCCCAGAACGTGGTGACCAACGACGGCCTCCTGCTGGCCGGGCTGGTGCTGATCCTCGTCGGCCTGGGCTTCAAGGTGGCGGCCGTCCCTTTCCACGCGTGGACGCCGGACGTGTACCAGGGCGCGCCTACCCCCGTCACCGGGTTCATGGCCGCGGCGGCCAAGGCGGCAGGCTTTGCGGGCCTGCTGCGCGTGCTGTTCACCACCTTCGGGTCGCAACGTCTGGACTGGCAGCCGCTCGTCTGGGCGTTGGCCGTGCTGACCCTGCTGGTGGGCTCGACCTTGGCCGTGGTCCAGAGCGACATCAAGCGCATGCTGGCCTACTCGTCCATCAGCCACGCGGGCTATGTGCTCATCGGGTTGCAGGCCGCGACCGACAGGGGCATCGCCGGATCGCTCTACTACCTGCTGGCCTACACGTTCATGGTGCTGGGCAGCTTCGCGGTGGTGACGCTGGTGGGCAGGCGGGGCGACGACGCCCACGACCTCGACAACTACCGAGGGTTGGCCACCCGAAGGCCTGCCCTGGCCCTGGCCTTCACCGTGCTCCTCATGGCCCAGGCCGGCATCCCCTTCACCACCGGTTTCCTGGCCAAGTTCTACGTGATCGGCGCGGCCGTGCAGGCCCACTCGTACGCGCTGGCCTTGATCGGCATGGTGGCCGCGGTCATCGCCGCCTTCTTCTATCTGCGGGTGATCGTGTTGATGTACACGCCGCTCTCCGACGAGGACGCGGCCGCCGCCCCTCGCATCCCGCTGCCGTTTGGGACCGGCGTGGTGCTGGTGGTGGCCGTGGCCTTCACCCTCGCCTTCGGCATCGCACCTCAGCCCATGATCGAGTTCGCCCGCCAGGCCTCGCACAACCTGTTGTTCTGACCGTTGTCCTGAGTGTCGTCCTGATTCCTCTTGTCGCTGGCGCAATGGGCCGATAATCCGGATGTGAGCAGGAGCAGGGAAGCGACGCTGCGCGCCTACGGGGGACAAGCTGTGTTCGGCGGCGTGCTCATGCGCGGCGCGTCGACGTGGGCCGTGGCCGTGCGCAAGCCGTCGGGCGAGATTGTCACTACGACCGGCTCGGTGGCGAGCGGCGGGCGGGGATGGCGGCGGCTGCCGGTCGTTCGAGGCGTGGTCGCGTTGGTCGACTCGCTGCGGCTCGGGGCCAAGGCCATGGAGTGGGCCGCTCGACAGAGCGAGTTGGGCGGGGCCGAGGTGGCCGAGTCAAAGCCCCGCTTGGCCGAGCGGGCCTTCATGGTGGTGGGAGTGGCCGCGGTGCTCAGCCTGTTCTTCTTGATGCCGGGCCTGGTGGCCGGACGGCTGCCCGGCTCCCACGGCGGCGTGGGATTCAGCCTGATCGAGGGCGTCATCCGCATCGGCCTGCTGGTCGGCTACATCGGCGGCCTGGGCCTGGTGCCCGACCTGCGACGGGTGTACGAGTACCACGGCGCCGAGCACAAGTCGATCACCGCGTTGGAGGCGGGCGCCCCGCTCACGCCCGCGTCGGTCAACCGCTTCACCACCCGCCATCCCCGCTGCGGGACCACGTTTTTGTTGGTGGTGATGGTGGTGTCGGTCCTTATCCACCCGCTGATCGGTCGACCGGCACTGGCCGTGCTGGTGGTGAGCAGGCTGGCCTTGGTCCCGGTGGTGGCCGGACTGTCGTACGAGGTCATCAAGTGGGCCGCGGCCCATATCGACCGGCCGTGGGTGGCCCGCATGCTGGCCCCGGGCCTGGCCTTGCAGCGCCTGACCACTCGAGAGCCGTCGGCCGCGCAGGTGGAGGTGGCCTTGGTGGCCCTGGGGCTGGTGCTGGACGCCGACGCCGCCGCCGACGCCGCCGCCGCTGCCGACGCCGTGGCCGCCGGGTCGGACGCGGCCTGAGCCTGGGCTCGGGGGCCGGCCCTGACCGTTCGCCCGTTTTGCCCGAGCGTGCATCTTTCGTCCAGATGGGGGAACATCTGGGCCTATGTCGTTCTGGCACCGACTGCCTGACCTGTCTCGGAACCACCGCCTGTCGACGCCACCGTCGCCGCCCGAGGCTCCGGCTGCGCCTGAGGCCGGGCCCGTCGACCACGGCATCCTGCGGCTGAGCGGCACGCAGTTGCTGGGCACTCATCTGGAAGGCAGCGACCTGGTGATCGACGCCTTCGGCGGCTCGGGCACCTGGACCGGGTTCACCGCCAGCGAGGAGGTCGTGGAGGAGGGGCAGGTCTCGGGGACGCCCATGCTCACCTTCCGAGCCTCGTTCGACTACACCATCGACATCTGCGCCCTGGAGCGTTTGCTGCACTGGAGCGAGACGGCCTGCCACGTCGACCTGGTGGTGGACGTCGACGGCGACAGCCCGTTGCAGATCCCAACCCGCATCACCATCACGGACCACGCCCAGGCCGTGTCCCTCCTCACCGCCTCCGTCTAACCCCCCGGCCGTCTTCGCCCCCCGGGTTTTCCCGGTCTGGAGGACATAGCCCCGCGTTTCCGCTGGCCATGTCCTCCAGACGTGCTTGGAGGACGTTTTCGAGCGGACGGGCGGACGGGCGGGCGGGATTCGCTCAGGGTGGTGGCCGACCGGTCGATCTGTACCGTGATGAGCCGCCCTGCCCCGGTCAATCGGGCCGCCGCGCCCGCCCGCACACCGAAGCGCCGCGCCGCGCCGGGCGACACGCTCGAGGCGGTGAACGGGGCCAAGGCGGTGGAGGCCGTGGTGTCGTCACCCGTCGGGTTCCGCTCCCTGCTCGACATCGCCCTGCCCGTGGGCGCGCCGCCCGAGAACCTCATGGAGCAGCGGGCGTGGGCCGAGTTGCGCAAGCTCCAGTTGGAGACCGAGCGCACCGTCCTCGAACTCGAAGCCATGCGCAGGGTGGAGCGGGACCGGGCCGCCGACCCCAGGGCCGCCCACGTCTACACCTTCTACTCCGGGGTCGACGCCGAGTCGGTCCAGCAGTGCATGGCCGAACTGGGCACGTGGTCTCGCCGCGGCCCGGGCTCGGAGATCACGGTGATCTTCAACTCGCCGGGCGGGTCCGTGCTCGACGGCCTGGCCCTGTTCGACTATCTGCACCAGCTTCGGGCCGTCGGCCATCTGGTCACGACCATGGCCTTGGGGCGGGCGGCCAGCATGGGCGCGGTGTTGTTGCAGGCGGGCAGCCGTCGCGTGATGGGCCGCAACGCCTTCCTGCTCATCCACGAGGTTTCGCACCAGAGCGTGGGCAAGGTGAGCGAGATGGAGGACAGCGTCGGGTTCACCAAGCGCCTGCAACAGCGGCTGCTGGCCATCCTGGCCGAGCGCTCGACATTGAACGAGCGGGAGATCCAGCGCCGCTGGGCCCGCAAGGAGTGGTGGCTGGACGCCGAAGAGGCCTTGGCCCTCGGCCTGGCCGACGAACTGCTGTAGCTAGTCGGGCAGCCAGGACGTGGGGTAGGCCCCGTCGTCGAAGGCCTCGGCCCCGGCGGCCAACGTGAGCGGTCGGAAGGTGTCGACCATCACGGCCAGTTCGTCGGTGTGGGTCTTGCCGATGGACGCTTCGGCCACGCCCGGCGCAGGCCCATGCGGGATGCCCTTCGGGTGCCACGTGAGCGCCCCCGATTCGATGCCCCGACGCGAGAAGAACGAGCCGTCCACGTAATAGAGGACCTCGTCCGAGTCGAGGTTGGCGTGGTTGTAGGGCGCCGTCACCACGTCCGGCCCGTCGTCCAGCCTTCGGGGGCAGAACGAGCAGATCACGGCCCCATCGAGTTCAAAGGTCTGGTGCACGGGCGGGGGCTGGTGCTGGCGGCCGGTGATGGGCTCGAAGTCGTGGATGCTGAAGGCGTAGGGGTAGAGGTGCCCGTCCCAGCCCACCACGTCGAGCGGGTTGTGGTCGAGCGTGTAGACCGCGGCCCGGTCGCCGACCCGCACCCACACGTCGGTCGGGGTCGGGTCGTCGTTGGCCACCACCTCGGTGGGCCGGCGGAAGTCGCGCTCCCAATAGGGCGCGTGCTCGAGCAACTGGCCCTCGGCGTTCTGGTACCGCCGAGGCAGGCGCACGGCGCCGGGCGTCTCCACGATGAAGTGGCGGTTGCCGCCTGACGAGGGCACGAACCGATAGGTCGTCCCCTTCGGGATCACGACGTAGTCGCCCGCCCGGTACTCCAACAGCCCGTAGGTCGACTCCAGCCTGCCGCCGCCGTGGTGCACGAAGTGGATCTCGTCGGACCCGCCGTTGCGGCAGAGCCGGCCCGGGCCCGGGCCGAAGGCGGACAGGGCCAGGCGCACGTCGGCGTTGAACAGCAGCCATCGCCTGCCCGCCAACTCGTCGCCGTCGAGCTCACCGTCCTGGTCGGCCTCGGCCAGTCGACCGGCCGTGCGCAGCAGGTGGTGGCGCAGAGTGGACTCGGCCGCGGGCGCAGGGGCGGCGGGCACCGGGTCGACCTCGGCCACCTTCATCACGCGGGTCGGCGCGAAGCGGTGGTAGAGGATCGAGTACCGCCCGCCGAAGCCCTCGAGACCGGCCACTTCCTCGGCGTACAAGCCGCCGTTAGGAGCTCGAAAGGCAACGTGTCGCTTGCTGGGGACCTCGCCCAAACGGTGGTAGCCGGGGGCCATGCCGCCAGTCTAGGACCGGCCTCGAACACCGTTGACCGTGGCCGTTCAAGGGGTTTGGCGACTCCGCGACCTCGCTGTCTAGGCTTCGCCCGCGATGTCGGCCTTCCTGCGCAGCTACTTCACCGTGCTCGTGTTCGTGGGAGCGTCGGTGTTGATGGTGGGCCTCATGCTCGGCGCGGGCAGCCTGGTGCGCCCCAAGCGCCCGCAGCCCCAGAAGTACATGAACTACGAGTCGGGCGTGGACCCGATCGGCACGGGCTGGTCCCAGAGCCAGATCCGCTACTACGTCTTCGCCCTCCTGTTCGTCATGTTCGACGTGGAGGCCGTCTTCATCTTTCCGTGGGCCGTCCGAGTCGACGCGCTGGGCGTGTTCGGACTGGTCGAGATGACGGTGTTCATCTTCATCCTCACGCTGGGCCTGGTGTACGCCTGGCGCAAGGGGGTGCTGCGGTGGGTCTAGTGGAGTCTGGGCACATGCCCAAGAAGCTCACCACCCTCCTCAACACGGCCCGCAAGTACAGCCTCTGGGTCTACCAGTGGGGCTTGGCCTGCTGCGCCATCGAGATGGGCGCCGCCTTCGGCTCGCCCCGCTACGACGTCATGCGTCTGGGCGTGATCCCCTTCCCGGCCAGCGCGCGCCAGGCCGATCTCGTCGTCATCAGCGGCACCGTCACCGACAAGATGGCCCCGCCCATCCGCCGTCTCTACGAGCAGATGCCCGACCCCAAGTACGTGATCTCGATGGGCTCGTGCGCCAACTGCGGCGGGCCCTACTGGGACAGCTACTCGGTGACCAAGGGCGTGGACCAGATCATCCCCGTCGACGTCTACGTGCCCGGCTGCCCGCCCCGTCCCGAGGCCCTGCTGGAGGGGATCGTCCTGCTCCAGGAGCGCATCCAGCACGAGGACATGGCCGAGCGCTGGAGGGGTGAGCCGATTGTCGTCGGAAGCTGAGGCCGCCCCGGTCCCGGTGCCGGTCGACGAGGTCCGCCAACGGCTCTTGGCCACACTGGCCGACGAGTTGGGCGACGCCGTCGTCGGGTCCGAGGTGGCGGGGGGCGACATCACCGTGCGCGTCTCGCGGGACCGCTGGCACGACGCAGTGGCCGCGTGCCGCGACAAGCTGGGCATGGACTACTTCTGCTTCCTCTCCAGCCTGGACTGGTACGACAACCCGTCCCTGGCCGGTGAGAAGGCGTGGGGCTCGCTGCCCGACGAGGAGGCGGACGCATCGGGCGACGAGGCCGATGCCGGCGCTGACGCGGTTGAGGCGGAGGCCGATGCCGATGCCGATGCTGGCGGAGCAGAAGCCGACGTCGAGACCACGCCCGCCGAGTCGGGCCCGGCCACGGGCGTGGCGGGCGGCGACACCCGCTTTCAGGTCTTCTGCAGGCTCTACTCCACGGTCGACAAGATCGGCATCACCCTCAAGGCCGACTTGGACGACGACCAGCCGCAGGTCCAGTCCATCGTCGACCTCTACCGCGGCGCCGACTGGCACGAGCGCGAGTCGTGGGAGATGTACGGCTTCGACTTTGTCGGCCACCCCGGCCTGCGCCACATCTACCTGCCCGGCGGCTTCGAGGGCCACCCCGGGCGCAAGGACTTCCCGCTGCTGGCCCGCGAGGTGAAGCCGTGGCCCGGCCTGGTCGACGTCGAGCCGCTGCCCGCCGGAGCCGACGGCGAGTCTGAGGAGGCGGCGGCCGAATGACCACCACCGAGTGGAAGCAGGCCGCGTACGTGGCGGGCCAGGCGGCCGACGCCCGCATCAACGTGGAGCTCGAGACCGAGGGCATGACCCTCAACCTCGGCCCGCAGCATCCGGCCACGCACGGGACCTTGCGCATCGTCGTGCGCCTCGACGGCGAGCAGGTCATGTGGGCCGAGCCCGTCTGCGGCTACATGCACCGGGGCTACGAGAAGCTCACCGAGGTCCGCACCTACCCGCAGGTCACGACCCTCATCAACCGCATCGACTGGCTGGGCCACTTCGCCAACGAGGTGCCCTTCATCCTGGCCGCCGAGAATCTGATGGGCGTCGAGGCCCCGCCGCGCGCCCAGTGGCTGCGCACGATCTTCTTCGAGATGGCCCGCATCGCCAACATCTCGCTGTTCCTCGGCGACATGGGCGTGCAGCTCGGGGCCATCACGCCCGTCTTCTACGCCTTCCGCGACAGGGAGTACGTCCTCAACCTGATGGAGGCGGTCACGGGTGGGCGCTTCCATCCGAACTTCGACCGCATCGGTGGCATCAAGGAGGATCTGCCCAAGGGCTGGATCGACGAGGCCAAGGGCGTGATGAAGCGCGTGCGCCACTTCTGCGACGAGATGGAAGACCTGTTGATGGGCAACGAGATCTTCCAGCAGCGGACCAGGGGCGTCGGCGTCATCCCGGCCGCGGTGGCGACCGAGTACGGCCTGTCCGGGGCCAACGCCCGAGCGTCGGGGATCGACTGGGACCTGCGCCGCGACGAGGACTACCCGCTGGCGTGGAAAGACGTCGACTTCAAGGTCTGGACCCACCCGGACGGCGACTCGTTCGCGCGCTACTGGGTCCGACTCCAGGAGACGCGCGAGGCGGCCTCGATCATCGAGCAGTTGCTCGACGGGCTGCCTTCGGGTGCCATCCAGGCCAAGGTGCCCCGCATCATCAAGGTGCCCGCGGGCGAGGCGTGGGTCCACACCGAGAACCCGTTGGGCGAGATGGGCTACTACGTCGTCAGCAAGGGCGGGCTGGGCCCGTTCCGCTGCAAGATCCGCACGCCCAGCTTCAACAACATCTCGATCCTGCCCTGGCTGTTGCGCGGCGTGTTCGTCCCGGACGTCATCACCATCCTCGCCAGCCTCTACTTCATCCTCGGGGACATCGACCGATGACCCCCCGCCCTCTCTCCCTCGCCGCACCCCCGCCGCGCCCCCTCGCCCTCTCCCGCCACCTTCACCTCCCGCCCTCCCGTTCTGGGCACCTTTTCTTGTCTCTGGGCGAAGAAAAGGTGCCCAGAACGGCGATGGCGACCGCGACCGGGATGGCGACCGCGACCGGGACGGCGACGGCGACCGCGACCGAGCCGGCGGTGGCGATGGCCCGGTGGGCTGGGGGCGGGCGGTGACGGCGCACATGCTGGCGCTCGACCTGACCGCGTACTGGGCGGTCACGGTCCTCAAGGTGGCCGTCGTCCTGGCCCTGATTCCGGCGGGCGCGCTGATCCTCGGCTACGTGTTCCTGCTCAAGATGATGAGCTTCATGCAGAGCAGGCTCGGACCCATGGAGGCCGGCCCTGGCGGCGTGCTGCAACTGGTGGCCGACGGCGTCAAGTTCCTCCAGAAGGAGGACATCTTCCCGGACCGGGCCGACCGCAGGGTGTTCGCGTTGGCGCCGGTCGTGGTGCTGATGTCCACCTTCTTGCTGTACCTCGTCATCCCAGCCGGGCCCCGGCTGGTGGTGCAGGACTTGGACACGGGCGTGATCTTCGCCTTGGCCGTGTCGTCCATCTCCGTGATCGGAGTGCTGATGGCGGGCTGGGCGTCGGCCAACAAGTACGCCCTCATCGGTGCCCTGCGGGCCGCGGGTCAGCTCATCGCCTACGAGCTTCCGCTCGTGCTGGCCGTGGTGGGCGTGGCCATGCAGGCGGGCACGTTCAGCCTGCAAGGCATCGTTAAGGCCCAGGCCAACGGCGAGATCTTCGGCTTCGGCGCCATCGGCAACCCGTTCCTCTTCACTCAGTTCATCGGCTTCATCCTGTTCATCGTGTCGGCCCAGGCCGAGCTGTCGCAGACGCCGTTCGACATGCCCGTGGCCGAGTCGGAGCTGGTGGCCGGGTTCATGACCGAGTACACGGGCTTTCGCTTCCTGTTCTTCTTCATGGGCGAGTTCGGCACTGCGTTCGCGTTGGCCGCCATCGGCGCCACCCTCTTCCTTGGCGGCTGGTATCTGCCGGGCGTGCACGGCGGACTGGCCGACGTGGTCGGACCGCTGGTGCTCGGCGCCAAGATCATGCTGGTCGCCTTCCTCATCTTCTGGGTCCGATTCAGCTACCCGCGACTGCGTGAGGACCAGCTTCAGGCGCTGGCCTGGAAGTTCCTCATCCCGCTGTCGCTGGTCAACATCCTGGCGACCGGCGTGCTCAAGGTGGTGGTCAAGTAGTGCCCGACTTCCCCGGCAAGGGCCTGCTCAAGGGCCTGGGCGTCACGTTCCGGACGATGCTCGAGCCCAACGTCACCGTGCAGTACCCGCACGTCAAGGAGGCGCCGCCCACGCGGGCCCGCGGGGTGATCGCGCTCAAGGAGGAGAACTGCACGGTCTGCATGCTCTGCGCCCGGAGCTGCCCGGACTGGTGCATCTACATCGAGGGCCACAAGGACAAGGCGCCGCCCCGGCGCGAGGGCGGCAAGCCCCGCACGGTGCAGAAGCTGGATCGCTTCGACATCGACTATTCGCTGTGCATGTACTGCGGCATCTGCGTCGAGGTGTGCCCGTTCGACGCGCTCTTCTGGAGCCCGGAGTACGAGTACTCGGAGGTCCGCATCGCCGACCTGCTGCATGACAAGGACCGACTGGGCGAGTGGATGGAGTCGGTCCCCGAGCCCCCGCCCCTCGAAGTCGGCGCCCAGCCCGCCAAGGGGGCCAAGAAGTGACGTCGCGGTTTCGCACTCACTCGCTTCGCTCCGTTCGTGCGAGTTCAGTCGTGCTCCGGTCGACCGGCGAAGCCGGATCGACCTCCGCGCTCGAAGGCGCAACGAATCGTTCGACCTCTGCGCGCAAAGGCGGGTCCTCGTGCTGACGGCGGCGGCGTCGACGGACCTGAACACGGTGGAGTACGTGGTGTTCGGCGTGATTGCCGCGTCGATGGCCATCGCCGCCATCCGCGTGGTCACGGCCAAGAACATCGTCCACGCGGCCCTCTACCTCGTCGTGGTGCTGGCGGGCGTGGCCGCGCTGTACGTCATGCTGGCCGCCGAGTTCATCGCCGTGGTCCAGGTGCTCGTCTACATCGGCGCCATCGTCGTGCTCCTGCTGTTCGGCACCATGCTGACCCGCGCCCCCATCGGCACCACGTCCGACTTGGACAACGAACAGCGCGGCGTCTCGCTCGTCGTCAGCCTCTTCCTGCTCGGCGTCTTGGGCTGGACGCTCACCAAGGCGTTCGGCTGGAGCCACATGCCGGAGACGCCGGTTCAGCGCACGGCCGACGTGGGCAACTCCATCTTCCAGAGCTTCGTGATCCCGTTCGAAGTGGTGTCCATCCTGCTCCTCGCCGCACTCGTCGGCGCCGTCGTCATCGCCCGCAGGGACTGAGCGCGCCATGCATCTGAACGCCTTCCTCCTTCTGGCCGCCTTTCTGTTCTGCACCGGCGTCTATGGCGCGCTGGCCCGCAAGAACGCGGTCCTCGTCCTCATGTCGATCGAGCTGATCCTCAACGCCGTCAACGTGAACCTGGTCGCCTTCGGCGCCTTCCAGCGCTCGATCGTCGGTCACATCTTCGCCCTCTTCGTGGTGGCCATCGCCGCGGCAGAGGTGGGCGTGGGCCTGGCCATCGTCCTGCTCATCTATCGCAACCGCCACTCGATCGACCTCACCGAGGTCGACCTCATGAAGGGCTGAGGATGTTCTTCCTGCGCAACGCGTGGATCATCCCGGCCATCCCTGTGGCCTCGTTCTGGGTGATCCTGCTGTTCGGCAAGCGGCTGCCCAAGAAGGGCTCGGAGGTGGGCGTGGCCGCGCTGGCCATCGCCTTCGCCCTGTCCTGCCTCACCTTCGGCGCATGGATTGCGCGCGACGCCAAGCCCGCGGCCGAGGTCGTCGCCGCGACCGCGCCAGCGACCGCGGCTGGTCCCGGGCACGTCGAGGGTGGCGAGGGCGCGGGCGGCGCCCACGAGCTGCCCAGCGAGACGCACCACGCAGAAGAGCTGCGACCGGCCGTCGATCGCAACCTGTTCACGTGGTTCGAGATGGGCGGGACCAAGGTCGAGTTCGGCACCCACATCGACGGACTGGCCGTGACCCTGCTGTTCGTGGTCACGCTGATCTCGCTGCTGGTGCACATCTTCTCCACCGCCTACATGAAGGGCGACCGGCGCTACACCCACTTCTTCGCGTCCCTGTCGCTGTTCACGTCCGGCATGCTCATCCTGGTCACGGCCAGGACCACCCTTCAGATGATCCTGGGGTGGGAGATCATGGGCCTCTGCTCGTTCATGCTGATCGGGCACTGGTGGGAGGAAAAGCCCAACTCCGACGCCGCCCTCAAGGCCTTCTTCACCACCCGCACGGGCGACGTGGGCCTCTTGGTCGGCGTGTCCATCCTGTTCTTCGGCGCGGGCCGCACGTTCGACGCGGCCACCATCAACGCGGCCGCCCTGTCCGGGCGCATGCCGCACTGGGTCCTGCTGATGGGCGCCACGGCGCTGTTCGTCGCCGTCATCGGCAAGAGTGCCCAGTTCCCGCTCCACACCTGGCTGCCCGACGCCATGGCCGGCCCCACGCCGGTGTCCGCCCTCATCCACGCGGCCACCATGGTGGTCGCCGGCGTCTATCTCGTGGCCCGCATGTACGGCGTGTTCTGGAAGGCCTTCTCCATCACCGCGCCCGGGCACGCGGGCTTCAACCCGGTCGCCATCGTCGGCGGTCTCACCATCCTCATCGCCGCGGCCTTGGCCTTCGTGCAGAACGACATCAAAAAGGTGCTCGCCTACTCAACGGTCAGCCAGCTCGGCTACATGGTGATGGGCCTGGGCGTGGGCGCGTGGATGGGCGCCGTGTTCCACATCTTCACCCACGCCTTCTTCAAGGCCTCGTTGTTCCTCGGGGCCGGGTCCGTGAGCCACGGCGGGTCGCACCACAGCTTCGACATGAAGAAGGACATGGGCGGGCTGAAGAAGCACATGCCCATCACCTTTTGGACCTTCGCCGTCTCGTCGGTCGCCTTGGCCGGCATCCCGATCCTGGCGGGCTTTTGGTCCAAGGACGAGATCCTCCTGGGCGCGGGCAAGAACGGCTACACCGTGTTCCTCGTGGTCGGGCTGATGGGGGCCATGATGACGGCCGCCTACATGACCCGCTGTGTGTACCTCACCTTCTTCGGCGAGGCCCGCGGCAACGCGGCCCACCACCATCCGCACGAGTCGCCGCCTGCGATCACCGGCCCCCTCGTGGTGCTGGCCTTCTTGTCAGTGGTGGCCGGCCTGCTCAACGCACCCGGCATCACCCTGTTCGGCAAGTGGAACCTCAACGAGGTCCTGGTCACCGCGGGCGTGCCCGAGCACACGTTCAACTACGGGTACGCGGCGGTGTCGACTCTCATCGCCGCCACCGGCATCGTCATCGGGGGGCTGTGGTACTTCCGCAACCTCGGGCCCCACGGCATCACCCAACGGGTCAAGCCGCTGCACGCGGGCTACGTCTTCCTCGACAACAAGTACTACCTCGACGTGCTCTACACGGACGGGGTCGTCGGCAGCATCAAGGGCCCCATCGCCCGGGGCGCGTACTGGGTCAACCAGAACGTGCTCGACGGCGTGGTGAACGGGGTCGGGATCGCGGCCCGACGGGTGGCCCAGTTCGTCTACGACGTCATCGACCAACAGGTGGTCGACGGTGCCGTCAACGGCGCGGGCTTCACGGCCGAGAGCGGCGGCTCGCTGCTTCGGGTTTTCCAGACGGGCCGCGTGCAGAACTACGCGGCGATCATGTTCGGCGTGGCCGCGCTGTCCGCTCTCGGGCTCGCCGTCCTCGTGACCAAGTAGGAGACCATGCTCAACACACTGGACACCTGGGCCCTGACGCTGGCGGTCTTCATCCCGCTGGCCGGGGTGGTGGTGCTCGGCTTCGTGGACCGCACGTGGGAGAAGGGGCTCAAAGGGATCACCCTGTTGGTCTCGCTCCTCACGCTGGCCGACGGCATCTACCTGCTGGCCCGTTTCGACTACGGGGCCAGCGACGCCTTGCAGTTCGAGGTGAACCGGCACTGGATCGACGCCATCAACAGCCACTACCACGTGGGCATCGACGGCATCTCACTGCCCATGCTGGTCCTGTCGATGTTCATCACGGTCTTGTGCGTCGTGTACTCGTGGGACCACTTCCCCGAGCCCTACAACCCCAAGAGCTTCCTCATGCTCATCCTCGTCCTCGAGGTGGGCATGAACGGCACGTTCGTGGCCGAGGACCTGATCCTGTTCTTCGTCTTCTTCGAACTGGTGCTGCTCCCGATGTACTTCATGATCGGCGTGTGGGGCGGGCCCAACCGGCAGTACGCGTCGATCAAGTTCTTCCTCTACACCCTCTTCGGCTCGGCCTTGATGATCCTCGGGTTCCTGGCCATCTACTTCAAGGGCGGCCAGACCTTCGACATCCCCGAGCTGGTGGCCAAGGGCGGGATCGCATCGCACGTCACCGAGCTGTGGATCTTCGGCGGGCTGTTCATGGGCTTTGCCATCAAGGTGCCCATGTTCCCGTTCCACACCTGGCTGCCGGACGCCCACACCGAGGCGCCCACCGTGGGCTCGGTGATCCTGGCCGCCATCCTGCTGAAGCTGGGCACGTACGGGTTCATCCGCATCGCCATCCCCATCCTCCCCGACGCGGCCAAGTCGTGGGCCCCGTGGATCGGGGGGCTGGCCGTCATCGGCATCATCTACGGCGCCCTCGGCTGTCTGGCTCAGCGCGACCTGAAACGGCTCATCGCCTTTTCGTCCGTGGCCCACATGGGCTTCGTGATGCTGGGCATCTCGACCCTGACGAGCTACGGCATCAACGCGGCCGTGTTCGGCATGGTGGCCCACGGCCTCATCACCGGGATGCTGTTCTTCCTGGCCGGGTCCATCGGCGAGCGGTTCGGCACCCGCGAGATCAACCGCTTGGGCGGACTCCTCGTGCAGGCGCCCAAGCTGGGCTGGATCCTCGGCTTCTGCGCCATGGCATCGCTGGGCTTGCCCGGACTGGCCGGGTTCTGGGGCGAGTTCCCCGCCATCCTGTCCGCCTACCAGCCCGCGGCCGGACTCAACGAGGCGCTGTTCCGGGGCTACATGGTGGTGGCCTCCATCGGCACCGTCCTCGCCGCCGGCTATCTGCTCTGGATGTACCAGCGCACCGCGTTCGGCCTGCCCAGGGACGAGTTCGCCGAGGCCCACATCCACGACATCCACACGCCCGAGTGGATCGCGTGGACCCCGCTGCTGGTGGCCATCGTCGCCCTCGGCGTCTACCCGCATCTGCTCTTCCACGTCACCACTGACGCGGTGGACGGCGTGACTGCCGCCCTCAAGGCCGTCGGAGGCTGACGGCGTGAGCCTGCTCCTCGCCGCCGCGGCCGGGTTCAAGACGCCGTACTTCGACTACCACGCGCTGGCCCCCGAGCTGGTGTTGACCGGCGTCATCTGCCTGGTGCTCGTGGTCGACCTGGTGGTGGACGAGACGCGCAAGTACCTCGTCACCCAGTTGGCGGGCGTGGGCCTCCTGGCCTCGCTCATCCCGATCCTGACGTTGGCGGCCAAGGGCGGCTTCCCGCGCTCGATGTTCGGCGGGGCTTACGTGGTCGACCACTTCGCCTTGCTGTTGAAGGGCCTGTTCATCGTCAGCGGCTACATCGTGCTGCTCATGTCGTCGAACTACATCGAAGAGGGCGACTACCACGAAGGCGAGTTCTCGTTCCTGCTGCTGTCCTCGTTGTTGGGCATGGTCGTCATGTCGTCGTCGCGCGATCTGATCGGCATCTTCGTGGCCCTCGAACTGCTGTCGATCCCGGCCTATCTCCTGGCCGGATGGCGCAAGCGCGACCTGCGCAGCAACGAGGCGTCGCTCAAGTACTACCTGCTCGGCGTGCTCACGTCGGGCGTGATGCTCTACGGCATGTCGCTCATCTACGGGGTGACGGGGAGCACGCTGTTGCGCGCCATCCGACCCGTCATCTCGGGCGGCGGCGGCGAGCAGCCCATCGTGGCTGTCGGCATCTTCTTCGTGGTCGTGGCCTTCGCGTTCAAGGTGTCGGCCGTGCCCTTCCACTTCTGGGCCCCGGACACCTACGAGGGCGCACCCACGCCGGTCACGGCCTTTTTGTCGGTGGCGTCGAAGACGGCGGGCTTCGTGGCCTTGATGGAGTTGATCTACATCGGCTTCCTTGGGCGCGACGACGTGTGGGCGCCGATGTTCTGGGTCCTCGCCGCGCTGACCATGACGGTGGGTAACCTCATCGCCTTGCGCCAGACCAACATCGTGCGACTGCTGGCCTACTCGTCAATCGCCCAGGCCGGATACATCCTCGTGCCCTTCGCGGTGGCCGGATCGAACGGACGGGCCCTTCAGTCGGCCCAGACCGCGACCATCGTGTACCTGATGATCTACGCGGCCATGAACCTGGGCGCGTTCGGCGTGGTCATCGCCGTGGCCCGCAAGACCCGATCAGGAGAGATCTCGTCCTACGGCGGACTGGGCGAGTACGCGCCGGGCCTGGCGTGGACCATGACCGGCTTCCTCTTCGCCCTGGCCGGCATCCCGCCCCTCGGCGGCTGGTTCGCCAAGTTCTACGTGTTCCGCGCCGCGCTCGACGCGGGCGGCGGGTGGGCGGTGGCCTTGGCCGTGGTGGCCGGCCTGAACTCCGTGATCGCCCTCTTCTACTACGCCAACATCGCCCGGGAGATGTGGATGAGCCCGGTACCGGACGGCGACACCACGCCGGTCATCGTGCCCCCCGCGCTGACCGCGGCCATGGCCATCAGCCTGGCTGTGGTGGTGGCCATCGGCGTCTACCCACAGGCCTTCGCACGCCTGGGGGACCTGGCATCGCTGGTGCGCTGACGCCACTGACGCCGTTGGCTCAGCGGGTGCTCGAGCGGGTGCACCGCTTCGGCCCGCTGCCGTATGCCGAGGTCATCGAGGCCGCCTTGTACGACCCCGAGTACGGCTTCTACATGCACGGTCGACCCGGCCGCCGGGGCGACTTCCTCACCAGTCCCGAGGTCGGTCCGTTGTTCGGCGCCGTCATGGCCGCCGCCCTCGACTCGTGGTGGCGGTCAATGGGGGAGCCCGACCCGTTCGTCGTGGTGGAAGCGGGCGCGGGCGCGGGGACGCTGGCGCGCGACGTGTTGGCCGCCGGGCCCGCGTGCGCGCCCGCGCTGCGCTACGTCATGGTCGAGCGGTCCGAGGCCCTGCGGGCGCAGCACGCGGCCCGCGTCCCGCTGGAGCCGCCGGGGTGGGTGTTGGGGCCGCGTGTCCACTCCGACGAGGAGGAGGGGCTCGTCCCCGAGCCCGGCGCCGGGCCCATGTTCGCCTCCTTGGCCGACCTCCCGGCGCAGCGCATCGTCGGCGTGGTGCTGGCGAACGAGCTGTTGGACAACCTGCCCTTCGTGCTCATGCGCCGGAGCGCTCGGGGATGGGACGAGGTCCGCGTCGGCGAGCAGGACGGGGCCTTGGTCAACTGGCCTGTCCCGGCCGACGAGGGCCTGGCCCACTTGGCCTCTCGGTATGCGCCCGACGCGCCGGTGGGCGGGTGGATCCCGTTGCAACAGGCCGCCCAGGAGTGGCTGTCGTCGGCGCTGGCCTTGGTCGAGCGAGGGCGGGTCGTGGTCATCGACTACGCCGACGACACGCCGTCCATGGCCCGTCGTGATCCATGGTCGTGGTGTCGCACGTACCGCGAGCACGCGCCGGGCGACGACCCGCTGTCCGACCTCGGCTTGCAGGACGTGACGGTGGACGTGGCCGTCGACCAGTTGGCCGCCGTGCGTGCGCCTGCGCCCGAGGCGGGCCGGTCTCAAGCCGAGTTCCTGCGGGCCCACGGGATCGACGTGCTGGTGGGCCAGGCCCGCATGGCGTGGGAGGAGTCGGCCGCCGCGCCCGACGTGGCTGCCCTCGCGGCCCGCAGCCGGGTGGCCGAGGCCGCCGCCCTCACCGACCCGGCGGGCTTGGGCGCGTTCCGCGTGCTGGAGTGGGAGCTCGGCCCCTCGCCGTAGTGCACGGCAGGCCAGACCCGGGCGACAGGCCGGGCGACAGAAGGAAGGGGTGCCGTCGATCCGGCTTCACGACCGCCGATAGGCTCGGCCCCATGGCCGACGCAGACCTGCCCAGCGGCGCCGACACGACCAATCCCGCCGACACCAACCCCGCCATCGAGGCCTACTTCCTCGAAGAGCGCACGTTCCCGCCGTCCGAGGGCTTCAAGAAGGACGCGCTCGTCACGGGGCAGTCGATGTACGACGAGGCGGCCGAGGACTACCGGGGCTTTTGGGCCCGACAGGCCCTCGACCTGATCGACTGGTACGACGAGTGGGACACCATCCTCGAATGGGACCTGCCCTTCGCCCGCTGGTTCGTGGGCGGCACCTTGAACGTGGCCTACAACTGCCTGGACCGCCACGTGGCCAACGGCCTGGGCGACAAGGTCGCGTACTACTGGGAGGGCGAGCCGGGCGACACCCGCACCATCACCTACGCCCAGCTCCTCGACGAGGTCCAGAAGTTCGCCAACGTCTTGAAGGGTATGGGCGTCACCCGCGGCGACAGGGTCGCCATCTACATGCCCATGATCCCCGAGCTGCCCGTGGCCATGCTGGCGTGCACCCGCATCGGCGCGGCCCACTCGGTGGTCTTCGGCGGCTTCTCGTCCGACGCGCTCAGGGACCGCATCAACGACGCCGAGGCCAAGGTGCTCGTCACCGCGGACGGCGGCAACCGCCGCGGCGCGGTCACCGCGCTGAAGCCCGCGGCCGACGTCGCGCTGGCCGACACGCCGAGCATCGAGCACGTGGTCGTCGTGCAGCGCACCAAGAACGACGTGGAGATGGTCGACGGCAGGGACCACTGGTACCACGACGTGATGAAGGACGCCTTCCCCAAATGCGAGCCCGAGCGCATGGACTCAGAGGACCTGCTCTACCTCCTCTACACCAGCGGCACCACGGCCAAGCCCAAGGGGATCATGCACACCACGGGCGGCTACCTGACCCAGGTGGCCTTCACCCACAAGTACGTGTTCGACCTCCACCCCGACACCGACGTCTACTGGTGCGCGGCCGACATCGGCTGGGTGACCGGGCACAGCTACATCGTCTACGGCCCCCTCGCCAATGGGGCCACCAGCGTGATGTACGAGGGCACGCCCGACTGCCCTGACAAGGACCGCTGGTGGTCCATCATCGAGAAGTACGGCGTCACCATCCTCTACACCGCGCCCACCGCCATCCGCACCTTCATGAAGTGGGGCACGCAGTACCCCGAGGCCCACGACATGTCCTCGCTGCGACTGCTGGGCTCGGTGGGCGAGCCCATCAACCCCGAGGCCTGGGTCTGGTACTGGGAGCACATCGGCGGCGGTAGCTGCCCGGTGGTGGACACGTGGTGGCAGACGGAGACGGGCGCCATCATGATCTCGCCCCTCCCCGGCGCCACCACCCTCAAGCCCGGATCGGCCACCTTCCCCCTCCCCGGCATCAGCGCCGAGGTGGTGGACGACGATGCCAAGCGGGTCGACGTGGGGGGCGGCTATCTCACCCTCACCCAGCCCTGGCCCGCCATGCTGCGCGGGATCTACGGCGACCCCGAGCGCTATCGAGACACGTACTGGAGTCGTTTCGAGGGCCGGTACTTTGCAGGCGACGGGGCCAAGCTGGACGACGACGGCTACCTGTGGCTGTTGGGCCGGGTGGACGACGTGATGAACGTGTCGGGCCACAGGGTGTCCACCACCGAGGTCGAGTCGGCCCTGGTCGACCATCCGTCGGTGGCCGAGGCCGCGGTGGTGGGGGCCAAGGACGAAACCACCGGCCAGGCCATCATCGCCTACGTCACGTTGCGGGGCGGCCAAGAGGCGTCGCCCGAACGAGGCGAGGAGTTGCGCAAGCACGTGGCCGTGAAGATCGGCGCCATCGCCCGGCCCAAGACGATCATCTTCACCGACGACCTGCCCAAGACGCGCAGCGGCAAGATCATGCGCCGACTCCTGCGCGACGTGGCCGAGGGCCGCGACCTGGGTGACACCACCACGCTGGCCGACGCGTCCGTGGTGGACGAGATCAAGAAGCGGGCTACCACCTCTCCCACCGAGGAGTGAGCGCGGCGGACCGCGTCACCCCGGCCAACTGGCGCTGGCACGCGGGCCCGATCGACGGCGGTGCGGCCGTGGTCTTCGACATCGACGGCGTCCTGTCCGACGCGGGCACCAGGCAGCACTACATCGAGTCGGGCCGAAGGGACTGGGACGCCTTCTTCGACGCGTGCGGCGACGACCCGCTCATCGAAGAGGTGGCCACCCTTCTGCACCTGCTCGACCAGTCCTTGCACATCATCTTGTTGACTGGACGGCCGTTGCGCGTGCAGCCCCAGACGGCGGCTTGGCTCAAGCGCTACGAGCTGCGCTGGGACCTGCTCATCATGCGCGACTTCGGCGACTACAGCCGAGCCCGTGAGTTCAAGAAGTGGACGGTGTCCGACCTGCGCCAGCACGGGTTCGACCTGCAACTGGCCTTCGAGGACGACCGCCGCAACCTGGAGATGTTCAGGGACGAGGGCGTGCCCTGCGTCTACATCCACTCCGGCTACTACGACTGATCGAAGCCGCGAAGCCAGGGACGCCGGGAAAGCCGAGCGAATGCCGGGAACGCAGATGCCACCGCTACCGTTGGACCGAGGGCTATGAGCAAGAACACGATCAAGACCTATGTCCTGCTGGCCGCCATCGGCGGCCTGCTCGTCGTCATCGGCGGCATGTTGTTCGGCGGGAGCGGCGCCTTCTACGGCATGGGCCTCGGCCTGCTGTTCGTGGGCGGGTCGTATTGGTTCTCGGATCGACTGGCCATCGCCGCGGCCAGGGCCAAGCCGGTGACCGAGGCCGAGATGCCCGAGTTCTACCGGGTCGTGCGCGAGCTCACCACCAAGGCGGGCATGCCCATGCCCAAGCTGTACGTGAGCCCGGACACCCAGCCCAATGCCTTCGCCACCGGGCGCAACCCCGACCACGCGGCCGTCGCCGTCACCCGGGGCATCCTCCAGTTGTGCGACTGGGACGAGCTGCGGGGTGTGCTGGCCCATGAGATCAGCCACGTCGGAAACAGGGACATCCTCATCGGCTCGGTGGCCGCGGCCATCGCCACCGGCATCACCTTCGTCACCCGGTTCGCCCTCTTCTTCGGCGGCGGCGACGACGAGGACCGGGCCAATCCCATCGTCATGATCGCCTTGATGATCCTGGCCCCGCTGGCCGCCATGGTGCTGCAGATGGCCCTGTCCCGAAGCCGCGAGTTCGAGGCCGACCGCTCGGGCGCCCGCCTCATCGGCGACGGCGAGCCCCTGGCGCGTGCTCTCGAGAAGCTCGACCGTATGGCCCGCCACATCCCCATGGACGTGGCCCCGGCCCAGGCCTCGAAGTACATCATCAACCCGCTCACCGGCCGCAAGGTGCAATTCGCCAACCTGTTCACCACGCATCCGCCCACCGAGCAGCGCGTGCAACGCCTGCGCACGGGCGAATGGCAGCGCTGACGGAGGCCTGGAGGCTGTCTCGCTTGGCTGGGGCCCACCCGCAGCCGGCAGGATAGAAGCCGCCTCCGGGCGAAATCCCTTCGAAACCCATGCACCGGCGCGCTCGCCTCCTCGTCCTCACCTCCGCCGTGCTGGCTGCCTCCACCGCGGTCGGTACGTGGTCGGCGCGCGCCCAGATCCCGCTGCCAGGCGACGGCATTCCCACCACCACGACCACGCCGACGTCCACCACCAGCACCACGCAGAACCCGACGCCGACCACGCCGACCACCGGCCCGTCGGCGCCTCCCACCTCAGCCCCGCCCCCCCAGGACGGCACGGCACCGCCGCCGGGCACCAGCGTCCCCCCTTCCACTGCGCCGCCGCTCGCACCTCCGGCCCTCGACCCCAATGCGCCGGTGGACGGCGGTGGCGACGACGCCGCCGCGCCCAACGCGGTGCTGCCTCCGCAGTACCAGGCCTTGATGAACGCAGTGCGACGCTCGCCCGCCAACAACACCCGCAAGCTGCTCGACGCGCTGGGGCCGCTTCAAGAGTTCGGGCTGACGCCGACCGACGCCATCGCCTTGGCCTTCGGCCGCTTCCCGGTCGCGGGGGTGGCCACCTTCAGCGACGACTGGTGGTACCCGCGCTCGGCCGCCCCCTTCCACATGCACCAGGGGACGGACATCTTCGCCGACATGGGCACGCCCGTGCGTTCGCCTGCCGACGGCGTGCTGACCCGTTCGAACGGCGGGCTGGGCGGGCTGTCGGCCAAGGTCGTGCAGGCTGACGGGACCTACTTCTACATGGCCCATCTCAGCGCGGTGCCACCCGAGCAGGTCGACGGCCAGTCGGTCAAGGTGGGCGACGTCATCGGGTTCGTGGGCAACAGCGGCGACGCCGCGGGCGGCCCTTCGCACCTCCACTTCGAGGTGCACATGGCGCCCGCCAACAACCCGTACCTGGTCCCGCCCCCACCCCCGCCGCCCGCACCCAAGCCCGCGGCCAAGAAGGGCGCCAAGGCGGCCCGGGTGACGACGACCACCACGACCGCGCCCAAGCCCACGAGGACGGGCAAGGGCGCGGCGGCCAAGGCCAAAGCCCCGCCCAAGCCGCAGCCCTTCATCCTGGGCGACATCCACGACCCGGTCCTGTACGGCCGGGGCACGGTTCCCGCCACCGACCCCAAGCCCTTCCTCGACCAGTGGCTGAACGAGGCGCTGGCCAATGTGCCCGCCCTCATCGCCAAGCTGGAGGCGGGCCGGCCCCGCGCCATTTTGGCCACCGGGATGCTGCGCCGCTTCACCGACGGCGGCGGGT
The DNA here is from genome assembly GCA_030837965.1 of Acidimicrobiaceae bacterium. Classification (GTDB taxonomy): domain Bacteria; phylum Actinomycetota; class Acidimicrobiia; order Acidimicrobiales; family JAUTXP01; genus JAUTXP01. The sequence goes on along the minus strand of JAUTXP010000006.1, from coordinate 981 downwards.
TGTTCGCGGCCCCCGCGGCCCCGCCCCGCACGCAACTGCTGTGGGCCTCGTCGGCCAGTCCCTCGGGCGGGCCGTTGCAGTTGGCCGAGGCCGAGGCCAGCGCCGCGGCCAGCGAGGTGGACTGGTCGGCCTTGGCCCGCAGGGAGCAGGCCCGGGCCGCGGCTGCGGCCGAGTCGAGCCGGTGGGCGGCCGCCCTGCTCGACCCCCTCACCCCGCCCTCCCTCCGCCCCCTCTTCAACTTTTCCACAGCAGCAGGTGCTGTGGAAAAGTCGCGGCCGGGGGGCTGAGAGGGGTCGACGCGGGCCTGGCCGACGCGCCGGCTCAGTCGCGGAAGTTGTTGAACTGCAAGGGGATGCCGAAGTCCTCGGCCTTGAGGGCGGCGATCACGGTCTGGAGGTCGTCGCGCTTCTTGCCCGATACCCGGACCTGATCGCCCTGGGTCTGGGACTGCACGCCCTTCAACCCCTGGTCCTTGATGAACTTGTTGAGCCGCTTGGCGTTGTCGGACGAGATGCCGGCCTGGAGCTTGATGGTCTGGCGCACGGCACCCCGCGACCCCTCCTCCACCTTGCCCCTGTCCAGGGACTTGAGCGACACCTGCCGCTTCACCAGCTTCTCCTCCAACACCTGGACCAAGGCCCGAAGCCGGTCCTCGGTAGAGGAGTGCAGTCGGATCTCGTCGCCGGAGAGCTCGATGGTCGAGTCGGTGTCCTTGAAGTCGAAGCGGGTGGTCACCTCACGGGCGGCCTGGTCCACTGCGTTGCGGACCTCTTGCATGTCGACCTCGGACACCACATCGAAGGTGGGCATGCGGAGACGCTATCTTGGCCGGCGCAGCGGGTCGGTGCCCGAGTGGCCAAAGGGAGCAGACTGTAAATCTGCCGGCTCAGCCTTCGATGGTTCAAATCCATCCCGGCCCACTGGTCGCCCTCCCGTCCACGTCGGACGGGAGGGCGAAATCGCGAAACATCGACGCGTTCA
>JAUTXP010000051.1 GCA_030837965.1 Acidimicrobiaceae bacterium | reverse complement strand
CACCGGGGGACGAGCCGTTGGGATGCGAGGACGCCTCCGACGTCTCGTCCGCGGGCGGCGGGGCGGCAGCCGGTGGTGCAGGCGCAACGGCCGCGGCTTCGGCCTTGGGCGGCGGCGCAGCAGAAGGAGCAGCGGGCGCAGGCGCAGATGTGGCGTCGGGCTTGGCCTCGGGCCTGGGCGCCGGAGCCTCAGGCTTGGGTGCCGGAGCCTTGGGCGCGGGCGTCGGCGCGGCAGGCGCCCACGCGGGCGCGGGCTCCTCGGCTCGACCGGCCCGTCGACTCTGCAACGTCTTGACCACTGCGGCCACGACGCCGCCGAGCACACCGAGGCGTAGACCGATCCGGAACGAGCGTCGCACCATGCGAGTTGCTTCTCCTGGGGTCGAGTTGCCGAAACCGTACCTTGACGCTCCGGACCCCGCCTGCAACGATGTCCAGAACATGCCGCACCTGACCAGCATCCTGCTCCTTACCTAGCGGCGAGTTCCCGCACCCGGGACTCGTCTTTCGCCTCCTGCGCCTTCGGCCAGGGGGTTTTTTGTTTCCCTCGAAAGGAACCGAACCAATGGCCGAGCGACTGATCATCTTCGACACCACCCTGCGAGACGGCGTGCAGTCGCCGGGCATCTCGCTCGACGTGGCCGAGAAGCTCGAGATCGCCGAACAGCTCGCGCGCCTGGGTGTCGACTACATCGAGGCCGGCTTCCCCGTGGCCAGCCAAGGCGACTTCGAGGCCGTCGAGGCCATCGCCCAGTCGGTGCAGGGCCCGGTCATCGCCGGGCTGTCGCGCACCCACATCGCCGACGTCGATCGCTGTTGGGACGCGCTCAAGCAGGCCGAGCGGGGCCGCATCCACGTGTTCATCTCCACCAGCCCGTCGCACATGGAGCACATGCTGAAGATGACGCCAGAGCAGGTGATCGCCGAGACGCGCCAAGGCGTGGCCCGGGCCCGCGAGCACACCGACGACGTCGAGTTCAGCCCCCAGGACGCCACCCGCACGCCGCTCGACTTCATGTTGGAAGTCCTCCAGGCCGCGGTCGAGGCGGGCGCCACGACCCTCAACATCCCCGACACCGTCGGCTACGGCATCCCGTGGGACTTCGGCGCGCTGATCCAGTACATCCGGCGCGAGGTGAAGGGCGACTACATCACGTCGACCCACTGCCACAACGACTTGGGGCTGGCCACGGCCAACTCGCTCGCCGGCGTGCAGGCGGGTGCCCGGCAGGTGGAGGTATGCGTCAACGGGCTGGGGGAGCGGGCCGGCAATGCCGCCCTCGAAGAAGTGGTGATGGCGGTCAGGATCCGCGGCGACCAGTTTCCCGGCATCGAGGTCGGCGTGCGCACCGAGGAGCTGGCCCGCACCAGCAGGCTCGTCAGCCGCCTCACCGGCTATCCGGTCCAGTACAACAAGGCCGTCGTGGGCCGCAACGCGTTCGCCCACGAGTCCGGCATCCATCAACACGGCGTGCTGGCCGAGCGCAGCACGTACGAGATCATCGACGCGGCCGACGTGGGCCAGACCGGCAGTCAGATCGTGCTGGGCAAGCACTCGGGTCGTCATGCCTTCAAGGACACGTTGGAGAAGATGGGCCTCAACGTGACGGGCGACGCGCTCAACGCTGCCTTCACCCGCTTCAAGGAGTTGGCCGATCGCAAGGTGCAGCTCACCGAGGCCGACTTGGAGGCCATCGTGGCCGAGGAGATCGGCGGGGCCAGGGCCGTCGAGTTCGTCTTCGAGAGCCTCGAGGTCCGAGGCGGCACCGTCGCCGTCCCTCAGGCCAAGGTGGTGGTCGTGCGCAACGGCGAGAAGGCCGAGGCCATCGCCGAGGGCGACGGCATGATCGACGCGGCCTGCAAGGCCATCAAAGCGGCCACTGGTGTGGACGGACGACTCACCGATTTCAACGTGTCGTCGGTGACTGGCGGGGTCGACGCCCTCGGCGATGTCATCGTGCAGCTCGAGGTCGAGGGCGTGAAGGTGACGGGCCGAGGGGTGTCCACCGACGTGGTGGAGGCCAGCGCCAGGGCCTACCTCAACGCCGTCAACAAGGTGGTGCAGGTGCGGGCCCGCAACGAGGCCCGTGGCCGCATGACCGCCATCACGCCCTGAGCCTGGCCGCCCGCCCCTGATCTTCGTCTGGAGGACATAGGCCCACCCAACGGGTACCTATGTCCTCCAGTCGGGCACGTGCCCCTTCGAGGACGTGGTCGGCAGCCAGCCTGACCGGCTCGTCTCGAACGAGTCGATGGACGACTGGTGCCGCAAGGTCAGTCCGATGTCGTCGAGCCCTTCGAGCAGCCGCCACTGGGTGAAGTCGTCCAGCGGGAACTCGGCTTCCACGCCCGCGGCGGCCGAATAGACGACGCGGGACTCCACGTCGACGGTCACCTCGATGCTCGGATCGGCGGCCACCGCGGCGAGCAGCTTGACCACCGACTCGGCGTCGATCTGGGCGGGCACCAATCCCGCCTTCGTGCAGTTGGTGCGGAAGATGTCGGCGAACCGAGGGGAAACCACGGCCCGAAACCCGTAGTCCATCAAGGCCCACACCGCGTGCTCGCGCGACGAGCCCGTCCCGAAGTTGGCGCCCGCCACCAAGATGCTGGCCCCTTGATACCGGTGGTCGTTCAAGGCGAAGGACGGGTCCTTGCGCCAGGACTCGAACAGGCCCTCGCCGAAGCCGGTGCGCTCCACCCGCTTCAGCCAGGCGGCCGGGATGATCTGGTCGGTGTCGACGTCCGAGCGGTCGAGGGCGACGGCCGTGCCGGTGATGACGCGGACTGCATCCATCAGTCCAGCTCCTGCGGGGTGGCGAAGTGGCCGGCCACCGCAGTGGCCGCGGCCACCTCGGGCGAGACCAGATGGGTGCGTCCGCCCGGCCCCTGCCTGCCTTCGAAGTTGCGGTTCGACGTGGAGGCGGCCCGCTCGCCCGGCGCCAGCTTGTCGGGGTTCATGGCCAGGCACATCGAGCAGCCCGCGTCCCTCCACTCGAAGCCCGCGGCGGTGAAGACCTTGTCCAGCCCTTCGGACTCGGCCTGCTCCTTCACCAGTCCAGACCCGGGCACCACCATGGCCCGCATGCCGGCGCGGACCTGTCGTCCTTCGACAACGCCCGCTGCGGCCCGCAGGTCCTCGATGCGCGAGTTGGTGCACGATCCGATGAACACGGTGTCGACGTTGATCTCGCGCACGGGGGTTCCCGCAGTCAGGTCCATGTAGGTCAGGGCCCGCGCCGCCGACTCCCGTTCGCCCGCTTCGAGGAACGAGTCGGGGTCGGGCACCACGCCGTCGATGGGGACGACCTGGGCCGGGTTGGTACCCCACGACACGTGCGGCTGCAATCCAGCCGCGTCCAGCGACACCTCCTTGTCGAAGGCGGCGTCGTCGTCCGTGACGAGGGCGCGCCATTCGTCGAGGGCCCGCTCCCACGCCGCCCCCGTCGGCGCGTGGGGACGACCTTCGAGATAGGCGAAGGTCACGTCGTCTGGGGCGATCATGCCTGCCCGCGCCCCGCCTTCGATGCTCATGTTGCACACCGTCATGCGGCCTTCGACGGACAGGCCGCGGATGGCCGAGCCGCGGTACTCGATGATCGAGCCGATGCCGCCGCCGGTCCCGATGCGCCCGATGATGGCGAGGATCACGTCCTTGGCCGTGACCCCGGCGGGCAGGTCGCCTTCGACGGTGACGGCCATGGTCCCCGGCCTGCGCTGCGGCAGCGTCTGGGTGGCCAGCACGTGCTCGACCTCGCTGGTGCCGATGCCGAAGGCCAAGGCTCCGAAGGCGCCATGCGTGGCCGTGTGCGAGTCGCCGCACACGATGGTCATGCCCGGCTGCGTGAGACCCAGCTCCGGGCCGATCACATGCACGATGCCCTGGTTGCGATGGCCCATCGGGTACAGGGGAATGCCGAACTCGGCGCAGTTGGCCGCCAGCACCTCCATCTGCTTGGCCGAGATCGGGTCCTTCAAGTTGAGCAGCCCGTCGGTGGGCACGTTGTGGTCCATGGTGGCCAGGGTCAGGTCGGGCCTGCGGACGGGCCTGCCACTGAGGCGCAGCCCGTCGAAGGCCTGCGGCGACGTCACCTCGTGGACCAGGTGCAGGTCGATGTAGAGCAGCTCGGGCTCGCCCTCGGCCGCGTGCACCACGTGGCGGTCCCACACTTTTTGGCTCATGGTCTGTTTCACTGGCCGTCTCACATCCTGGGAAGATAGTCTTAGCCCGTGAGACGAAGTGTAAGCGGGGTGGGAGTGTTGGACAAGGCCATCGCCCTGCTCGACGCGCTGGAGGCAGGCCCGCTCTCGCTCAACGACCTGGCCGACGCGTCGGAGGTGCCGCGGGCCACCGCTCACCGCCTGGCCGCCGCGTTGGAGGTGCACGGCATGGTGGCCAGGGACGACGAAGGCCGGTTCATCCTGGGCACCCGCTTGGCCCAGCGCTCGCTCGATGTGGCCGCCCGCCCCGCCCTCGAAGTGCTGCGCGATGCCACCGGCGAGAGCGCGCAGCTCTACGTCCGGCGGGGCAACAAGCGGGTGTGCGTGGTCAGCCTGGAGTCGCCGCACGGCCTGCGGACCATCGTGCCCGTCGGCGCGGTGATGCCGTTGAAGCTGGGCTCGGCGGGCCACGTGCTGCGGGGCCAGGCCCCGGCCAAAGGCTGGACCCAGTCCGTGGAGGAGCGCGAGCGGGGAGTGTCGTCGGTGAGCGCGCCGGTCATGGACGGCAGCCATGTGATGGCGGCCGTGTCCGTGTCCGGGCCAATCGACCGCACCACGCGCCAGCCCGGTCGCAAGTACGGCGACGCCGTGGTCGCCGCGGCCAGGCACGTCGAGGAGGCCATGGGTTGGGGCTGAGGCTCGACGACCTCGACCGCCGCATCGTCGCCCTCGCCTTGCCTGCTTTGGGGTCCCTGGCCGTCGAGCCCCTGTACGTCCTGGCCGACACCGCCATCGTCGGCCGGCTCGGAACCGTGCCCCTCGCCGGCCTGGCCATTGCGTCCACCGTGCTCAACGGGCTGATGTGGGTCAGCAACGTGCTGTCGTTCGGAACCACGTCGCGCGTCGCCCATCTCACCGGCAAGGGCGACGCGCCTGGCGCGGCCGCGGTCGCGGCCCAGGGACTGTGGCTGTGTGCGGCCCTGGGCCTGCCCGCGGCCGTCCTCGTGGCCGGCTTGGCCCGACCTGTCGCCGCCGGCCTGGGCGGCCGGGGCGACGTGCTCGAAGCGGCCGTCACCTATCTGCGCATCAGCGCGTTGGGCATCCCGTTCGTGCTCGTCGCCTTGTTGGGCCACGGATGGTTCCGCGGCCTGTCCGACACGCGCACGCCGCTGCGGATCGTGGTGGGCGCCAATCTGCTGAACATCGCGCTGGAGCTCTTGTTCGTCTACGGGTTCCACTGGGGCGTGGCGGGCTCGGCCTGGGGGACGGTGGTGGCCCAGGTCCTGACCGCGTGCTGGTTCCTCGTGCTCGGCGTGGCCCGTTTTGCTCCGCCGGTGTGGGACGAGATGCGCAGGCTCCTGGTGATCGGCCGCGACCTGTTCATCCGCACTGCGGCGCTGGTGGGCGTGCTGGCCTTGTCCACCTCGGTGGCGGCGCGCGTGTCGGCGCCGACGGTGGGCGGCCATCAGATCGCGCTCCAGCTCTTCACCTTTCTGGCCTTGGTGGTGGACGCCTTGGCCATCACCGCCCAAGCCATGGTCGGCACGAGACTGGGCGCGTCAGACATCCAGGGGGCGTGGCACGTCTCGCGCCGGCTGTTGCGCATCGGCGCGGTGGCGGGCTTTGGCATCGGCGCGGTGGTGGCGGCCACGTCGACCGTAGTGCCGCACCTGTTCACGGAGGACGCCCACGTGGTGCACCGGGCCACGATCGCCCTTGCCCTGCTTGGTCTTTTGCAGATACCGGCGGCCATCGCCTTCGTGCTCGACGGCGTGCTGATGGGCGCGTCCGACTTCCGCTTCCTCAAGTGGACGACGCTGGCCGGCGCGTTTGCGTTCCTGCCATTCGCGGCGGCCGTGCTCGCTTGGCACCGGCTCGGCATCGGCGTGATCTGGGCCGGGCTGGTGGTGTGGATGACGGCGCGGGCCGCGGTGACGATGGCCAGGTTCAGCCGCGGGCGGTGGACGACCCTGCCCCGTTGAGCGGCCTGGCCGGCCTCGTGCCGTCCGCCCTGCTGGCCCTCTCGGCCCTGTCGTCGACGTCGGTGCAGGCCGCGAGCAGGGCGGGCACGAAGCGCACCGCGGCGGTGACGCAGGCCGCGTGGTCGCCCTCCACCGGGTGCACCGTGGCGCCGGGAATGGACTCGGCCAAAAGCAACTGGCGGCGGGGCGATACGAGTTGGTCGCGCGTGGTGACGACGACCGCGGTGGGAACGTCGACCTGGCCCAGCCACTCGGTTGACCGGAAGCGGCCGATGGCCGACCCGGCCTGCATCATGGCCGCGGCGTCGCCCAGCTTGAACTCGGACGCGGCCCAGTCGGCCAGCGGCCTGCCCTGTGTGCGCGTGTTGATGAGCGTGTCGGTGACGCGGGTGCGCAGGGCGGCGGGCGCCAGGCGGGCCGCGGCCGACAGGGGCAGCAGGCTGGACAACAGCAGGCGCTGGCGCGGGTCGCGGCTGGCGAAGCTGCGAGCAGTGGCGCACAGCACCAGCCCGTCGACCAGGCCCCGGTGCCTGCGCCACGTCAACTGGGCGATGGGCCCGCCCATCGAGTAGCCGACAGGGATGATGCGGTCCAGGCCGAGCTGTTCGGCCAACGCGGCCACGTCGTCGGCGCAGTCCTCGAGTCGGAACGGGCGCCATGTGCGGATGCCGCGGCCGTGGCCCCGGTGATCCATGGCCACCACGCGGAAGCGCCGGCCCAGCCGGTCGAATGACGTGAACCAGTTGATGTCGGCCGTGGCCGACAGGCCGTGCAGCAGCACGAGGGTGGGGTCGTCGGCCGCGCTCGGAGGTCCGGGCAGCTCACGGATGAACGTGGTGCCGCGGCCCGGCAGCTTGACGTGGCGGCCGGGGGGAAGCGACGGGATGCCGCCGGACTCGGACATGGCACGTGTCTACCCGAACTCCCACCCCTACCTTGCCCGCCCCTCGAACTTTTCCACAGCAGCAGGTGCTGTGGAAAAGTTGGAAGGGGGGCGCGGACAGGGGGCGGGGCGGGGCGCGGGGCGGGGGGCGGGCGGGCTAGCGGGGGCCGTGTTCCAGGGCCAGGGCCGCGTCGACCAGGGCCAGATGGCTGAAGGCCTGCGGCAGGTTGCCGAGGAAGTCCCCGGTGCGGGGGTCGGCCTCCTCCGGCAGCAGCCCGAGGGGCCGGGAGAATCCGACCAGGTGCTCCATGCGCTCGTGCGCCTCCTCCCAACGGCCCAGTCGGGCCAGCGCCTTCACGGCCCAGAAGCTGGCGGGGATGAACACACCCTCTCCGGGAGGCAGCCCGTCGTCGGACGAGGGCGGATAGCGATGGAGGTACAGCCCGTCGGACAGGCGGGCCAGCACCCGCTCGACCGTGCGCTGCGGGATCTCGTGATCGGGCGGCCACGGTCCCCGCCACACCGACATGAGCAGCGATGCGTCGGGTTCGTCCTCGGGCCCGTCGTCTTGCCGGAGCCCGCCGTCCGCGGCCAAGCCGTACCTCTCCACCCACGCCAGGATCTCGGCCGCCGACTCGCGCCACGCCACCGAGCCCATGTCGAGCGGATTCCTGGCCAAGGCCAACTCCGTCATCCGGGCCAGCGTGTCGTGGCACGCCAGCTTGGACGACACCAGGTGCCGGGGCTCGGACCTGATCTCCCAGATGCCGCGGTCGGGTTGTCGCCATGCGTCGCACAACCAGTCGGCCATCTGACACAACGGCGCCCACAACTGGTGCACGCTGCTCGACCGTCTGCGGAACTGCTCCGTGTGCAGCACGGCCACCACGTCGGCGTAGAAGTCGAGTTGCAGATGAGTCGACGCGTCGTTGCCGATGCGCACCGGCTGCGAGCGGCGCCATCCCCCCAGCCGCAGTTCCTGCTCGGCGTCGCGGATGGGCTCGCCCTCCACGTCGTAGACGGGACGAAGGGGGAACTCGGCCCCGTCGAAGATGCGCTGGAGCCAGCTCACGAACCGCTCGCCCTCTTCATGCAGTCCCGCCTCGTAGGCCGCATCGATGGCGAGCGACGCGTCGCGCACCCATGCGAACCGGTAGTCCCAGTTGCGCTCGCCGCCCAATCGCTCGGGCAACGAGGTGGTGGGCGCGGCGACGACGGCGCCGGTGTCGTGGTGCGACAGGCCTTTGAGGACGAGCAGGCTGCGGCGCACGGCCGCCGCGTACGGGCCGTCGTACGTCAGCGCGCTGAGATGCTGATGCCAGCCGGTGGCCGTGCGGTCGGCCAGGTCCAGGGCGGCGTCGACGGTCAGCGGCTCGTGGTGCTCGTCGTCGACGGTGACCACCATGCGCTCGCCCGCCTGAAGCGTGGCGGTGGCGCGCCTGCCGTCGAAGGGCACGCCCGCTCGCACGACGGTGCCGTCGAAGGCGATCCCGGTGGCGAAGGTGTGCACGTTGCGGGCGGGCTTGAAGGCGTGTCCAGGCACCACGTCGACGACCACGTCGACCGGACCCCGCCGGGCCGTGACCACGCGCACGATCCGCCCCGGCGGCGTGGCCGCCGACCCCTCCCGCGGCATGAAGTCGAGGACCTCGACGTCGCCCATCACCGTCTGCAACAGGTTGGTGTCGCCTCGATACGACTGGGTGCCGACCTGCGGCATCGACGGCTTGGCAGGCCCGACGCGGATGGCGCCGCCGACGGGGTCGAGCAGGCGGAAGCAGGTCGCAGGGGCGTCGAAGCGGCCCGGGCAGTACCAGTCGATGGTGCCGTCGGCTGCGACCAGCGCGGCGGTCGCCGTGTCCGAGATGAACCCGCGCTCTCGCAACGGGAGGGAGTCGCCGCCGCTCATCAGTGCAAGCCGTGCGCGCCGGCGGTCAGGCCCGAATCTCGACGATCTCGACCTTGAGCCGGGCACCGCTCGGCACCTCGTACTCGACCACGTCGCCCACCCGCTTGCCCAACAGCGCGCTGCCGAGGGGGGAGCTGGGCGACATGACGTCGACCTCGTGGTGGCGCTCCTCGATGGACCCGATGAGGTAGCGCTCCACGTCTTCGTCGCCCTCGTAGCGGATGCCCACGACGGCTCCGGGCCCGACCTCCTCGTTGGACGCCTCCACAATCGTGGCGCGCTTGAGAATGGCCTCGAGTTGGCGGACCCGCGACTCCATCTTCCCCTGGCTGTCCTTGGCCGCGTGGTAGTCGCCGTTCTCGGACAGGTCGCCCAGCATCCGCGCCGCCTCGATGGCCCTGGCGATCTCGACCCGACCGCGAGTCTTGAGGTCCTCCAGCTCGGCCTGGAGGCGGTCGTACGCGTCGCGGGACAACTGCGTGGGCGGCGTGTCGGTCACACCCCAAACGCTAGCGGCCCCGCTCGGCTGCGGGCTTTAGTGCGAACCGGCGGTGGTCGGCGCGTCGGGCAGTTGGTCGAAGGCGCCTTCCGGCACCTGTTGGCACCAGTCGTTCCACGCGATGGCCAGCGCGTCGGCCACAGGGTCGAGTTGCAACGCTTGGCCGTGGTAATAGCCGTCCGCCCACTGGCCAGGCCATAGGTGCTGCCTGCACTTGGAGTCCACCGTCATCCAGTTGTGCTCGGCTGCGGGCCGGGGATACGGCGCTACGTCGCCTTGGAGGGCCTGCCACAAGTGCAGGTTCACGAGCGGGAGCCGGCTGGGGTCTTGGAGCCCGCCCACCACGCCATGGCCGACGTAGTAGTAGCCGTACGGAGTGGTCGCAATCGGCGCGCCGGCCGGACCGCCTCCTGGCGAGTTCAGCGGCCCGTTCAGGATGGTCGGCACCCGCACCGGCCACGGCAACACGTTCTCGAACAGCGTCTGCTCGACCTCCTTGCGGCTGAGCACGCCGTCATCGAGGGGGCACGTGGGATTGGCCGCGCCGCACCAGTTCGGGCCCTGCGCGGTCTGGGCTCGTCGTCTGGCCCAGGTGGCGCGGGCCACGTCGCCGCCGCTGTGCCCCCCGGTTTCGTCGCCCAGCAGGTCCCGGCCCATCTGGATGATCTTCGCCAGCGTCCCTGCGACGACGGGGGTGGCGTTGGACGTGCCCGAGTGCGTTCCGGTGCCGGCCACGGTCTGCTTGCGGAAGTCGGCATCGCCGCCCGTCGAGGGGTATCCGTTGCCCGGCCCTGAGATGTCGACCGGCTTGCCCGACCCGAGGTAGTCCTGCCCGTCGTCGTTGCCCGCGCCGACGGTGACGACCCAGTCCGGGCCCTTCATGGACGACGAGTACGTCGTCTGCGGCGCGTCCCACGAGTCGAGCACGCCATTCCCTCCGGCCCATACCACCGACTGTCCGGCAATGGCTGCCTGTCGACTGGCCTCGGCGATGGTGCCGTCGTTGCCGAGGTTGTCCCGCACGGTGAAGCTGGCGCCTTCGGCATTCACTGGGGGGAGGTTGTTCCATCGGGACTCGTACGAGTTCGACACCACGTCGATCCAGCTCTGCTGGGTCGCCCACTTGAAGCCGCTGGTGCCGGCGACGAGGACGACGAGGCACTCGGGGCACGTGCCATGGATGTTGCCCGCGGCGACCGCGGCGGAGCGGGTCCCATGCGCGTTGTTGTCCGCCCAGAAGGACGCGCCGAAGCGGACCGCGCCGATGATCTTGGTGTCCTTGAAGCGGAAGATGTGGGCGGGGTGGTCGGTATCCGAGGTCGTGAACGAGTTCCATGCATCGGTGTCCTGTGACCGCAGGGACTCCACCATGGTGGTCGGGTCGGATGACAGATGAATCGGGAGGGCGGTGACCCCTGCCGGATAGCCCGCTACGTAACCCCCGGGGTCGGCACTGAAGTCGATGTCGTTTTGCGAGTCGGCGTCTTTGTTCCACGGGTGCTCGCTGCCGAGGAAGTCCACGTGATACGGATTGAAGCCGTTCGGCTCGACGATGGCGACGACGGTGGGGGAGTGGTGGCCGCTCGGGCCGACATCGGCCAGTTGCTGTAGCTCGCGGTAGGTGAAGTCCGCGTTGGCGCCGGTGTTCAGCGTGACCAGCGCGGAGGTCGAGTTCGGCGGCACGACGGCGTACTCGTCGCCTGCCCGGTTGTAGTGCGTCTTCAGACGGACACCGCCGCACGGGGCGCCGTTGAAGAAGGTCACGTCGAAATCGACAGTGGCCGCGGGATGATCCGCGGTGACGGAGAAGAGCCAGCCGGGCCGCACGCCATCGACCTGCCACCCCACCCCGCCCTGGCCGCCGGTGGTGCAAAAGGCCGTGATCATCGGTCCCACCGCGGTGTTGATGTGGCCGTGCACATCGCCGTCCACCGCGTCGGCGGGCTTCAGCCGCTGGGCCACAGGCGACACCACGCCGAGCACCAAGGCGAGGGCCAGCCCGGCGGCGAGCATGTACAGACGGGCGCGCGGACGCGTCGCGGACTTCGGCATTGCTTCCCCCTGCGAGTGGCGGGGCGCGGCGAATGGCCGGCGACGACGACGACAAGAGACGGGTGCGACCGCGTTTCCCCAGGCTGATATTGCAAGCTCTCTATCTTGAGATATCACAACCGAGCCCCGGCGGCAAGGGTTTCCTGAGCCCGCCGTCCAGGCTCGGTAGCGCGGCCCGCCCCCGCCCCGGTACACTCCGCCTCATCATGTCCACCCAGCAGGTAGCCGTCATTCCGTAGCGCACACGGCCCCGCCGGTGTGCGCTCTCGACCGTCCACGTTGTGGGCGGTTTTTCATTTCCCGGGAGCCTTTTTGTGAGTCACAGGATCGCAGTCATCGCCGGCGACGGCATCGGGCCCGAGGTGCTGGCCGAGGCCTTGAGGGTCGTGCGCGCCGCGGGCGTCGACATCGACACGGTGCACTACGACCTGGGCGGCGCCCGCTACCTGCGCACCGGCGACGTCCTGCCCGACGAGACCTTGGCCGAGCTGCGCGGCTTCGACGCCATCCTCCTCGGCGCGGTCGGCACCCCGGACGTGCCGCCCGGCGTGTTGGAGCGGGGCCTGCTGCTCAAGCTGCGCTTCGAGCTCGACCTCTACATCAACCTGCGCCCGTTCACGTCCGGCCCCATCGACTGCCTCGTCGTGCGCGAGAACACCGAAGGCCCGTATGTGGGCGAGGGCGGGGTGCTGCGCAAGGGCACGCCCAACGAGGTCGCCACCCAAGGATCGGTCAACACGCGCATGGGCGTGGAGCGGTGCATCCGCTTCGCCTTCGACCTGGCCCAGTCCCGACCCCGCCGCCACTTGACGCTGGTCCACAAGACCAATGTGCTCACCTTCGCCGGCGACCTGTGGCAGCGCACCCTCAACGAGGTGGCGGCCGACTATCCAGACGTCGAGACGGCCTACAACCACGTCGACGCGGCCTGCATCTACCTGGTCGAGTCGCCCCAGCGCTACGACGTGGTGGTCACGGACAACCTGTTCGGCGACATCCTCACCGACCTGGCCGGCGCGGTAGCAGGCGGCATCGGGCTGGCCGCTTCGGCAAACCTCAACCCGGCCCGGACTGGCCCCTCCCTCTTCGAGCCTGTCCACGGCTCGGCCCCCGACATCGTCGGCACCGGCCGGGCCAACCCGCTGGCCGCCGTCCGCTCGGCCGCCATGATGCTGGACTTTTTGGGCGAGGCCGATGCCGCCGCCCGCATCGAGAAAGCCATGACCGACGTCATCCCGATGTCGGGCACCACTTCAGAACTCGGCGACGCGGTGGCGTCGCGCCTGTAAAGGGAGGAATCACAATGCCCATCACCCCGACCGAGCGCATTTGGATGGACGGCGAACTCGTCCCGTGGGGCGAGGCCAACGTCCACATCCTCACGCACGCGTTGCACTACGGGTACGGCGTGTTCGAGGGCATCCGGGCCTACGCCACGGCTCAGGGCCCAGCCGTGTTCCGGCTGTCCGATCACATCGAGCGCCTGTTCAACTCGGCCAAGATGCTGTTGATCGACGTGCCCTTCTCCTTCGACCAGATCGTGGAGGCGACCAAGGAGACGGTGCGGGTCAACAAGATCGACTCGTGCTACATCCGGCCCATCATCTACACGGGTTATGGCGAGATGGGGCTCAACCCCATGCCCTGTCCGATCAACGTGTCCATCGCCGTGTGGCCATGGGGCACGTACCTGGGCGACGAGGGCATCGAGCACGGAGTGCGGCTCAAGGTCAGCTCGTGGCAGCGCCACGACCCCAATGCCATCCCGCCCGCGGTCAAGGCCACGGGCATGTACATCAACTCGTCACTGGCCAAGATCGAGGCCCTCAAGGCCGGCTACGACGAGGCCGTGCTGCTATCGCCGCAGGGCTACATCAGCGAGTGCACGGGCGAGAACATCTTCGTGGTGAAGGACGGCCGCATCATCACTCCGCCCGTCTCCGCAGGCGCGCTCGAAGGCATCACCCAGAAGTCCATCTTCGCCATCGCCCGGGACCTCGGTGTGGAGGTGCAGACCGGCAACATCTTGCGGTCCGACCTCTACGTCTGCGAAGAGGCATTCCTCTCGGGGACGGCGGCCGAGGTGGTGCCCATCCGGTCGGTGGACGACAGGGAGATCGGCGAGCCCGGGCCCATCACCCGCAAGATCCAGGAGACGTTCTTCGCCACGGTGAAGGGCGAGGTCGACCGGTACAAGGACTGGCTCGAGCATGTCGGTACCTGATGCGGTAGAGATCTACGACACGACCCTGCGCGACGGCAGCCAGCGCGAGGGCCTGTCGCTCACCGTCGAGGACAAGCTGCGCGTGGCCGAGCAGTTGGACCACCTGGGCGTGCACTACATCGAGGGGGGCTGGCCCGGCGCCAACCCGAAGGACATCGAGTTCTTCGACCGGGCACCGAGCGAGCTTTCCCTCTCGACGGCCACGCTGGTGGCCTTCGGCTCCACCCGCAGGGCGGGCGTGCGGGCCGACGACGACGACACCTTGCGCCATCTGGTCAAGGCCAATACGTCCACCGTCTGCATCGTGGCCAAGTCATGGGACTACCACGTCACCGAGGCACTGCGGACGTCGCTGGACGAGGCCGTGTCCATGGTGCGCGACTCCGTCGAGTTCCTCCGCGCCGCCGGGCTACGCGTGTTCCTCGACGCCGAGCACTTCTTCGACGGATACAAGCGCAACCCCGAGTTCTCCTTGCAGGTGCTGGCCGCCGCCGCCGAGGCGGGTGCCGACGCGCTCGTGCTGTGCGACACCAACGGCGGCACCCTGCCGCACGAGGTAGAAGAGGTGATGGGCGCGGTCGTTCCCCAGTTCGACGGCGTGGACGTGGGCGTCCATTTCCACGACGACGGGGGCGTGGCCGTGGCCAACGCGCTGATGGGCGTGCGCATGGGGGCCAAGCAGGTGCAGGGTTGCATCAACGGGTACGGCGAGCGGACCGGGAACGCCAACTTGTGCACGATCATCCCCGACCTCGCCCTCAAAATGAGAATAAGAACCATTCCTGAAGACCGGCTGGAACGGATCACGGCCGTGTCCCACCACATCGCCGAGCTGGTCAACCTCACGCTCGATCCGCAGGCGCCCTTCGTGGGGCCTTCCGCCTTCGCCCACAAGGCCGGGCTGCACACGTCGGCCATCCTCCGGGCCCGCGACGCGTACGAGCACATCAACCCCGACCTGGTCGGCAACGGCACCCGGTTCGTGGTCAGCGAGCTGTCCGGCAAGTCGACCTTGCAACTCAAGGCCGAGGAGCTGGGACTGGCGTTGGACGGAGACGCCTTGGGCTCGGTCCTCGACCGGCTCAAGGAGTTGGAGCACCGCGGCTATCACTTCGAGGCGGCCGACGCGTCGCTGGAGTTGTTGATGCGGCGGGCGACAGGCTGGAGCCAGCCCTACTTCCGGCTCGAGTCGTTCCAGGCGTCGAGCGAGCACCGCGAGGACGGCCGCTTCGTGACCGAGGCCGTGATCAAGGTCCACGTGGGCGGCGAGCGGCGCATCGCGGTGGCCGAGGGCAACGGCCCAGTAAACGCCTTGGACCAGGCCCTGCGCAGCACCATCGAGCAGTTCTATCCGGCCCTGTCGTCCATCCACCTGACCGACTACCGGGTGCGCGTGCTGGACACGGCCAAGGGCACGGGGGCGGTGACGCGCGTGCTGCTCGACTCCACGGACGGCGAGCGGAGCTGGTCGACCATCGGCGTGTCCGAGAACATCATCGAGGCGTCCTGGCAGGCCCTGTTCGACAGTATCGTCTTCGGCCTGCTGCTCCACGACGACGACGCCGCCGGTGACACCGGCGGCCACGCACTCGCCGAACCGAAAGGGCCTGATGGCACAGCCTGAGTACGTCCCTCTTGATGCCGACGACCGGGTGCGCGCCACCGAGCAAATGCCCGCACCCGACCGATGGGTTGCCGATCGCCCGGCCGACATGCACGGCTCGACCCGACCTGCGGGCAAGCGCTTCGGCACCCCTGGTCCCGACCAGGGCTACGCCCTCAAGCTGGCTCGGACCTTCGTCGAGGGCGGCAGGCTGCGGCTGGCCGACGGCGAGCACGCCGAGGATGCAGTCGCGGGCTGCCTTGGGGTGGCCCTGAAACGGGCTTCGCTGTACGGGCGGGCGCCGGTCGTGTTCGACCTCGAACACGCCTTTGCCGTCTTCGGATTCTTGGACGACGCACCAGCGGAGGTGACCGCGTTCCGCAAGCCGCTGTTCCAAGGCGCGGCTCACCACTACTGGGACCAGCGCGGGATCGTCGATCGAGTGCCGGAGTCGACGCTGCGGCTGTCTCCGGCCGACGTGCGCGCCGCGCTGGCGAGGGACTGGCGCTCACTGTTGGCGGTGTGACCGGCGTGGGCTCGTCCCCGACGGTCGAGTGGTTCGCCTCGTTGGAGCAGTTCGAGGTGCGCGCCGGCGACTTCGTGTTCAGCGGCCGGGCCGCGGGCCCAACGGAGGGCAGGCTGGTGCTGCTCCTCCATGGGTTTCCGCAGTCGTCGTTGTGAGTGGCGTTCTCAGATGGCGGCGTTATCCGAGGCCGGTTATCGGGCCGTGGCCTTCGACCTCGCCCACCGTGCTGGTGTGGAGCGACGGCGACGCCGCGCTCGGACGCGACGGCGCCGAGGCCACCGCCTCCCATGTGGAGGCCCGTACCGGCTGGCCGTGTTGGAAGGCGTCGACCATTGGATCCCCGAGAAGGCGGCCGAGCGATTGAGCGCCTTGTTGTTGGAGCACCTGGCCGCCCACCCGGCCTGAGGTCGACCGCTTCCCACCCGCCGGAACCCGGACAGGGCGGATCGAGCGCATGGCTCTACGCTGGGGTCGTGACCTTCACTTTGACCGATGACCAGCGCGAGTTCCGCGCCGTGCTGCGCCAGTTCTGCGAGGACAAGATCGCCCCTCGGGCGGCCGAGGTGGACGAGACGGCCGAGTTCCCGTGGGACAGCTACCACGCCTGCGTCTCCATGGAGCTTCCTGCCCTCGGCGTCCCCGTCGAGTACGGCGGGTCCGGGGCCGACCACGTGACCCAGGCCCTCATGGTCGAGGAGCTGTCGCGCGTGTGCGCGTCGACGAGCCTCACCATGCTCATCTCCAAGCTCGGGATGATCCCGGTCATGCGGTGGGGGAGCGAGGAGCTCAAGCGCGAGTACCTCCCCAAGATCGCTTCCGGGGAATGGCAGGCGAGCTATTGCCTGTCGGAGCCCGATGCAGGGTCAGACGTGGCGTCGATGAAGACGCGGGCTGTGCGCGAAGGCGACTCGTACATCCTCAACGGGACGAAGTACTGGATCACCAACGCGGGCGTGTCGAACACGTACACCGTCTTCGCCAAGACCGACCCCGAGGCGGGCTACCGCGGCATGTCGTGCTTCTTGGTCGAGAAGGACTGGGGCGTCAAGATCGGCAAGCTGGAGAAGAAGCTGGGCGTGCGGGGCAGCCCCACCGGCGAGATCATCCTCGAAGACGTTCGGGTGCCCGCCACCCACCGCATCGGCGAAGAGGGACAGGGCTTCTACATCGCCATGGGGACGCTGGACCGGAGCAGGCCGACCATCGGCGCCCAGGCCGTGGGCATCGCCCAAGGCGCGGTCGACTACGCCGCGGGCTACATGCGTGAGCGCAAGCAGTTCGGCAAGCCCATCGCCGAGTTCCAGGGCCTCCAGTTCATGCTGGCCGACATGGCCATGAAGACCGAGGCCGCGCGCGGGCTTGTCTACCGGGCCTGCTCGATGGTGGACGACGACCCGCGGGGTGAACTGACGATGGCCGGGGCCATGGCCAAGTGCTTCGCGTCGGACGTGGCCATGGAGGTCACCACCAATGGCGTGCAGCTCTTGGGCGGGTACGGCTACACGCGTGAGTTCCCGATGGAGCGGTTCATGCGCGACGCCAAGATCACGCAGATCTACGAAGGCACCAACCAGGTGCAGCGTGTGGTGATCTCCAAGCGACTGCTCGGATGACGGACGCGGCCGCGCCGCGGCTGCGGTTCTCCCCTTCGCCTACTGGTTTTTTGCATGTGGGCGGCGCCCGTTCTGCCCTCTACAACTGGCTGGTCGCTCGGCACACCGGCGGAACCTTCATCCTGCGCATCGAGGACACCGACGCCGAGCGCAACCGGGAGGAGTGGGTCGACGGCATCTACGACTCGCTGCGTTGGCTGGGGCTGGACTGGGACGAGCAGTACCGACAGTCGGAGCGCACCGAGCTGTATGCCGACGCGGCCGGGAAGCTGTTCGCCGACGGCCTGGCCTACTACTGCGACTGCACGCGCGACGACGTGGTGGCCCGCACCGGTGATCAGAACAAGGGATACGACCGCTTCTGCCGGGACCGCGGTTTGACCCAGGGACCGGGCCGGGCCCTGCGGTTCCGCGTGCCCGACGACGGCGCCGTCGTGGTGCACGATCTGGTGCGAGGCGAGCCCACCTTCGAGCACTCGTCCATCGAGGACTTCCCGTTGGTCCGGGGCAATGGAGGCGCGCTGTTCATACTGGCCAACGTGGTGGACGACGTCGACAACCGGGTCACCCATGTGGTGCGGGGCGAGGAGCATCTGCCCAACACGCCCAAGTACCTGTTGTTGTGGCGGGCCCTCGGCGGCGGCGGCCTGCCCGAGCCGGTGTTCGCCCACCTGCCGGTGCTGGTCAACGAGAAGCGGCGCAAGCTCTCCAAGCGCAGGCCCGAGGACAAGGTGGAGCTTGAGCTGTACCGCGACGAGGGCTACCTGCCCGAGGCCATGGTCAACTACCTGGCCCTGTTGGGATGGGGCCCGGGCGGCGACCGCGAGTTCCTCAGCATGGAGGAGTTGACGGCCGAGTTCCGGCTGGAGGATGTGAACTCGTCGCCTGCCTTCTTCGACCAGAAGAAGCTGCTGCACTTCAACCAGCACTACATCGCCGCGCTGTCGCCGTCCGCGTTCGTGGAGCAGTCGGCGCCCTTCTTGGACAAGGCCGGTCTGGCGTGGGAGCGGTCGGTGTTCGAGGCCATTGCCCCGCTGGTGCAGGAGCGGGCCCACACCCTGGCCGACGTGCCCGGCATGGTCGACTTCTTCTTCGTCGAGCCGCCTGTGCTCGACGAGCGGGACTGGGAGAAGCACATGGCCAAGCGGGCCGATGTGGCCGGGCCCATCCTGGAGGACGCGCTGTCCGACTACGGGTCGTGCGCGTGGGACGCAGCCGCGCTGCACGAGGCCACCGGGGCCATCGCCGAACGCCGCGGCCTGGGGCTGGCCAAGGCCCAGGCGCCCATCCGCGTGGCCGTCACCGGCAAGGCGGTGGGCCCGCCTCTATTCGAGTCGCTGGCCTTGCTCGGCCGGGAGCGAGTGCTGTCCCGGTTGGTCGCAGCCCGCGCCCGGCTGGCGCCGTAGTCGGCGCGTCGGCCCGAGTTTCGGACTCTTCGGACCGTGTTGCGCTGGGGCATCCGTTTGGCCGCATTGGCTGTGATGGCGGTGCTGGCCTATCTGGCCGTCACCTTCGTGCAGGTGTGGACGGTGTCTCGGCGTGACGAGGCCAGGCGGGCCCAGGCCATCGTCGTGTTCGGCGCCGCGCAGTATCAGGGCAAGCCGTCGCCGGTGTTGCGGGCCCGGCTCGACCATGCCGTTGCGTTGTACCGCAAGGGCTACGCCGACACGTTGGTGGTGACCGGCGGCAGGCTGCCCAACGACACGTCGGGCTACACCGAGGCGAGGGCGTCGGCCGAGTACTTGGTGGGTCGCGGGGTGCCGGACTCGGCCATCCTGCGAGAGGTGTCGGGCCGCAACTCGTGGCAGTCGCTGGCGTCGGCCACCGCGTTCTTGAAGCGACGGCATGTCAGTCGGGTGATCCTGGTGTCGGACGGGTTCCATGCCTTGCGCATCCGCGCCATGGCCGACGAACTGGGGCTGACCGCGTACACGTCGCCTGCCCGCGCATCGCCCATCCACGGGATGGGGAAGCTGCCGTATCTGGCCAAGGAGACGGTGGCCGTGGCCTTGGGGCGGGTCATCGGGTTCCGGCGGGTGGCCGGGATCGACCGGCGGGTGCGCAACGTGTCGGCCGTCTCGGTCGACTGGCTACACTGACCACTCGCCCATTCGGGGGTGGTGTAATCGGCAACACAACAGGTTCTGGCCCTGTCATTGGGGGTTCGAGTCCTCCCCCCCGAGCGCTGATCGCTCCTCGCGTTCTCCGCAGCCGGCGTGCTGTGGAGGGCGCGGGAGGCGCAGCCCGACCGAGCCGGTCGAGTCGGTCGAGGTCGTTCGTCGACGCAGTCGTGCCCGTCGCTCGTCGAGAAATCGACCCCCCGATGAGGGGGTTTTCGTTGCTTGCGGCTGACCCTCGTCTTACCGTGCCCGTGTCCGGCCCGAAGTCGTCCGTTCCGCTCGCCTGACCGCTCCGATGTTCCGCGGCGGGGCGCTCTCTGCCAGGCGGCAGGCGGAACCGCCACGACAGTTGGGAGCATCATGCGACGACTTCTCTGCGGCCTGGCCGCTGTCATCACCATGGTTGGCGTGCTGGCCATGCCCTCGCCCGCGGGGGCGGTGCCGCCCATCCCCAACTCGATGGCGTCGTTGGGCGACTCCATCACGCGCGGCTTCAACGCCTGCGGCTGGTTTGCGGACTGCACGGCCCGCTCGTGGTCGACCGGCGATTACGCCAGCGTCAATTCTCACTACCTGCGGATCAACGCCAAGAACGCGGCGATCGCGGGCCACAACCTGAACGACGCGGTGACCGGCGCCAAGATGGCCGACCTCAACGGCCAGGCTCAGACTGCCGTCGGTCAAGGCGTCGAGTACGTGACCATCCTCATGGGCGCCAACGACGCGTGCACGTCGTCCGAGTCGACCATGACCGCGGTGTCGACGTACCGCAGTCAGTTGGACGCGGCGTTGAACACCATCAAGTCGGGTCTGCCCAACGCGGCTGTGTTCATCGCCAGCGTGCCCGACGTCCAGCGCCTGTGGTTCATCGGCAAGGACAACTCGTCGGCCCGCAGTGCGTGGAGCGGGTTCAAGATCTGCCAGTCGATGCTCGCCAACCCGCAGTCGACGGCCCAGGCCGACGTCGACCGCCGGGCCCGCGTGCGTCAGCGGGTCGTCGACTTCAACACCCAGCTCGCGCAGGCGTGCACGGCCTACGGCGCCAACTGCAAGTTCGACGGGAACGCGGTGTTCAACTACCAGTTCGTGCTCAGCCAGGTCAGTACGTGGGACTACTTCCACCCGAATCCGGCGGGCCAACAGGTTCTGGCGTCGGTGACGTATCCGGCCGGGTTCAACTGGTAGCCGAAGCGCCTGAGCGCGAAGCGTCCGCGGGTCGTGCGCTTCTGCGCAGCGCGGCTTGCTCCGGGCGCGTGCGAAGCTGGGACCATGAAGACGGACGACGAGTGGCGGGCCGAGTTGACGCCTGAGCAGTACGCCGTGCTCAGGGAGAAGGCGACCGAGCGGCCATGGACGGGCAAGTACGTCGACGCCCATGACGACGGCACCTACTGCTGCGCGGGCTGCGGAGCCGTACTGTTCGACGCGGCCACCAAGTTCGAGTCCGGCTCGGGCTGGCCCAGCTTCACCGAGCCCGCGGTGGCGGAGGCGGTCGAGACGGTCGAGGACCGCTCGCACGGAATGACGCGGACCGAGGTGGTGTGCCGACGTTGCCGGGGCCACCTCGGCCACGTCTTCGACGACGGCCCCGGGCCCACGGGCCAGCGTTACTGCATCAACTCGCTGGCGTTGGACCTGCACCCCCGCGACTGACACGGCTTTCCGGTCGATTGCCGGACCGACCCGGCTGGGCTTCCGGCGGGCGCCCGATCTGGCTTGGTTCCGGGCGGGCGCCCGACCGACCTGGCTTCCGGCGGGCGCTCGTCCCGACACCGGCCCCCGCCCCGGCGCCGGCCTGGACCCGGACCCGTCTGGAGGACATACCCTGCGGTTTCCGCAGCCCATGTCCTCCAGTCCGGCGGGGTTGGCCGGAGGCGGGATGGGATGGGGTGGCGCGGGCGGCGTTTGCTACCCTGACGCCTCGGTCAACGCGGGCCTCCCGCTCCCGGTCCCATCGTCTAGAGGCCTAGGACACAACCCTCTCAAGGTTGAGACACGGGTTCGAATCCCGTTGGGACTGCCGATAGTGTCATTGTTCGAACACCCCCGCGCGTGCGCCCTGGGCGGCGCCCGTTCGGGTCAGCCAGCGGCGGCGAGGTGATCCGTGCACCTTCAGTGTCCCGCTTGACGTACCCGCCTCTCTGCCCAACTGCTGTCGTGACCTCTTGCAGTCCGGCTTCGGACGTACTTGTTACGCCATGCGATGGGACGTAGCCGTCAGGCGTATGGGTGGCGACCAGGCGCGTCGAAGGAAGTCGGCGCACTTTGACTGTGGGGCTCGTTCCCCGCGTGACTGCGGTGCTTCGAAGGCGAACTTCGAGTAGAACTCAGCACAAGCGACTCGGAGGGTGACCCATGGATCTGCTGCCGACGATGGAGAAGGTGCTCGATTGCGCAGGGGCGGTCGTCGACAACGTCGACCCGCCCGAGTTGGGCAACGCCACGCCCTGCACGGAATGGACGGTGCGTGACGTGATCAATCACGTGGTCGGCGGGGCGACGATGTTCGCAGAGTGCGTCGAGCAGGGTTCTGTCCCCGATAGCCGCCTTGGGGAGCTGATGGGCGGCGACAACCTCGGTAATGACTACAAGGGCGCGTTCCACACGGCTTCCGACCGGGCGCGTCGCGCGTTCAGCGGTGAGGGGGCCCTGGAGAAGATGGTCAAGCTGCCCTTTGGGGAGATGCCGGCGGGCGTCGCCCTGAACATCGCCGTGATGGATGTCATGACGCACGCGCTCGACATTGCCAAGGCGACCGGCCAGACGGTGGACGACGACGAGCTCCTCGAGACCGCGCTCGCCATTGGTCGCCAGCTCATCACCCCGGACTTCCGCGCACCGGGCGTGTTTGATGCCGAGCAGCCGGCGGCCCCGAACGCGTCCGCCGCCGACAAGCTTCTCGCCTTCGCAGGGAGAAAGGTCTAAGGAACCGTCTTTCGATGCGCACGTGGTGATCTCGCGGCCGGGCGACCCGTGGCGGCCTTGATGCCTCTAGGTCGCCGTCGCCCCGCCGGATGGCCGTGTTGGCGAGCAGCACGATCGGCGGCCCTCCACCAGCACGGGGACGTTCCACCGACACGGGGTGTTCGGATTATGGGCGCTTGTGACTGCCGTGCGAACACCCGTGGGCCCCTTATCCGGCCGTCAGCGCTGCCTCCCACCGTTCGAGGCTGGCGCGGAGGTCGAGCCAGGTCGATGCCAGCGAGCGAACGAGTGACCCTGCGAACTCCGCCTGTTCCGGACTTGCACCTCGGTGGCCGAGCGCACGCCAGGCGTTGAGCATCATCCACCGGAACGCCTCTTCGGCGAGTGGCGGCGCTGCACCTCTGAAGTCAACCGGCGCGGCGGTGGCGAGGTACGAGTCGAACGTGGCGACCACGCACTGGTCGTCGCCATCCGCGGCGCCGCCTGCAAACGAAAGGGCGGCGGTGAGGAGTTCGCTGGCGACGAGCCTCGGGCCCGCGTAGTCCCAGTCAAAGACGACGAGCTCGCCGTCCGCACTGCGTGCTGTGTTCCTCGGGTCGAGGTCCCGGTGCAGGAACAGCATGGGGAGGTCACCATCGGCGAGCTCGTCGAACTGCGCGCGGAGCTGGTCGACGCCGGAGCGCAGATCGGCGAGAAGCGGCGCCCAGTCGAGGCGTCGCGCTTTGGCCTCGGTCACCGTGGCCTCGTAAGCCTCGAGAGCGTTCCAGGCCAGGTCCGTGCGCGTGGAGCCGCCTGGAACATCCAGATTTACCAGCTTCGCCACGGTGGCACCCACCTGCCTCGACCGCTCAACCGAAGGGGCCTCGTCGACGCACGGCCGTCCGGCAACCCATCGGTGGCAGCGGTATCGCCGCGTCCATCCATCCGTTACGACTAACGGGAGGTAGTCGCCAGCCGCATCGGCGATGGGCTCTGCCATTGGAATTCCGCCATTTCCCCACGCCCGCAGCTCGAAGTTGATGGCCGCGGTTATCTGCTCCGTCCACCAGGGCTGCGGATTGTGCACCATTTCCTTGATCGCGAACTCGCCCACTGCGGTGCTGACGCGCCACACATTGTGGGACCAGCCGCCGATCACCGGCTGCGGGCTCCGCGTTAGGTCTCCGATCGCGAACAGGCCGAGCACGCGTTCCCAAGTCGCCATCGGGCCACGAGCCCGGGGACGGGGCACTTGCATGCAACCAGTCTCACAGCACATCACGGAGTTGCGTTGACCTCGCCGCCCGCGGCAACTCGATTCACGACCGGGCGGGGCGTCGGCCGAGCGACCAGGTTGTCCTTGCCGCTCGTGTATGCCGCTCGATCCGCCGGATGCTCGTCGCAAGGCACGCCTTCGTGCCCTCGTACCGTGACTCGCCGCCGCGTCTGCCCTGGGCGGTCGCGGAAGGCCCCACCTGTCGGGGAGCGGATGAGTCCATACGACGACCGGCGAAGCACCTCGCCCGAGCTGTGTGAGCGGCAGTCAAGGTGGAGCAGGACCGGCGCGCGGGGCATCTGAGAATCGATGGGAGCCACACCTCTCGGCCGGCCCCTGGCGAATCACCGTGTTGAGCGGCTCAGCACGATTGGGAGACGTTTCACCGGCACAGGGGTGTTCCGATTATGGGCGGGTGGGACTGCTGCGCTCGACTGTTACGGCAATGTCCGCGCGCAGTGGCGCGGGTGGGCATCATCTCGCCCCGAGCGCCAGTGTCACCGCTCTCTCGACCAAGGACTGTTCGGCCTCGGCGCGCTCTAAGTCCAGTGGATCGAGCAGGTCGACGTGCGGGTTGCACGCGAAGCGGACGCGGCTGCCGGTGTTCCGGTTGCTCGCGTGGACGAGGAAGGGGTGCGCGAACAGCACATCGCCCGCGTTACCGGTGACTTCCAAGACGTGTTCGTCGCTGGACGGGCGTGGGAGGCGTGGACGGACGTCCTCGTGTTTCAGTGCGAGCGGGTCAGCGTCAGCGAGTAGACGCGCAACTTCGAGGTGGGACCCGCGAAACACCGCGGTCCCGCCGTCGCCTTCTCCGGCGTCAGAGAAGTAAAAGATCGCCACCACGGCCTTCTCGGGGACGCGGAGCGTGGGGTGGTCGTCGTCACTGTCCACGTGCCAGCCGAGATCCCTGACAGCCTTGTTGGCGGCAAAGCCCGGAAACAGCACCGGCCACCATCCAAACCCGTGGTCCCACCTCCAGCGCCCAGGCCCGAGTAGGTCGTCGAAGATCCCGTGGAGCCTCGAGGTCCCGGCTTGGGCGAACGGCCCATCGCGCCACCCGTATTGGAGGTGGACGAAGTTGTCGAACCAGGCGACGGGGTGCTCGGGTGAGGACCAGCCTCGGGCGTGACGACCGATTGCGTCCCAAACCACCTCGCAGCCCGCTTCCGCGACCCCGCGATCGAAGACCCCCTCGACGAGCACGAAGCCGTCGTGGACGAAGTCGCGGCACTGCCGTTCCGACAGGATCTTCATCGCGCCAGTCTTCCCTGTCCCGTCGGGAGCGGTCGCACCGACGTAAGGCCCCGGCGCGGTCACCGGTTTCACCAGTACCGTCGGCGGATTTCCAGTTTCTCGGCACCTTTTCTTGCCCCAGTGCGAAGAAAAGGTGCCCAGAATGGTCGTGGCGCCCGCGTCGGCCGCTCCAGTTGGAATGCCCGCCGCTCGTGCTGTGGCCGACGGACACGGTCAGCTGGAAAAAGCCACTCCGCGCCAGAAGGATTTGTGGCCGTCAACCGGCGCTGGGGTGTTCGTAATGGGCGGGCTCGGGCTGTATTTTGTGACCGGCGCGTCTCATGCGCCAGTTGCGGACGTGTTCGAAAGGCTCACCGAAGCTGGCGTCGTCGCAGGCCGCCCGTGCGCTGCTGGGGGAGTAGTTGTGCTGCGGCTCGCGGGAGCCCCGAATCCGAGCCCGGGGACGGGCGGTGTCGTGTCAAGCCGTCGTCACGCAGGCTTGGGCGATGGCCTCCACATGGCGGGCGTCGGTGCCACAACACCCGCCGAGCACTTGAAGGTGCGGATGTCGGTCGCGCAGCCGAGCGTAGAGGCCCGCAAGCTCGACCGGATCCCCGTCGTCGAGTTCCTCGGCCTCATCGAGCTCAGCGTGGCTGGCACGAGACGCGTTGGCCCGAAGCAGCGCGATGCGGCTGATCGCCGCCGGGGCCGCGTCCAGCGCGCCGCTGAAGTGGTCGGGGTGGGCACAGTTGACGCCGAAATGCAGGGCAGCGGCGCTCGTCGCCGCATCGACCTCCTCGATGGCCTCGTGAAGTGGCTGCCCGTTGGGGAGCTGGCCGTCGGTCTCGACCGTGAATGCGATCACCACCGGTATCCCGGCCTCGGCCGCGGCCTGAACGACGCCGCTCGCCTCGCCGGCGTGGGTTGCGGTGAGCATGGTGACCCGATCGGCGCCCGCCGCGACGAACGACCCGATCTGCGCCCGGTGGTATGCCGCCGCGTCTGTGGGCGTGAGCAACTGCTCGGGGTTGTAGCCGTCGCCACGCGGACCCAAGAGGCCGCTGACGGTCAACTCGAGATCCCCGAACTCCAGCCCGAGGTCCCTGAGAAATGCGACTGCGTCACGGTTGACGCGGTCGAGCGCCACTGCGTCGTACCCGAGACGGGCACCCCAGTCCGCGTTCGCACGCCAAGTGGGCGTCTCGAGCACGAGAGGCGAACCGGCGCGCGCCGCGATCCGCATGTGGTCGCGGAAGTACTCGCCGAGGAGCGCTCGGCCGTCGGCGTTGTCGAGGAGCGGGAAGGCGGCGAAGTCCGGAAGAGCGACGCCGCGGTGGAACGCCAGCCAGGTCTCGAGGCCGCTGTCGGTAAGTATCAGAGTGGACATTTGCCCTCCCCGGTGCGGGTTGTCGAGGCAGACGCTACGCCCTGCGGCGCCCGGAGCGCCCTACCGATCGCCGGAACCGCGGCGGATGACCATGTCGGCGGCGTCAGCGCGCGGAGGTCGACCACCGCATGGGTGTTCGGATTCAACCATCTCTGGTTACCAACTCGCCCACTTCAGTGCCGACCCGCCACGCGTCGTGCGACGAGCCGCCGACCACCGGTTGCGCGCTCGCGGGGGACCCCGCGATTCAGAACAGGAGGCCACCATCTGTTAGCAGTGAAGCACTGAGTGCTAACATGCAGCATGATACGCACGCAGCTGCAACTTACGGAGCAACAGGCTCGCGCGTTGAAGCGGGAGGCTGGCCAGCGTGGGGTCTCCATCGCCGAGATCATCCGCCAGGCCCTCGACCAATATCTCAGCCAGGGGCCGAGCGACGTGCGCCGCCAGCGCGCCATGCGGTCGATCGGTGGCTACCGGTCCGGGCGCAGCAATGTGAGCGAAGACCACGACGCCCATCTCGCCGACGCGTTCAAGGCATGAGGACTTTCGTCGATACGTCCGCGCTCTATGCACTGCTGGACGAGGACGACGACAACCATGGCAGTGCTGGCGCGTGGCTCTTGAGCGCAGGGCCCGACGAGACGGATGTCCTCGTCACGCACAGTTACATCGTCGTGGAGACGGCGGCCCTTGTGCAGCGGCGCCTTGGTGCAGCCGCCGTGCGCACGCTCTTCGATGCGTTCATCCCGGCGCTCACTGTGATGTTCGTCGACGAGGTGCTCCACCGGCGGGCGGTGGCGGCGTACCTAGCGGGCCTTCGAAGGCACGTGTCTTTCGTCGACTGGGTGAGCTTTCAGCTCATGCGAGACTCGGACCTCGATCGCGCGTTTGCCTTCGACCGCGACTTCAAGCACGAGGGTTTCGTCCTCGTGCCATAGAGAGGGGAAGGATTCGCCCTCATGGCCGTTCACGTCATGACTTCCTCTGAGGCCGTAGCCATACTCGAGGCGTTGGCGGCTGCGGGCGTGGCCGCCTGTGTCGGCGGCGGCTGGGGTATCGACGCCCTGCTACGCGCTCAGACTCGTGAGCACTCGGACCTGGACCTGTGGCTGCCCGCAACAGACTTGGAGCCGCTCATCGCCGCGCTCGCGGAGATCAGGATCGACCGGCTCTTCCCGTGGCCCGGCGACCGGCCATGGAACTTCGTCGTCCACGACGGCGGCAGCCGACGTGTCGACCTTCACCTCTACGAGCCGCTCCCCGACGGGTCTTTCCACTACGGGAGCGTCGCTGCGGGACACCGCTTTCCCGCAACGGCGCTCGAAGGTGAAGGCGTCATCGCCGCGACTGCTGTTCGGTGCGAAGCGCCGGAGTGGTCGCTGCGGTGGCACAGCGATTACGCCCCGCGTCCGGTTGACCGCCACGACGTGCCGCTCCTGTGTGCCCGCTTCGGACTTGCGTTGCCGCCGCCGTACGAAGTGCGGGCGCAGCACGAGGGCGAACAGCGTTGTGGTCCGCACGGGTGCACCTCAGCGTGAGCAGGCTCAGGCGCTGAAGCGCACGATCGGGGCGAAGCGATCTGAGCGCGCGCCTCGACCTCGTCGGCGGGTCTCGGTTGTCCGCTCGCGGCCCGCGTGTGACCAACGACCACGGCGGCGAGCCGTCGGCGCGGGGTACGTTTCGACCCGGTTGTCCCCAACCCGATTGGAGTGTCCATGGCCGATCTCAACGGTCGCGGCGTGGTGTCCGTGCATGTCGCCGACATCGGTGTCCCCGCGGTGGCGGCCGCGCTGGTCCGTCCGCCTCGGCCTGGCTCGGTGAAGGGGCTGCGCCAGGCAAACGTTGGCGTCGGCGCCCCCCTCAGCCCGAAGACCCTGCCCACGCCCACCTTCGGCCGCTTGGTGCTGCTCTCGTTCTGGGACGACGACGACGCCATCGACCGCTTCAACGCCGACCATCCCCTGGCCCAGCGTCTGGCCCATGGATGGCACGTCCGCCTCGAGCCGCTGCGATCATTCGGGTCATGGCCGGGACTGTCGGACGACCTGCCCCACGAGCGGTCGGTAGAGCATGACGGCCCGGCTGTGGTGCTGACGCTCGGCCAACTGCGACTCACGCAGGCCCGGCGATTCTTGCGGGCCAGTGCCAAGGCGTCCGGCAGCGCCATCGTTGCTCCCGGCTTCGTCTGGGGCACGGCCTGGGCCCGGCCGCCATTCGTGTCGACCTGCTCGATTTGGGAGTCGACCAAGGCCTTGTCGACCTACGCCTACGGCCGTCAGGCGCCGGCCCATGCCGACGCTATCGACGCCGACTTGGCCAAGCCGTTCCACCACCGGTCTGCCTTCGTGCGCTTCCGCCCCTACCGATCCGAGGGCGCGTTGCCCGGCAAGAACCCGCTGCCCGCGGGCGCCCTCGCCTGACCGCAACCGTCGGTCGGCCCTGCCCTCACGCGACTGGAGGACATAGGCACACCCAGCGGGTACCTATGTCCTCCAGACGGCAAAGCAAAGGCCGGGCGGGTGGGGGTTAGACGGGGAGGACCACCAGGGTGGCCTGCATGCCGGGGTGCACGGTGCAGTGGAACGGCACCTGGTCGCCCGGCTTGAGGCTCTCCAGCCCGTAGATCTTCGAGGACCCGGCCAACCCTTGCAGCGGCGTCCACACCAGCGGGCACGTGCCCGGCGTGAATCCGGCCGATGCGCACCACGGGCGGTCGGGGCCGATGCGGGTGGACACGACGTCGTGCGGGGCCACGTCGACGTTGGTGTAGGTCACCGTGTCGCCCGCATGGATGACGAGGGCGGGCACCGTGTAGTTGGTGATCTGGCTCCCGGGCCCGGTCACGAACTGGAGCTCGGCCGCGTGGGCCGGGGCGCCGAAGCCTCCTCCGGTGAAGCCCACCAGCACGGCGGCGGCGGCCAGCGAGAGAATTCTGCGACGCATGTCAGCTCCTCGATTCGGGACTGCTCGATTGGGGACTGCTCGATTGGGGGTTGTCGGTGACGATGAAATGGCCCTGCATGCCGGGGACCAGGGTGCAGCGAAAGGCGTAGACCCGCCCCGCCACCAGACCGCCCAAGCCTTGGATGGCGCTGCTGCCGCCCGCGCCGGGCGTGCCCTCGGCCCGGAACAGCGGGCACCGGCCCAGCGGGTACAGGCGAGGGTTGGCGGGCGACTCGGGCCTGGCCGGGTCGACGACCCCGCACCACGGCGAGTCGTCGGGACCGAAGTCGGCCGACACCACGTCGTGCCAGGTGATGTCGGCGTTGACCAGGCTGGCGCCCGCCCCCCGCACCAGCGGCACGGTGTCGGTGGTGTAGCGGCCCGCACGGCCCGACCCAGGCCCGGCCACCACCGAAGCGGAGACGCCGGCCTGGTCGGCTCGCGCCACGCCGCCACCAACCCCGACGGCCACGACCAGCACGCCGACGACGGCGCGCAACCGGCCTACTCCCACAACCCTCACAACCCTCACGCTCACAGCGTCCGGGCGGGCCGGAAGGCGATGACGAACCCGTCCGGCATGGCGGGCAGGCCCGCGGCCGCCGACGTCAGGCCCACGCCCACGCTCGCATACACGGTGTTGTGGGCCACGGACACGCCGCCCCACGAGAAGGTGGGCGCCGCGCCCGTGTTGGCCCCGACCGACATGGGCCGGTGCAGCAGCGGGGCGCCGGTGCCCGAGTCGTACGCGTCCAGGAACCCTTTGAGGTCGACCGAGTACACGACGCCGTTGGCCGACGTGACCGGGTTGCCCCAGTGCACGCCGTCGGCCGAGGGCGAGGCCCACTTCGGCGTGCCCGTGTCCCTGTCCAGCGCGGCCAGGTAGCCCGCGATGGAGTGGGGGACGTAGAGCGCGGTGCCGTCGAAGGCAGCCGTGCCCACAATGCCGCCCACCGCGGAGGGCACGCCCATCAACTGCTTCCAGCGGGGCTGCATGGTCACCGGGTCGAAGGCGTGGTAGACGCCGGACTTCTGGCCCACGCCGACCGTCCGCCTGCCCAGCCGGTCCACGAACAAGTTGGGTGCGGCGCCGAAGTCGAGGTCCAGCCGCCCGCACTCGAAGCCCGCGAGGAACAGCCCGACCGGGTCGTTCTCGTCGCAAGAAGCCTTGTCGGACAAGGCCGGGAAGTACTCCTCGACGTCCCCCTTGTACGACCCGACGATCGATCCCAGCGCCGGGTTCTGCATGCCGCCGACCGTGCGCCGCAGGTCGATCTTCAGAACGGCGTTGGTGTTGGGGTCCTCGCTGTCGTAGTTGAACGGGTTGCCCGTGCCGACGAAGCCGAAGCCACGCGTGGGCGACGACGGGTCGGCGTCGATCGAGATGGTCGACCAGATGGCCCCGCCCGCGTTGGCCGTGCCCTGCTTCCACCGGTCGTCGGGAATCGAATAGGTGTGCGCCAGGACACGCCCGCCCGCCGCACCCGCCTGCACCAGCACGCTGACGCCGCGGAAGTCGAAGCGGGTGGCGTCGTCGCCCTCGGCCGCGGAGCCGGACACCCCGACCCACACCATGCCGTCATAGACGATGGGGCTGGCCACCGCGTCGGTGCCCGGCTGGCTGTCGACCGTGGTCTGCCACAGCACTCGGCCGTCGCGCTCGTCGAGCGCGACCAGATACGGCGATCCGATCCGCGAGACGTAGGCGTACACGATCCCGGCATCGACCGCGACCGTGCTGTAGACGCCGTCCGACAACTGCCGCTTCCACACCACGTCGCCGCCATCGGCGTTGAGGGCGAAGACCCATCCCGGCTTGCCGGGCCCGCCGTTGGAGCCGACGAACAGGCACGAGTCGGCGACGATCGGATAGCCGGTGACCTCGTTGAACTGCGTGCCCGTGGCGTCGTTCACCGAGAACGTCCACGCTGGTTGCAGAAGCGGGGCCTGGAGCCTGCCGATGGTGTGCTCGGCAGGCTGATGCCTGGTTTGACCAAAGTCGTAGCCCATGCGGGGCCACTGCCCGCCGGGGCTGGTGTCAGCCCCGGGCGTGCAGGTTGCGCCCGCGGTGGCGGGGACTTGGACGATGACGCCTGCGGCCAGGACGGTGACTGCGACGGCGACGAGGGTGCGGGTCCAGGGTCGGGGCACGAGGCCTCTCAGCGATAGGCCACTACGTACGAGGACGAGGCGGCGTAGATGGTGTTCCGGGCGATGGACACGCCCTGGCTGCTCTGGCTGTTGGCCGGGGCGCCCACATCAGCGGACAGCACGAACTGCTTCACCGGCACGCCGGTGGCCGCGTCCAAGATGTTGAGCACGCCCGAGTTGTCGATCTCGTAGACGACGCCGTTGGCGGTGGACACCGACTCGAAGTGAATCGGCGCACCAGTGGCGATGGGCGTCACCCAGCGGTAGCGGCCGCGGTCGTTGGACAAGCCGAACACCTGGGTCGGCAGGCTGGCGCCGACATAGACGTTCGAGCCGTCGACCGCGGGCGAGCCCGCGTTGTAGACGGGACCGGGCGTGCCCACCACCGTGTTCCACGCCAACTGCATGGAGTCGGCGTAGACGGCGTGGTAGATGCCCGCCTTCTGCAAGTCGCCGAGGACCTGCACCGGCGTGCCCGCCACGTCGATGTTGTAGAGGCTGGGTGAGGCGCCGAAGTCAAGGTCCATCTGCACGCAGGTCGGGCTCCACACCACCGTCGTGGGGACCTGGTCGCACGCGGGCTGGCGGTCGAGGCCCGGGTAGTACTGGTCGTAGTTGCCCTTGTAGGCGGCCACGATCTTGCCGAAGGCCGGGTTGGCCGCGCCGCCCGCGAGCGTTCGCCTGATGTCGATCTTGAGCAGGGCGTTGGCGTAGCGCGCCTCCTCCTGCTTGCTGGCCGGGTTGCCGCCGCAGGCGTAGACGAAGCCCGCCGCCGCGTCGGCCGCGGCCGTGCACCACACCGATGCGCCGCGGTAGCCCGCCGCGTACTCGGCGTCGGAGATGGTGAACTCCTGGTCGAGCAGCTTGCCCGTCGCGGCATCGAGGATGGCGTAGCCGCCTCGCGAGCCGGCCGAGTTCTCGTCGCCCATCATCCCTTGGAAGATCATCCCGTTGACCACCACCGGCGAGGCGATGATCGTCATGCGGTAGGCGTCGTTCTTCTTGGCCGGATCGAGGGTCGGAGCGATCCACAGGATCTCGCCCGTCTTCTGGTCGAGGGCGGCCACGAACGGGTCGTTCAGGCGGGACACGCCGACGTAGACCTTGCCGCCGGAGACCGACGGCGAGCCCGTGATCACGCCGCCGAGCAACGTGCCCGCGGCCGAGCCGGGCATCTTGGGCGAGGTCCACACCCGCTCACCGGTGTCGGCGTTGACGGCGAACACGAAGCCCGAGCTGCTGGCGAGATAGACGCAGCCGTCGGCCACGACGGGCGTGTTCTGGAGGGTGCCGCCGCCGAGCACGCCCGCCTGGGCCTCGTCGGCGATGTTGAACGACCACGCCTTGGCCGTGTTGGCCACCGTCGACGGGTTGAGCTTGGTCTCAGCCGTCTGGTTGCGCTGGTTGGCCAGGCTGCCGCCATAGGAGCGCCACTCGCCACCCGGGTGGGCCGCGGGCGCGCACTGGCCCGTCCCCAGGTTGGCCGCCCGGGCCGGAAAGGCCAGGCCCACGGCCCCGAGGACCAACGCCAATGCGACAGTGATCGCCTGCTTCACAGTCTCCCCCTTGCTCAAACCACAGCCGAACGCCGCCGCGGCGCACGACCCCCAGTCGGCGGCATTCGCGTTCGCGGCGGGGAGAGGCCTGGCTGGGCGCCGCCCCGAGAGGGGAGCACACCCGCCGATGGTGCAGGGCCGCGGTCTTCGAAACCGTCGAGGCAGGCTTCTCGCCGGGCCTGCACGACTCCTGCAAGATCTGAACGATTTCCCCATGGCCGGCAGGCGCCGAGGCGGGCAGGTGGCTGGCGCGCCACGCACGGCGACGACACCGGACAAGGGTTCAGATTTCTCCCATGTTGCAGAAGGACTTCGAACGAACCTCCCGAAACTCGTTGCACGCGGCAAGTAAATTCTGTCGCGAGCTTGGCCACGCCACCGCGCTCTGCACCCGCCCTCCTCCGTCGAAGCCACTGGCATCCGGCGTGGCCAGCAATCGGCATCGACGACTGCCGGGCCACCGAGGCCCGACGGAGGGGAGAAGACGTTGGCTGGCCGTTCCAATCGACGACGCGTACGCGTCGTGCTGCTCGTGGCATTTGCCCTACTGGGGCTTGCTGCTGCGGGCGTTCAGGCGGACGAACCGAGAACCCCGGTCCCTGAGGCCGGCTTCATCGAGCAGGTACCCGCCCGGCCGTGCGACCCTGAGAGCTCGTTCGACGTCCCGAACTACTACGGGGCGAAGTGCAAGCGACTCCGGTTCGTCTTCGGCCCGCTTCCGGTCAAGCCCGGTCAGAACGACTTGCTGATCGAGCCCACCACCATTGAGAAGCCTGCCTACGACGGGTACATCACCCGCTTCAAGCCCAACCTGATCGACTCGTCGGGCTACGCCCCGCCGGTCGAGCAGCTCCACCTGCACCACGCCACGTGGCTCAACCTGGGTCGCAGCTACGGCAGCGGCCCCTTCATGGCCTCGGGCGAGGAGAAGACGATCCCGTTCTGGCCCAAGGGCTACGGCATGAAGGTCCAGAAGGACGACACGTGGGGCCTGCTCCACATGATCCACAACGCCACGGCCAAGCCGACGGTCGTCTGGATCATCTACGACATCGACTACGTCGCGGCCACTGACGCCGAGGCTCTCCAGCCCAACGGGAAGCCTTTGCTCCAGAACACCAAGAACATCTGGCTGGACGTGGGCGGCAGCAAGTTCGACCCCGAGACGGAGACCTATCCGTTCAACCCCATCTACAACGTGCAGCGGGGTCATGGCACCCCCGACCCGAAGACGGGCAAGCTCACGTGCTCGTTCCCGGCTCAGAACTGCGCCCGGTACAACTCACTGGGCAACGTGTCAGCCCAGCAGGGCAAGCCGAAGAACGTGAAGGGCATGGACTGGAAGGTGCCAGCAGGGTTCTTGGGCGACACCAAGACCGGCACGCTCGTCGTGATGGGCGGCCACCTCCACCCTGGCGGCTTGGACGACAAGATCTCCATCGTCCGTGACGGCGTGGAGAAGCCGATCCTCACGTCCGAGGGCATCTACTGGAAGGGCGACGGGACGCAGCCTGGCGGCGAGCCCACGTCATGGGACTTCTCCATGACCGCGGCGAGCAAGGACATCGGGTGGGGCATCCTCCTCAAGGAGGGCGACACCATCCGCCTGAACGCCACCTATGACTCGGACTTCTCGTCCTGGTACGAGAACATGGGCATCGTGATGACGTGGGTCGCCCCCGGCGACACCAGCGGCATCGACCCGTTCAACCCGGCCACCAAGATCGTGGACGGCTACTCCACCAAGGCGAAGAACCCCGCCGGGTTCACGGCGACCTGCACCCCCTCGGCCACGACGCTGTGCACCCGAGGCCAGATCACCCACACCCGGTACCAGGAGAACGTCAACCACGGTCCTTGCACCGCCCTCAACAACTGCCCGGCTCTGACCACCAAGAAGGGTCAGGCGCTGAGCGAGATTGACATGGGCGGGTTCACCTACGGCGCAGCCGACCTCGGCGTGGTCGCGGTCAACGGCCTGCCGCAGGTGAAGAAGGCATCGCCGCTGAAGTTCGTGAACGCGGACACGGCCGACTACATGTGGCACACCGTCACCAGTTGTCGGGTCCCGTGCACCGGTCCCACGAAGGTGGACTACCCGATCGCCGACGGCGGCAACGGCAACTGGGATGACGTGATGGACTTCGACTCCTCCGAGTTGGGCGTCGGGTTGTACCCGGCCCAACGGGTGGACTGGACGTTGACGCCTGACAAACCCGGCGTCTACACGTTCTTCTGTCGGATCCACCCGTCGATGCGAGGCGCCTTCGAGGTCACCGACTAGCACGACGCAACAACGCAGCACGAGCAGTACCAGAGCAGTACGAGAGCAGCACCCGTCTGGAGGACATGGTGGTCGCCCAAGACCACCATGTCCTCCAGTTCGCGTTCGGGGGCGGTTCGGGAGCGCCGTCGGGCGGGGCCGTAGGATGCGGGGCGTGGGAGCGTTGATGGCGGTCGAGGCGCTCGCCCTGGCCGTGCTGGCCCTGATGGTCGTCGGGCTGCTGCGCAGCCATGCCGAGATCCTGCGCCGACTGCACGACCTGGGCGTCAACCTGGACGACGACACCCCTTCGCCTGCACACGCGGGCTCGACACACGGCCCGGTCCGGGTCGGTCCGCCGTCGCCCCGAACCCAGGGCCAGGCCGCGCCCGCCATCGTCGGCGTCACGCCGTTCGACGAGGCCGTCACCATCGCGCCGGCCAGCGGCGGACGCGACACCGTGCTCGCCTTCCTCACCACCGGGTGCACGTCGTGCCGCCCGTTCTGGGACGCCGTCCGCGATCCCGCGACTGGCAGTAGCGGCAGGCGCATGGTGGTGGTCACCCGCGGGCCGGGCGACGAGAGCGTCAGCGCGGCCCGGGCCTTGACCCAGGACGGGACGGACGTGGTCATGTCGTCCGACGCGTGGGTCGACTACGCCGTGCCCGGCGCCCCGTACTTCGTGCACGTCTCGGGCGCGACGGGCCGGGTCAGCGGCGAGGGCACGGCCCAGACGCTGGCCCAGGTGCTCGAGCTGCTCACCGCGGCCGAGGGCGACGCCCAGGTGCCCGGTCCGTGGTCGAGCGATGCCGAGCGCGAGGCCCACGTCGACCGCGAGCTGGAGGCCGCCGGCATTCACCCCGGCGACCCCCGCCTGTACCACGAGCCGCCCCAGGCCTGATGGCCGTCCTCGCTGCGCTGGCCGCGGTGCTGGCCGCCGTGCGCTCGACCTGGTCGCCCTGAGGGGAGTCGATGCTGGCCAGCATCCACCCGCTCGGGGAGCGGGCTCGAAACAACCGATGGGGACTCACGGTCGCGGCCCACATCCTCGGTTCGTGGGCGGGCGGTGTGGCTGTCTTCTCCGCGGGCGGCGCGGTGGGCGCGCTCGTGCACCCGACGGGCCGATGGCCGTGGGCGGCCGCCGCGGCCGCCGCAGTCGTCTGCGCCGCGATCGAACTGCGATCACACCGCGGCGGGCGCGTGCCCGGTCCCCGTCGGCAGGTCAACGAGGACTGGCTCACCCGCTACCGAGGATGGGTCTACGGCATGGGCTTCGGCGTCCAACTGGGCGCGGGCGTCCTCACCATCGTCACTACGGCTGCCACCTACCTGGCTCTGGCCCTGACCGTGGCCGCAGGCTCGTGGCGCGCGGGTCTGGTCGCGGGCAGCGCCTACGGACTGGGCCGCTCACTGCCGCTGCTCCTGGGCAGGCGGGTGCGGGGGCCGGGCCAACTCAACGACCTGCACCGCGGGCTGCGGGCCTGGGCCCGTCCTGTGCAGCTCACCACGACGACCGGACTGGTGGCCGCGGCCGCGGGACTGCTCATCGGGGGAGTGCGCTAGGTGCCGCGACTGGCCGCCTTCGGCCTGGCCGTCGACCTGCCCGCGGGCTGGGAGGGCCGGGCCCGCAGACGCACGCCGGAGCCGGGCGCCACCGCCCTCCCGATCCTGCACGCGGCCAGCTTCCCGCTGCCCGCCGAGCGGGGCGACTACGGCGGCGGCGCGGTCGAGCTCATGTCGGCCGACGACGTCTTCGTCACCCTGTTCGAGCACGACCCGGCCGCGGCGGGGTCGCCCCTGTTCGCCCGCCCAGGCCGACCCCTCCGGCTGCCGCCAGAGGACTTCCAGCCCAACGCCCTTCAGCGCGTGCTGCCCGGCCAGTCGGGCCTTCAGTCCTTCTTCACCGAGGACGGGCGCGCCTTCTGCCTCTACGTGGTGCTGGGCAGCCATGTGCGCCGTTTCGTACTGGCACCGCGGGCCGAGGCCATCGTGCGGTCGCTGGCCATCGGGGCGGGCTCGTGATCACCGCGGCCTACGCCTTGGCCTGTGCCCTGCTCGTCTACGCGGGCGCGGTGAAGCTGGCCGCGGCCGACGACCCGATGCGAAGTCGCCTGCTTGGCCTGACCGAAACCGTGGTCGGCGCGGCCGGACTCTCAATCGGCAACCGGGCCGTCGCCGCCGCCGTCGGCTTGCTGTACGCGGGCTTCGCCGTTTACGTGCTGCTGGCCATCCGCAGGGGCGACCCGTCGTGCGGCTGTTTCGGGGCCAAGGAGCAGACCCCGCCCCGTGCCGCCCATGCCGCCATCGACGCGGCCTTGGCCGTGGCCGCGCTGGGCGCGGCCGTGGTAGGCCCGTCCGAGGGGGCGCCCGTCGACGCGGCGTGGGCCACGCCCTTGCACGGCGTCGTCTACGCCGTCTTCTTGATCAGCGCCACAGCCATGGCCGCGGCCGCGTTGAACAGCGGGGCGCGGGCATGAACACCGGCGTGCTGAACGCCAGGCGGCTGGCCGAGCGGGCCGCCCATGCGCTCGGCGCCCGCACGAGCAGGCGCAGCTTCATCGGCCGCACCGCAGTCGTCGGCTCCGCGCTTGCCGTCACACCGCTGCGTTTCATCCTGCGGCCAGGGACGGCCTATGCCGCAGTGTGCGGATGTGGCGGCCGGTCGTGCGGCTGCTCGGCCCCGTGCTGCGACGGCTACACCGAGTTCTGCTGCTCGATCACCGGCTCCAACACGTGTCCGCCGGGCACGTTCATGGGCGGGTGGTGGAAGGCGGACCGCACGTCGTTCTGCGCGGGCCCGCGCTACTACATCGACTGCAACGGCGTGTGCCAGTGCGGATGCGGCGGCCACTTCTGCCCGGGCTGCGACGGCCTCACCTGCGAGTGCGGGAACGGCGACTGCAACCTTCGTCATGTCGGCTGCACCGCGTTCAGATACGGCCAGTGCCACACCGAGATCGGCTGCTCGGGGCGCATCCTGTGCCGGGTCGTGTCGTGCACGGCGCCGTGGGTGCTCGACCCGGCCTGCTCCACCGTGTCGGCCACCGACAACTCGACCGGGCCCCACGACGCCGCGTGCCTTCACAAGGCCGCGGCCGTGGGCATGGCCGCCGCGCCCGACGGCAAGGGCTATTGGATCGTGGCGACGGACGGCAGCGTGCACGCGTTCGGTTCGGCGGGCTACTACGGCTCGATGGACGGCCAGCCGTTGTTACGACCGATCGTGGGCATGGCCGCGGACGTGGTCAGCGGGGGCTACTGGCTGGTCGCATCGGACGGCGGCGTGTTCGCCTTCAACGCGCCCTTTGACGGCTCCACTGGCGGCACGCGATTGAACGACCCCGTGGTGGGGATCGCAGCCCCGCTCGACGCGCGGGGCTACTGGCTGGTCGCATCGGACGGCGGGGTGTTCGCGTTCGACGTGCCCTTCGAGGGCTCGACCGGCGCCCTCGACTTGAACAAGCCGGTGGTGGCCATGGCCCCGACCAAGACGGGCAAGGGCTATTGGCTCGTGGCTTCGGACGGCGGCGTGTTCGCGTTCGGCGATGCCGTGTTCCGCGGCGGTTTGGGCGACAAGGTCCTGAACCAGCCCATCGTGGGCATGGCCCCGACCGTCGACGGCAAGGGCTACTGGCTCGTCGCCGCGGACGGCGGCGTGTTCGCCTTCGGCACGGCCAAGTTCTTCGGGTCGATGGGCGGCACGCTTCTGAACGCGCCCATCGTGGGCATGGCCGCCACCCCGGCCAACGACGGGTACTGGATGGTCGCATCCGACGGCGGTGTGTTCGCCTTCGGCAACGCCGGGTTCTACGGCGCCGCGTAGCGTTCGCCGGATGCGCTATCCCGAAGCTGAGCGCCTCGACCTGGTCGAGGATCTCCATGGCCACCCCGTCGCCGACCCCTACCGTTGGCTGGAGGACGCCGCCTCCGAGCAGTGCGAGCAGTGGAGCAAGGAGCAGGACGCCTTGGTGCGCTCCTACCTCGACGCCCGCGCCGACCGGGCCGCTCGTGCGCAGCGGCTGCGGGCCTTGATCCCGGGCACCGTGTCGAGCCCGGTCGTGGTGGGCGCACGCTCGTTCTTCCTGCGCCGAACGCCCGATCAGGAGATGGCCGTCCACTGCGTGCAGGAAGGTGATGACGTGCGCGTCCTCATCGACCCGGTGGCCATCAACCCGGACCTGAGCACCACCCTCGACGGTGTGGCCGTGTCGAAGGAGGGCGACCGGGTCGCCTACATGCTCTCCCACGGCGGCAGGGAGGAGAGCTTTCTGCATGTCCTGGACGTGGCCAGCGGCGAGGACGTGGCCCCGCCCGTGATGCTGGGCCGGGGCGGCGAGGTGACCTGGCTGCCCGGCGGCGACGAGGTGGTCGTGGTCCGGCGGCTGGTGGACGGCGTGATCCCCGAGGGCGAGGAGCAGTTCCACCGGCGGGTGTGGCGCCACCGCATCGGCACCGATCCGACCGACGACGTGCTGCTGTTCGGCGAGGGCAGGGACAAGACCACCTACTACGGCGTGGGCACGTCGCCGGATGGGCGCTGGCTGTTCGTGACCGCGGCCCTGGGCACGGCGCCGCGTAACGATGCCTATTTGATCGACATGTCGTCCGGCTCCGTCGCCACCGTGTTGGAGGACGAGGACGCGTTGGCCTACGGCGGGGTGGCCTTCGACGGCCGGCTGTACGTCTGGACCAACCTCGACGCGCCGAAGTACCGGCTCTGCACCGCCGACCCGCAGGCGCCCGGCGCAGCCGACTGGCGCGAGTTGCTGCCCGAGACGGACGACCCACTTGAGGACTTCGCCGTCACCGAGGACGCGGTGGTAGCCGTGCGCGTGCACGACGTGGTGGCCCACGTCACCGTGCACGACAAGGAGACGGGCGAGGCCCGGGCCGACGTGCCGCTGCCGGGGCTGGGCGGGGCCACGGTTTCGGGCCGGCGCGACGGCGGGCACGAGGTCTGGATCACCTACACCGACTTCCTCACGCCGCCGACCGTGTTCCACTACGACGTCGGGTCGGCCCACTTCTCGTTGTGGGCCGCGCCGCCGGGCGCGGACGCGGCGGCGGAGACGACCGCGGGCATGCGCGTCACCCAGTCCTTCTTCGAGTCCAAGGACGGCACCCGCATCCCCGTGTTCGTGGTGGCAGCCGAGGGCGTATCCCTCGACGCCGCCAACCCCACCGTCCTGTATGGCTACGGCGGGTTCAACGTCTCCATGAGCCCGTGGTACACGCCCGCCATCGTGGGCTGGGTGGAGCGAGGCGGCGTCTACGCAGTGGCCAACCTGCGGGGCGGGAGCGAGTACGGCGAGGCCTGGCACCGGGCGGGCATGCGCGAGGCCAAGCAGAACGTGTTCGACGACTTCATCGCCGGGGCCGAGTGGCTGATCGCGTCGGGCTACACGACGTCGGACCGGCTCGCCATCGCGGGCGGCAGCAACGGCGGGCTGCTCGTCGGCGCCGCCCTCACCCAGCGCCCCGACCTGTTCCGAGCGGTGCAGTGCAGCGCGCCCTTGCTCGACATGATCCGCTACGAGCTGTTCGGGCTGGGCCAGACGTGGAACGACGAGTATGGCCGAGCCGACGACGCCGTTGAGTTCGAGTGGCTCTACTCCTACTCGCCCTATCACCGGGTGCGGGAGGGGACGGCCTACCCAGCCGTTCTGTTCACCGTGTTCGAGGGGGACACGCGCGTCGACCCGCTCCATGCCCGCAAGCTGTGCGCCGCGTTGCAGCACGCCACCACCGCCGACCCTGACGACCGGCCCGTCCTCATCCGACGGGAGACGGCGGTGGGCCACGGGGCCAGGGCCATCAGCCGCACGGTGGACCTGCAAGCCGACGTCGAGGCGTTCCTGCACCACCAACTCACCGGTGCCACCCCGTTGCCCTGACCGCCCTCGATCTTTTGCGTCTGGAGGACATAGGCACACCCAGTCGGTACCTATGTCCTCCAGATGCGAGGGGGGGCGGGGGCAGGGGGGCTGGATAGTGTCAGCCCGCATGGAGTTCGACACCGCCGCCCTGCGCCAGACCATCCCTTTCGCCGACGTGCTCGGCATCGAGTTGGCCAGTGCGGCCAAGGACGAAGTGGTGGCGTCGATGGCATGGCGGGCCGAGCTGTGCACCAGCGCGTCGCTCCTGCACGGCGGCGCGCTGATGGCCTTCGCCGACAGCGTGGGCGCGCTGTGCGCCTTCTTGAACCTGCCGCCGGGCGCGGGCACGTCCACCATCGAGTCCAAGACCAACTTCTTCCGCGGCGTGCGCGAGGGGGCCACCGTGCACAGCCGCACGGCGCCGCTGCACGTGGGGCGCACGACGGTGGTGGTGCAGACGGACCTCACCGACGACGACGGCAAGCGGGTCGCCCAAGTGACCCAGACCCAGGCCGTGCTCCAGCCCGCGGGCTAGACGACCACGCCGCGCACTTCGCCCAAGGCCACGCCGTTGACGGCCTGACCCCGCAGCACGACCTCGTCCCCATCGGCCAGGAACGGCCCGCCCATCTCCAACAGGCAGCCTCGCTGTCCGGGCTCGGGGCCGGACACGGTGCCTGACCCCAGCAGGTCGCCGGTTCGCAGCGAGGCGCCGTTCACCGTGAGGTGGGCCACGAACTGCGCCAGGGTCCAGTACATCGGGGCGAACGGGCACGCGCTGACCTGCTCGCCGTTGCGCTCCACCGTGAGGTCGAGGTCCAAGCCCCACGGCTGGTCGGTCTGCAAGTAGGGGAGGGGCTCGGGCGATTGCGCAGGCGGCGCGATGCGCGCCCCCTCCAAGTCGGCCAAGGGCGTGACCCACGCCGAGACGGACGTGGCGAACGACTTGCCCAGGAAGGGGCCGAGGGGCTGGTATTCCCACGCCTGGATGTCGCGGGCGCTCCAGTCGTTGAGCAGGACGACGCCGAAGACGTGCGACGCCGCCCCTTCGACGGGAACGGGTGCGCCCTGCCCACTGGGCACCCCGACCACGAAGCCGACCTCCAACTCGAAGTCGAGTCTGGTCGACGGGCCGAACACGACCGTGCCGTGCGCGTCGAGGCGCTGCCCGTGCGGTCGGCGAACCGGCGTGCCCGACACGACGACCGTGCCCGCCCGGCCGTGGTAGCCCACGGGCAGGTGACGCCAGTTCGGCATCAAAGGCTGGTCGGGCCGGAAGAGAAGCCCGACGTTGGTGGCGTGGTCGATGGACGCGTAGAAGTCGACGTAGTCAGCGACCTCGATGGGCAGCAGCAGGTTGGCCCTTTCGACGGGCGTGGCCGCCCGCTCGAGATCGGCGGCCGGGTCGGCCAACTGCTCGGCCACCGCGGCCCACACGTCCGGCCCGGCAGCCATGAACGGGTTGAGGCTGGGCCCGTCGAACAGGCCCGGCGGGGCGTCGAGGCCGAGCAGGCCGAGGTCGACCACAGCGTCGTTCCACTGCACGCCGACGCGCGGCGTCGCGTGCCCGTCCGGTGACGCGCCCGGCACGAAGACGCCGTAGTTCACCGCACCACCACCGACGCGTGAATGACGCCGCCTTCACGGTCGCCGCCTTCAGCATTGCCTCCGCTGCGCAGCCACAGGCGGCCGTCGTCGGCCACGCCGACCAGCACCGACTGGCCCGGCGTCACCGGGACCCGGTACTCGATCTCGGCCTCGGTGATGGTCCTGCCCGCCCACGCCCCACCGGGCGCCAACTGCTCCTCTACCGGGACCCAGTAGGCCGCGTTGTTCATGTGGTCGAGCACGTCGTGGTCGGTGGCCCGCAACGGCCACGGTGTCCACGTGACCCCGTCGGCCGGAGGGTCGTCGTGGGTCAGCCGGGCCCGCACCTTGCGGCCTTGCGCGGC
Source organism: Acidimicrobiaceae bacterium (assembly GCA_030837965.1). Lineage (GTDB taxonomy): Bacteria > Actinomycetota > Acidimicrobiia > Acidimicrobiales > JAUTXP01 > JAUTXP01. Next base: position 87,754 of record JAUTXP010000051.1, on the reverse strand, counting down.
CTCGGCCCACAGGTCCATGAAGCCGGGCGGAAGTCGGGCCGGGAGAAAGGTCTTCGGGTCCACGAACACCCACAGGGCCGCGGCGTGCACGGCGTCGCCGAGGGTCGTGGACCGCTCGGCCCACCGTCCGCCGAGCCCGCTGCACCACGTGGCCATGTCCAGCCGCTCGCTCAGCCGAGGCCAGCGCTCGATGTGCAGGGCCACTCTTCGCACGACCCACGTCTGCGCGTCCTCGATGCCCGCGTCGACGGTGTCGTCGTTGCTCAGGTCTTGCAGGTAGCGGGCCATGGCGTCGAGCCGAAGCCTGCCCCGGGGGTCGACGTCGCCCAGGCGGACCTTGCGGGAGTTGGTGAAGCGGCGTCCAACGTGGGTCATACGGGCGCGGCGAGGGCCAGTTGGCGGGACTGGGCCAACAGCACGCCGTCCCTGCTCCAGACCTCGCCGTCCTCCTCCATGAAGCCCTCGGTGGCCAGCCGGGTGCGGAACAGCCCGAGCCACGGCCCGGTGTCCTGACCGTCCAGGGGCAGGGCGGCGCGGAAATGGATGGTGAGGTCGACAGTGGGCGACATGAGCGGCCCGGTCTGGGTGGCGAACAGCACGGGGATGAAGGCGTCGGTGAGAGCGGCCACTAACGGATAGTCGAGGGCCGTGGCGTCGAGGGGGGCCATCCACACCGCGGCCTCGGCGTGGTCGGCGCCGGAGAACGGGAGCGCGCCCGAAGCCAGTCGGTACTGGAAGTGCTGGGCGAAGGCCGGGCCGCCTTCGGGTCGAAGGAAGGCCGGGACGTCGTCCGGTGCGGGCACGTCGGGCATGGCGATGTCGTGCAGCTCGACAGTGGGCCGGGCCGTGGAGAAGGCGCCCAGGGCCAGGGCGACGGGGCCTTGGCCGTCTTGCCTGGCGGCCCGCGCGCTGACCGTCGTGAGCGACCGGCCCGCGCGCTCCACGGCCACGGCGATGGTCGTCGGTCCGGCATCGAAGGCGGCCGGATAGTGGATGGTGAGCGAGCGGGGGACACGGTCGGGGTCGCCCACCTCGGCCAGCATGGCCCGCAGCATGACCGCGGCCACGATGCCGCCGTTGGCCCCTCTGCGCACGTGCCAGGACGGGTCCACGTCGGCCGTGTATGCGCCCGCGCCTGCGGGACGGACGGCGGTGGCCGTGTCGAAGGCGCTCACCCTCTCAAACTAGGTTGCCGGTCGATGAAGGCGACCATGCTCCTCTGCGACGCCGCCCAGGTGGCCGACGGCAAGCTCTACATCCTCGGCGGCGGCTGGAGCCTCACCGGCCCGGCGCCCGCCCCTTCCGCCATCGCGGTCAAGATCGAGATCGACTGGCACGAGGCCGTCACCGCCCATCACTGGGAGCTGTGGCTGGAGGACGCAGACGGCCAACCGGTGGCCGTGGAGACGGCCGAGGGCCCGCAACTGGTGGAGATCAGGGGCGACTTCGAGGTGGGCAGGCCTGAGGGCATCCCCGAGGGCAGTCCCATCGACCTGCCCTTGGCCGTGAACCTCGGCCCGATTCCGCTCAACCCGGGCAGCCGGTTCACGTGGAAGCTGAGCATCGACGGCGTGCAGGACGCGGCGTGGGGGCTGAGCTTCACCACCCGGCCCAACCCGCCCGAGACCACCGAGGCCTGACCCGCTTTCCGTTCTTGGTCAGCCCCGCTTGACGTAGCCGCACTCGGTGCGGACCACGTCGATGCCCACTCGTGCCGCTTGCCCGTCGTTGCGGTCGATGGCCACCCGCAACGCCTCCATGCCGCTGGCCAGTCCGACGTAGAGGCTGTTGCCCACCTCGGCCTTGTGAGCCTCGGCCCTGGCCCGGTTGAGGTGCTTGTCGACCACGTCGATCTTGGCATTGGACTTGACCGCGGCCTCGAATCGGGTGGCGTCGGCGCACGCCCGAACGGCGTGGGCGCGCGGCGTGTTGTCGGCCGGGTCGCGCGTGGTCAGGACCAGCACGGCCGCGACCGCCGCGGCCGCGGCGAGAAGGACGGCTGCGGCGATGAGGACGCCCTTGCGCCTGCTCGTGGGCGCTGTGGCTGCGTTGGCCATCACGAGGCCGCGTGGCGCCCGCGGAGGGGCGCAGTGAGCCGGGGACGGTGGAAGGGGGAGGCCCGGTCGCCCGACCACACCGCGGGCGGGGCCATGGTGAGCCCGGCCAAGGCCAACAGCACCTGCTCATAGTTGACGCGCCAACCCGCGAAGTCGAGCCACGCCGCGTCGCGGTCCTCGCGCACGGGCACGTCGCCCTGTTGGAGATAGTCGCAGGCCTTGTCCCACTCCTCCCGGGTGACGGCGATGGGGTCGCCGCGCTGGGGCTCGGTGTCGTAGGTGATGTCGAAGAAGTCGGCGATGTGCCGAAGGGCGAGGTAGCCGGCACGGATGCAGAGCTGAGCCTGGGGGTCGGGCGCGCCCTTGACGGTGGAGACGTAGAGGGCGGCGCCGTCGAGCACCGCGCCCGCGGCTGTCACCCATGAGCGGTCGGGCTGGGGCGAGCGGAAGAAGGACAGCGCGGGCAGCGACGTGTGCGTCTCCTCCAAGTCCACGAACCAGTTCTCCCACTGCTCCCACACCTCGTCCAGCCCGCCCCGCAGGCCGATGGTGTGGAACCGCCACAACAGCTCGACCCCGGAGGGCCCGAAGCCGAAGCGGCTGCCCGCCCCTCCGGCGCGTGATTCGAGGAGGGCCACGGCCGCCTCTCTGCGGGAGAAGGTCGAGTAGAGGCTCGGCAGGTAGGTGATGAGCAGGGCCAGCAGGCCCACGCCCGCGCCCGCCTCGGTGAAGACGAGCACATGGGTGGCGGCGCCTCGCGGCGTGACGAAGCCGAGCGTGAAGAGCGACGAGCCCGAGAGACGGAACGCGGCGCGCAACGAGTGGAGGCCGAGGGCCCAGTACAGGGCGGCATACCCGGTGGCCACGATGGTGAGCCAGACCATGGGAAGGGCCACCAACGACATGGGCGCGTAATAGGTCATGACCCGGTCGCGGCGCCGGTAGTCAGCCTTGCGTGGGGTGAGGGCGCGGAACAGCCTGCGCATCACCACGAACACGCCGCGGGCCAGGACGGCGGGGATGCCGCGGGGCACGATCATGGTGCGCACGGCCGAGCTGACCACGGCCACAATGAGCGCGGTGCCGGCCAAGAACACGAGGACGCGGACCACCACCACGGACGCGCAGGGTAGGCCGGCCGCGTGCGGGTCGGGTTTGGTGTGCGTGGCCGTTGGGCAGCAGGCAGGGGATGGAGTGGGCCCTTGACACCGAGCCACAGCCTGCGGTGGCGCGCACGCGGCTCAGTTCCCACCCCACCAGTTCGGCCGCGGCCCGTCGCTTCGTGCGCGACGTGCTGTATCGGTGGCGGGTGATGGTCGGGGACGAGGTCGTGTTGTTGTGCACCGACGAACTGGTGACCAATGCCATCGTGCACGTCGGCTCGGACGTCGAGCTGGTGATGCGCAACGGCGGGGGCGTGGTGCGCATCGAGGTCCATGACAGGAGCCCCCGGCCGCCGTTGCGCAGGGTGCCGGATGAGGACGAGGAGTCGGGCCGGGGCCTGCAACTGGTCGATGCGTTGGCGAGCCGCTGGGGCGTCGAGCCAGTGGGGGCGGGCAAGTCGGTCTGGTTCGAGGTGGCGGTCGAGTCGGACGCCGCATCGATCCCCTCGTCGGGCCGGTGAGTGGGGCCGGTGAGAGGGGCGGTGAGTGGTTCGCGGGTGCGGGCTAGCCTCGACCCATGACCGTTGTAGACGCCTCCATCAGTGCCGACGAGCGCCTGGTGCGCGACCGGGTGGAGCAACTGCTCGCCGAGCATCCGCCGTCGTCGACCGACGCCCGCAGCTTCCTCGGGGCCCAGTACGACGCCGGCTTGGCGTGGGTCCACTTCCCTGAGGGCGAGGGCGGCCTCGGCCTGTCGCCCAAGCTGCAGAAGGTCGTGAACGAGGCCGTCGCTGCCGCGGGCGGGCCCAACCCGTACTACCGCAATCCCATCGGGCACGGGATGGGCGCGCCGACCGTCATGACCCACGGCAGCGACGAGCAGAAGCGCCGGTATCTGCGTCCGCTGTTCACGGGCGAGGAGGTGTGGTGCCAGCTCTTCAGCGAGCCCGGCGCGGGCTCCGATGTGGCGTCGCTGTCGACCCGGGCCGTGCGCGACGGCGACGAGTGGATCGTGAACGGGCAGAAGGTCTGGACCACGCTGGCCCATCTGTCGCGCTGGGGCATGCTCGTGGCGCGGACCGACTCAGAGGCCCCCAAGCACAAGGGCCTCACCTACTTCGTGGTCGACATGCACGCGCCCGGCGTCGAGGTGAAGCCGCTGCGGCAGATGACGGGCGAGGCCGAGTTCAACGAGGTGTTCTTCACCGACGTGCGCATCCCGGACTCAGAGCGGCTGGGTGACGTGGGCGAGGGCTGGCGGGTGTCGCTGACCACGTTGATGAACGAGCGGGTGTCGATCGGCGGCACCGTCATCCCGCGGGGCGCGGGGCCGATCGCCGCGGCCGTCGACCTGTGGCACAAGCGGCCCGTCGAGCAGCAGAGCCCGGTGCTGCGGGACAGGCTCATGCAGTTGTGGATCGAGGCCGAGGTGTTGCGCCTCACCAACATCAGGGCCTCGCAGAACCGGCGCCAAGGCGTGCCCGGCCCCGAGGGGTCGACCGGCAAGCTCCACTTCGCCGAGTTGAACAAGAAGATCTACGAGCTGTGCATCGACCTGCTCGGGCCCGAGGGGATGCTCTACAAGACGTACGAGATGGTGCGGCCGGAGACGGCCATGGCCTCGGACTCTGTGCAAAAGGCGTTCTTGCGAGCCCGGGCCAACTCGATCGAGGGGGGCACGTCCGAGATCATGCGCAACATCCTTGGTGAACGGGTGCTGGGCCTGCCCGGCGACGTGCGCACGGACAAGGCGCTGCCCTGGAGCCAGGTCCCCCGCAACTAGCGGGGCCGCTTGATCGCCGCTGCGATGAACCGCTTCCATCGGTGGTACTGCCGCAGCGACCGGTGGCGCACCACGTTGCAGGACAAGGTGCTGCCGTGGGCCGCGGGGAGTGTCGAGTTGGGCGACGACGCGCTCGAGGTCGGGCCCGGTCCTGGTCTGGCCACTGACGCCTTGCGGGTCAAAGCGGGTCGGCTCACGTGTCTGGAGATCGACCCGGCGTTGGCGTCGTCACTGTCGGCGCGGCTGGCGGGCACGAACGTGGAGGTGGTGGAGGGCGACGGCACGGCCATGCCCTTCGAGGACGAACGCTTTTCCGCGGCCGTGTGCTTCACCATGCTGCACCACGTCCCGTCGGTCGCCTTGCAGGACAAGCTGCTGGCCGAGGTGCACCGGGTGCTGCGACCCGGCTCCGTGTTCGCGGGCAGCGACAGCACGACCAGCGCACTGTTTCGCGCCGCCCACCTGTTCGACACGATGGTCCTGGTTGACCCGTCCACCTTCGGCGCCCGGCTGGAGGCCGCCGGCTTCACCGACGTGCGCGTGCAAGCCGGCAAAGGCGCCTTCCGCTTCCGCGCCCGCAAGTGAACCCGCCCCCCCCGTCTGATCTTTTCCACAGCAACAGGTGCTGTGGAAAAGATGGAGAGCGGTATGGTTCTCCGGAATTCACTCGCTGGAGGTGTTGCAGGGAGGTGAGACCCGCCATCTGGGCTCGATTGCTCGTCGCGACCGTTCTCGTCGGCCTGGCCACGATGGCGAGCGGCGTCGAAGGCACGGAGGCGTCGACCGACGTGAGTCTGGCGGGACCCTCGCTCCAATACACGTGTACGCCAACGGTTTTTACCGGTCCTCGATGCGACGACCGCATCGAGGGCTATGCCAACGGCAACCAATTGGGCTGTCCGGGCGTGGCGTGCGCCGACGAGCACACGCAGATCATCTGGATCATGGGAAACGGGCAGCCGGTGGTCATCGTCGACCGGGCCAGCTTGGGCGTGATTACTCAGAACTGTCCCGACGACGGCCCGTACTACTTCGTCCTCCACTGGGAGCAGAAAGCTGTCTTTGACCGGGGCGAGATCGCGTTTGGAAGCCTGAACTCGACTGCATTCCTGGGTTGCCGACTTCCCGCGTACGAGCCTTGATGTGTCGATGCGATTCCGTTACGTCGCGGTCGCGCTGACGAGCGCGCTGTTGGTGGGCGCCTGTTCAGGGTCGGCGTCCACCGGGAGCGGGCGGCGGTTGGGATCGGATGCCGGCCAGGCCGGCCCTCATGCGGACCGGCGCGTCCAGTCGTCGGCCACGGCCCAGGCGTCGGATCCACGAAGCCGCGGCACGGCAACCACTGGGAAGACGGGGTCCAACTCGACCTTGCCGACGGGGCAGACGGGGTCGCCGTCTTCGTCGGCCCCGGCGGCTGCCCGCTTCGTGGTGCAAGGGAGCCGGACGTCGAACGCGGTGAGCCAATCGACGTTCAGGGCGACGCTGACCATCACCCCGGTAGCAGGCTCGACGATGAGGGACGTGGCCTTCGCCGACGACTCGACGGGCCAGGTTTTCACCCGCACTCTGCAGACGACCGATCACGCCGTGGAGGAGCAACGCGTGCGGTGGCAGTTCGCATCGAGCGCCGACGCCGGCGCCGAGTCGGACTGCCCATGGCGACCGGCTCGCACCGTCATCCCCCAGCCATCTTCGGTCGGCGCCCATTGGACGTCGTCGGTGTCATGCCGAGACGCGACCCGCTCGGGCCCGGTGGAGAGAACCGAAGAGTCGACCGCCGACGTGGTCAGAACCGACTCGTTCTCCATCGCAGGCAGGTCCACCGCCGTGTATGTCGTGAAGCGAGTGTCGGTCACCCGGTCGTCGGGCCACGAGCAGCACGACGCGGTCGAGGACTGGTATGCCCCCTCGCTCGGCATCGTGGTGAAGCAGACGGTCGAGTCGACGTCTCCGAGCGCGGCCCCGTTCGCCCGCGACTCCACGACCGAGTGGTGGATCGTCGGCCCCGTCTGATCTTTTCCACAGCAACAGGTGCTGTGGAAAAGATGGAGAGGGTGGGGGTACGGGGGTTAGGCGGCTTCGGCTTGGCCGCGGCGGGAGCGGGACGAGCGGGACTCGCCCGAGCCGGCGGCGGCAGTGGCCGGAACGGAGCAGGCGCACAGGCCGGGCACGTCGTCACAGCCTGTCCGCCACTCGTGCCGAGGGCCGTCAAAGCTCACGCAGGCACTGTCCAGGCACTCCACGCGCCCATCCAGATGCGTGACCAGCAGACCACGGCACTCGTCCATACCCACCGAAAATACCAACCGTGTTGTTCGGGTCGGTGGATGCAGCGCCGGCGGTAGGGTGCGGCCATGAAGGTTGCCCTCACGGTTGCCGACTTCTTGGACCGGGCCGCGCTGTGCTTCCCCGAGCGCACCGCGGTGGTGGACGAGCCCGCCGAGACCGGCCCGCCCGGCGCCCTCGGCCGGCTCACCTACGGCGAGGTGGCGGCCCGGGCCAAGGGCATGGCCGTAGCCCTCGATCGCATGGGCGTGGGCCCGGGCGAGCGGGTCGGCATCGTCAGCCCCAACGCGGCCAAGTTCCTCATCTCCTACTTCGGCGTCAGCGGCTACGGCCGCACCATCGTGCCCATCAACTTCCGGCTCAACGCCGAGGAGGTCGCCTACATCGTCGAGCACTCGGGCACGTCCGTCCTGCTCGTCGACCCCGAGTACGACGCGCCGCTCGCGGGCGTGACGGCCAAGCACCGCATCGTCCTCGACGGCACCCAGGACGCCGAGCTGTTCGCGGCCCTCGGCCCCACCGCCGCAGCCGAGCCTCGGGGCTGGACGCCAGACGAGGACGCCACCGCGTCCATCAACTACACCTCCGGCACCACGGCCCGGCCCAAAGGGGTGCAGCTCACCCACCGCAACCTGTGGCTCAACGCCGTCACCTTTGGCTGGCACACCACCATCACCGAGCGCGACACCTACCTCCACACGCTGCCCATGTTCCACTGCAACGGCTGGGGCATGCCCTACGCCCTCACCGGCATGGGATGCAAGCAGGTCGTCATCCGCAAGGTCGACGGGGCCGAGATCCTCAAGCGCATCGAGGCCGAGGGCGTCACCCTCCTGTGCGGCGCGCCCGCGGTCGTGGCCGCCATCCTCGACGCGGCCGCGGCAGGCGCACCCGTGCCCGCGGGCGTGCGCATGGTGGTGGCCGGCGCGCCGCCTCCCTCCAAGACCATCGAGCGGGTCGGCACGGAACTGGGCTGGGAGTTCATTCAGATCTACGGGCTCACCGAGACCTCGCCGTTCCTCACCATGAACCGCCGCATCACCGAATGGGACGACCTGCCGCCTGCCGAACTGGCAGAGCGGTTGGCCCGCGCCGGCCTGCCCGGCATCGGCGTGCGCATGGCCGTGGACGACGAGGGCGAAGTCCTGGCCCGCTCCAACGTCGTGTTCGAGGGCTACTGGGAGCAGCCCGAGGAGTCGGCCAAGGCCTTGCGCGACGGCTGGTTCCACACGGGCGACGGTGGCAAGCTCGACGGGCCCTACGTCGTCATCGAGGACCGCAAGAAGGACGTGATCATCACCGGCGGCGAGAACGTGTCGTCCATCGAGGTGGAGGACTGTCTCTACCAGCACCCGGCCGTGGCCGAGGCCTGCGTCATCGGCGTGCCCGACGACAAGTGGGGCGAGACGGTGAAGGCCCTCATCGTGCGCCGCGGGGGCGAAGGAGACGACGTCACCGAGGACGAGCTGCGCGAGTTCTGCCGCTCGCGCCTGGCCCATTACAAGTGCCCGACCTCGGTCGAGTTCCGTGACGTCCTGGAGCGCACGGCCACGGGCAAGCTCCAGAAGTTCAAGATGCGCAAGCCCTACTGGGAAGGCCGCGACCGCCTCGTCAACTGACCCCCCCAACTTTTCCACAGCACCTGCTGCTGTGGAAAAGCGCGGGAGGGGGCGGGTTCAGGTGGGAGCGGGGAGGGTGGCGGCGGCGCGGAGGTGGTCGGTCAGCGCCGGCAGTTGCGATGACGCATTCAGGCCGCTGGTCGACGGCATGACGTAGGCAGGCACGCCCCCGAACCCGTCCGGCTGCACGCCCGCGACGGCCCGCCGGTCCACCGCCTTGCGCCAACCGTCGAGCCCCACGAACAGCACGGCGCCGGGCCGCAGCCACGACACCAGCCGCCGCACCCGCTCCACGCCCGCCCGGTATTCCTCGACCGACAACTCGGCCGCCGCGACCGTGGCCCGCTTGACCAGGTCGGTCATGCCGATGCCGTGCCCGGTCAGCAGATGCAACGGGTCCCACGCCCGCGCCTCGCAGACCAAACCCGCGGCCGTCATGGCGGGCCAGAACCGGTTGGCCCGACGGGCGAAGCCCGCGCCCGCATCGGCCGCGTACAGGCTCGGGTTCAGCCCGCACACCAGCAGCCGCATGCCGGGCCCGACGGTGTCGGGCAGGGTGCGGGCCCGCGTGGCCCACGCCACCACCTCGTCGCCGTCGGGCTCGGCCCACGCCACGTCGAAGCCCGCGCCCACGAGCACGTCGGTCAACGGCGCCGGCTCCCAACAGGCGAAGTAGCGGCCGGGGAACTCGTCGTCGGCCCCGGTCACGCCCTCGTCCGCGCCCCGCTGGCTCACCAGTGCCAACGGCGCGTCGACGGCCAGCGCGTGATGGAGATGGGCCAACGCCAACGGCAGGTCGGCCCGGGGGATGTGGTGGTACGACATGCGGGCCCACGCGCCACCGCAGGACTGGCGGGCCAAGGGCAGGGCCATGAGGTCGGCCTGCACCACGCTGGACCCGGCGACATCCACGTTGTCCCGCGCGTGGGCCAGCATCGAGAACGCGGCGTCCACACCGACGACCGACGCGCCCTGCTCGGCCAGCACGGCGAAGTGGCCGCCCGGCCCGCAGCCCACGTCCACCACCGGCCGTCCGGCCCGCGCGGACGACGCCACCTTCTGCGCCAGTTCGACCCGCTTGGCGGGCCGGGCCGCGATCCATTCGTCCGCTTGCATCTCGTAGATCCGGACCGTCGACCGCTCCATGGCCGCCGCACCCTAGCAACGGCAATTGAAAGTTTGGATAGACATAACTGTCTAAACCGCGGTAGAACGAGACGGGAAAGGGAGGTCGACATGGGGACGGCAATCGTGACCGGTGCATCCAGAGGGCTGGGACTGGCCTTGGCCGAGGCCTTGGCCGAGCGGGGCTGGGCCGTGGTGGTGGACGCTCGAGGGGCCGATGCCCTGCGCGACGCGGTGGCACCGCTCCCCGGCAAGGTGGTCGCCGTTCCTGGCGATGTCACCGACCCGGCCCATCGCCAGGCCCTCGTCGATACCGCGGCGGGCCTGGGCGGGATCGACCTGCTGGTCAACAACGCCAGCGTGCTCGGCCCCAGTCCGCAGCCGCCGTTGGCCGACTACCCGCTCGACGTGCTGCGCACCGTCTACGAGGTCAACGTGGTTGCGCCCCTCGCCCTGGCCCAAGCCGCGCTGCCGCATCTGCGCACGGCCAATGGGCGCATCCTCAACATCACGTCCGACGCGTCGGTCGAGCCGTATGAGGGATGGGGCGGGTACGGGTCGTCGAAGGCGGCCCTCGACCATCTCAGCCGCATCCTCGACGCCGAGGAGCCCGACGTGCGCGTCTACGCCGTGGACCCCGGCGACATGCGCACCCAGATGCACCAAGACGCCTTCCCCGGCGAGGACATCTCGGACCGGCCCCCGCCCGAAACGGCCGTGCCCGGCCTGCTCGCCCTCATCGACGGCGACCGGCCCGGCGGCCGCTATCGGGGGTCGGAGGTCACGTCGTGACCGCCATCCCGGCCGCCTCCCTGCTCGACAGCTACGACTTCGTGCTGCCCGCCGAACTGGAAGCGAGCGAGCCCGCCGAGGCCCGGGGCCTCACCCGCGACGCCGTGCGCCTGATGGTCGCGTCCCGGTCCACCAATCACATCGACCACGCCCACTTCAGCGACCTGCCCCGCTTCTTGAAGGCGGGCGACCTCGTGGTCATCAACGTGTCGTCCACCCTGCCCGCCGCCGTCGACGCGACCACGCCCGAGGGGGACGCCGTCACCCTGCACCTGTCGACCCCGCTGCCCGCGGGTGGATGGGTGGTCGAGCTTCGATGCGACGGTGGCGCCCGCCCGTTCTTCGACGGACGACCCGGCTTGCGACTGGCGCTGCCCGGCGGGGCCGATGCCGAGCTGCTGACGCCCTACCCGCTGGGCACCGACGTCCCTCGGCTGTGGGCCGCCGTCGTTCGCGTGCCGGGCACGGTGCACGGCTTCCTGGCCCGCTACGGCAGGCCCATCCGCTACGCGCATGTGCCCCGACCCTGGCCGTTGAGCGCGTACCAGAACGTCTACGCGCTGGAGCCGGGCAGCGCGGAGATGGCCAGCGCGGGACGAGGCTTCACGGCCGACGTGCTGACCGCGCTGGTGGCCCGCGGCATCGGCGTGGCGCCCATCACCTTGCACGCGGGCGTGTCGTCGCAAGAGGCGGGCGAGCCGCCCTTCCCCGAGCCCTACCGCGTCCCGGCCGACACGGCCCGTCGGGTGAACGCGGCCCATGAATGGGGCGGACGGGTCGTGGCCATCGGCACCACTGTCGTGCGGGCCTTGGAGTCCGTGGCCGACGACCGAGGCCATGCCCATCCGGGCCAAGGCTGGACCGACCATGTGGTCACGCCCGACGGGGGCGCGCGCGTGGTGGACGGGCTGCTCACCGGCTGGCACGAGCCGCGGGCCTCGCACTTGGCCATGCTCGAAGCCATCGCCGGAAGGCCGTTGCTCGAAGTGTCGTACCAGGCCGCGCTGGACGAGGGCTATCTGTGGCACGAGTTCGGCGACGCCCACCTCGTCCTGCCATGACCCGTCCTGCCATAACCCGTCCTGCCCCGCCCCCGGTTAGGCGCGCCTCCCCGTTCTTGTCATCCTGGGTTCGACGTCTTCGCCCGGCACCCTGACAAGAAAGGGATGGCACGGACTGTCGGGGGCCGGGGCCAGGCTCAGCGGCGCACGCGTCAGCGGCGGAGGAACGTGGTGGCCGACGCGGCCAGCCGGAACAGGTTGCGCCAGCCCGCGGCGCCCACGCCCATGGCCGTCAGCCTCGACTCGGCCTCGTCCCGCAGGGCTGCGGCAGTCGGGTGCTCGACCGCGGCCAAGGCCTCGGCCGCGCCCAGTCGCAGGACGGCTTGGAAGAGTCGGTCGCCGGTGGCGTCGACGGTGGCGACGGCCCGGTCGAAGGCGGCCACCGCGGCATCGGGCAGCCCGAGGTGGACGTTCGCCAGCCCGGTCACCAGCTCGGCCATGCTCCTGTCCGCGTAGGTGCCGGCCTCGATGCCGGGCACGTCGGCCACTGCGGCCAGCGCGCCGGCGGCGTCGCCCATGCACACTCGAGCCAGCCCGAGCAGGGCCAAGGCATTGGCCCGCGGCCCGTCGGCGGGCGCATGGTCCACCGCCTTTTCCAACTCCTCGACCGCGTGGCGGGCGTCGCCCAACTGCAACAGGGCCAAGCCGATGAGGGCCCGGCCCTCGCTCTGCCCGATGTCGCCGCCCACGCTGACCTCGACGTTCTTTTCGACCAGCCGTTGCAAGGCCGAGTCGGCGTCGCCCACTTGCAGCAGCCCGGTGGCGATCATCACGCCCGTCTGCATCTCGTTGAGCGACGCGGCGTGGGCCCGGTCCACCGCCGACGACAAGGCCAGTCGGGCCTCGGCCAGTTGTCCTGCGGCGGCCAGCGCACGCGCCGCGGTGGCACTGGCTTGCAGGATGCCGCGGGCGTCGTCGATCTCCTCGAACAGGCGGACTGCCTCGCGGGCGGGCTCGACGGCCTCGTCGGTGCGGCCCTCCCACAGCCGCACGCTCGACAACAGCACCAAGGTCATGGCGATGGCCCAACGATCGCCCGTGTCCCGGGCGCTGGGCAGCACGCTCAGGGCCAAACGCTCGGCCTCCGGCCTGCGCCCTTGGAAGTAGCGGACCCAACCCATCAGGCCCCGCGCCCACGACGCCGCGCCCCAATCGCCGATCTCGCGGAACAGCGTCTCGGCCTCGTCCAGCCTGCGCTCGGCGTCGCCCAGCCTGCTTTGCACGAAGGCGTTCCAGGCCAGGCTCCACAAGGCCCACGCTTCTTGCTGGCGCGCGCCCGACTCCCTGGCCACCGTGAGGGCCGACTCGATGTCGGCCTCGGCCTCAGCCGGGTCGCCACCGAACAGCCGGGTCATGCCCCGCTGGCGCAAGGCCTCGCCCAACAGCTCGGCGTCATGTTCATGCGCCCGGTCGGCGTCGGTGCTTGCGTCAGAGGCGAGGCCGCGCAGACGCTCGACCGCGTCCGTCAGCGTGCGTTCGGACGCGGCGTAGTCGTCCTCCTTCTGCTCGATCTCGCCCCTGATGGTGAGAGCCCTGGCCACGTCCCACTCGTCGGCCGCCTCCTCGGCCGACTTCATGCCCGCCATCAAGTCGGCGCGTGCGCCGGCCAGGTCCCGCAAGGTCGTCTTGGCCTTGGCCCGTTCCAACAGGACGAGCCGACGGTGACGCTCGGCCTTGTCGGGCAGAAGGCGCAGAGCCAAATCGAGCAGACGCAGCGAGAGGCGCGGCAGCTCGCGCTGCTTGGCCCGGATGGCGGCCCGCTCGATGGCCCGCAACGCCTTGTCCCGCACGTCCGCGGGTACGCCATCGACGCTGCCCAGCTCGTGCACCAGTTCGGCGGCCATGCCGTAGTGGTGGGCCAGCAGTTCGAGGAACTCGTCCTCCCTGTCCGTCTGCTTGAGGCGGGTCTCGAGACGGTCGGCCACCGCCGCGTGGCGCCGGGCCCGCTCGCCCTTGGTCAACGTCTCGTACGCGACCTCGCGCACCAGCTCGGAGCGGAACTCGAACGTGCCCTCTCGGTCCACGTCCAGGGTCAGGAACTCCTTGCCCGCCAACTGGTCGAGCAGGTCGTCGGCGCCGGTGTCGCCGCGTGACTCGGCCAGGGCCATCACCGTCTCGCGTCGACCACTACGACCGACCACGGCCGCGTCCTCCAGCACAGCCCGCTCGCGCGGCGTCAGCGCATCGAGCCGGGCCGACACCAACCCCCGCAACGTGGCCGGCAGTTCCGAGGGCCGCACGGTGTCGCCCAGCAACGCCACCAGCTCCTCGAGGAAGAACGGGTTGCCGCCGCTGCGCTCCAACAGCAGGTCGCGCAACTCGGGAGGCGGCTCGCTGCCCAACAGGCTGGTGAGCATCTGGCGGGCCGCCTCGTCGGGCAGCGGGTCGAGGTGGAGCATGACCTGGTTGAAGCGGCCCGCGGCGGGCGCCCACCGTTCCTCCAACTCGGGCCGGGCCGTGGCCACGAGGACGAACGGCAGGTTGCGCATGCGGTCGAGGAGGTGGTCCACCAGCTCCAGCACCAGCGGATCAGCCCAGTGCAGCTCGGACAACACCAGGACCAACGGCCGCCGCGCCACCAACGCCTCCAAGTACGTGTGCAGCGACCAGCGGGCATCGTCGAGCGCGCGGGCCGCGTCCACGTCGACCAACGCTTCGCAGTCGCCCATGAGATAGCGCAGGCCTTCGTCCACATGGGCCACGTCGGCCGTGTCCTCGGCCTGGCCCAAGGCCTCGCCGACTGCGGCCCTGCACTTGTCGGCCGACACGGCCGAGTCGTCGTCGGGCGTGATGCCGCACGCTTGGCGCAGGGCGTCGGCAATGGGCCACCACACGTTGGCCTCCCCATAGGGGAGACATCGGCCTTCGAGGACACGGGCGCAGTACTTGTCGACCGCCACCGACGCCAACTCCTCAGCCAGGCGGGTCTTGCCGATGCCCGCCTCGCCCAACAGCAGCGCAAGGTGGGCCCGCTTGCGGGTGAGGGCGAGGGACAGGCCGTTGCACAGCACGCCCAGCTCCTCCTCGCGGCCGACGAGGGGCGTGGCCTGACGCCGGGGCCGGTGGCCGGGCGGGGCGATGGCGCCGAGGGCCTGCCACATCTCCACCGGCTCTTCGCGGCCCTTCACATGGACCTGCCCGAGGGGCTGGTAGCGGACCACGCCGCGGGTGGCGTAGTAGGTGCCGGGGCCGACGACGACCTGGCCCGGTGCGGCCTGGGTCTGGAGCCTGCTGGCCACGTTGACCACGTCGCCCATGGCCGTGTAGTCGCCTGCCGCGCCCCCCGCCCGCAGATTGCCGACCAGCACCTCACCGGTGTTCACCCCGATGCGCATGCGCACGGTCAGCCCGCCCAAGTCGGCGGCCATGCCCGCCACTGTGTCCTGCATCTGAAGCGCGGCCCGCACGGCCCGCTCGCCGTCGTCCTCGTGGGCGACGGGGGCGCCGAACAAGGCGACCATGGCGTCGCCCACGATCTTGTCGACCTGGCCGCCGAAGGTCCCCACGTCCTCGGCCAGTCGGGAGAAGCACCGGTCGATGAGGTTCTTCACCTGCTCGGGGTCGCGGGTCTCCGACAGGGTGGTGAAGCCGACCAGGTCGGCGAACACGACCGTGACCACGCGGCGCTCGTCGGCCCGGGCCTGGAGGGGATGGCCGCACGACGGGCAGAAGCGGGCGCCTTCTGGCGCGGCCGCTCCGCACGACGGGCATGTCATGCAGGCCAGAGTAGAGCCGGACCCGCCCAAAAACCCCTTACGGAGGGCCGGGGTGACGACTGTCACCCGCGGTCGTGTTGGTGGTGGGTTTGGCTGTGGTCGTGGTGGCGGGCGCGGTCGTCGACGTCGTCGTCTGCTTCTTCTGGGTGGTCGACGTGGTGGTGGTCGCGGGCTTGGCCGTCGTGGTCGTCGACCCGCCTGGCGACGACGACGTGGTGGTGGACCCGCCCGCGCCGCCGCCGAACCCCGTCACCGTGCTGGACGTGGTGGAGCTGGACGACGTGGTCGAGTCGAGGGGCGTCGTGGACGGCGGGGGCAGCGTGGGCGGAGCCTCGTTGAGGACGTGCAGGCTCAACGACTCGGGCGTGGCCGTGTCGATCTGCTTGACCGGCAAGGACTCGACGGCGCGCACCATGTACGCGGCCCACATGCGGGCCGGGAAGGTGCCGCCGGCCACCTTGACGCCGTGCACCGACGTCATGGGCACGATCTTGTCCGGGTACCCCACCCACACCGCGGTGGCCAACTGGGGCACGAAGCCCACGAACCAGGCGTCGCCGTAGTTCTGCGTCGTGCCCGTCTTGCCCGCCACCGGCCTGCCGATGTCAGCGGCCCGTCCCGTGCCCGCCTTGACCACTTGCATGAGGGCGTTGTTGAGCACGCCGACCTCGTTGGGGTCGAAGGCCTGCCGCGTCTTGGGCGAGTGCGTGTACACGACGCGGCCCGTGCGGTCCTTGATGCGCGTGATCGAGTACGGCGACGCGTACACGCCTTTGGCCGCGAACGTGGCGTAGGCCGCGGCCTGCTCCAACGGGGTCAAGCCCTTGGTGAGCCCGCCCAAGGCCATGGCCGGATTGTCGCCGTCCTTGGCCAACACCTCTTCGGGGATGCCGGCCGACTCGGCCGTGCGCACCACGTTGTCAAGCCCAGTGGCCAGGGCCAGTTGCGAGAAGACCACGTTGATGGAGTGCGTCATGGCGTTGTCGATGTCCGACGGGCCCGAGCCTTCGCCCTCGTAGTTGTTCACCGTGAAGCTGCCGCCCTTGTAGGGGAGCGTCTTGGGCGACGACGAGTCGAACGTGGTGCGGGGGCTGATGCCGTGGCGGATGGCGGCCAGGTAGACGTAGGGCTTGAACGACGAGCCGGGCTGGCGTCGGCCTTGGCTGGCCACGTCGAACTTGCGGTCGAAGGTGAGCCCGCCGAACAGCATGCGGATGGCGCCGTCGCCCGGTTGCACGGTGACCATGGCCGTGGCCGGGTCGGCCGGGCCGCTCAACGTGGAGCGCACGGCGTCGGCCGCCTCGTCGTACAACGCCGGTTCGAGGGTGGTCTCCACCGTGTAGCCGCCGGTGAAGAGTTGGTGGCCGCGGGACTCGGCCGAGCCGCCCAGCGCGTCGATGGTCGCGGCCTCGCGCTTCACGTACTCGACGAAGTGCGGGGCGCGGGCCGCGGCGGCGGCCGCGTCGGTGGGGTTGGCGGCCAACGCCATGGGCTCGGCCTCGGCCTGCGCGGCCTGGTCCGGCGTGAGCCAGTGATGGCGGCGCATGTTGGCCAACACGCTGTTGCGGCGGGCGATCATGGCCTCGGGCTTGGTGCGCGGGTCGAGCCCCTCGGGGGAGCGGATCTTGCCCGCCAGCATGGCCGCCTGCGCGGGGGTGAGCTGCTCGGGCTCCACGCCGAAGAAGGTCTTGGCCGCGGCGGCGATGCCGTAGGCCCCGTCCCCGAAGTAGACCTGGTTGAGGTACCGCTCGAGCAACTGGTCCTTGGTGTACTTCTTCTCCAGGCGCACCGCGTACTGAAGCTCGCGCAGCTTGCGCAGGATGGTGCGCTGCGAGTTCGTGTAGTTGATCTTGGCGAGCTGCTGCGTGATGGTGCTGCCGCCTTGCGTGCGGCCCTCGGCGCTGCGCACCACGGCGCGGAGCACGGCCTGCGGGTCCACGCCGCCGTGGTGGTAGAAGTTGCCGTCCTCGGCGGCCAGCACGGCTTGCGGCACATGAGGCGGGAGCTGCTTGATGGACACCGGCTCGCGGCGCTGGGCCCCGTCCAGCCGGGCCAGCTCGGTGCCGTCGGCGGCCACGATCCGACTGGCCGTGGGCAGGTCGTCGAAGTTGCCGATGCTCGGGGCCCACGGCGATGCCGCGGCCAGCACGACCTTGCTCAGGCCCAGGGCCGCGGCCCGGCGAAATGGCGGGACGACGGCGATGACCGCGAGCAGGGCCACCGCGGCCAATGCGATCTGGGCCATGCGCTTGCGGCCGACGCGGGGCAGCCACCGCGGCCTGCGGCCCCGCAGGCGCGCCAGACGGCCCGTCTGTCTGCCTGTCCGACCCGCAGCCCGAACCCCGATGTCATCTGCCCTGCCCACCACTGGGCGTGGTTGTGCCCGCGCGCCGTCGCAGCAAACGTGGGCGTTGCGCCGAGGGCGTCGAGGCGCCGAGGGCGTCGAGGCGCCGAGGGTCAGCGCTTGCGCAGGCGGCCCACGGCCAGGGCCGCGGCCGCGGCCACCACGACCGACAGGATCGAGGCGCTGGCCCACGTGGGCACGGTGAGGTGCAGGTTGTGCTGGCGGGCCACCCAGAAGCGGGCCCACCAGCTCACCCCGCCTGGGTTCACCAGTTGGTAGGTGACGAAGCCCAGCAGCCAGGGGACGAGCATCTCCCACCGAGGGCGCGCGCTTTCCGACGTGTCCCAGTGCCGCCTGCGCAGCACGAAGTAGTCGACCGCGAAGGCGCCGAACAGGGGCAGGAACACCGAGCCGAGCAACAGCAGGAAGCTCTCGTAGTTGCGGATGTCGAGGACGAGGGCGAGCACCGTGGCCACCACCCCGACCACCACGGCCAGCACGCGCCGGTCCAGTCGAGGCTCGATGTTCTGCGTCGACACGACCGTCGAGTAGATGTTGGCGAACACCTCGTCGAGCTCGTCGAACACGAGGATCATGAGGGCCAGACCGCCGACCGGGACGGCGAGGATGGACGTGATCACGTCGACCTGTCCGCCCGGCGGGGCTTGCAGGGCAAAGGCGCTGTAGGCCAGCACGCCGAGCGAGAAGAACAGGAGCTGCGCCAGCCCGTAGCCCCCGAATGCGCCTGCGAACGCGGCCCGGTTCGAGCGCGAGTGGCGGCTGTAGTCGGCGGCCAACGGGATCCACGACGCGGGCAGGGCGATGACGATGTCGGTGCCCTTCCAAAAGCCCGCCCACGACCCTTGCGTCAACGACGGCAAGGGCTGGCTGAGGACGCGCACGAACAGGTACGCGGTGGACGCGAGCACGGCCCACACGGCCACCTTCTTCAGCACGCCGCGCACCACCCCGAGCGGCCGGATGGCCATGAGGGTGGCAATGGCGCCCGCGGCCACGATGAAGAAGGGCCGCAGGCCCGGGCGGGTCAGGTGGGCGGCCGACTCGGCGATGATGATGACCTCGAAGGTGGCCCATCCGACGTTTTGGAGGATGTTGAGCGCGGTGGGCACCCACGAGCCCCGCCAGCCGAGCATCCCGCGCAGCAGCACCATGGCGGGCGCGCCCGTCTCGGCGCCGGGCACGGCCGAGAGGCCGAGCAGCAGGTTGCCGATGATGCTGCCCACGCCGATGGCCACGAACGCGGCCAGCAGGGACAGCGGGGGCAGGCCCGGGTCAGGGGCCAGCACGAAGGTGGCGCTGACCAGCAGCAGCAACGAGATGCCGAGGTTCCCCCACAGCGCGCCTTGGTCCCAGACCGTCAGGAGGCGGGGCGGCGGGGCCTCGGCCAGGGTGCGGGGGACGTCGATCGAGAGGTCCGCGCTCGGTGGGGCGCTGGTGGCGGCCATGGATGCTCCCTTCGCCGGCATGACCCGGATCAGGTTCGACGGGTCGGGTGCGCTCGCACCCCTCTCAGCCCAATGGGGCTCCCCGGTGGTCGGTTGTGGTTGGCTCAGACCCTAGCGGCAGGGTAGGAACGTCGACATGAGCGACTTTCTCACCGACGTGCAGACGCTGCGGGCCCGGGCCCGGGACAAGATGGAGGAGGGCCCGGTCACCGATGCGTACGGCGCCGACCGCGTGCGGGTGATCGCAGTGCTGAACGAGGCCTTGGCCACCGAATTGGTGTGCTACCTGCGTTACAAGCGGCACTTCTTCACTGCCGAGGGGCTCAACGCGGGGCCGGTGGCGGCCGAGTTCCTCGAGCACGCCAACCAGGAGCTGGTACACGCCGATCAGCTCGCGGCCCGCATCACCCAGTTGCAGGGCGAGCCCGACTTCAACCCGAGCACGCTGACGGCCCGATCGCACGCCGAGTACGTCGAGGGCGACAGCCTGTTGGACATGGTCAAGGAGGACCTGGTCGCCGAGCGCATCGCCATCGCTTCGTATCAGGAGATCGCGCGCTGGCTGGGGGACAAGGACGCCACCACTCGTCGGCTGATGGAGGAGATCCTTGCCGTCGAGGAGGAGCATGCGGACGACCTGTTGAGCCTGCTGCAAGCCCTCTAGCGCGACGCACTTCGCGCGTGGCCGTCGGCCGTCTCAGAACGCGACGCGGATGCCGTCGTCGCGCACGTCGATGGTCACTGGAAGACCGAGCACGGACACCGCGTCGCGTCCGGATCGCGGCCCGCGGACGCGCACGACCGCGCCTTTGTGCGGACCGCTCGTCAACGCGATCTCCAACGACAGCGCGTCATCGTCGAGCTCTTCGGCGTCGACAACGACTCCGTCGTAGGTTCCGGGCTCAAGTTCCTCCATGCCCAAAAAGCCTTGCAAACAAAGGGATTTCGCGCCACCTCGCTTCGAAAGGCCTTGTGCCACAAGGGGAAATGCTTGACCTTACGGGTCAAACCAATTTTCATTTGAGGAAACTTCCCCATGAATCGCCAGGAGGTGGCGTGAACAAAGCCGAACTCGTCGACGCAGTGCGCGAGGCCGCAGGTCTCGAGCGGCGGCAGGCGGAGAGCGCGGTGGAGGCGGTCGTCGATGCGATCGTCAACGCGGTGAAGGCAAACGATCGGGTCAGCATCCCCCGGTTCGGAACCTTCAACCAGACCAGCCGCGCTGCTCGCACGGGCCGCAATCCGCAGACCGGGGCCCCGGTGAAGATCGCCGCCTCGAAGGGCGTCCGGTTCGGTCCGGCGTCCGCGTTCAAAGAAGCGCTGAACGCCAAGGGCGGAGCAAAGAAGGCGGCACCGGCGAAGAAGGCCGGGGCCAAGAAGGCAGCGCCGGCCAAGTCGGCCGCCAAGTCCAGCAGCACCTCGAAGAAGACCGCGTCGGCCAAGAAGGCCGCCAAGTCCACCAAGAAGCGCTAGCGAAAGGCGGCACGATGAGCCCGACCAAGAAGGCTGCTCCGGCGGCCAAGAAGAGTACGGCCAAGAAAACCACCGCAGCCAAGAGCACGGCCAAGAAGGCGACGGCCAGCAAGAAGGCGTCGCCCGCCAAGAAGAGCACGGCCAAGAAGGCCACCGCGTCGAAGAAGGCCTCACCCGCCAAGAAGTCGACGGCCAAGAAGTCGACGGCGTCCAAGAAGGCGTCACCGGCCAAGAAGTCCACGGCCAAGAAGTCGACGGCGAAGAAGGCCCCGGCCAAGAAGACGGCGGCGAGGAAGACGGCCAAGAGGTAGGAGCCCAACTCGGTGGTGAAACGGCCTCCCTTCGGGGAGGCCGTTTCGCGTTCCGCCCCGTTCCGCCCCGTCCCACCCCGTCCCGCCCGGCCCCACCCCGGCCTGCCCGCCCCGCGGAGCTACAGGCGGGTGATGAGCTTGAACGCCTCGCCCGCGGCCAACCCGGCCAGGGCGCCGTGCTCGGCCAAGCGCTCCTCCATCAGCGACCGAAAGGCGCGGACTTGGGCGTCGTCGTCGGCGTCGTCCACGTGCATGGTGGAGCGCAACTGCGAGCGGTGCTCCATGAGGGCGGCGAACTTGGCGTCGACGAAGCCCGCCGCGTCCTCCACGTGATCGGCCTCGTCCGCCTCCCACAGCAGCAGCGCCGACGGCCGCCACGGCTCCACGCCCTGCTCGGGGAAGAAGTGCGGGTCGCGGGCGGCCACGATCCCCTCCACGGCCAGCAGCCCCGCGTTGCGGTGATCGGGGTGCAGCCGGTAGCGCTTCCACGGATCGTGGCCCAGCACCACGTCGGGTCTGATGGCCCTGATCCAGTACGCCGTCTCCCACCGTTGCCGCAGCCCCGACTCCAACTCCCCGTCGGGCCAGCCCAAGAACACGACCTCGCCCTTGCCGCCCAAGGCGCGCGAGGCGGCGCGCTGCTCCTCCTGGCGCAGGGCCACCAGCCGGGCCGTGTCCTCGGACGGGTCCCACGACCCCTTGGACCCATCGGTGCAGACCACGTGGTGGATGGCGCACCCGGCCGCGGCCCACTTGGCCAAGGTGGCTCCGCAGCCGAACTCCACATCGTCCGGGTGGGCGCCGATGGCCAGCGCCCGTGCGGGCGGATCAAGGTCGGTCGAAAAGCCCGCGCTGGTCGCGCTGCTCACGTCGGCGCGGCCGCGTAGTCGAGGTCGGCGGGCACGTCCACGTCCCACGCCAACAGCGGCTCCGACACGACTCGCAGGCCCAGGCCCAGTCGACGGGCCTCGACGACGTGTCGATCGAACGAGCCCGGTCCGTAGGAGAAGCGAAAGCCGCTGCGGGCGGGCACGCAGATCACGTTGGTGCCGTCCCGCCGCCGGTCGGGCACCACGGTGGCGCCGGGGAAGTAGGCGACCCAGGCCAGGTCGGTGGCCAACGGCAGGTCGGCGTGGGCCACGATCACCTGGCGGGCCCCTGCGGAGGCCAACTGCTTCACGCCCGCCTCTACCGCGCCGTTCAAGCCCCGGCCCGGCTCGGCCAGCACGATGGCCCCGTGGGCCGCGGCCCATCCGGCCACCGCCGCGTCGTCGCACACGACCGCCACCGGCAGCGACCCGGCCGCAGCCAGCACCCGTTCGGCCATGGCCTGGGCCAGCGCGGCCCTTCGGGCGGGCGGCAAGGCGGGAGCCAGCCTGACCTTGGCGTCGGCGAAGGCCTTCACGGGCACGAGCACGGCGACCGGACCGAGGGCCACCGGCCGAGTCTACGAAGGGCGGCGGCGTTGTCGCGTCGGTAGGCTCGGCCGTCGTGGCCACCAAGGTTGCCGTCGTCGGCGCGGGCTCGTGGGGCACGGCCGTGGCCGCCATCGCCGCGACCCGCACCCCGACCGTGTTGTGGGCCCGTCGTCCCGACCTGGCCGACCGGATCAATGCCGAGCACCTCAACCGGGACTACCTGGCCGACTTCCCGCTGCCGCCCGGTCTGCACGCCACGTCGTCGCTCGAAGAGGCGCTGGCCGACGCGGCCGTGGTGGTGATGGGCGTTCCGTCCCACGGCTTTCGGGACATCCTGACCGAGGCTCGGCCCCACCTGCCCGCCAACGCGCCCATCGTCAGCCTGACCAAGGGCGTGGAGCAGGACAGCCTCAAGCGCATGACGCAGGTGATCGAGGAGGTGGCGCCCGACCGGGCCAGCGGCGTGCTCACCGGGCCCAACCTGGCCAAGGAGATCATGGCGGGCCAGCCCGCGGCCAGCGTGGTGGCCATGACCGACCAGGCCGTGGCCGCCGACCTTCAACAGGTCTTCTCCACCGATGCCTTCCGCGTCTACACGAACGACGACGTGGTGGGCTGCGAGCTGGCGGGCGCGCTGAAGAACGTGATGGCCATCGCCAGCGGCATGGCCGACGGGATGGGCTTCGGCGACAACACCAGGGCCGCCCTCATCACCCGAGGCCTGGCCGAGCTGACCCGCTTGGGCTGCGCCCTGGGGGGACAGGCCCTGACCTTCTCGGGCCTGGCGGGCATGGGCGACCTGGTCGCCACGTGCATCAGCCGCCAGAGCCGCAACCGCCATGTGGGGGAGCAACTCGGCCAGGGCCGCACCATCGACGAGGTCATCGCCGAGATGAAGATGGTGGCCGAGGGCGTGAAGACCTCGAGAGCGGTCGTGGCCCTGGCCCGACAGGCCGGGCTGGAGATGCCCATCGCCGAGCAGGTGGTGGCTGTGCTGTACGAGGGCAAGAAGGCGGTCGACATCATCCCCTCGCTCATGCGACGGGAGGCCAAGCCCGAGCTGCACGGCATCACCCGCTGATGGTCGAGCCCGCGCCCGGCCTGGCCGAGGCCCGCTGGACGACGGTGGGCAGCATCGGCTCGCCCGGGCGGGCCATCGTCGACGGGCGCGGCCTGGTGACGCCGTGGCCCGGCGGTTGGTCGCTGGACTGGTGGATCGGGGCCGACGACCGGTGGCACATGGCCGCCACCGAGTCAGGCGTTCGACAGCGCCTGGTCGCCCACAGCCCGGTGGTGGAGACGGCCATGCGCGTGCCCAGCGGCGACGCCGTCCAGCGGGTCTACGGCGTGCCCAGCCCGGATGGCGGCGTGGCCGTGGTGGAGATCGAGAATGCGTCGCCCATCCCGTTCGCGGTGGCGTTGGTCGTCCGGCCCGCCAACCCCACGGGGCCGGCACGCGTCGAGCGCATCGCGTGGCGCGACAACGCCGTGACCGTGGACGGCCGCACCGCGTTGTTGTTCATGAAGCCGCCCGCGCGTGTGGCCGCTTCCACCCTGGACGAAGGCGACGTGGCCGAGATCGTCACCAGCGGGGCCGCGGGCACGCAGTTCCCCGAGCCGTTGCGGTGCAAGGCCGGTCGAGCCCAAGCCGCCTTCATCTTTCCGCTGCCCCACACCGCGGTGTTGCGGGTGGTGATGCCGTTGGTGTCGCCCCGACCGCGATGGTGGCGCCGAGGCCGACCGCGGCCTGCGTTCCCAACGGCATTGCCAACGGCATTGCCAACGGCCGAAGCGGTGGCCAAGGGCTGGGCCGTCCACGCCCGCACCGGCATGCGCTTCGACCTCCCGCCCGGCAGGCTGGCCGACGCGGTCGAGGCCAACCGCCGGTTCCTCCCGCTGTTCTCCGACCGGTCCGCCGAGCTTCCCCGACCAGGGCCCGCACCGCCCTCGGCGGCCGAGTTGCAGGCCGTGCTCGACGCGGCCGGCCCCACCTTCACCTGGCCGCCGGGCCACAACGCGCAGGCCGCGGCCCGCTTCCTGGCCGTGGTGCGCGATGCCGTGGTGTTCGAGAGGACGGACGGGTTGGACCTGTGCTCCACCGTCGCTGACGGCTGGGCGGGCCAGGCCATCGAAGTCCACGACGTGCCCACCGCGTTCGGCTCCATGTCGTTCGCGCTGCGCTGGCACGGCGACCGGCCCGCGCTGCTGTGGGAGTTGGAGCGTCGTGACGCCGACCAGGCCGTGGTCCTGCGCGCCCCCGGCCTCGACCCTTCGTGGTCGACCACCGAGGCCCGCGGCGAGGCCCTGCTGGCCCCGCCCGTCGCGTCCCAACGCCCGGCCTCACCGCGCTGAGCCGGCCCCGCCCATCTTTTCCACAGCAGCAGGTGCTGTGGAAAAGATGAAGGGGTGCGGGGTGCCGGGCGGGGCGGGTGCTGGGTTAGCGTCGCGGCATGCCCACCTTCTTGATGTTCACCACGCTGGGCCCGGACGGGGCGGCCACCCTCCGGGAGAAGCCCGAGCGGGTGAAGGAGGTCAACGACGAAGTGGAGGCGCTGGGCGTCAAGGTCTTGGCCCAGTACGTGCTGCTCGGACCGTACGACTTCTGCAACATCCTTGAAGCGCCCAACGAAAAGGTGATGGCCAAGGTGGCGCTCGTCCTCGGGGCGCGGGGCACGGTCAAGACCGTGACCATGCCCGCCATCCCGGTCGACGACTACATCGCCGAGCTACGCGGCGACCCGGCCTAGGCCCACCAGAGTCCTTGCCTGCGTTCCTTGCGCACGTCGTCGGCTTCGAACTCGGCGGGCAGGACCGACCCGTCGGAAAGCCGCCTGACCCGGTAGCCGCCCGCCGAGACCTCGGCCACCTCGAAGCCGCGGGACCACTTGCCCGCGAAGCGGGTGCGCACCTCCACTCGGGTCCCAGGCTTCAAGTGCTCCTCCACCAGCAACTCCATGGTCGACCTGTCCACAACCCAGCGTCTCCTTCGGCCTGATGCTGAACGGCCTTCGCGTGCGGGAGTTCGGGGACCTCGCTGCCTTCGCCGGACGTCTGCTGGGGGCGTGTGGTGCGGAGGTGGAGACGGCCGGCGCTGACGGTCCCCCTATGGTGCGTCGTTGGCGGGATCGGTTCAAGGGCGACATGTCGGATTCTTCACCCAATCTCGTGCTGGACGGGCGCCCGGCCGGGTCGCCGCCGCTCGACGACTGGCCCGATGTGCCCGTCGTGCGGGTCACCCGCTTCGGCGAGGACGGGCCGTGGTCGCGCTGGCAGGGGAGCGAGCTGGCCCACCAGGCCCTGTGCGGGATGATGGCCCTCGACGGCTACGACGGCGAGGACGAGCCGCCGGTCATGTGCGCGGGCAACCAGGCCGAGGTCGTGGGCGGGCTCATGGGCGCCATCGCCGCCCTCCTGTTGGTGAACGGAGCCGGGTCGCGGGCGGCCACGTCGTGGCACGAGGCCAACTCCGTCGGCCACGAGACCGAGTTCGCAGCGTGGACGGCCAGGGGCGAGCGGCTCATGCGCCACGCGGGCCAGCACGCCTCGCATGAGGCCGATCCCAGGCGGTGGCAGTGGCGCTGCGCCGACGGCCGCTACGCCAACCTCATCCTCCCTGCGCTGACCCGGGACCGCTGGGCCTCGATCGTGTCGTGGCTCGACGAGCACGGGATGGCGGCTGATCTCACCGACGAGCGTTGGCTGAAAGGCTCGGTCCGACTGGCCGAGGAGAAGCACATCTTCGACGTGCTGGGCGCCTTCGTCGCCACCCTGCCCGCCGACGCCGCCTTTGAAGGAGGCCAGGCCCGCGACCTGCCGTGGGGCGTGGTGCGCAGGCCCGAGGAGAACCGGGACGACCCGCAGTTCTTGGGCAGGCCGGTGTTCG
The DNA here is from genome assembly GCA_030837965.1 of Acidimicrobiaceae bacterium. Classification (GTDB taxonomy): domain Bacteria; phylum Actinomycetota; class Acidimicrobiia; order Acidimicrobiales; family JAUTXP01; genus JAUTXP01. The sequence continues at coordinate 61,317 of JAUTXP010000051.1, read as the reverse complement.
AGGACTGGGTGCCGTGGCGGGTCCATGTGGGGGACCCGGTTGGCGCGGGCGCCGGGCCTCGAAGACCAGGGCCGGTGCGCGGGCTTCGGGTGCTGGACTTCACCTGGCAGGTGGCGGGGCCGACCGTCACTCGCATCCTGGCTCATGCCGGGGCCGACGTGGTGAAGGTCGAGCGCCCGGGCAAGCCCGAGCTCATGCGGATCATGCCCATCGGGTCGAGCGGCACCTTCCCCGACGGCGAGGGGTCGCCCTTCTTCGCCAACCTCAACGCGGGCAAGCGCTCGTTGGCCTTGGACATGCAGGACGCGAAGGACCGAGACACCGTGCTGGCCTTGGTCGCGTCGGCCGACGTGGTGGTCGAGAACTTCTCGTCCCGGGTGATGGAGCGGCTGGGGCTGGCCTTCGACGACCTCCAGTCGGCCAACCCCTCGATCGTCTACGTGTCGCTCAGCGGGTTCGGGCACGAGGGGCCCAAGCGGGACTACGACACCTGGGGCCCGACGGCCCAGGCCATCAGCGGGTGCGCGTGGCTGTCGGGCCTGCCCGGCCGCGAGCCCGCCGGGTTCGGGTACTCGTACCTCGACTACGTGGGCGGCTACTACGCCACCGTCGGGCTGCTGGCCGCCCTGCACGCCACCCGCCAGGACGGGCGGGCCCGGTGGGTGGACGTCAGCCAGGTGGAATGCGGACTGGTCTGTGCGTCGCTGGCCCTGGAGAACCCGGGCCTGGTCACGCCGGGCAACGAAGGGCCGGTGGTGCGGGCGGCCGACGGGCGATGGGTCGTCGGGCTGGACGCGGTGGAGGTGGCCCGGTTCCGCGACGGGTACGCGGCGGTGCGCGACGGCCAGGCTCGAGGGGCGGCGTGCGGCGTGGTGCAGGACCAGGCCGACCGGTTGGAGCGCGACGTCCAGTTGGCCCACATGGGCACGTATCCCCTTCCGTTCGAGGCCACGCCCATCCGGGTCGACGGCCGGGTCCTGCCCATCGCCGGCCCCGCGCCCCGACTCGGCCAGCACACCGAGGAGGTCCTGCGCCAATGGCTCTGACCCCCACCGACCCTCCCCCCGACCCGACCCCCTCGCGCTTTTCCACAGCAGCAGGTGCTGTGGAAAAGATGGACCGGGGGGTGCGGTTGACGGAGTGGACGTCGTGCGGGGGGTGCGCGGCCAAGTGGGGGGCGGCCCCGTTGAATGCGCTGGTGCGGTCGCTGGCCGAAGCGGCGCCGACCGCGGAGTTGCTGGTGGGCCTGGCCCCCTTCGACGACGCGGCCGTCTACCGGCTGGCCGACGACCTGGCCCTCGTCAGCACCACCGACTTCTTCCCGCCCTTGGTGGACGACCCGGCCGACTTCGGCGCCATCGCCGCGGCCAACGCGTGCAGCGACGTGTTCGCCATGGGGGCGCGGGTCGTGCTGGCCCTCAACATCTCGGCCTTCCCCGAGCGCCTGCCGGTCGAGGCGGTGGGCGCCATCCTGGCCGCCGCGGCCGAGGTAGTGGTGGAGGCGGGGGGCGTGGTGGCGGGCGGGCACACCATCCGCTCCGAGGAGCCCATCTTCGGGCTGGCCGTGCAAGGCCTGGTCCATCCCGACCGCATCTGGACCAAGGCGGGCGCGCGGCCCGGCGACGTGCTGGCCCTGTCCAAGCCGCTCGGGACCGGCATCGTCCTGGCGGGCGGCTCGGACGGCCAAAAGCGTTTGGCGACACAAGGGATGCGGACGCTGAACCGGGCTGCGGCCGAGGCCCTGTCTGCTCGCGACCCTGCACACGGGCCGCACGCGGTGACCGACGTGACCGGCTTCGGGCTGCTCGGCCACGCGTGGGAGATGGCCGAGCGCTCGGGCGTGGTGGTGCGCATCGAGTCGAGCGTCCTGCCCCTGTACGAAGGGGCGCGGGAGGCAGCCGAGGCGGGCATCCGCACCGGCGGCGACGCCCGCAACCGGGCCCATCTGGAAGGGCGGGTCGTGTCCACCGCGGCGCCGGCGCTGGAGGCGCTCTGCTTCGACCCCCAGACGTCCGGCGGCCTGCTCGCTGCCCTGCCTGCGGGCCAGGTCCCCGAAGGATTCACCGTCATCGGCACCGTCGAGGCGGGTCGGCCCGGCGTGGTGCTGGTCTAACCTCGCCGCCCATGGCGCCCCCCCGCCATCCCCTCCGCCCCTCGCTGGTCGCCAAGGCCCCTTCCCTCACGCTCGAGCGCGCCCTGTGGCACGACGGGGCCGACGTGGTCGTGGGCGTGGACGAGGTGGGCCGAGGGGCGTGGGCCGGGCCCATCAGCGTGGGCGCGGCGGTGCTGCCGGTCGACAAGCGCGTCTACCGCATCCGCGACTCGAAGATGCTCACCGAGCCCGAGCGCGAGCGCATCTTCGACCGCATCGCGGGGTGGTGTAGGGCGTGGGCCGTGGGCCACGCCAGCCAGGAGGAGTGCGACGGCCTGGGCATGTCTGCGGCCCAGAAGCTGGCCGCACGCCGGGCCATCGACGGCTTGGGCCTGACGCCCGATCACGTGCTGATCGACGGCAACTGGGACTTCGTCGGCCTGGGCAACTCGCAGCGGCTGATCAAGGGCGACGCCAAGTGCCTCAGCATCGCGGCGGCGTCGATCCTGGCCAAGGTCACCCGCGACCGCATGATGCGGGCCGAGTCCGTGCACTTCCCTGGCTACGACTTCGACCTCAACAAGGGCTACCCGTGCCCGCGCCACAAGATGGCGCTGCGGGCGTGGGGCCCGACCTCCATCCACCGACGCACGTGGGTGTTCATGGACCACCTGCCGTGGGGCCTGCCCCGCGCCGCGGGCTCAACCGGCACAGACGGCGCAGTCGGCGAGCCCGATCCTCAGATGCCCCTCTTCGAAGGAGAACTGGTATGACCACCGCCTTCCGAGCCCGTCGCGGGTTGCGACTGGCCGTCGTCGTCGTGGCCCTGTCGCTGACCGCGGCCGCGTGCGGCAAGGACAAGTCGCCGAACGCCGGCAGCAACAAGCCCGCGGACAACACCAACACTGTCGAACAGGGCAGGGACCTCAAGACGGTGCAGGCGGGCAAGCTCACGGTCTGCTCGGACATCCCCTACGCGCCCTTCGAGTACCAGGAGAACGGCGACTTGAAGGGCATCGACGTCGACCTGGTGAGGGCCATCACCGGCCGCCTCGGCTTGTCGGCCGACTTCAGGGACACGGACTTCGACGGGATCTTCGCGGCCTTGAAGGCGGGCCAGTGCGACATCATCGCCTCGTCCGTCTCCATCACCGACGAGCGCAAGAAGCAGAACGACTTCTCTGCGGGCTACTTCAAGATCCACCAGTCCTTGCTGGTCCGCAAAGGCGAGGAGGCCAAGTACAAGGACCTCCCCGACTTGAAGGGCAAGACCATCGGCGTGCAGTCGGGCACGACGGGCGCCGACTACGCCAAGGCCCACGCGTCCGGCGCGCAGGTGAAGGAGTTCACCGGGGCTGACGAACTGTTCACCGCGCTCAAGGCGGGCCAGGTCGACGCGGCCTTGCAGGACCAGCCCGTCAACGCCTACAACGCCAAGGTCACGGGCCAGTCGGTGGTGGCCAATGTGTTCGACGAGGGCGCGCCCGAGGAGTACGGCTTCGTGATCCCCAAGGGCAAGGACGCCTTGAAGAAGGCCATCGACAACGCCTTGTCGCAGGTGCGGAGCGACGACAGCTACCGGACCATCTTGACCAACTACCTGGGGTCCACCGCGGGCCAGGCGTAGTCGGAAGCGGCCGGCGTGCACCGACTGGCCGAGGAGTTCTTCAACTGGAGCGTGATCCGGGAGATGTTCCCGGGCCTGCTCACCGAGGCGGTCAAGAACACCGTGTTGTTGACCGTTGCGTCGTTCATCGGCGGGGTCGCCCTCGGCCTGCTGCTCGCCCTCATGCGCATCAGCCGGGCCAAGGCCTTGCGCTGGCCTGCGGCCGTCTACATCGACTTGTTCCGAGGCCTGCCCCTGCTGCTGGTGATCGTGTTCGTGGGCTTCGGCCTGCCCATCGGGTTGGGCGTGCAGTTCCCCAACGAGCCCTTCACGCCGGGCGTACTGGCCCTGTCGATGGTGTACTCGGCCTACATCGCCGAGAGCATCAGGGCCGGGATCGAGGCCGTGCCCCGCGGCCAGATGGAGGCGGCCCGTTCTCTGGGCATGCCGTATCGGATGGCCATGCGAAGGGTCATCGTGCCCCAGGCCCTGCGCATCGTCGTGCCCCCTCTGACCAATGAACTGCTGGCCTTGTTCAAGGACACGTCGCTGCTCGCCGTGCTCGGGACGCGAGCGGGCGGCAAGGAGATCACCAAGTACGCGAGGGACTTCGTGAACGGTGTGGGCAACTCGTCGCCCCTCGTTGCCGCGGGCGCGGCCTACCTCGTGATCACGCTGCCCATGCTGCGGCTGGTCGCCTGGCTGGACCGGCGGTCGAAGGCGGGGGCCCGTTGATCTCCGTCGTCGGCCTGCGCAAGTCGTTCAGCGGGGTGGAGGTGCTGCGCGGGATCGACCTGTCGGTGGAGGCCCGCGAGGTGGTCGGCGTCATCGGCCCTTCGGGATCGGGCAAGTCGACCCTGCTGCGCTGCATCAACCGGCTGGAGGAGCCGACCGCGGGCCAGGTCGTGGTCGACGGCGTGGAGGTGACGGGGCCGGGCGTGGCCATCGACAAGGTGCGCACGACCATGGGCATGGTCTTTCAGTCCTTCAACCTGTTCCCGCACAAGCCCGCGCTCGGGAACGTGACCCTGGCGTTGCGCCGGGTGCTGAAGGTCGACTCGGCCGAGGCCGACGACCGGGCCCGGCGCATGCTCGAGCGGGTCGGGTTGGCGGCACGGGCCGACGCCTTCCCGGCCCAACTGTCGGGCGGTCAGCAGCAGCGGGTGGCCATCGCCCGGGCCTTGGCCATGGAGCCGAAGGTGATGCTGTTCGACGAGGTGACGTCCGCCCTCGACCCTGAGTTGGTAGGGGAGGTGCTCGGCGTCATGCGGGACCTGGCTGAAGGCGGCATGACCATGGTCGTGGTGACCCACGAGATGGGCTTCGCCCGCGAGGTGTGCGACCGGGTGGTGTTCATGGACGGCGGGCTGATCGTGGAGGAGGGCCCGCCCGCCGAGCTGTTCGCCGCGCCCAAGGAGGAGCGCACCCGCTCGTTCCTCTCCAAAGTCCTCTGACGAATCTACCCCCCGCCCCACCTACCCCCACCGTTCTGGGCACCTTTTCTTGCCTCTGTGACAAGAAAAGGTGCCCAGAAGGGAAGGCGGCGGCGGTCAAGGGCGGCGGGGCCGGGGGGTCGGGCCGGCCGGTGGGGCTACTTTGAGCCGGAGGGTTCTTTGGGCAGGCCGAGGACGCGCTCGCCGATGATGTTCTTCATCACCTCGTCGGTCCCGCCTGCGACGCGCATGCCGGGCACGCCCAGCACGAACTCGGCCCACGCGTACGTGCCCCACTCGCCCCCGTCGGCCACCAGCTTGGGCCCGAGCACCGACGCAACCAGCTGGGCCACGCGCTGCATGTTGCGGGTCAGCGCCAGCTTGGCGATCGACATCTCCGGCCCCGGGAGCTGTCCGGCCTGGATCTTGGCCATGGCCCGCTGATTGGTGTACCGGGCCACCGTCCCGTTGATGTAGACGTCGGCCAACTGCTGGCGCACGAGGGCGTCGTCGGCCCGGCCCATGTGGCGCACCAGCTCCAACAACCGGGCCGTGCCCATGATCGACGCGCCCGATGCGGCACCACCGCCGCCGATGGCGGCCCGCTCGTTCATCAACGTGGTCAGGGCCACGGTCCAGCCCTGGTTCACATCGCCCAGCCGATGGTCGTCCGGCACGCGGACCTCGTTGAAGAACACCTCGTTGAACGAGGCCCCGCCCGTCATCTGGCGCAACGGCCGCACCTCCACGCCCGGCGCGTGCATGTCGACGACGAAGCCGGTGAGGCCCTTGTGCTTGGGCAGGTCGGGGTCGGTGCGGCAGATGATCTCGCCGATGTCGGAGAACTGCGCGCCAGACGTCCACACCTTCTGCCCGGTCACCACCCACTCGTCGCCGTCGCGCACCGCTGCGGTCTGAAGGCCGGCCAGGTCGGACCCCGCGCCCGGTTCGCTGAACAACTGGCATGCGACGATCTCGCCCCGCCACAGCGGCGTCAGATACCGCTGCTTCACCGGCTCGGTGGCGTGGGCCAGGATGGTGGGCGCGACCATGCCCAGGCCGATGCCGAACGGAGCCTGCGAAGGCACGTCGTAGCGGGATTCGAGCGACTGCCAGATGCGCTCATAGGCGCCGGGCAGCCCGCGGCCGCCGTACTCCGTGGGCCCGGTGATCCAGCCGAACCCGGCGTCGAAGACCTGCCTGCGCCAGGCCTTGGCCTCGGCCACCTCGGCCTGCTCCTGCTCGGGCGTCTTCTCCGCGAAGAGGCCGACGTTGTCGGAGCCCTGGCCCCAGGCCACGCGCTCTTCGCCTCTGGGCTTGGCATGGGAGGCGAGGAACGACTCGGCCTCGGCGCGGAACTGGTCCTCTGTGATGGCGTCGGACGTGATGGTGTCGGGCATCGGCCGCAGCCTACGCCTGGACTTGACCGCTCGGTCAAGCAGCCAAGGAAGCGTCGTCGCACGAGCAGGAAGTGTCTACTGGTTGGTAGAAAGGGTCCCTCGGGTTTCGTGCGCAAGAGGGGGTACAGCAGGGACATGATCCGGTCCTCGCTGAAAGGGCAGTTGCTGGTGGCCACGCCGTTGTTGGGCGACGCCAATTTCGAGCGCGCCGTCATCCTGCTGCTCGAGCACACCGAGGACGGAGCCGTCGGGGTGGTGCTCAACCGCCCCAGCGCCAACCACTTCGTCGACCCGTTGCCCGACTGGTACGGCTTCGCCGCCTACCCGCCGGTCGTCTTCGTGGGCGGCCCGGTGGGCCAAGGCTCGGCCATCGGCCTGGCCCGGGCCCGCCACCCCGAGCCCATCGACGGCATCGAGGGCTGGAACCAGGTGGTGGGCTCGGTGGGCACGGTCGACCTGACCCTCGACCCTGACGACGTGCCCGTGGGCATCGAGGAGGTCCGCGTCTTCTCCGGGTACGCGGGCTGGGGCGGGGGGCAGCTCGAAGACGAGGTCGCGTCGGGCGCCTGGTTCGTGATCGACGCCGAGCAGGACGACGCCTTGTCCACCAACCCGGACGGGCTGTGGCGATGGGTCCTGCGGCGCCAAACGGGCAAGTTGGCCGTCTTCGCCAACTTCCCCCACGACCCCACCTTGAACTGACGCCCCTCCCATCCCCGTTCTGGGCACCTTTTCTTCGCCCACGGACAAGAAAAGGTGCCCAGAAGGGAAACGCGGGCGAGGTGAGGAGGATGTGACCGCGGCGTCCGTGGTGGGGCGCGGCACACCTCCGGCCCGGCGTACCCTCGGGAGCATGAGACCCGACGCCCTCAGCCAGACCAAAGATGCTCTGGCGGTGGTGCTCGGTGAACGTCCTGCCGACTCGCAGGCCTTCGCCCGACGCATCGTCACCGCCTTCGCCGACCACGTGAACCCCGGCTTCCTCGAAGCCAGGAAGAGCGTGACCGAGGCAGGCGATGAGGCCGCCGTCGAGTGGGAGGGCGAGGGCTCCATCCTGCGCGACGCCGCGGGCCGCGAGTTCATCGACCTGCTCGGCGGCTACGGCATCTACAACCTCGGCATCCGCCACCCCGACGTGGTGGCTGCGGTCGACGCCCAACTCCACCGCTCGCCGCTGCACAGCCAGGAGCTGCTCGATCCGCTGCGAGCACTCTTCGCCCAGTCCCTCGCCTCGGTCGCGCCCGCGGGCTTGACCCGCGCCTTTTTCTGCAACAGCGGGACGGAGGCGGTGGAGGCGGCCATGAAGCTGGCCATGTGGGTCACGGGGAGGCACCGCTTCATCGCGGCCCACAACGCCTTCCACGGCAAGACGCTCGGAGCCTTGTCGCTCATGGGCAAGGAGCGCTTCCGCGCCCCCTTCGAGCCTGCCCTCCTCGACGTGACCCGCGTGCCCTTCGGCGACGCAGACGCGCTGGCCGATGCATTGACGACGGCCGCCGCGGCCGGCCAGAAGCCCGCGGCCGTGGTGCTGGAGCCCATCCAAGGTGAAGCGGGCGCGGTCGTCCCGCCCGACGACTACTGGCCCGCGGTCCGGGCCCTGTGCGACCGCCACGACGTGCTGCTCATCGCCGACGAGGTGCAGACCTGCTTGGGCCGCACCGGCGCCATGTTCGCGGTCGACCACTGGGACGTCCGGCCCGACATCATCACCCTGGGCAAGTCGCTGGGCGGCGGGGTCATGCCCGTGGGCGCCATCGTGTCCTCGCCCGAGCTGTGGCGGGTGTGGGAGGCCGACCCGTTCATCCACTCCAACACCTTCGGCGGCAACCCGCTGGCGTGCGCGGCGGGCATCGCCGGCCTGCACGTGACCGTGCGCGACGACCTGCCTGCTCGCGCCGCCAAGGTGGGGGACCGCATCGCGCACGACCTGCGGGTCATGGCCGAGCGCCACCCGAACGTGTTGCAGGACGTCACCGGACGGGGCCTGCTCATGGCCATGCACTTCGCCACCAACGAACTGGGCTATGCCGTGTCCGCAGGCCTGTTCCGCCGAGGCGTGCTGGTGGCGGGCACCACGGCTAACGCCAAGGCCGTGCGCATCGAGCCCGCCCTCACCATCCCCGACCACCTGGTGGACGAGGTGCTCGACCGGCTGGACGACACGTTGTCCGAAGTAGCCTCCGCGATGTGAACCGCAGAGACGCACTCGTCCTTCGCGCCTTCGTCGTGTGGACGGTGTACGTCTGGGTCACCCGGCTGTGGAACATCTGGCGGGACTCGTCGCGCGACGTGGGCTTCAAGGCCGTGCACACGGTGCTGGCCGTCATCTCCGTCGCCTTCGCGGCCGCGGCGTGGGGCATCGTGCGCCGCAACCGCAGACACGACCGCCACGGCAACGACCGCCACGAGGAGGAGGCCCGCTGATGGATGTCGTCGCCCTGCATGCCCGCGCCTCGGCCGCCACCGGCCGCATCGTCGAAGGGGTCAAGGACGACAGTGGCACGACCCCACCCCGTGCGCGGACTGGGACGTGCGGGCCCTGCTGAACCACATCGTGGCCGAGAACCTGTGGGTGCCGCCCTTGGTCCAGGGCCAGTCCATCGCCGACGTGGGCGACCGCTTCGACGGTGACGTGTTGGGCGACGACCCGCTCGGCGCGTACCGCGCGTCGGCCCGGGCGGCCGACGCCGCCTTCGCCGCACCGGGCGCCATGGAGGCGCCCATCGGCGTGTCCTACGGGCCCATCCCTGGCGAGGGCTTCGCCCGCCACCGGCTGCTCGACGTGGTGGTCCACGGGTGGGACCTGGCCAAGGCCACGGGACAGGACACGGCCATGGACCCTGACCTCGCCGACGCGTGCTGGGAGATCGTCGACGGCGAGCGGGAGATGATCGTGGACACGCCGTACTTCGGCAAGCCGCTCGACGTCGGTGACGACGCGGACACCCAGACCCGCCTGCTGGCGCTCTTGGGACGCCATGCCTGAGCAGGCCGCGACCGGTTCGGCGTTGGCGCCGATCGCGCCCGTCTACCCGTTCGCCCCCGAGCACAGGGCCGACCCGTACCCCGTCTACCGCACGCTGCGGGAAGGGGCCAGGGTCCACTGGAGCGAAGAGCAGGAGTCCTTCTTCTTCACCCATTACGAGGACTGTTTGGCCATCCTGCGCCATCCGGCCGGGAGCACCAACATGGACAACGCGTCGATGTCGGCCCGCCGGACCATGAGCGCGCACAGCCCGATGGCGGCCATGGAGGCCAAGCCCATGCTGTTCGCCGATCCGCCCGTCCACACCCGGTTGCGCACGCTGGTGAGCAAGGCCTTCACGCCCCGGGCCGTGGAGGCCATGCGCCCGCACATCGCCGAGATCGTGGATCGCCTGCTCGACCAGGCCGAGGCCAACGGCGAGTTGGACATCGTGGCCGACCTGGCTTTCCCGCTCCCGGTCATCGTGATCGCCGAGATGCTGGGCGTCCCGGTCGAGGACCAGGACCAGCTCAAGCCGTGGTCCGCCGACCTGGCGCGGACCATCGACCCTGTCCTCACCGAGGAGACGGTGGCCCAGGCGGGCATGTCCGCCCTCCAGTTCATCAACTACCTCAACGGCTTGATCGAAGAGCGCAGGGCCAGGCCCAAGGACGACTTGCTGAGCGGGCTCATCGCGGTGGAGGACGAGGGCGAGCGCCTGGGCCACGACGAGCTTCTGATCATGACCATGCTGCTGTTCGTGGCCGGCCACGAGACCACGCAGAACCTCATCGGCAACGGGATGCTGGCCCTGCTCCGCCATCCCGAACAGATTTCGCGACTGCGCGACAGCGACGACCCGGCCCTGGCCAAGAACGCGGTGGAGGAGATGCTGCGCTACGACTCGCCGGTACAGCTCACCGGCCGGCACCTGATGGAGGATGCCGAGTTCGGCGGCACGGTCGTGCCCAAGGGCTACAGCGCCATCACCCTGCTGGCCGCGGCCAACCGCGACCCCGACGTCTTCGCCGACCCCGACCGCTTCGACATCGAGCGCCCCAACGCCAATCGGCACATCGGCTTCGGCCAGGGCATCCACTTCTGCCTGGGCGCGCCACTGGCCAGGGCCGAGGCCCAGATCGCCGTGCCCGCGCTGTTGCGCCGCTTCCCCGAGCTGGCCCTTCCCGACGACTTCGTCCCCGCCCATCGAGAGACGTTCACGTTGCGGGGGCTGACTTCGCTGCCTGTCGCGATCTGAGTGGGCCTGACGGCATGACGGCATGACGGCGGAGCGGCAGGAGGCGGAGGCGCTCGACGCCGCCGACGGGCTGGCGTCGTTTCGCGACGAGTTCGCCATCGACGACGACGGCCGCATCTACCTGGACGGCAACTCGCTGGGCCGACTGCCCTACGCCACCCTCGGGCGCGTCGAGCGCGTCGTGGCCAACGAGTGGGGCCGCACGCTGATCGGGTCGTGGGAGAACTGGATCGACCTGCCCACGCGGGTGGGCGACCTGCTGGGCACCGAGCTGTTGGGGGCGCGCCCTGGCGAGGTGGTGGTGGGCGACTCGACCACGGTCAACATCTACAAGCTGGCGTCCGCCGCCTTGGACACCGTCGGCGCGTCCAACGCAGGGTTAGAGCGCCGGGTGGTGGTCACCGACACGGCCAACTTCCCTACGGACCGCTATGTGTTGGAGGGACTGTGCGCCCAGCGCGGGCTGGAGCTGCGGCTCTTCGAGAGTGATCCGGTGGCAGGCCCGGACGGCGACTCGCTGGGCCAGGCGTTGCGGCCGGGCGACGTGGCCTTGGTCTGCCTGTCGCACGTGGCCTTCAAGTCGGGGGCCATGGCCGACATGTCGGTGCTCACATGGCTGGCCCACGAGGCGGGCGCGCTGATCCTGTGGGACCTCAGTCATGCGGTCGGCTCGGTGCCAGTGGCGTTGACCGACACGGGCGCCGACCTGGCCGTGGGCTGCACCTACAAGTACGTGAACGCAGGGCCGGGCGCGCCCGCCTTTTCCTATGTGCGAGCCGAGTTGCAGCCCACGTTGCGCCAACCCATCTGGGGGTGGTTCGGCCAGCGCGAGCAGTTCGAGATGGGGCCGCGCTACGACCCGGCGCCGGGCATGGTCCAGCACGTGGTCGGATCGCCCAACGTGCTCGGCCTGGTGGCGGTCGAGGAGGGGGCGCGCATCCTGGCCCGGGCGGGCATGGGGCCGTTGCGCGAGAAGGCGATCGCATTGACCGAGTTCGCCATTCGCCTGCACGACGAGTGGCTGGCCCCGCACGGGTTCGACCTGGCCACACCCCGCGACCCGGCCCGGCGGGGCTCGCACGTGTCGCTGCGCCACCCCGACGCCCGCACCATCTGCGACCTGTTGATCCAAGAGGCGGGTGTGGTTCCCGACTTCCGCACGCCGGACGTGATCCGCATCGGACTGGCCCCGCTCTACACGCGCTTCGTCGACGTGTTCGACGGCCTGTCCCGCCTGCGCGCCCTCATCACCTGACCCCCCTCCATCTTTTCCACAGCACCTGCTGCTGTGGAAAAGATGGAGAGGGGGTGGCGGCTCTACGATCGGCGGGTGATGGAGGGGGCGGGGACGGCGGCCAAGACGGGGTGGGTGCGGCGACTGCTGCCGTTCCTGTTCGCCCACAAGCGCAACCTGTTCCTCGCCTTCGGGTCGGCCGTCTTCGGCCAGGTGGTGACCGCCCTCACGCCCATCGTGGAGAAGGTCCTCATCGACGACGTGGTCGTCACCCACCGGCGCACGCTGGCCCCGTGGCTCACCGTCCTGCTGCTGGCGGGCGCGGCCCGCTTCGGCTTGGCCTACGTGCGCCGCTTCTATGGCGGGCGCATCGCCCTCGACGTCCAGTACGACATCCGCAACGCCATCTACGACCGGTTGCAAAGGCTCGACTTCGCGCGCCACGACGAGATGGACACGGGCCAACTGGTGTCGCGGGCCAACTCGGACGTGGGGCTGCTGTTCGGGCTCATGTCCTTCCTGCCCTTGATGAGCGGCAACATCGTGATGGTCGTCCTGTCGCTGGTGGTGATGACGGCGCTGTCGCCCCTGCTGACCCTGGTGGCCCTCGCTGTCGTCCCCGCCATCGCGCTGGTCGCCATGCAGTTGCGCAAGACGCTCTTCCCCGCCGCGTGGGACTCGCAGCAGCGCACGGCCGAGGTGGCGGGCGTGGTCGACGAAGCCGTGACGGGCGTGCGCGTGGTGAAGGGCTTCGGCCAGGAGGAGCGCGAGCTCAACCGGCTGGTGGACGTGTCCCGCGAGCTGTTCGGATCGCGGCTGCGCACGGTCCGCATCCAGGCCAAGCTGTCGGGCGCCCTCGAGTCCCTGCCCTCACTTGGGCAGGTGGCCATCCTCGGCGTGGGCGGCTGGCTCGCCATGCACGGCCGCATCAGCCTGGGTACCTTCCTGGCCTTTTCGTCCTACCTCATCCAACTGGTGGCGCCCGCCCGCATGTTCGCCATCATGCTGGCCGTGGCCCAGTTGGCCCGGGCCGGGGCCGAGCGCATCTTCGAGGTGCTCGACGCCAACCCGGACGTGGTCGAGGGGCCTGACGCATCCGACCTGCCGCCGGTTCACGGCGAGGTGGCGTTCGAGGACGTCGTCTTCGGCTACCTGCCGACCGAGCCCGTTCTCAACGGCTTCGACCTGCACGTGGCCGCGGGGGAGACGGTGGCGCTGGTGGGCGCGTCGGGCTCGGGCAAGTCGACGGTGTCGCTGCTGCTTCCTCGCTTCTACGACGTGCGGGCGGGCGCGGTGCGCATCGACGGTGTCGACGTGCGCGACGTGACCTTCGAGTCGTTGCGCAGGCAGATCGGCGTGGTGTTCGAGGACGCCTTCCTGTTCTCCATGTCCGTGCGCGACAACATCGCCTACGGACGGCCCGACGCCACCGACGCGGAGATCGTGGCCGCGGCCCAGTCGGCCGAGGCCCACGACTTCATCCTCGATCTGCCCGAGGGCTACGACACCGTTGTGGGCGAGCGCGGCCTGACCCTGTCGGGCGGACAGCGTCAGCGCGTCACGCTGGCCCGCGCCCTCATCACCGACCCGCGCATCCTGGTGCTGGACGACGCCACCTCGGCCGTGGACGCCAGGGTGGAGGAGGAGATCCACGCCACCCTCCGCAGGCTGATGGAGGGGCGCACGACGCTGCTGGTCGCCCACCGGCGCTCGACGCTGCGACTGGCCGACCGCATCGTGGTGGTGGACAAGGGCCGGGTGGTGGACAGCGGGTCGCACGAGGAACTGCTGGCCCGCTCGACCCTGTACCGCCAGTTGCTGGCGGGCCCGGGCGAGGATTGCGAAGGCGTGGACGCCGATGCCTCGCTCGACGGCGACAGCGCTGCCGACGGCGCGAGCGCGTCGACCTCGCCCGCCGCCGCCCACCGGGTGACGGCCGCGGCCTGGCCCCGCGCCGAGGTGGAGGCGGCTACCCGCGAGGCCCGACGGGCCGCGGGCGCGGCCGCGTTGGGTCCAGGCCCAGGGCCCGGCGGCGGAGGCGGCGGCGGGTTCATGGGCGGCGGGATGGCGTTGCCGCCCACGCCCGAGCTGATGGCCGCGGTCGAGCTGTTGCCGCCCATCGTCGATGAGCCCGACGTCGACGTGGCCGACCACATCGCCGAAGACCCGCACTTCACCTTGCGCCGCTTCGTCCGCCCGTTCCGCAGGCAACTGCTGGTCGGCTTCGGGCTGCTCGCATGCGACTCGCTGCTCACCCTGGCCGGCCCCGGGCTGGTGCGCTATGGCATCGACCGCGGCGTCGTCGGCCAGTCGACCCGGGCCTTGACCGCGGCCACGGCCGCGTTCGGCGTTGTCGTCCTGGTGGGCTGGCTGAACGCGTGGGCCGCGGCCCGGTATCTGGGCCGGGCGTCCGAGCGCATGCTGTTCGCGCTTCGGGTCAGGATCTTCTCCCACCTCCAACGGCTGTCGGTCGACTTCTATGACCGCGAGATGGCGGGTCGGATCATGACCCGGATGACCACCGACGTGGAGGCGCTGTCCACGCTGTTGCAGAGCGGGCTCATCAACGCGCTGGTCAACCTCATCAGCTTCGTCGGCATCTTCCTCGTGCTGTTCGTCTTGAACGTGCGCCTCACGCTGGCCACGCTCACCATCATCCCGCCGCTGCTGGTCGCCACCGTCGTGTTCCGGCGCCTGTCGGACCGGGCTTATGCGCGGGCGCGCGACCGGGTCGCGGCCGTCAACGCCAATCTTCAGGAGAGCCTGTCGGGCGTGCGGGTTTCGCTGGCCTACTCACGCGAGGGGCGCAACGAGAAGGAGTTCCGCAAGGTGGCAGGCGAGCACCTCGACGCGCGCGTCACCGCCCAACGCCTGGTCGCCCTCTTCTTCCCGTTCGTGGAGTTCCTGTCCGAGGTGGCCGCGGCCGTGGTGCTGGGCTTCGGCGCCCACCTGATCACCGGCGGGTCGTTGACGCGTGGCGAGCTGATCGCCTTCTTGCTGTACCTCGAACAGCTCTTCGCGCCCATCCAGCAGTTGTCGCAGGTGTTCGACACGTATCAGCAGGCGCGGGCCTCCACGGCCAAGATCGACGAGCTGATGAAGACGCCGACGGGCACGCCCGCGCCGGAGACGCCGGTGGCGGTGGGCAGGCTGCGTGGCGCGGTCCGCTTGGAGGACGTGCACTTCGCCTATCCCGGCGGGGTGGGCGAGGCCTTGCGGGGCGTGGACATCGACGTGGCTCCCGGCCAGATGGTTGCGTTGGTGGGGGAGACGGGCGCGGGCAAGTCCACGGTGGTGAAGCTGGTGGCCCGCTTCTACGACCCGACCGCGGGGCGCGTGCTGATCGACGGCATCCCGCTGCCCTCGCTCGACCTGGGCACCTTCCGACGCCAGTTGGGCTACGTGCCCCAAGAGGCGTTCCTGTTCTCGGGCACCATCCGCGACAACATCGCCTACGGCAGGCCCGACGCCGCCGACGCCGAGGTGGAGGAGGCGGCCAGGGCGGTGGGCGCCCACGACTTCATCGCCGGGCTGGCGGGCGGCTACCTGCACGTGGTTACCGAGCGGGGCCGGTCGCTGTCGGCCGGCCAGCGCCAGTTGATCGCGCTGGCCCGGGCCCGGCTGGTGGACCCCGTGATCCTCCTGCTGGACGAGGCCACGTCCAACTTGGACCTGGCCACCGAGGCACGGGTGCAGCGGGCCATGGGCCTGGTGGCGCGGGGCCGCACCACGTTCGTGATCGCCCACCGCCTGCCCACGGCTATGTCGGCCGACGTCATCGTGGTGGTGGACGACGGCCGGGTGGTGGAGCAGGGCACGCACGCCGAGCTGCTGGCCGTCAACGGCCGCTACGCGCAGCTCTGGGCCAGCTTCGCCCCCGAGCCCGCGGCCTGACCCCGGCAGCCCTCCAACTTTTCCACAGCACCTGCTGCTGTGGAAAAGATCAGGGGGCGGGGCCGAGGGTGACGTCGAGGGCGAGGGTGAGGCACCGGCACCCGCCGCCCGCCTTCAAGAACTCGTCCACCGCGCACACGACCACGTCGAATCCCCACGCCTCCAACTGCCTGCCCACCCGCGGCGGGCACGAAGGCATGACGACGGTCGAGCCCACCACCACCGAGTTGGCGCAGAACACGTCGGCCTCCTCGGGCTCGAGCACCAGCGGCTCCGGCACCAACGCCTCCATCACCTTGCGCCCGTAGGCGTCCCACGCGCCCGGCCACATCAGCGCCCGGCGCGAGTCGAGCGGGCAGAAGGTGATGTCCAAGTGGTAGAAGCGTGGATCGACCAGCTCCACGGACCGCACGGCGGCGCCCGTGAGCCGCGACACGTACGCGTGCGACGCCGCGTCGCTGCGGATGCGATAGCCCGACACCAGCGTGTCCCCGAACGGCAGCGCGTCACCCGCGCCCTCGTGCGACACGCCGTCGGGCAGCGAGTCCACCGACCAGCCGTTGGCCTCGAACCAGGCCACGTCGTGCGGGACCTCGGGCCTGCGCTCGGGATGGCGGAAGCGGGCCGGGATGTACTGCCGACCATTCACGATCCCCGCGTTGGCGGTGAACACGATGTCGGGCACGCCCTCGGCGGGCGGCAGCACGTCGATGACCGCGCCCGCCGCCTCCAACGTGGCCTTCAGCCCCTCCCACTGGCGTTGGGCCCGCTCCCTGTCGACGGCCACCTCGCGGTGCATCCACGGGTTGATCTCATAGAGCACGCCGAAGTGCTCGGGCGGGCACATGAGATAGCGCCTGCCCCACCCGAGGGGGGCGGCCTCAACAGCCCCGTGGTCAGCCCGGGCCAAGGCCCAGGTGCTCCTGGAGGAACTCGACCGTCTGGGCCACGACTTGTCTGGACTCGTCGACATGGTCGACCACTTCGAAGGCGTGGTGCCCGTCCTCATACGCGATCAGCTCCACCGGCAGGTCGCGGTCCCAGGCCGCGTTGGTGAAGTCGTCGATCGACTGGTTGAGCTCCTCCGCGTCCTGCCCGCAGCGAACGACCAACAGTGGCGGCAGGGCCACGCCGTCTTCGAGCAGGGCCATGGGCGACACGTCGGCCAGTCGCGGGTCGTCGCCATATGGGCGCAGGTCCATGGGCCCGTAGTAGGCCACGCAGCACGACGCGCCCTCGCGCGCGGCGATGGACACGCCCACGGGCACGCCCGCCGAGCCCGCCCACACTGCGAAGCGCGACGGGTCGGCGCCCCACGAGTGGCCCTTGGCCCGCACGAAGCGCATGGCCGCCTCGACGTCGGCCACCTTGCGGGCCACGTGGCGCAACCGGTCCCACGACCGGGGTGTGAACACCACGCCGACCATGCCCAGGCTGGCCACCAGCCGTCCCCACCCGGCGTACAGCGGCGTGTCCTTGATGTGGCGCACCTGCTCGGCGTCGCCCTCGCCGTGCACGAACACGACGACCGGCCATGGCCCGGTGCCGATGGGCCGGTACACGTCCATGCGCAGGTCGGGGTCGCCGCCGTGGTAGTCGACGTCGCGGTTGACGGTCACGGCCCGCATGGAGGGCGAGTCGACCACGAACGACGCTGTCATCCAGTCCGAGTCAGTCACAGAGCTGCTCCCGCAAGCCTTCGATGAACAAGCCGACGTCGGTCACGATGCCCAGAGCCTGATGGCTGCCTCGGTCGGACAGCTTGGTCACCACGGCCTGGTTGATGTCCACGCAGAACGTCTCCACCCCCGCAGGCAGGATGTTGCCGGTGGCGATGGCGTGCAACGTGGTGGCCAGCATCAAGGCCACGGAGATGCCGGGCAACAGGTAGCGCATGGCGTCGGCCGCCTCCACCACGTTGGCGTACGTGTCCGGGAGCGGACCGTCGTCACGCACCGAGCCGCCCAGCACGAAGGGCACGCCTTTGCGCACGCACTCGTACATGACGCCGCCGTCGATGTAGCCCGACTCCACCGCGGCGGCGATGGACCCGTACCTGCGCACCTCGTTGATGACCCGCAAGTGGTTGGCGTGGCCACCCTCCACGCCCGACCCCTGGTGCACCGACACGCCGAGCGAGGTGCCCAGCACGTTGGACTCGATGTCGTGGGTGGCGAACCCGTTGCCCGCGAAGAGCACGTCGATCCAGCCGTCTCGCACGAGCCTGGCGATGTCCGGGCCCGCGCCGGTGTGGATGACCGCTGGGCCGCACACGGCCAGCATCTTGCCGCCCGCGTCCTTGGCCCTTCGGACCCGGCCGACCACGTCCGCGACCAGCAGCGCCTTGGGTTTTTCGGACGACACCTCGGAGGCCATGAACTCGAACGGGTTGGCGCCGCGCGGCCGTTCCAGGGCGAAGACGCGGATGCCGTCGTGGCCCACGACGATGTGGTCGCCGACGCGCACCCGGTGCATGGGGACCGTGCGCGCCCGACCGCCGCCCACCGCGATGGCGCAGTCCATCTCCGGGTTCTCCACGTCGAGCCACTTGCCCTCGACGCGCACCGACGTGGGCAGGTTGGTGGTGGAGTAGAAGTCGGGCGGGAGCACGCCGTCGCGGTCCGCGGCCACCAGTTGGGCGTCGCCCACGTCGATGCGGTTGGCCCCGTGGATCTGCAGTTCGACCAGCACGCCTTCGAGGGCGTCGGCGTCGGCCGCGCTGACTTCGAGCCTGGCCTTGCTGACGTCGACGTTGGTCCGGCCGATCTCCACGTCGAGCATGCGGTAGTCGGCGCCCGCGTCGACGATGACGTCGAGCACCTTGGCCAGGATGAGCGAGTCGATGATGTGCCCTTCGACCTCGACGATCTCGCTCTCCATCACACGCCTCCCTCGGTGACGGAGATCGGTGTCTCGTCCGCACCGATGGTGGGCTCGGTCTTGAACCTGCCCGTCCGCTCGTCCCAGATGTCGCGCCCGATGACCTGGATCACACCCGCGGCGGGGATGGCCAACAGCGCGCCGAGCAGCCCGAACAGCTCGACGCCAGCCAGCACGCTGACCAGCACGGCCAGCGGGTTGAGGTCGACCGTGCGGGACATGATCGTGACCTGGAGGACGTGGTTCTCGAACTGCTGGTAGAGCACGTAGAAGATGATGGCCCCAATCCCCGCGGGCACCGAGTGGACGAAGGCGACGGCCACGGTGGGGATGGCGCCGAGGGTGGCGCCGACCAGCGGGATGAGGTCGGCGAAGGCGACCCACAATGCGAGCACGCCGCTGAAGGGGACGCCGGCCACGAACAGGTAGACGAACGTGGCCAGGCCCGCGATGACCGAGATCAGCAGGTTGCCCGCCATGTAGCCGGTGACGGCCTTGGCGCAGTCGGATGCCACCTTGCGCACGCGGTCGCGGTGTGGTGGCGACAAGGCGTTGAGCCCACCCGTGAGCATCTTCGGCCCTTCGAGGATCATCAAGAAGGCGAGCACGAAGATGGTCAGTCCCGCAGCCACCGCGTTGCCGACGCCCTTCACGATCGTGAGGCTGTTCTTGCCCAGCCCCTTGAACGTGGACTGGATGCGGGCCTTGTTCTCCTCGAAGCGGCGGTCGAGGTTGTAGCGCTTGACGATCGAGCCCATGGGCCCCCGCCCGGCGCGGGCGTCGGCCAGGTAGGTGGGGAACTTGTCCGACACCTCCTGGGCCTGGTCGACCAAGGGCCGGATGAAGGCGTAGAGCATGGCTCCGAACACGGCCAGGCCCACGATGAAGACGGTCAGCGTGGCCAGGGCCCGCTTGAAGCGCAGGCGGTTGGCCAGGAAGTCGACCGAGGGGCTGAGGATGATGGCGAAGAAGAGGGCGACGAACAGCCACGTGAGAATGCGGGTGATGTGCTTGAGGACGAAGAAGGCCGAGATGGTGACGACGACGCTGAAGATGGTGGCCCAGATGGTCCGCCACGGCACCGGCCGGTGAGGGGCCTGCGGCGTGGGCAGCATGCGGCTCACCCTACCCACGGGAATGGGCCGATCCGCGGTCTTGGCCGCGGCCGTACTACCCTTCGGCGCGCCATGGGCCAGCCGATCACCGTGACCGAGAAGCCGACCGCCCAACCCGGCGTGGTGCGCTTCGAGATCAACCGCAGCCTCACCGGCATGGGCCACGAGCGCTACCGCTCGGCAGACCAGGCGGCCGGTGACCGCCCTCCGGATGTGCTGGCCCGCAGGCTGTTCGAGCACGGCAGTGTGGCCGCGGTGCACATCTTCTCCAATGTGATCACGGTCGATCTGGCCAAAGGCGCCACCGACGCGGGGCTGGCCGACGTCGTCCGCGACCTCTTCATCCACTACACCGAAGGCGTCCAGCCCTCCATTCCCTAGGTGACCAGCAGCTCAGACCCGTGGGCCGCCGTCCTGGAGCGGCTGGACGACGCGGCCAAGCTGACCGGCTTGGACCCTGACATCCACCGCATGTTGCGCACGCCTCGGCGGGTGCTCGAGGTGGCCATTCCCGTGCGGATGGACGACGGCCGGGTCGAGGTGTTCAGCGGGTGGCGCATCCACCACGACACCACTCGCGGGCCGGCCAAGGGCGGCATCAGGTTCCACCCGGACGTGGACGCCCGTGAGGTGGCGGCCCTCGCCGCGGGCATGACGTTCAAGACGTCGGTGGTCAACATCCCCTTCGGCGGGGCCAAGGGCGGTGTGCGCTGCGACCCGAGCCGGTTGTCGATCGGCGAGTTGGAGCGCATAACCCGGCGGTACACGCTCGAGATCTCACCCTTGCTCGGCCCGGACAAGGACGTTCCCGCGCCCGACGTCAACACCGACGGCCGGGTCATGGCCTGGCTGATGGACACGCTGTCGATGTTGCGGGGCGAACTGCTGCCCGGCTCCGTCACGGGCAAGCCCTTGTCCATCGGCGGCACGCGTGGCCATGCGGGCGCCACCTCCACCGGCGTGCTGTTGTGCGCACGGGCCGCCTTCACCGCGTTGGAGCTGCCGTTCGTCGGGAGCAGGGCCGTGATCCAAGGCTTCGGCAAGGTCGGCGGCCCGCTGGCCTTCCTGCTGTCCTCCGCGGGCATGCGCGTGGTGGCCGTGGCCGACGTGGGCGGGGCCGTCTACAACCCCGGCGGCATCGACCCTGCCGCGCTGTCCGACCACGTGGCCCACGCCGGAACGGTGGCGGGCTTCGACGGGGCCGACCACATCGACGAGGACGCCATGTGGGGCGTGGAGTGCGAGTTGATCGTGCCTGCCGCGCTGGCGGGCGCCATCGACGAGCGGGTGGCCGAGTCGCTCAACACCCGGATGATCGTGGAGGCGGCCAACGGGCCGACGCTGCCTGCGGCCGACCCCATCCTCGATCGCAGGGAGATCGTGGTGGTGCCGGACATCCTGGCCAACGCGGGCGGCGTCACCGCCTCGTATTTCGAATGGGCCCAGAGCAGGCAGGGCTTCGCGTGGGACGAGGACACCGTGGCCATCCGGCTGCGCCGTTTCATGGACGACGCCTTCACCGCGGTGTGGTCCAAGGCCGAGGCCTTGGACGTGTCGTTGCGCCGGGCCGCCTTCGCCCTGGCCGTCGACCGGGTGGCCGAGGCCATCGCCGCGCGCGGCCTGTTCCCGTAAGGGCCAGTTCCTGGGTTTGGTGTCGGTAGGGCTGACGGTCCTGGGGCCGGCAGGGACGGCGGGTCAGCCGTGGAGCTTGCGGCCCTCGGCCAGCATGGCCACGAAGTCCTCGATCCGCCGGGCCCGTGTCTCTGGCCGCTTGGCGTCCTGCACTCGATAGAGGAAGGCGTAGCGGTTGGTGCCGTCGAGAGCGGCGAAGAAGGCCGCGGCCTTGGGGTTGGCTTCGAGGGCGGCGGCCAGGTCGTCGGGCACGCTGGCCGTGCGGGCCGAGTCGTAGGCCGCGGCCCAGCGCCCGTCGGCCTGGGCCCGCTCCACCTCGGCCAGCCCCGACGGCTGCATGTCGCCGCGTTCGATCAGCTCGGTCGCCTTGTCCCTGTTGATCCGTGACCACTTGCTGCGGGGCCGCCGGGGCGTGAAGCGCTGGAGCCAGAAGGCGTCGTCGAACTTCTGCTTCTGCCCGTCGATCCAGCCGTAGCAGAGCGCGGTCTCCACGGCCTCGGCGTAGGTCACCGAGTCGACGGCCGAGCCTGCCTTGGCCAGCTTCAGCCAGATGCCGGCCGCGTCGGTGTGATGGTGGTGGAGCCAGGACGCGAAGGCGGCCTGGTCGGGGAAGGCGATGATCGGCGGTGCGTCGGGTGCGTCGGGGGCGTCGGTCACGGTGTCGTATTCCTGGGTCGGTAGGCGGAATAGTTCGCTATGCTAATTAGTTGTGCGAAACATGCCGGTTGCTGTCGACTCCCATCTTGCCTCGCGCCTGCGCCTGGCCGTGGCCCGCATGGCCCGCCAGCTTCGCCAGCAGACGCCCGAGGGCGAGGTGACGGTGTCGATGCTGTCGGCCCTGTCGTCGGTGGAACGCTTGGGCCTGGTGTCGCTGGGTGAGCTGGCGGCCGTCGAGCGGGTACAGCCACCGAGCATGACCCGGATCATCACCCGCCTCGACGACCTCGGCCTGGTCGCCAGGGAGACCGACGCTGCCGATCGGCGCGTCGCCCGAGTCAGGGTCACGCCCGAGGGGACCCGGTTCCTCCAGCGCAACCGCACCCGTCGCAATGCGTTTCTGGCCGCCCGCCTGCGCACGCTGGCCCCGGATGACGTGGCCGCGTTGGAGGCGGCGCTGCCGGTGATCGAGAAGCTGCTCGAGGACGACCGGTGACCCGCGTCAAGGCCGTGTCCGGGCGCATGTTCCGGTCCTTGCAGGTGCGCAACTACCGGTTGTTCTTCTTCGGCCAGCTCATCTCCATGTCTGGCACGTGGATGCAGTCGGTGGCCCAGGCCTGGCTGGTGTTGAAGCTGACCGGCAGCGGCGTGGCCCTGGGCGTGGTGACGGCGTTGCAGTTCCTGCCCATCCTGCTGTTCGGCGTGTGGGGCGGGGTGCTGGCCGACCGGGTGGACAAGCGCAAGGCGCTGGTCATGACCCAGACGGCGATGGGCATCGTGGCCGCCGTGCTGGCGACCGTGACCGCGCTCGGCATCGTCGAGCTGTGGATGGTCTATGTGTGCGCGGTGCTGCTGGGCACGGCCAACATGGTCGACAGCCCGACGCGTCAGGCCTTCATCACCGAGCTGGTCGGCCCGGTCGAGGTGGCCAACGCGGTGGCCCTCAACAGCGCCATGTTCAACGCGGCCAGGGTCGTGGGCCCGGCGCTGGCGGGCGCCTTGATCGTGGGCGTGGGCATCTGGCCTGCGTTCGCGCTGAACTCGGTGTCGTTCGTGGCCGTGATCTTCGGCCTCCTCGCCATGCGGCCGGCCGAGTTGGTGCGGGGCGCGCCGGTCGGTCGGGCCAAGGGCCAGGCGCGTGAGGGGCTGCGGTACGTGTGGCAGAACGACACTCTGCGCTCGACGCTGTTGCTGGTCGCGCTGGTCGGCACGTTCGCCTTGAACTTCTCGATCACCATGCCGCTGATGGCCCGCTACGCCTTTCACAAAGGGGCGGGGACGTTCGGGCTGCTGACCTCGTGCATGGGGCTGGGGTCGATGGTCGGCGCCTTGGCCACCGCGGCCAGGAGCAGGCCGACGAGCCGGCTACTGGTGGGCGCGTCCGTGGTGTTCGGCCTGCTCATGCTGGTGGCCGCGGGCGTGCCGACGCTGGGTCTGGAACTGGCCGTGATGCCGTTCTTCGGGGCGGCCAGCATCACGTTCATGGCCACGGCCAACTCGACGCTCCAGCTCAACTCCAGTCCCGAGATGCGGGGCCGGGTCATGGCGCTGTACGTGTTGGTGTTCCTGGGTTCGACGCCGATCGGCGGGCCCATCGTGGGCTGGGTGGCCCAGACCTGGGGGCCGCGGGCCAGCCTGGTGCTGGGCGGGGTGGCGTGTCTGGTGGGGGCGGCGCTGGCATCGTCGTCGCTGCTGCGGTCCCGGCGCAGGCGGGCGTTGGCTGAGGCTGTATCGATGCCCGGAAGCGAGGCCGGGGCCGAGGTTGGGGCCGAGGTTGGGGTTGCCGTCGAGGCCGCCGTCGAGGTTGCCGTCGAGGTCGAGGCCGCAGGCGCAGCCGGGTCGGCGGCCGCGGGCGGGTTGCCCGGCGGGTCGGCAGGCGGGTTGACGGACCGGCGTTCGGAGTCGGCCCTGGCCTGAGGGCTGTGGCGGAAGTCGCAAAAAAACCCCGACACACCGAGGGGCGTCACACGTACTACAGGTGGAAGTTGGGTTGAGCCGTTCGGGAGCGGCTTCCCGTGAGCCCCCTGATCCTTCCTGCGCACGAGGAGGGTCAGGGGGCCCTTCCACTTTCACCGCCCCCGCCGCGCCCTGCGGCTCCGCGCCCCGGCCGCGCTTCCGCCCAGCCCCGTGGGGGTTGTGCATTTGGGCGCACTTCTGTCGGGAAAACGGCCCCTAGCCATACCCAAATGCGCAACCCCGCTGGCCCGCCGCGCCCGCCGGCCCCGCCGCCTCCCCGCCCGCCGCGCCCGCCGCGTCCCCCGCCCCCTTCGCGGTCTGGAGGACATAGACCCCCCAAACCCGCAGGGCATGTCCTCCAGACGAGAAACCCTTGACGTAGTCGAACACACGTTCGATAGAGTGACCCTCGTGCTACACGCCATCCAGGAGCTCGCCGACCGGCACCGCCCGGTCACCATGGCCGAGGAGCGGACGCTCCCCGTCCTCGACGCGCTCCGCCCGCTCCTTCCTGGGGGCGGGCTGCGGCGGGGAGTGACGGTCGGCGTCACGGGCTCGACGGCCGTCCTCCTCGCCCTCCTCGCCGGCCCCTCGGCCGCCGGATCGTGGTGCGCGGTGGCGGCCATGCCCTGGCTCGGCCTGGTCGCCGCGGCCCACATCGGCATCGCCTTGGAGCGCGTCACCCTGGTCCCCGACCCGGGGCGGGACTGGCCGAGCACCATCGCCGCCCTGCTCGACGGGTTCGACGTCGTCGCCATCGGCACCCACTCCTCCAAGGTCCGGGCGGTCGACGCCCGCAGACTGGCAGCCAGGGCCCGCGAGCGGGGTACGGCCCTGCTGGCCATGGGCGACGGCTGGCACGGGGCCGACATCCGTATCAGGGCGGGGCCAAGTCGATGGGTCGGGGTGGGCCCGGGGCACGGCCACCTCCAGGGTCGCTTCGTCCCTGTGATCGTGGAAGGCCGCGGCGCCGCGGCCCGACCATGCCATGGCCGGCTCTGGCTGTCGGCCCCAGACGAGGCCGCCCCTGACGAGGCCGTCCCTGACCAGGCCGCCCCTGACCACGCCGGCCTTACCCAGGCTGTGGTCGATGCCACGCCCGACACCGGGACCCAAGCGGTGGTGCACCGGCTCGTTCCGGCCGGGCCGATGTCGGAGTCGGCGTTGATCCCGGCCTAGGAGGTGTGCGTGGTCCCGACGCGCACCCTGGTCCTTTGGTGTCCGGACTGGCCGACGGCGGCGGCCGGTATCGCGGCCGATGTGGCGGCCGCCGTGTTCAAGGCCAACCGGGTCGTGGCCTGCTCGGCCGCGGCTCGGGCGGAGGGGGTGCAGCGCGGCCTGCGGCGTCGGGAGGCGCAGGCCCGCTGCCCTGGCCTGGTCATGCTCGAGCACGACCAGGCCAGGAACGGGCGCGCCTTTGAACCGCTGGTGGCCGCGGTGGAGGCGTTCGCGCCCCGGGTCGAGATCCTTCGTCCCGGGGTGTGCCTGGCCCCCACCCGGGGGCCGTCGCGGTACTTCGGCGGCGACCAGGCCCTGGCCGCCCGGGTGGCCGACGCGGTCGGGAGCACGACCGGCCACCACTGCCTGACCGGGATCGCCGACGGCCCGTTCGCCGCCGTCTTGGCCGCGCGCCAAGGTCGCGTCGTGCCGTCGGGGGAGAGCGGCGCGTTCCTGGCCCCGTTTCCGGTGCTCGTCCTCGAACGGCCCGATCTGGTCGACCTCTTGACGCGCCTGGGCATCAGGACGCTCGGCCAGTTGGCCGCGTTGCCGGTGGAGGACGTACTGGCTCGGTTCGGCGCCGAGGGCGTGGCCGCCCACCGTCTGGCCCAGGGCCTGGACGAGCGGCCGCTGGCGCTCAAGTCGCCACCACCCGACCTGATCGTCCAGTGCGAGCTGGACCCGCCCGCCCAGCGGGTCGACACCGCCGCCTTCGCGGGCAAGGCCTTGGCCGACGAGCTGCACGCCCGACTGGCCGATCGAGGCCTGGCCTGCACCCGCCTGGCCATCGAGGCCGAGACCGAGCACGGCGAAGGACTGCGGCGGCTGTGGCGCCACCACGGCGCGCTCAGCGCGTCGGCCATGGCCGAGCGGGTGCGCTGGCAGCTCGACGGATGGCTGTCGGGAACCGTCCTCGGTCCGGCCCGAAGCGGCGACGGGGAGATGGAGGGCGACCTGCCCGACCCGACGGGCGGGCTGACCCTGCTGCGACTGGTCCCGGACGAGGTGTGGGCCGACAACGGGCGCCAACCCGGCTTCTGGGGCGGGGGAGAGGGCGACGAGCGGGCGGCCCGGGCCATGGCCAGGGTGCAGGGCATCCTCGGTCCCGAGGCCGTGGTCACTGCCGTGCTGTCGGGCGGTCGGGACCCGATGGAGCAGGCCACGCTCGTCCCCTGGGGCGATGTGCGCGAGCCCGCTCGCCTCCCGCCTGCGGCACTGGTGCCCGGCTCGGCCCGTCGACCCAAGCCCGCCAAGCCCGCCCCGGCCGACAGTCCGGGCGACAGTCCGGGCGAGCGCAAGAGCACGGGCCGGTCACGACGACGCCGTCGGCGGCCACCGCCCACCACACCAGCCGACACGCCCACCGCCGACACGCCCACGGCCGACACGCCCACCGCCGACACGCCGACGGCCGACACGCCCACCGCCAGCCCCGACACACCCGGCCCCGACACACCCGGACCCGGCACCGACACACCCGGACCCGGACCCGGCCCCGGACCCGGCCCCGACACGCCCACACCCGGCCCCGACACACCCGATCCGACGGGGCCGAAACCGCGCCGGGCCCGTCGGTTCCGTCGTCGCACGCAGGCGGCCGAGGCCTTGGCCCCGCCCTGGCCCGGACACGTGCCCGGCCCGGCCCCCACCGTCGTGTACCCCCGACCCCTGCGGGCCGAGGTGCACGACGCCGCGGGCACGCCGGTGGCGATCACCGGCCGACACGCCTTGTCGGCCCCGCCCGCCCGGCTGTCGGTGGGGGGCGGACGCTGGGTCGAGCTCACGGGCTGGGCCGGACCCTGGCCGGTGGACGAGCGCTGGTGGGACGGGGACGCTCATCGTCGCCGGGTCCGATTCCAGGCCTTGACCGCAGCCGGGGCCGCGTATCTGCTGGCCGTCGAGGGCGGGTCGTGGCGAGTAGAGGCGGCCTACGACTGACGCATCCCAGCCCAGACCGGCTCGGCCTGCCCAAGTCGGACAACAGCCGACGAACCACCCGATACCTCCCCGGGCAAACCGATCGGCCCCACCGCCATGCCCCGCAAACGACATCGGACTAGTGACAAAGGGGGTTCTCGCTTTGAGCAATGCGGGCCATGGATGTGCATGATGCGATTCCCGATACTTGATGCATGACCGGGGCCATCTCCCTCTCGCGCCGAACCCTCGCAGTGGTGGCGGCCGCAGCCTTGGCCATCGCCTCGCTGGCCCTGCCCGCCCAAGGCGGTGAGCGGTCTGCGCTCGCCCCCCGGGCCGCCACCGCCACCGCCGCCGCCGCCGTCGACAGCGCCCTGACCAACCTGCGCCACGGTGTGGTCAAGGTCATCGTCCAAAAGCACCACCAGCCCGCCGCCACCACCCAGCCCACCGCCACCCAGCCCACCGCCGGCACCCAGCCCGCCACCCCCGCCCCGTCCTCCGGACCCACGACCCCGGAGCAGACCGTCGCCAACGTGGGCGGCCACGTCACCCACGACCTGCCCATCATCGACGGCTTCGCGGCCACGCTGCCCGCGGCCGCCATCCCCGACCTGGCTGCCAACCCCGAGGTCCGGGCCATCAGCCTCGACCGGGTGATGACCGTCCAGGGCTCGGGCACCAGCAATCCGACCACGCCCAAGTCGGTGTACCGCAAGGCCGTCCGGGCCGACTCGCTGAACTCGGCGGGCTACAGCGGCCGGGGCGTGACCGTGGCCCTGATCGACACGGGCGTGTCGGGCGTCAGCGACCTGGCCGGACGCATCCTGCCGGTGACCGACGACATCAGCGGCGCAGTGACCGCGTGCCAGAACATGAGCGGCGAGTCGACCTGTGACGACAGCTTCGGCCACGGCACGTTCGTGGCGGGCGTCATCGCGGGCAACGGCGCGGCCAGCAACGGCGCCTACAAGGGCGTAGCCCCTGAGGCCAACATCTTGTCGGTCAAGATCGCGGGCCGCAGCGGTGCGGCCGACGTGAGCAACGTCCTGGCCGCCATCCAGTGGGTGGTCTCGTTCAAGGACCGCTACGGCATCAAGGTCCTGAACCTCAGCCTGGGCACCGACTCGACCCAGAGCTATCGCGTCGACCCGCTCGACTACGCCGTGGAGAAGGCCTGGCGCAGCGGCATCGTCGTCGTCGTCTCGGCCAGCAACCGCGGCCCCGACCCGTCCACCATCGCCAAGCCCGGCGACGACCCGTTCGTCATCACCGTCGGCGCCATCGACGACCGGGGCACCAACGGCCTCAACGACGACCTCCTGCCCAACTTCACCTCCCGCGGCCCGACCGCGGCCGACGGCCTGGCCAAGCCCGACCTGGTCGCCCCCGGCGCCCACGTGGTGTCGCTGCGCTCGCCGGGCAGCGCAGTGGACGAGCAGTTCCCGAACTACGTGGACGGCTCGTACCGCAAGGGCTCGGGCACGTCGTTCTCGGCCGGCGTCGTGTCCGGTGCCGCCGCCCTGGCCGTGCAGGCCAGCCCCACGGCCACGCCCGACCGGGTCAAGTACGCCTTCACCTCCACGGCCCGGGCCGTGGCCTCCACCGACCGCATGGCTGTGGGCGCAGGCCTGCTCGACGCCTTCAACGGCGCCCTCAATGCCCCGCCCGGCCTGGCCAACGTGGGGACGGAGCCGAGCAGCGGCACCGGCACCATCGACGCCAGTCGGGGCACGGTGTACGTGTCGGCCGACGACCCCATGCGCACGGTCGTCACCGGTCAGATGACCCTCCAGCTCCTGCTCTGGAATCCGCTCGCCCTGTTCGCCGACTGGACCGGCGGCAACTGGTATGGCGGCAACTGGTACGGCGGCAACTGGTACGGCGGCAACTGGTACGGGGGGAACTGGTACGGAGGCAATTGGTACGGTCAGCCGGAAGGCGGCAACTGGTATGGCGGCAACTGGTACGGCTCGGCCTGGTATGGCGCCTGGGAATAGGCCACACGTGCACAACGAACGCCGCATAGCGGCACTGGCTACGGCCCTGCTCCTCGTGGGCGGGGCCGCAGGCATTGGCGCCACTGCCGCGGCAGGCTGGGACCGACCCGTCCCCTGGCTACAGGTCCCGGGATTCCTGGCCCTGCTCGTGGCCGCGGGCTACCTCATCATCCGCTACCAGTACGGCCGCGAGGTCTACGCCCTCGACCTGTTCGAAGCGGTCCTATCGCCCGCCCTCTTCGTGCTCCCGCCCGTGCTCGTCGTGGTCCTCGCGGGCCTGAGCAAGACCATCGTCGGCGCCATCCATCGCAACCAGCCCCTGAAGGCCATCTTCAACACGGCCCAGTGGATGGCGGCTACCGGCTTGGGGGCGCTGACCTTCACCAGCATCCGCTCGGGCACCGATCTCAACCCCCGCAACTTCGTCGCCCTGGTGGCGGCCATGGTCGTGGTCGGTGTCACCAACCACCTGTCCCTGGCCTTCGTCCTCAGCCTGGCCCAAGGCCGACGCATGGTCGACGTGATGGGCGGCATGGTCTCGCTCATCGTCACCGGCTGGCTGGGCGGCTGGGCCGTGAACACGGTGTTCGGCGTGCTGTTCGTGTCCGCCTTCCTCCGCTCGCCCCTCGCCATCTTGTTGTTCTTCGTCCCCCTCGTCCTGCTCCACTGGGGCAGCCGGGGCTATGCCACCGCCCTCGCCGACCGCACCCGACTGGCCGGGCTGCACTCGGCCACCCACGTGTTGGCCCAGCCCATCGACCCACGCGAGGCGGTGGGCAACTTCTTGGCCGAGGTGCGCACCTGCTTCGAGGCCGAGTGCGCCGAGCTGGTCCTCGTCTCGCCCGAAGGCCATGAGACCCACCGGGCCGATGAGGAGGGCCACCGCATCCTGGAGGGCGAGCACCCCCTCGGTGCCGCCCTCATCCACGCGGGCCGCGCCGTGCGCCTCACCACGGCCGACCCCGCCACCCCCCTCGCCGCCGTCCTGGCCCAAGCCGGATGGCGCGACTGTGCCGCCGCCCCCGTGCGCTCCGGGGCCCGGCTGATCGGCGTGCTCTGCACCTACAACCGGGGCGGGCTCGAAGGCTTCGAGGAAGGCGAGCTGGCCGTGCTCGAAGCGCTGGCCAACGAGGTGGCGGGCGCGCTCCACAAGGCCGAGCTGCTGGCCACCATCCTCGAAGAGCGGCGCAAGCTGTCCGAGATCGTGGACAACACGTCCGACGGCATCTTCACGCTCGACCCCGCGGGCGTGGTCGAGAGCTGGAACGCGGCCCTCGAACAGCTCACCGGCTATCCGGCCTCGGAGATGATCGGCACCAGCCACCTGGGAGTGCTGCGGCCCAGGGACGCGGCGGGCAGCGACGTGCTGTTCGAGCGCTGGGCCGAAGACGCCGACACCAACAACGCGGACCTGCCGAACGACGTGCAGGTCTTGACCAGCACGGGCGAACTGCGCTGGCTGTTCTGCTCCTACACCCGCGTCCCCGCGGGCGACGACCGGCCGCCTCTGCTCGTCGTCGTGGGCCGCGACGTGACCAAGGTGCGCGAGTTGGAGCGGCTCAAGGAGGAGTTCGTGGCCACCGTCTCCCACGAGCTGCGCACCCCGCTCACGCCCATCAAGGGCTTCGCCACCACCCTGCTCGAAGGCGGCGACCGCATGAGCAGCGAGACGCGCCGGACGGCGGTCGAGTCGATCCTGCGATCGGCCCAACGGTTGGAGCGGCTGATCTTGAACCTCCTCGAGGTGTCGCGCATCGAGAGCCGGGTGGTCGACGTGCGCAACTCGTCGGTCGAGGTGTGCGAGCTGACCCAACGAGTGGTGCGCGAGTTCAGGGACGCGTGGGGAGACCGCGACATCGAGATGTCGTTGCCGCAACGCTCCTGCCTCGCTCTGGGTAGCGAGCTGTGGATCGAGCAGATCCTGTCCAACCTCCTGTCCAACGCGCTGAAGTACGCGACGGGTACCGAGCCCATCGAGCTGACGGTGCGCATGGACGGCGACGCGGTCGAGCTGTGCGTGGCCGACCATGGCGCGGGCATCCCCCCCGAAGCGGCGGCGCGGGTGTTCGAGCGCTTCGAGCGGCTGGACCGCAGCAACCGGCAGGCGGGGACCGGCCTGGGGCTGTACATCGCCAGGGAGCTGGCCCACGCCATGAACGGGACGCTGACGCTTTCGGACACGCCCGGCCACGGCGCGACCTTCTCCCTGCGGCTCCGTCCGGCGGCCGGGCAGCAGGCGACGATGCTGGTTTGATGCTGTAGACGGAGGGTCTACGGTCGAACATGTGTTCGACTTCAATCGACCTGATCTGTCCTGGCGGGAATTTGAGCGGCAGCTCTCCAGCGGCACCGACAGCGCGGGCCAGCAGCGTTCACAGCGCCGGGTGGCCGACCACGCCAACGGGGGCGACAGCCCGGCCTGGTCCCGCAAGCGCCCGCCCTACCAGCCCCCCGCCCCCGCCAAGCAGCAAGCCCCCGCCAAGCAAGCCCAAGCCAAGCAGCAAGCTCAAGCCAAGCGGCCGTCGCGCACCACCGTGCCCTACGCCGAGCTTCACTGCCACTCCAACTTCAGCTTCCTCGACGGCGCGTCTCACCCCGAGGAACTGGTGGAGGAGGCCATGCGCCTGGAGCTCGACGCCGTGGCCCTCACCGACCACGACGGCATGTACGGCGTGGTCCGCTTCGCCGAGGCGGCCGCGGCCCACGGGCTGCCCACCGTCTTCGGCACCGAGCTGTCCCTCGGCCTGACCGAGCCTCAGAACGGCTTCGCCGACCCGGAGGGCTCCCATCTGGTCGTGCTGGCCCGCGACCCGCAGGGCTACGCCAGCCTGTGCCGGGCCGTGAGCGAGGCCCAACTGGCCGGGCGGGAGAAGGGCAACCCGACCTACAACATGAGCCGCCTGGCCGAACTGCACGGCGGGCACTGGGCCGTGCTGACCGGCTGTCGCAAAGGCACCGTCCCCCAGGCCTTGCTTCAGGATGGCCCGGCTGCGGCGGCCAGGGAGCTGGCCGACCTGGTGGCCTGGTTCGGCGTCGACAACGTCTACGTCGAGCTGTGGAACCACGACGAGCCCTACGACTCGGCCCGCAACGACGCCTTGGCCGAACTGGCCGTGCGGGCGGGCGTCGGGGTGGTCGCCACCAACAACGTCCACTACGCCACCCAGTCCCGCCGCAGGCTGGCCGACGCCTTGGCCGCGGTGCGGGCCCGCCGCAGCCTGGACGAGATGGACGGCTGGCTGCCTCCGTGCGCGGCCGCCCACCTGCGGGCTGGGGCCGAGCAGTACCACCGCTTCTACCGCTACCCCGGCGTCATGGAGCGCACGGTCGAGCTGGGCCTGTCGTGCGCGTTCGACCTGCGCCTGGTGGCGCCCAAGCTGCCGCCCTATCCGGTGCCCCCGGGCTTCACCGAGATGAGCTATCTGCGCCACCTCACGCAGCAGGGCGCGGCCCGGCGCTATGGCCCGCCCGAGCACGAGCGCGTCCCCGGCGCCTACCGGCAGATCGAGCACGAGCTGGCCATGATCGAGCAGCTCGGCTTCGCGGGCTACTTCCTGATCGTCTGGGACATCGTCGAGTTCTGCAACCGGGCCGACATCTACTGCCAAGGCCGGGGGTCGGCGGCCAACTCGGCCGTGTGTTACGCGCTGGGCGTCACCAACGCCGACGCCGTCGCCCTCGGCCTGTTGTTCGAGCGCTTCTTGTCGCCCGAGCGGGACGGGCCGCCCGACATCGACATCGACATCGAGAGCGACCGGCGGGAGGAGGCCATCCAGTACGTCTACGAGCGCTACGGCCGGGAGTACGCGGCCCAGGTCGCCAACGTCATCACCTACCGGGCCAAGTCGGCCATCAGGGACATGGCCAAGGCCTTGGGCCACGCCACCGGCCAGCAGGACGCCTGGTCCAAGCAGGTCGACGCGTGGGGCCCAGTGTCGGAGACGGCCAAGCATGTCGACCACGAGATCCCTGCACTGGTGCTCGACCTGGCCGCGCAAGTGCAGGACTTCCCGCGCCATCTCGGCATCCACTCGGGAGGCATGGTCATCTGCGACCGGCCCGTCGTTGAGGTGTGCCCGGTTGAGTGGGGGCGCATGGAGGGACGCACCGTGTTGCAGTGGGACAAGGACGACTGCGCGGCCGCGGGCCTGGTCAAGTTCGACATGCTCGGGCTCGGGATGCTGTCGATGCTGCACTACGCGGTCGACCTCATCCACGACGCCCACGGCGTGGACGTGGACCTGGCCCTCATCCCGCAGGAGGACTGCGTCTACGACATGTTGTCGCGGGCCGATTCCATCGGCGTCTTCCAAGTCGAGTCCCGGGCCCAGATGGGGACGCTGCCCCGACTGCGACCCCGTCGCTTCTACGACCTGGTCGTGGAGGTGGCCCTCATCCGGCCCGGCCCCATCCAAGGCGGGTCGGTCCATCCCTACATCCGCAGGCGCAACGGGCGCGAGCCGGTCACCTACCTGCACCCGCTGCTGGAGAAGTCGTTGGCCAAGACGCTGGGCATCCCGCTGTTCCAGGAGCAGCTCATGCAGATGGCGATCGACGTGGCCGGCTTCACCCCGGCCGAGGCCGACCAGTTGCGCCAGGCCATGGGGTCCAAGCGCTCGACGGCGCGCATGGAGCAGCTCCGGGCCCGGCTGTACGAGGGCATGGCCGCCAACGGGATCACCGGCGAGGTGGCCGACATCATCTACGAAAAGCTCGTGGCCTTCGCCAACTACGGCTTCCCCGAGAGCCACTCGGTGAGCTTCGCCTACCTCGTCTACGCGTCGGCGTGGATCAAGTACCACTATCCGGCCGCCTTCCTCGCGGGCCTGCTCAACGCGCAGCCCATGGGGTTCTGGTCGCCCCAGACCCTGGTGGCCGACGCCCGCAGGCACGGGGTCACCGTGTTGCGCCCGGACGTGAACGCGTCGGCCGCGGCCGCCACCCTCGTCGACCCGACGACCGTGCGGCTGGGCATCGAGTACGTGCGCACCATCGGCCAGGAGCTGGCCGAGCGCATCGAGGACGGACGGCCCTACGCGTCCATGGAGGACGTGGCTCGCAGGGCGGGCCTGACCCAGCCTCAGCTCGAGGCCATGGCCACCGCGGGCGCCTTCGACTGCTTCGGCGTGGACCGCCGCAGCGCGCTGTGGGCCGCGGGCGCGGTGTCGCAGTCGCGGCCCGACCGGCTGGCGGGCGTGGTCACCGGCGTGACGGCGCCCACCCTGCCCGGCATGTCGCCGGTGGAGGAGGCGTCGGCCGATCTGTGGGCCACCGGCATCACGCCGGGCACGTCGCCCATCGAGTTCGTGCGCCCCCGCCTGGACGAGTTGGGCGCCCTCCCCGCGGCCGCGTTGGACACGGCCGAGGCCGGGCGCAGGGTCACCGTGGGCGGCATCGTCACCCATCGCCAGCGCCCGGCCACCGCGGGCGGCACCACGTTCCTCAACCTGGAGGACGAGACCGGCCTGGTCAACGTGGTGTGCTCGAAGGGGGTGTGGACGCGCTATCGGCGGGCGGCCCAGGCCGCACCCGCGCTGGTGGTCAAAGGGAGGCTGGAGCGGGCCGACGGCGTGGTCAACGTCATCGCCGACCGCATCGAGGCCCTGCCCCTGTCGGTGCCGGGCGCCAAGTCGCGCGACTTCCGCTGACCGGGCGGTGCCAACTCGTGCCTGCTTCAGCGCGAGGCTGCACGCGTGCCCGCCGACCTGGTCCATGTGGAGCTGCCCGTGGGCGGGCGTCTGTTGGTGGCCGCCGACCTGCGGCTGGGCCGCGAGGCCACGGCTGCCTCCGACGTGGCCGCCTCGCAGTTGGCCGCCGCGGTGAAGGCGTGCGACGGCCCCGCCACCGTCGTCATGGCCGGTGGGATGTTCGACTTGGTCAACGACGACAAGAACACGCCCGCCGCCGCACTGGCCGCCCACCCGCGCCTGGCCGGCGCGTTGGCCGAGTTCGCCGCTGGAGAGGGCCATCGGCTGATCTGCATCCCCGGCGTGGTGGACCGCAAGCTGGCGTGGGACCGCTCGGCCCAGGAGGGGCTGTCGTCTGCCGTCGGCGCCACGGTCGGGTGCGGCGTGGAGGTGGCTGCCGTCACCGGCCGCGGCACCCGCAAGGTGCGCATCCAGGCGGGCCACGAGTTCGACCCCCGCTTCGCGCCGAGCGATCCGCCCAGTCCGGCCGACACGCCCTTCGGCGTGCACGTCATCACCGAGGTGCTGCCCGCCTTCACCGCGTCTTGGGCCCACGACGCCACCCGCCTCCAGGACGTGGGCCTGCTGCCCCGCTTCATGGCCTCGCGCTTGTTGTACCGACGGGTGGGCCGGTGGGCCTGGGTAGCGGTCGTGCCCTTCTTGTTGGCCATCGTCGTGCAGGTGCCGTTGTCGTTCGCCCTGGCCAACCGCTTCTCGCTGCTGGCCGCGGCGACCGTCGTCGACCTGGTGCTTGTGGCAGGCGTGGTCGCCGCGGTGTTGGCCCGGGCCTGGCGGGCCTTGCTGGGCGGGACCGCGGGCCTGCTCAACAGCAACGACGAGGCCAGGGCCGAGGCCCGCAAGCTGATCGGGCAAGGCCACGACGGGCTCATCGTGGGCCACGGGTCCGCGGCTGAGCTTGTGCATCTGGGCACGGGCTTCTTCGCCGCGGCCGGACCTTCGGGCGAGCTGGTCCAGGAGCGCAAGGGCCGCTTCGGACTGCCGCCCGCCTTCGTGCCCGTGCGCACCGTGTCATGGGTCGAGGTGGAGGCGGGCGCCGAACTGCACGTGCGCCTGTGGCACAGCGAGGACGACGCGCCCGGCGCCACGCTGCTGGAGCGGCTGGCCACGCCGTCCGTGGCGGGCAGCGGCAGGCCCGTGGTGGTGGCGTCGTTCCCGCACGGCGACCAGTGGCCGTTGGCCGTCGACCCGTTGGCCGCCCGCACCCGCGTGCGGCGCCGGGCCGCGACCCTCATCGCCGCCGCGGGCGTGCTCGACCTCCTGTCCGCGGTGACGCCCCCGTTGGAGGCTCGGCTCAGGACCGTGGTCAGGCTGGTGCCGCTGGCCGTGCCCCAGACGGCCACCGCGCTGGTCACGCTGGCAGGCCTCGGCTTGTTGGCGTTGGCGCGCGGCGTGCGCCGGGGCCAGCGGGACGCGTTCCGCGTGGCCTTGGCCCTGCTGGTCGGGTCGGCCCTGCTGCACGTGGTGAAGGGCGCGGACGTGGAGGAGGCGGTGGTGGCCGGCGCGGTGGCCGTGTACCTGTTGGTGCACCGCGGCCTGTTCCGGGCCGGGACCGACCGGGTGGGTCTGCGTCAGGCCGTCGTGCGCGTGGTGGGTTTGCTGGCCGGACTGGTCGTGGCCGCGACGGCGGCGCTGGAGGTGGTGACCGAGGCGCGGGGCAAGCGGCTTGCCGCGGGGGACGCGGTGGTGGCCGTGGGCAGCAGGCTGGTCGGCATCCGCGCCGTCGGCCTCAGCGACCGGCTCGACGACTTCATCAGCCCGGCCCTGTTGGCCATGGGCCTGGGCGTCTTCGCCTGGCTGGCCTGGCTGGCCATCCGCCCGGCCGCGTCCCGTCGAGGCACGGCCGACGAGGAGCGCAGGGCCCGCACCATCGTCAGCGCGTGGGGGACGGGCACGCTCGACTACTTCGCCCTGCGGTCCGACAAGGAGTTCTTCTTCTCGGGCCAGACCGTGGTGGCCTACGCCGTCCATCACGGCGTGTGCCTGGTGTCGCCCGACCCGGTGGGTCCGCCGTGGGAGCGGGATCAGGCCTGGGCCGCGTTCCGGCACTGGGCCGACGACCACGGCTGGACGCTGGCCGTGCTCGGCGCGGGCGATGCGTGGCTTCCCATTTACCGGTCCGCGGGCATGCGCGACCTGTACGTGGGCGACGAGGCCGTGGTCGACGTGAGCCGCTTCGCGCTCGATGGGGGGCGGCACAAGAGCCTGCGTCAAGCGGTGAACCGGGTGGCCAAGTACGGCTACACGGTTCGCTTCCACGTCCCGTCCGCGACCGACGACGACCTGCGCGAACAGGTGCGCGACGTGATGGGCCTGAGCCGCAGGGGCGATGTCGAGCGGGGCTTTTCGATGACCCTCGGGCGGCTGTTCGACCCGGCCGACGAGGGCCTGCTGTTGGCCGTGTGCTCGGACCCTGATGGCAGGCCGGTGGCCTTCTGCCAGTACGTGCCCGCCCCCGGCATCGACGGCTACTCGCTCGACTTGATGCGCCGCGACAGCGGCGAGCACCCCAACGGCCTGCTCGACTTCGTGATCGTCGAGACCATCCGGCATCTGCGCGAGCACGGGTCGCGCCGGCTGTCGCTGAACTTCGCGGCCATGCGGGGCGTGCTGGCGGGCGAGGTGGGCGCGGGCGTGGTGACGCGCATCGAGCGGTGGGCCTTGCGCCGCATGTCCGGGTCGATGCAGATCGAGTCGCTGTGGCGGTTCAACGACAAGTTCGACCCGGACTGGGAGCCGCGCTACGTCGTGTACGACGCGCCAGAGCACGTCGTGCCCGTGGCCTTCGCCATCGCCAGAGCCGAGTCGTTCTGGGAGCTGCCCCTCATCGGCAGGCTGCTGGTGCCGGACGCGCCCGTCGCCCGCCCCGGCTGAGCGGTTCGACCGGCTGGGTCTCCTGTCACCCGCCGGGCCGTCAGTCGCTCAGCCGTCAGCCGCCGAAGGTGCCGGTGAGCTTGCCCGATGCGCGCGCCGCGGCCCGCAGGGCCCTGACCGCGGCGGCCGGGTCCTCGGGGAGGGTGACGGGCCCGGGCAGGACGATGACCTCGAAGAGGTAGTGGTGGGACTGGCCCGCGGGCGGGCACATGCCGGTGTACCCGGCCTGGCCCGCGCTGTTCTTCTGGTCCTTGGCCCCGGGAGGCATGACCGCGGGCGACAGGGAGCCGGTGGGCGTGGGCGGGATGCTCGTGACGAGCCAGTGCACGAACAGGCCGCGGGGCGCGTCCGGGTCGGTCACGGCCACGGCCACGCTGCTCATGCCCGGCGGCACGCCCTTCCACGTGATGGGCGGAGCCACGTTGTCGCCCTTGCAGGAGTAGCGCTCCGGGATGTGGGCGCCCTCGCCGAAGGCGTTGCTCGTCACCGTCACCCCGCCCGGCTGCGAGGCCGCACCCGAGCGGAACTGCTGCGTCACCGGCTTGGGCTTGGCCGAGCCCGACCGGCCACAGCCGCTGCCCACCACTCCTGCCGCCAGTGCGATCGCCGCCATGGTGGCGAGCGCCCCCGTCCTGTTCCGTCGACCCCAGTCCATGCCCCGCATCATCGCGTGAAGGCGAGGGCCACCAGGGCCAGGCTCAAGACGGTGCCGTTGTAGGCCGCGTGGGCGCGGGTCGACTCCAGCAGGCCGGCCTCCGGCGCGCCCAGGACTTGTCGCCCGCCCGCTCGGCGCCAGCCCCGCAGATAGGCCCAGGTGAAATAGCCGCCGCCAATCGACAAGGCCAGGGCCACGCCGATGGGGATGCCCATGACGAGATGCACCAGCCCGAACTCCACCGCCCGCCGGGCCCGCCGCCACCCGGACCAGTCCTCGGCCCCGAATCGGAACACCCGTTCCTCGCGCTCGGCCAACAGCGGGATCAGCGGGATGAGCACGGTGAGGAAGACGAGCGGAGCCAGACGAGTGATGGGCCCGGTGTCGCGGCCCGTCGAACCAACGATGACGTTGCCGTTGCCGCCGATGGCCGTCCACCAGCCGAACGACAGGCCCGGCACCTGCACGGCGAGGACGGCGACCACGACCACGCCGGTGAGCACCAGGGGCACGAGCACGAAATGCCGGGGCCGCAGGCCGCGCACGATCTCGATCGTGCGGGCCCGGAGTTGGGGCGAGGTGGCCGCCCGCCGGGCGATGGTGGCCAGGCGCACGCCGACCAGGCCGAGGACGGCCACGCTGAGAAGGTCGAGCACCATGCGGGCATAGGCTGACACAGCCGCCGGCCGCTTTCGGCGCCCGCACCGCTGACATCAGGGGGATCACAACGTGGCCTGGGACTTCTCGACCGAGCCCGAGTTCGAGGCGAAGCTGGCGTGGATGCGCGAGTTCGTGCGCGAGGAGGTCTTCCCGCTGGAGACGCTCGACCTCGACCACGACACGTTCCTGCGGGGGGTGCGCCCGTTGCAGGAGGAGGTCAAGAAGCGCGGCCTGTGGGCCGCCCACTTGGAGCCGGAGTTGGGCGGGCAGGGGTTCGGCCAGGTGAAGCTCGGGCTGATGCACGAGATCCTGGGCCAGTCGACGCTGGCGCCGTTCGTGTTCGGCAACAACGCGCCGGACTCGGGCAACGCCGAGCTCATCGCCTTGGGCATCAAGGCCAGCGGCCGCGAGGAGCAGCGCTCGCAATGGCTCGAGCCGCTGCTCGAAGGCAAGCTGCGCAGCGCCTTCTCCATGACCGAGCCGGGCGCGGGCGCGGACCCGACCCTCATCAAGACCACGGCCGTTCGGGACGGCGACGAGTGGGTGATCAACGGGCACAAGTGGTTCACGTCCAACGGGTCGGTGGCCGACTTCCTCGTCGTCATGTGCGTCACCAACCCGGACGTGCACCCGTATGCGGGCTGCTCGATGATCCTCGTGCCCACGGACACGCCCGGCGTCAACATCCTGCGCGACATCCCGACCATGGAGCATCCGGTCGAGCACTTCGGCAAGTACGGCGGGCACTCCGAGATCATCTACACCGACGTGCGCGTGCCCTATGAGAACCTGGCGGGCAACGAGGGCGAGGGCTTCAAGATGGCCCAGCTCCGACTCGGGCCGGGCCGCATCCATCACTGCATGCGCTGGCTGGGCCAGTCGCGCCGGGCGTTCGACATGCTCTGCGAGCGAGCCGTCTCGCGGTACGCGCACGGGTCCTATCTGGCCGAGAAGCAGACCATCCAGAACTGGGTGGCCGACTCGATGGCCGAGATGACCGCGGCCCGTCTGCTCACGCTCTATGCGGCGTGGAAGATGGACCAGGACGGCGCGCCCGCGGCCCGCACCGAGATCGCCATGATCAAGTTCTACGGCGCGTCGGTCCTCTACAACGTGATCGACCGCGCTATCCAGGTGCACGGCTCGCTCGGCTTTTCGACCGACCTGCCCTTGGAGCACATGTACCGCGCCGCTCGCGCCGCCCGCATCTACGACGGGCCCGACGAGGTGCACCGCGTCACCGTCGCCCGGCAGGTGCTGAAGGGCTACAAGCCGGTGGACGTGCCCACCGAGCACGTCCCCACGCGCCGGGCCGCGGCCAAGGAGAAGTTCGCCTCCCTGCTCGAAGACGCCACCGCCAACCTCTGAACTTTTCCACAGCACCTGCTGCTGTGGAAAAGTTGGAGGGTGGCGTGGGAGACGGTGGACGGCAAGCTGGTGAAGGTCGTGCAGAAGGCCGACTTCAAGGCCGCGCTGGCCTACGTGAACCAGGTCGGCGCGCTGGCCGAGGAGCGCGACCACCACCCGGACATCGAGATCGTCTGGAACACGGTGACGCTGCGGCTGTGGAGCCACAACGCGGGCGCGGTCACCGACGCCGACCACGCCTTGGCCCAGGCCATCGACGCCCTCGGCTGACTCTCGGCTGACTCTCGGCTGCGTCTCGGCTGTGTCTCGGCTGTGTCCGCTCGGCGGCCGTCCTGCCGCCGTACAGTTCGGCCATGGATGCGGCGCCCATCTACGTCTCGCGTGTCCTGCGGCTGCCGCTGGTCGACCGCGACGGCATCGCTCTGGGACGCGTGGGCGACATGATCCTGTCGCCGCCCACGCACGACAGCCCGCCGCGCGTGCTCGGCTTCGTCGCCGCCGTGCAGCGCCGCGACATCTTCATCAACGCCAACCGGGTCAGCGACATCGCGCCCGGGGGCGTGCACCTCAGGTCCGGCACCGTCGACCTCCACCGCTTCCGGCTTCGTCCCGGCGAGTTGCTGGCCCGGTCCCTGCTGTCGTCGACCCACGGCGGCGAGTCGGTGCAGGACATCGGCCTGGTGCGGCTCGGGGAGCCGGACGGGTGGGTGGTGGGGTCCGTGCTGCTGAGCAGCAGCGGCATCCTGCGCCGGCGTTCCGGGCGCACCGTGCAATGGCGAGAGGTCCCGGGCCTGTTCGACGCCGGGCCCATGGGCCGACAGGTCGCCGAGTTGCGGGATCTGGCCGCGGCCGACCTGGCCCGGCGGGTGAGCGACATGCCGGTCGAGCGCCGCCATCAGGTCGCCAGCGCGCTGGAGGACGAGCGGCTGGCCGACCTGCTCGAAGAGCTGCCGGAGGACGAGCAGGTGAAGCTCATCGAGTCGCTCGACATCGAGCGGGCGGCCGACGTGCTCGAGGAGATGGAGCCGGACGACGCGGCCGACCTGCTGGGCGAGATGCCCGCGGCCGAGCGCAATGAGCTGCTGGCCGCCATGGAGCCCGACGACGCCCTCGACCTGCGCAGGCTCTTGGCCTACGACCAGAACACGGCGGGTGGGCTCATGACCTCTGAGCCCTTGATCGTCACGCCCGAGACGACGGTGGCCGAGGTGCTGGCCCGCATGCGCGCCCCGGACATGCCCGCCGGGCTGGCCGCCCAGGTGTTCGTGGTCGAGCCGCCCACGGCCACGCCCACCGGCCGTTACATCGGCGCCGTCGGCTTCCAACGCCTGCTGCGCGAGCCGCCCAGCTCGCTGGTTGGGACGTGCCTCGATCCGGTCAACGAGTTCGTCCATCCCAACCTGCGCGAGTTGGAGGTGGCCCGTCGACTGGCCGCCTACGACGCCATCGCCGTGCCCGTGGTCGACGACGAGGGCCGCTTGCTCGGCTGCGTCACCGTGGACGACGTGCTCGACCGCGTCCTGCCCGCCAACTGGCGCATCCGGTGACCGCGGTGCTCGTCTGATGGTGCGGCGCAGGGACGATCTGTCGACGCCGCGCGGCGGTGGTTTTCGCGTCGGGGTCCACTACGACCCGGAGGCCTTCGGCCGCTTCTCCGAGTCGATCGCCAGGACGCTGGGCACGGCTCGATTCCTGGTCGCTCAGACGGGCATCGTCATTGCGTGGATCAGCCTCAACGTGGCGGCCGTTCGACTGCGCTGGGACCCGTATCCGTTCATCCTGTTGAACCTGGCCTTCTCGACGCAGGCCGCCTACGCGGCGCCGCTCATCCTGTTGGCCCAGAACCGCCAGGAGGCCCGCGACCGCGAGGCCCTCAACCGGGACCGGGCCCGGGCGGCCAGGACGCTGGCCGACACCGAGTTCTTGGCCCGCGAGCTGGCCGCCATCCGCCTGGCCCTGGCCGACGTGGTCACGTCCCACGACCTCGACCGCGTCCTCTCGCGCTTTTCCACAGCAGCAGGTGCTGTGGAAAAGTCGGGACGGGGCGACAGCCATGACAGGGGCGGCGGCCATGACAGAGGCGACAGCCATGACAGGGGCGACAGCCCATAACATCGGCGCCCATGTCCCGCCGGAGGCCTCCCAGTCATGCGCGGCCCGCGCATCGTCGGGCGCCTGCGCGCCGCCTTGGGGCCGGACGCGGCCAGCGCGTGGCAGGGCTTCGCCGCCCTGCTCGTCTCCAGCGGGGGTGACCTCCTCGCCGGGCTGACCCTCGGCGCCATCACCCACACCCTCGAACGACTGCCCGGGCTGCTCGTCCTCGTCCCCGCGGCCATCGGCATGCGGGGCAACATCTTCGGCGCGCTGGGCAGCAGGCTGGGCACGTCCATCCACACCGGCACGTTCCGCCTGTCCCGCCGGGTCGACACCATCGTCGGCCAGAACGTCTTGGCTTCACTCGCGCTGACGGTCAGCGTCAGCCTGGCCTTGGCCGTGCTGGCCAAGGCGGTGGCCGTCGGGTTCGGCTTGCAGCACACGATCAGCGTGGCCGACTTCGTCGTCATCTCCATGGTCGGCGGCGCGCTGTCGTCGGTGGTGGTGCTGCTCATCACCTTGGGCGTGGCCGCGGGCAGCGTGCGCTTCGGGTGGGACATGGACAACGTGGCCGCGCCGCTCGTCACCGCGGCAGGCGACGTCGTCACCTTGCCCAGCCTGTTCCTCGCCACCTTTCTTGTCGGGCTCGGGTGGGTCACGCCCGCGGTCGCCATCGTCACGGGATTGGCCGGGCTGGCCGCGCTCGTCGCCGCGTTGCGACAGGGCCACGGACACGATCTCCTGCGCCGCATCGTGCGCGAGTCGCTGCC
The DNA here is from genome assembly GCA_030837965.1 of Acidimicrobiaceae bacterium. Lineage (GTDB taxonomy): Bacteria > Actinomycetota > Acidimicrobiia > Acidimicrobiales > JAUTXP01 > JAUTXP01. The sequence continues at coordinate 17,934 of JAUTXP010000051.1, read as the reverse complement.
CGTGCTGGTGTTGGCCGGGACGGTGGACGTGGTGGCCGGACTCACCATCGAGAAGCGGCTCCAGTCGTTCCTGGCCTACCCGGCCCTGCTGGTGCTGATTCCGCCGTTCCTCGAGGACTCGGGCGCGCTGGGCGGCATCCTGTCCAGCAGGCTGTCGTCCAAGCTGCACCTCGGTGTGATCGAGCCCGACGCCGTGCCGCAGCGCCGGGCCCGGGCCGACTTCCTGCTCACGTTTCTCTTCGCCGTCCCCGTGTTCGTGCTCGTGGCCCTTTCCGCGGATCTGGCCGCCGCCCTCTCGGGCCTGGCCAGCCCGGGCGCGTTCCGCATGGTGGTGGTCAGCCTGTTGGGCGGGTTGGTCGCAACCGTGTTCACCGTGCTCGTCAGCTACTACGGCGCCATCGCCACGTTCCGACTCGGCCTGGACCCCGACAACCACGGCATCCCGATGGTGACGTCGTCCATGGACCTGCTCGGGGCCTTCGCCCTGGTGCTGGCCATCGTGGTCGTCGGCATCGGCGCCTGAGCCCCAGCCCGTTGCCGCCCCCTACACTCTCACCTGCTCGCCCTATGGACGACAGACCACGAAACCTCAAAGCCATGCTGTCGGAGGCCAAGGACGTCTCCGAGCTGATGGTCGACCTGGCCTACGCGGCCCTCTGGTTCTCCGACCCGGACATGGCCGAGGAGGTCGAGGACCTCGAAGACCGGCTCTCCGCCCTGGTCCACGAGATGCTGGCCGTGTGCGTCGTGGCCGCCCGCTCGCCCCGCGATGCGGACGCCATGGCCTCGGTCCTCCAGGTGATCGCCGCCATCGAGCGCATCGGCAACGCGGCCGTCGACATCAGCCGCATCGTCACCCGCAGGCTGGGCATCCCCCGCGCCCTCGTCGCCGACCTGGCCGCGGCCGAGGAGGTGTCGCACCGGGTCCGCATCAGGGACGGCAGCGACATGGCCCACCGTTCGCTGGCCGACCTCGAACTGCCCACCGAAGTGGGCATGCGCGTGGTCGCCATCCGCCGCGAGCGCGACTGGATCACGGACGTGGCAGGCGACCACGTGCTGCTGCCCGGCGACGTGCTCTTCCTGCAAGGCACGTCCGCAGGCATCGCCGCCCTGCGCACGCTGGCGGGCGCCCCGGACTACGAGCCGCCCGTGCTGCCCGAGGACGCGGCCGTGACCGACGTGGACCGGGCCATCGACGTGCTCGTCGAGATGAAGAACATCTCCGAGGTCGCAGTCGGACTGGCCTACTCCGCGCTGGTGCTTCGCGACGCGGGCCTGGCCGCCGAGGTCAGCCACTTGGAGGACAGGCTCGACGAGATGAAGGAGCGGCTGGAGCTGTGGGTGCTGCGCGGCGCCCACGACCAGATCGACCCCTCGACCCTTCGCGGCCTGCTGCACCTGGGCCAGGCCGCAGAGGAGATCGGCGACGCGGCCCAGCAGATGGTGTGGCTGGTCGAACAGCGCGAGGAGCTCCATCCCATCATCACCTTGGCCCTGGGCCACGCTGACGAGGTCGTGGTCCGAGTGCCGGTGGCCGCGGGGTCGGCCGTGGACGGACGCAGCCTGGGCGCGCTGTCGTTGGAGACGGCGACCGGCTTCTATCTCCTGGCCATCCGCAGGGGCGGCCGCTACTTCTACCGGCCCCGGCGTGATGTCGTGCTGCGGGCCGACGACGAGCTGATCGCCACCGGTCCCGACGAGGGCCACGGCCAGTTGGCCGAGCTGTGCGGGTACAGGCTCATCGAGGACGATGAGACCGGTGAGGACGAGCTCCAGCCCGCCGTCCCCGGCGTCGGCGTCGACTGATCGCGCGCCGGCCGCGAGCTCAGCACCAGGGCCAGGCCGACCAGCACGAGGGCCGCACCAGTCGCGCTCAACGGCGCCGTGCTCGGCCCGGTGCGCGCCAGGCCAGGAGCCGACGCGGACGCCGACACTGCGGCGGCACGTCCGCGCACGCGCACGGACACCGGGGCGTAGGCCTCGTACGCGCCTTCGGCCTGTTGGTTGAAGATGCAGAAGGCGTCGACGGTTGCCGCCCCCGACGTGGCCGTGGACCGGACCCGAAGCGCCGCGGCCCACGCCCCGTCGGTCCCGACCTTCGACGTGGCCGACCCCAGCACCGAGCGCCCGCGCGTGATGGTTACGCGCACGAAGGGGTCGGCGCCCGGCGTGTTGGCAGGCGGTGGGCACGGGTCGACCGACGCCACGTCGACGGTGCCGCCCGCGCCGACCACGGTGGGTCGAACCGACATCCGGGCCGTCTGGGCTCCGGCCACGTCGACCCCCAAGCCGGCCTCGAGACCGACCCACGCGAGGACCAGCGCGGCTCCGGCGGCCAGTGCGGTGCGGACAGGCCTCATGGCTGTGCTCCTCTCAAAGGGGGTGGAGTGACGCTACCGCGGCGTGCCAAACGGACGAAGGACTAGTCCTTTGGGCCACTTGGCCCGACCCGCTGACTAGGCGGTCAACGTCCCTTGTGACCACCGTGGGTTCCATCCTTGTGGGGTACAGCAAAGATGCCCACAATGCCCCAAGACGGTTGAAACCTCCCGCCAAGGAGCCTGCTTCTCACCATGCAAGCCGCACAACTTGCAGTGCGCATCGCCGAGCTGATCATCTTCGGCGCCCTGGCCCTCATCGCGGTGAAGCGATGGCGGCAGCACCACGACACGGCCGCCCTGTGGTGGGCGGCGACGGTCGGCATCCTGGCGTCGGTGGTGGCCGCGTCCTTCCTCATCTCCACCACGTCGGAGAGCAACGCCGCGTCGTGGGAGCGCAAGGTCCTGCTCGCCTTGCTGCTGCTGTTCCCGTACTGCCTGTTCCGCTACGGCGGACAGTTCGTGCACCAGTACGTGTCCTTGCGCCGCGTGGCCCAGTTCCTCACCGGCGGGGTAGTGGTGTGGACGTTCTTCCTGCCCCGACTGGGCGGCTCCGACGCGCCGAGGACGACGGCCATCAAGTTCTACCTGGTCGGCATCCTCGTGCAGTGGACGTTGCTGTCGTGCATCGCCACCTATCGCTTGTGGCGCATCGGGGCCAAGCAGGCCAGCGTGGCCCGCAGCCGCATGCGGACCATGGCCGTGGGCACCGCGCTGTTGAACATCGCCCTGCTCTTCGCCGCCTTCGTGCCCGGCGACACCAAGTCGGGCTGGCCCGTCGTCACCGGGCTCATGGCCATCGTGTGCGCGCTGTGCTTCTTCGTCGGCTTCGTGCCGCCCCGGGTCCTGCGAGTCGTGTGGCGCTCGCCTGATGCCATCCGCCTGCGCCAAGCCGAGATCAGCCTCATGGCCGTCATCCAGCCCGAGCAGATCGGCGCCGCCCTCGTGCCCCATGTGGCCGCGCTGTTCGGCGGGCAGGGCGGCGTGCTGGTGGCACCCGACGGGACGGTGTTGGCCGCCGCCGGACTCGACCCCACCGAGGCCAAGGCCGCGGCCGTGCTGGCCACCCGGGCCACGGCCGAGAACCCGGTCGTCCAAGAGGGCCTCATCGCGGTGTGCCTGCGCAACGGCTGGCTGGCCGTGCGGGGCAGTCAGCTCAGTCCGTTCTTCGGCCGTGACGAGGTCGACCTGCTCGTCGGTCTGGGCGTGTTCGCCGATCTGGCCTTGGAGCGGGCCCGGCTCTTCCAGGCCGAGCGTGTCGCCCGCGAGGAGGCAGAGCGGGCCAACGACGAACTGGAGACGTTCGTCTACAGCGTGTCGCATGACCTCAAGAGCCCGCTTGTCTCGCTGCTCGGCTTCCTCGACTACCTCAAGGCCGACGTGGACGAGTCCTTGAGCGACGAGGGCCGCTTCTTCTTGGACCGCATCTCGGCCGCTTCGCTCTACATGCAGGCCTTGATCCAGGACCTGCTCGAACTGTCGAGGATCGGCCGGGTGCAAACCGAGTCCACCGACGTGGACTTGGCCGAGGTCGTGCACGAGGTGGTGGCCGAGCAGGAGGCCGTCCATCCCAACGCGGCCTTGCACATCGGCGCTCTTCCCGTCGTCACCATGAACGGTCTTCGAGCGCGGCAGCTCTTCACCAACCTGGTGGCCAACGCCATCGTCCACAGCGGCCGCGACGACGTGATCGTGAAGGTGGATGCCGCGGTGTCGCCCACGGGCGACGTGGTCGTGAGCGTGGCCGACAACGGCAAGGGCGTCCCCGCCGACTACCGGGAGAAGATCTTCGGCGTGTTCGAGCGCTTGGAGCGCCAGGACTCGAACAGCCCCAACAAGGGCACCGGCATCGGCTTGGCCGTGTGCCGCAAGATCCTCGAGCAATACGGGGGCGAGATCACGGTGGCCGACAACGGTCCCGGCGCCCGCTTCGACATGCGATTCCCCGCTGTGGCCGTGCGGCGCGGTCCGGCTCAACTGGAGGCAGCAAAGTGACCAGGTCCGTTCGTGTACTGGTGGCCGAGGACAACGAGGACCACCTGTTCCTCACCACGCGGGCCTTGGAGCAGACCAACCACGGCCTGAAGCTCGAAGTGCAGGGCGTGCGCGACGGCGAAGAGGCCCTCGACTACTTCTACCGCCGGGGCAAGTACGAGGACGCGACCCGCCCGCACTTGCTGCTGCTCGATCTCAAGATGCCCAAGGTCGACGGGCTCGAGGTGCTTGACCGCATCAAGTCGGACCCTGACCTGCGCTCGATCCCTGTGGTCGTGCTCACGTCTTCCGACCGGCCTGAGGATGTGGAGGAGACCTACCGCCGCGGCGGCAACTCCTACGTCACCAAGCCCATCACGCCGAACGGCATGCGTGAGGGCCTGCGCGACATCACCGACTACTGGATGCACGTCGCTGCATTGCCCGAACCCCCCGCGTAGGAGCACGTCACTTCCCCATGCCCCACCGTTCCGCGACCGTCCTGGTCGTCGACGACGATCCTGATCACCGGTTCCTCATCGACCGCGCCCTGCGCGAGGCGGGGTACACGTCCATCGCCGTGGCCAACGGGCTCGAGGCCCTCGACCGGTTGGACGAGGCCGACATCATGCTCCTCGACTACCGCCTGCCCGACATGTCGGGACTCGAGGTCTTGCGCTCCACCATGGAGGTCACCGGCCCTTCGGTCGTGATGGTGACGGCCATGGGCTCCGAGCACGTTGCCGTCGAGGCCATGCGCTCCGGCGCCGTCGACTACGTCGTCAAGGACGCCAACTACCTCAAGTCGCTGCCCACGGTCATCGAGCGGGCGTATCGCATGCACGACCTGAGCAGGCGGGCGCAGTTGTTGGAGCGCATCACGTTGGTGGTGAACGCCTCGCTGGACCGACAGGCCGTGTCCAGGGAGATCCTGCGCGGCGCCCGGCAGGTGCTCCGGGCCGATGCGTGCGCCCTCTATGTGGCCGGGCCGGACGGGGAGCTGGAGGAGCTGGTCGACGGGGTGGCGCCCGCCGCGGTCGAGTCCGTGCGCAAAGAGGCCAGGTCTGTGCTGATCGGTATCGAGCGCAAGATCGACCAGGACGGCAGGCTGCTCGTCCCCCTGCCCGAGCATGAGGGGCATCGCCTGGGCGTGTTGGCCCTGTTGAGCGCGGAGCGGCGCGAGTGGCTGGCCGAGGAGCTGCACCTGGCCGAGACGCTCGCCGCCTTCGCGGGCATCGCCTTGGCCAACGCGGCCCGGATGGAGTTGGAGCGGTCGCTGGTCGCCGAGCTGCAAGAGACGCTCGACCTGCGGCGGGCCATGGTGATGTCGCTGTCGCACGAGCTGCGCACCCCGCTCACGTGCATCCGTGGCTTCGCCGAGACCATGATCGGCCACTGGGACGGGCTCGACGACAAGACGCGCCGGGACGCGGTGGGGACCATCAGCCAGCACGCCGAGGACTTGCAACGGCTGGTCGAGCAGCTCCTCGACTTCGGCGCGTTGGAGACGGGCCGCATGGAGGCGCTGGCCGAGGTGGTGGACCTGCGCCAGGAGGTGGAGTCGACCCTGAGCGCGCTGGCGCCCATGGTGGGGGACCGGGCCATCGACGTCGACGTCGAGGCCGTCGTGGTGAAGGCCGACCCTCGGCTGTTGCGCAGGGCGTTGGCCAATCTGGTGTCGAACGCGGTCAAGTACTCGGGGCCACACGGCCGCATCGCCATCGTGGGCCGGGCCGAGGCGTCGGCGGCCCGGCTGACGGTGGCCGACAGCGGGATCGGGCTGTCCGAGGAGGAGGCGGCCCACGTGTTCGAGCCGTTCTGGCGGGCGCGCAGTGCGGTGTTGAACGCCACGCGGGGGAGTGGGATCGGCTTGGCCCTGGTGCAGGAGTACGCCCGGGTGATGGGCGGCGAGGTCTCGGTTGCGTCGGTGCCCGGGCAGGGATCGCGGTTCTCGTTCACCCTGCCCTTGGCCGACGTGGGCGCAGCCGTCCCCGCCCGCTCATAACCCTCGTTCCGCCCTCCTGCGCGCCGGCGCGCCGCGCCTTCCGCCCGCCGCCGCCCCCCGCCCCCGCGCCGGCACCTGAATCCGCCCGCGCCGCCCCCGCCCGCCGCGCCTTTCGCATTTGGGCGCAGTTGCCCACCGTGGCGGTGGCCGATCGCGCCCAAATCGGGGACGCCCCGTATTTGGGCGCACTTCGGGCGAAGGAGTCGACAGTTCTGCACCCAAATGCGGAGCACGAGCACGAGCACGTCACGCCCACGGCACGCCACGCCCACGTCACGCCACGCCCACGTCACGCCACGCACGCCCACGGCACAGCACGCCACGCCCACGTCGCGCCACGCCCCGTCACGCCCCGTCACGTCAGAAGCAAAGGCGCGCTACAGCCAGTCCCGCCGTTTGAAGGCCCAGTACCCCACGCCGGTGATCATGGCCATCAGCCCCAGCGCGTACCCGTACCCGAACCGCCACTCCAGCTCGGGCATGTGGCGGAAGTTCATCCCGTAGATGCCGGCCACCAGCGTGGACCCGAGCAGGATGGCGCCCCACGACGTCATCTTCTTCATCACCTGGTTCATGCGGTTGCTGATGATGGCCAGATGGGCGTCGACCGCGTTGCCCATCAGCTCGCGCTGCCCGTCGAGCAGGTCGATGGCCCGCAGGATGTGGTCGTACACGTCCTGCAACAACAGCACGGACCGGTCGTCGAGCCACTCCACCTCCCGCCGCAGGAGCGAGCCCATCACGTCGCGCAACGGGACGACGGCCCGTCGGAACAACAGCAGCTCGCGGCGAATCTCGAAGAGCTGCTGTTGCACGGCCTGCTCGTCGGGGAGGCTCTCGCTGAAGATGCGGTCCTCCAAATCCTCCAACCGGTCCTCGGCCGCGTCGGTGGCGTGGAAGTACCCATCCACCAGTTCATCGAGGATGGTGTAGACGAGAAAGCCGATCGACCCGCTGCCCTCCCGCGTCCGCTCGAAACGGGTCCGGGCGGGCCCGATGTCCCACGGCTGCCCCTCCGACCCAGGCCGAGTGGCGGCGCCGCGCACGCTGACCAGCCAGTCGGGCCCCACGAACAGGTCGACCTCGGCCAGCGTCATCGAATAGGCGACGATGAACGCGTGGGTCGGGTACTGCTCGAGCTTGGGCCGCTGCCCGTGCTTGCGGGCGTCCTCCATGGCCAGCGGATGAAGGGCGAACTCCTCCTGCACGCAAGCCAGGTCTTCGTCGCTCGGCTCCCACAGGTCGACCCACACGATGCGCCCATCGCGGCCGCGCACCTCGGAGATGTCATGCGGGTCGGCGATCTCCTCGACCTGCCCGTCGGCGCAGAACGCGTACGCGCTGATCACACGTAGCCCCGCAGCCTCGACGCCCGCGCCACTCGTTCGATGCCGATGGCGAAAGCGGCCCTGCGCAACGACACGCCGTGCCGGTCGGCGAAGTCGGCGGTGGCCGCGAAGGCCCGCACCATGGCGTCTTCGAGCTCTTGGTTGAAGCGCTCCTCCTTCCAACGGAACTGCTGGATGTTCTGGGCCCACTCGAAGTACGACCCTGTGACCCCGCCCGCGTTGGCCAGCACGTCGGGCACGACCTTGATGCCGCGGTCGCCCATGATCTTGTCCGCCTCCGGCGTGGTCGGGTTGTTGGCCGCCTCCACCACCACCGACGCCCTCACCCGTTCGGCGTTGGCCTCGTTGATCACCTCGCCGAGTGCCGCGGGGATGAGCACGTCGCACTCCAAGGACAACAGCTCCTCGTTGCTGATGCGGTCCACGCCGCCGGTCTGTTTCACCTCGCACAAGGGGCGACGGCCCGACGCCCAGTCCAGCAGGGCGGGAACGTTCAGCCCCTTGGGGTGGGACACGCCGCCGCTGACATCGGACAGGGCGACGACGGCGATGCCGCCGTTGTGCAGTTCGCGAGCCACCCACGAGCCCACGTTGCCGAAGCCCTGGATGGCCACGCGCGCCGTCGACAGGTCGATGCCCCACAGCTTGGCCGCGGCGACGAGCACGTAGACCACGCCCCGGCCCGTGGCCGCCTCCCGGCCCGGCGCGCCGCCCAGGTCGACGGGCTTGCCGGTGACGATGGCGGGGGAGTACCCGTACCGGCTCGAGTAGGCGTCCATCATCCACGCCATCACCTGGGCGTTGGTGTTGACGTCCGGCGCAGGGATGTCGCGGTTCACGCCGAGCACGTGGCTGATGGCCAGCGTGAACCGCCGGGTCATGGCCTCCACCTCGCGGGGACTCATGCCTGTCGGGTCGCAGGTGATGCCGCCCTTGGCCCCGCCGAACGGAAGGTCGAGCAAGGCCGTCTTCCACGTCATCAACGACGCCAGCGCCCGCACCTCCTCCAAATCGGCGGTGGCGTGGTAGCGCATGCCGCCCTTGTACGGCCCGCGCGCCCCGTTGTGCTGCACCCGATAGCCCCTGAACGTGCGCAGTTCGCCGTTGTCCATGCGCACGGGCACCTGCACGTCGATCTCGCGGTACGGCGTCTTCAGCACTTCGTACAGCTCATCCTTCAGCCGCACCAGTTGGGCCGCCTCGTCGAAGTAGGCGTTGACCATCTCGTAGGAGCTGAGCGGCGGCATCGGGGCGCGACGCTACCCTCGGTTCGTGGCCCGTCGTCCCCTCGTCGCCATTCCCGCGTACCACCTGGCCGATGGCCGGGTGGGGGGCTGGGTCAGGGCGGGCTACGGACTCCCCGAGGGCTACGTCCACGCCTTGCGCAGAGCGGGTGCCAGGCCGGTGCTGCTGCCCCCTCCCGATCGCGACGAGGCCGACGCGGTGCTGGCCGACTTCGACGCCGTGGTGCTGGCGGGCGGTGGCGACGTCGACCCGTCCCGATACGGCGCCGAGGCCCATCCGTCCATGTACGGCGTCGACCTCGACCGTGATGCCCTCGAGTTGGGCCTGGCCCTGGCCGCGGCCCGACTGGCCCTGCCCACGCTGGCCGTGTGCCGCGGCTTTCAAGTGGTCAACGTTGCCTTCGGCGGGACGCTGCTCCAGCACCTGCCCGACGTGGAGGGCCTCGTCCCGCACGGCTCCCCGGTCGGCGGCACGTCGGCCCGACACGACGTCAAGGTCGCAGGCGGGTCGCGCCTTGAAGCCGTGTGCGGGTCCTCCATCCGCGACTGCACGTCGCACCACCACCAAGGCGTGGACCGCGTGGGCCGTGGTCTGACTCCGGTGGCGTGGACCGACGACGGCCTGGTCGAGGCCTTGGAGTTGGAGCCGGAGTCGGACTCGGAGGAGCGGCCGGGCTTCTATATCGCCGTGCAGTGGCACCCGGAGATGACGGCGGACACCGATCCCGCGCAGCAGGCCCTGTTCGACGCGCTGGTGGCCGCGGCCCGCTGACCCCGCGGCCCCTTATACGTACTGCGAGAAGAAGCCGAGCATTCGGGCCCACGCGTCCTCGGCCGCGGGCTCGGAGTAGCCGGGGTGCATGGGCGAAGGGAGCTTGAGCATCCACGCGGGAGCGTTCTCCCAGTTGAGGAAGGAGTGGCCCACGCCCTCGTAGACCTTCACGTCGTGGGGCACGCCCAACGCCGTGAGGTGATCCTCCAAGCGACGGGCCTGGCCCGCGAACACGCGGTCGCCTGCGCCGTAGCTGGCCACCACCGGACACACGGCCTGCAAGTCGTCACGGCGCTTGGGCACGGCGCCGTAGTTGACGGCCGACGCCTGCACGGTGCCGGTGGCGCCGAGCAGCAGGGCGAAGTTGCCGCCCATGCAGAACCCCGCCACCCCGACGCGCGCCGGATCAACGCCGTCCATCTCGGCCAGCGCGTTGCGTGCCGACACCACGTCGTCGAGCGTGCGGCCCCGACCGCCGCGCGCCACGTCGGCCAGCACGCGGGCCAGACAGACCGCCTTGTTGCCGTGCGAGAACAGGTCGGGCGCCATGGCCACATAGCCGTTGTCTGCGAACCGAAGGGCGATGCGGCGCATGTCGTCGTTCAACCCGAACAGCTCGTGCAGGACGAGCACGCCCGGACCCGGCCCTTCGGTCTCCGGCTTGGCCACGAAGGCCCGCAATGCGCCGACGGTCGTGTCGTAGGTCTCGACAGCCACGCGCGCACCGTAGCCTCACGCCCGTGAGCACCGTCCACGTCGAAGTCACGGCCACGGGTATGGCCGCGGGCGGCGACGCCATCGGGCGCGAGGCGAGCGGTCGCATCGTGTTCGTGGAGGGCGCGCTGCCCGGCGAGCGGGTTCGGGTCGTGCTGACGCAGCAGCGGAAGGACTTCGCCCGGGGCCACGCCGTCGAGGTGCTCGACCCGTCGCCGCTCAGGGTCGACGCGCCCTGCCCGGCCGTGGCCCTGGGTTGTGGCGGGTGCCAGTGGCAGCACGTCGATCGCGCCGCCCAGGGCGGACTCAAGCGCGCCATCGTGGCCGACGCCTTGCGCCGCATCGCCCACATGGACTCGCCGCCCCTCGCCGCCGACGTGCTCGTCGCCCCGGCCACTCGGACCAACCTGCGCGTCGGCGTGGTCGACGGCCGGGCCGGGTTTCGACGCCGACGCGGCCACGACCTCGTCCCTGTCGCCGAGTGCCTGGTCGCCCATCCCGCCTTGCAGGAGCTGTTGGCCGAGGGCCGCTTCGACGGGGCCGAGGAGGTGCTGCTTCGCGTTGGCGTGGCGGGCGGCGAGCGGCTGGTGGTCGCCGAGCCCACGGCGTCGGGCGTGCAGGTGCCGGAAGGCGTGCGGGTGGTGGCCGCGGCCGACCTCAGGCTCGACGAGCCGGACCTGCCTGCCGTGCACGAGGACGTGGCCGGGCGCCGGTGGCGGGTGTCGGCGTTGTCCTTCTTCCAGCCCAGCCCGCAGGCCGCGGCCTTGCTCGTGGACGCAGTGCGGGTCGCGGCAGGCCCGGTGCCCGACGACGCCGTCGTCCTCGACGCCTACGCGGGTGTAGGGCTGCTCGGTGGGTCGTTCGGGCCGGGCCGGCTGCTGGCCGTCGAGTCGTCGGCGTGGGCCGCGGCCGACGCCCGCTGGAACCTGGCCGACCTCGACGCCGTGGTGATGGAGGGCGAGGTGGCAGAGGCCGTGCCTGCCATCGCGCAGGACATGGCCGACGGCGAGCAGATCGACCTGGTCATCGCCGACCCGGCCCGCCCTGGCCTGGGCCGCAGCGCGGCCACCGCACTGGCGCACGTCGGCGCGCCCCGTCTCGTGCTCGTCAGTTGCGACCCTGCGTCATTGGCGAGGGATGTGGGCCTGCTCCACGGGCTCGGCTACCGGCTGGCCTCGGCCCAGGTGCTCGACCTGTTCCCCAACACGTTCCACGTCGAGGTGGTGGCCGGCTTCGAGCGGGTCGGCTGACGAGACCCGCCGGCAGTCAGAGGGTCAGTACGCCCCTTCGCCGCGCAACACGACCGGGACGGTCTTGAAGAGGATGCCGAGGTCGCGCCAGATCGACCAGTTGTCCACGTAGTACAGGTCCCAGCGCTGGTACTCGGAGAAGCTGGCGTCGGAGCGGCCGTTCACCTGCCACATGCCGGTGATGCCGGGCTGCACGCGGAGTCGCTCGAACAGCTCGGTGCCCCACTGCGTGACCTCGCTGGGCAACGCGGGCCGGGGACCGACCAGGCTCATCTCGTTGCGCAGCACGTTGAGCAACTGCGGCAACTCGTCGAGCGACAGCTTGCGCAGCAGACGTCCGACCGTCGTCACACGCGGGTCGGCCTTCAGCTTGAACAGCGGCCCGTCGGCCTGGTTGGCGTCGGCCAGCTCGACGAGCAGTTCCTCGGCCCCGTCGACCATGGTGCGGAACTTGTAGACGTGGAACCGCCTGCCCCGCCTGCCGACCCGCTCCTGCTTGAACAGCACAGGGCCCGGCGACGTGGCCTTGATGGCCAAGGCGACCACCAGCCAGAGCGGCGCGGTGAGGATGAGGGCGGCACAGGCCGCGGCCGTGTCGAAGGCCCGCTTGGCCGCAGCCCGCCAGCCGCTGCGCCGCACCGGCTCGACGTAGAGCACGGGGTGGCGGCCCAAGGTGCGCACCGACAGGCGGGACGCGTCGATGTCGCGCAACGACGACGACAGCTCGACGTGGATGCCGGCGTCGGTGAGGGCGCGGACCAGCCGGTTCGAGATCGAGCACTCGACATCGGTGGTGGCCACCAGCACGTGGCGGATGCCCGCGGCCTGGAGTTGCTCGACGACCTTTTGGCGCGGGCTGATGTCCGCATCGTCGTTGTCGGCCACCATGGCCACGACCCGGTAGCCGAGCTCAGGCTGGTCGTGGAGCATGGCGACCAAGGCGGCGGCCTCGGGTCCGTCGCCCGCCACTGCCACCGGCCGCAGGAGCCGGCCCTGTCGGCGAACCAGGTTGAACGAGCGGCGCACGATCTCGCGCTCGACCAACAGCGCGGCCACGCCCGCGGCGGCGACGGTCAACAGCCAACGCCGGGGCACGGCCACGTCGGCCATGGCCCCGATGACGGGCAGCGTGGCCACGCACACGGCGAAGGCATGGCCGAGGCGGATCAACTCGGCCCGTCGGCCCGACACGTGCCGGGCCGCATGCAGGCCGTAGCGGCTGAACACGACGAGCCACAAAGGGACGGCCAGCCACGTCAGCAGGGCGGTGGGGACGGGCCTGCCCGCGCGCCCCGCATCGGCCGTGGCCAGGGCCAGGGCCACGGCGAAGGCAGCCCCGTCCGCGCTGATGGCCAGGGCCCGCCCGACCAATCGGCCCACCCGGTTGTCCGGATGGACGTAGACGTGGCGGGGCACCGACGGCGCGTCGGCCGCGGCTGCCAGTCGGGGGGCGCGCTCGGCAGGCTCATCGAGGGCCGCGACGGGCTGCATGTTGGGCGTCACTTGGCGGACGCGAAGAGGCTCAGGCGGTGTGCGAGCGGCGTGATCGACGGACGAGCACGGTGCCCGTGCCCACCGCGGCCAGGCCGATAGCGGTCAGGCCCGCCACGTCGCTGCCCGTGATGGGCAGGCCGCGGCCCTGCGTGGCCGGCGCGACGGCCAGGGGCGCGTCGCCTCGGGAGAACTGATTGCCGATGACCTGCGGGCCGTTGCCCACGTAGTCCTCGGCATGGGCGGCAGCCGGGACGGCCAGCGCCCCGACGAAGAGCAGTCCGCCCAGGACCGCCTTGAGCCGTCGTTTCATCATGTGGTCTCCCAAGTCGGTTGCGTTCGGGCCAACCTACTGGTCTTGGGCCTGGTCCGTCGGCCACCCTCCGTCAGATAGGGCCGCACTGGGGCCGCACCAGGGCGGACGAAGGGCGGACGAAGGGCCGAAAAGGCCGCAAATCCGGGCGCTTTCGCGGGCTGGCCATTCCTGACCGGGCCTGAGGGGCCCGCGCCTCGTGACCCAGCGCCTCATGACCCAGCGCTCCACCACCCGCGGCGACGGTACCGTCGTTGGATGCCCGCAACCCCAGCCGACCAAGGGCCGACGGAGCGCAGGCCCTGGCGGGTGGCTCTGGCCCTGGGCTTGGTGGTGGGGGTGACCGCAGGCGCATTGGCCTTGAGCGTGGTCGCCCTGCCGTTGTTCTTCTTCGCCCGGGCCGCCGACCCGGCCCACGGCACGGGACGTCCTTTCATCCGCACCGGCCTGGTTCAGGTGGCGGTGCCGGTGGGCCTGGCCGTGGCGGCCACAGCCGGCGCGCTGGCGGCGCGGTGGTCTCGTCGCGGCGGTCGTTGGCGTGATGATCAAGGGAACTGGGGGAGTTAGGTTGACGGGATGAACGAGCGGCTGTGCCTTCTCACTGTGCACGCCCACCCCGACGACGAGTCGTCCAAGGGGGCGGGCTCGGTGGCCAAGTACCACGGTGAGGGCGTCCACACCGTGCTCGTCTGCTGCACCGGCGGGGAAGAGGGCGACATCCTCAACCCGGCCATGGACAAGCCCGAGGTGCGAGACAACGTGCATCAGGTCCGCATGGACGAGTTGGCCCAGGCCGCCGAGGTCATCGGCTACGACGAGGTCGTGCTTCTCGGCTACCGCGACTCGGGCATGCCCGACTCGGAGGCCAACAAGCGTCCCGACTCATTCGCCCAGGCTGACGAGGACGAGGCCGTGGGCAGGCTGGTCGAGGTCATCAGGCGGGCCCAGCCGCAAGTGGTCATCACCTACAACGAGGACCAGCGGGGCTATCCCCATCCCGATCATCTCCGGGTGCACGACATATCCGTGCTGGCCTTCGACCGGGCTGCCGACCCTGACGCCTATCCCGATTTGGGCGACCCGTGGCAGCCGTTGAAGCTCTACTACTCGGTCTGGTCGCGGGCGCGCATGGTGGCCACCCATGAGAAGTTCAAAGAGCTCGGCCTGGAATCGCCCTTCGACGAGAAGTGGTTCGAGCGGCCGCACCAAGACGAATCCATCACGACGAGCATCGAGATCTCGGACTATGCCGACGTGCGCCGCCAGGCCCTGTTGGCCCACGCCACCCAGATCGACCCCGAGTCGCCGTTCTGGTTCGGCCTGCCCCCCGAGGTGGCCCGAACCGTGCACCCCTACGACGAATACGTGCTGGCCAGGAGCCTGGTCGACAGCGACGTTCCCGAGGACGACTTGTTCGCGGGCGTCCGCGACCGGGTCGCTCAATGAGACCGATCCGCTAGGTTTCGCACGACCGAGCAGTCGAGAGTTTCAGGAGATCCGCATGCCGAAGTGGCTATCGCAGGAATGGCTGGACGAGACCAAGAAGATGGCTGAGAGCCAGCCTGACCGCCCGGGGGCATCGGCCCGGATGCAGTATGTCGTGACCGGCGGGCCCGACGGCGATGTCAAGTACTACTGGGTGCTGGAGAACGGCAAGCTCCAGGAGTCGCAGTTGGGAGAGCTGCCCGACGCCGAGGTCACCCTCACCCAGACCTATGACGACGCCATGAAGATTCAAAAGGGCGAGTTGGACGCCAACGCCGCGTTCATGCAGGGCCGGGTCAAGGTGACGGGCAACATGGCCAAGCTCATGTCGCTGCTGCCCCTGACCAACGCCCCCGAGTACAAGCAGCTCCAGTCGGAGATCCAGGCCGTCACCGAGTACTAGAAGCGCGCACTGAGAGTCCACCGAGGGCCCGTCATCCGGCATGTGGCCGTGACGGGCCCTCGCCGCGTCGTGCGGAGTCGTGGCGTGGCATCGGGGACTGGCCGCGGTCCCCTGTGGAGCATCCGTCCCCGGCCTGCGCACCGAACCATTCGTATGCGAACCAAACCCGTCACCCTCGTCTCCGTCATCGCGATCCCCATCGCCATCGCCTTGGCCACCGCCGGTTGCGGCGGCAGCGCGTCCGACAAGGCGGCCGAGCCGGCAGCCACCGTCGCCCACGTGAAGGTCTTCGCCTTCCGGCCCACGCCTTTGAAGGTGCCGGCCGGCAGCAAGGTCACGTGGATCAACGACGACGACATCACCCACACGGTGACTTCAGGAACCCGGACCTACGAGCCGGGCGACACCGGCAAGGTCGTGTCCACCCAGAAAGACGGCCAGTTCGACATGGCCCTTGAAGGCGCGGGCAAGAAGGGCTCATTCACCTTCGCCAAAGCGGGCACCTTCCATTACTTCTGCGACCGGCATCCGGGCATGGAGGCCGACGTCGTCGTCCAGTAGCTCATTTGGTCATCCAGGTTCACGGCCTGCCCCGTAGACGCAGGTGAAACCCCCCCCACCGGAACGACCAAGGAGTCCCATGAAGCGCAGTCTCCCTCGTCTCCTCGCCGCGCTCGCCGTCATCTCGCTGACGGCTGCGGCGTGCGGGAACAACAACGACAGCAAGGGTGCGGCGGCCGCAACCGACGACGCCGTGACCACCACCACCCATGACACGCACGACGCCATGAATGCCTCTGCTGCGGGCACGGCGTCGGGCACCGACACGGCCTCGTCGAAACTGCGGTCCGGGCTCACGGCCCTCCTGCAAGAGCACGTCTACCTGGCCGGCATCACGACCGGCACGGCGCTGGCGGGCGGCGACTACAAGGTCCCTGCCGCGGTGCTCGACGCCAACAGCGTGGCCTTGGCCGAGGCTGTGGGGTCCGTCTACGGCAAGCCCGCAGGCGATCAGTTCCTGGCTCTGTGGCGCAAGCACATCGGGTTCTTCGTGGACTACACCGTGGCCGCCTCTAAGAACGACGCGGCAGGCAAGGCCAAGGCAGGCCGGGATCTCGACCAGTACCGGGCCGACTTCGACGCCTTCTTGACCGGGGCCAACCCCAACCTGCCGAAGGGTGCTGTGGCGGCCGAGCTGGTGCCCCACGTGCAGACGTTGGAGGCGGCCATCGACGCCCAGGCGGCCAAGGACCCGACCCAATACGCCAAGCTGGCCACCGCCGCGGCTCACATGCCGATGACGGCCGAGATCCTGGCCGGCGCCATCGCCAAGCAGTTCCCTGAGAAGTTCGCCTCCTAGCTCCAACGGCACAACCCCCAGCGCCGTCATCGGGCCCGCCCTCGCTCGTCGAGTGGCGGGCCCGGGCGCGCCTGAGCCGACGGCGTAGCGTGGCCGAGTGACATCCGAGAGGGCGGGCGGCTCCGAAGAGCCGGTGGTGTCACCCTTCCAAGACATGAGCGACGCGGCCGTGGTGGTCGCCATCGGCCGCTGGCGTCAGGACGCGCTGGCCGAGGCCTACCGGCGACACGCAGGGGCCGTGCACGCGTTGGCCCGACGGGTGCTGCGGGAGGAGGCGGCGGCCGAAGAGGTGGTGCAGGAGGTCTTCATCCGACTCTGGAACGCGCCCGACCGCTTCGACGCCGAGCGCGGCTCATTGCGCTCATTCCTGTTGGCCCAGGCCCACGGCCGAGCTGTGGACCAGCTTCGGTCGGAGACGTCCCGACGGCGGCGCGAGGAACGTGACGCCCGCAGCACGGCCGAGTCGGGCTACGACCTCGAGCGCGAGGTGTGGGACCTGGCCGTCGCCGAACGGGTCAAGCTGGCCTTGACCGACCTGCCCGCCGACGAGCGACGGTCGATCGAGCTGGCGTATTTCGGCGGACACACCTACCGCGAGGTGGCGGACCTCCTGGGGCACCCCGAGGGGACGGTGAAGAGCAGGATCAGGTCTGGCCTGCGACGGCTTCGCGGCCACCTCGCCGACGAGGAGATGGCATGGAACGACCGCTGACCCACCGGCAGATCCAAGAGCTGCTGGGCGCCTACGCCCTTGACGCGGTGGACCCGGACGAGGCCGCCGCCATCGACGCCCATCTGCCCGAGTGTCCTCGCTGTCGCGACGAGGTGGCCGGCCACCGCGAGGCGGCGGCGCTGTTGGCCCACGTGGGCGCGTCCGCGCCCGAGGGCGTGTGGGACCGTATCGCCGAACGCCTCGAAGAGGGCGCGGGCGAAGGCGAGGGTGGCCGTGAGGGTGGCGGCGAGGGTGGTGGCGAACGGGCGAGTGGCCCCGGTGGCAGGCCCCCTCTCGTCATCAGTCAGAGCCACTCGGCCGCGGCCGCGGCCGACATCGTCGAGCAGGCCGAGGGCCGGGTCGGTGACCGGCCTGATGGGCCCGGTCGACCCGGTCGCCCCGGTCGACCCGGTCGCCCCGGTCGACCCGGTCTGTTCGCCGCCCCCCGACCGGCGCGCCCGCGCCGGGCCGCCGGGGCCCG
>JAUTXP010000087.1 GCA_030837965.1 Acidimicrobiaceae bacterium | reverse complement strand
CGAGCTTCGCCGCGGAGGTCACGCGCGTGGCGAAGGAGGTGGGCACCGAGGGCAAGCTCGGCGGCCAGGCCCAGGTCGAGGGCGTGTCCGGCACGTGGCGCGGGCTGACCGAGTCGGTGAACTCGATGGCCGGCAACCTCACCGACCAGGTGCGAAACATCTCGCAGGTCGCGACCGCGGTGGCCAACGGCGACCTCACCCAGAAGATCACGGTCGACGCGCGCGGCGAGATCCTTCAGCTGAAGAACACGTTGAACACCATGGTCGACCAGCTCTCGTCGTTCGCCGACGAGGTCACGCGCGTGGCCCGCGAGGTGGGCACCGAGGGTCGCCTGGGCGGCCAGGCCGAGGTCGAGGGCGTCAGCGGCACGTGGCGCGACCTGACCGAGAACGTGAACCAGCTCGCGTCGAACCTGACAACCCAGGTGCGAGCGATCGCAGAGGTGTCAACGGCGGTGACCCAGGGCGACCTGACGCGTCAGATCACCGTGGAGGCGCAGGGCGAGGTCGCGGAGCTGAAGGACAACATCAACCAGATGATCGCCAACCTGCGCGACACGACGCTGCGCAACGAGGAGCAGGACTGGCTGAAGACGAACCTCGCGCGCATCAGCGGCCTGATGCAGGGCCAGCGCGACCTGAACATGGTCAGCCGGATGATCATGAGCGAACTGACGCCGACGGTGTCCGCGCAGCTCGGCGCCTTCTACATGGCCGAGGGCGGCAACGGCGACAACGGCAACGGCGACGAGGAGGCGACGGCGCAGGAGCTGCACCTGATCGCCAGCTACGGCTACAAGAAGCGCAAGAACGTGTCGAACGTGTTCAAGCCGGGCGAGGGGCTCGTGGGCCAGGCGCTGCTCGAGCGCATCCCGATCGTCGTCGATCAGGCGCCCGAGAACTACGTGAAGATCAGCTCCGGCCTGGGCGAGGGCGAGGCGATCAACCTGATCGTCCTCCCGGTCATCTTCGAGGACCAGGTGCTCGCGGTCATCGAGCTCGGCTCGTTCAAGAAGTTCTCCGAGATCCACCTGACATTCCTCGAGCAGCTGATGGAGACGATCGGCGTCGTCCTGAACACGCTGATCGCGAACATGCGCACCGAGGAGCTGCTGCAGCAGTCGCAGTCGCTGACCCAGGAGCTCCAGTCGCAGTCCGAGGAGCTTCAGTCGCGCCAGGAGGAGCTGTCGCGATCGAACAAGGAGCTCGAGGACCAGGCGAAGACGCTCAAGGCATCCGAGGAGATGCTCCAGCAGCAGCAGGAGGAGCTCCAGCAGACCAACGAGGAGCTGCAGGAGAAGGCCGCCCTGCTCGAGCGCCAGAACCGCGACATCGAGATCAAGAACCGCGAGATCGAGCTCGCGCGCGCGTCGCTCGAGGAGCGCGCCGAGCAGCTACAGCTGACGTCCAAGTACAATAGAGAGTTCCTGGCGAACATGTCGCACGAGCTGCGCACGCCGCTCAACTCGCTGCTCATCCTGAGCAAGATGCTCGGCGACAACGGCGAGTCGAACCTGACCGAGAAGCAGGTTGAGTTCGCCAAGACGATCCACAACGCCGGCTCGGATCTGCTCGAGCTGATCAACGACATCCTCGACCTGTCGAAGGTCGAGGCGGGCAAGATGGACGTGCACCCCACGGCGCTGTCGCTGAAGGCGATCGCCGACTACGTGGACAAGACGTTCCGTCCCGTGGCCGACGACAAGAAGCTCGGCTTCGAGATCGAGGTCGCGAAGGGCCTGCCCGGCAAGATCACGACCGACGAGCAGCGGCTGCAGCAGATCATCCGCAACCTGCTCTCGAACGCGTTCAAGTTCACCGAGAAGGGCTCGGTGAAGATGACGATCGCGCCCGCGCCGGGCGAGCACGTGTACGCGAGCGAGGCGCTCGGCCACACCCAGGGCCTGATCGCGATCTCGGTGACCGACACGGGCATCGGCATCCCCGACGACAAGCTGCGCCTGATCTTCGAGTCGTTCCAGCAGGCCGACGGCGGCACCGCGCGCAAGTACGGCGGCACCGGCCTGGGCCTGTCGATCAGCCGCGAGATCGCCCGCCTGCTCGGCGGCGAGATCCAGGTGACGTCGAAGGAGGGCGAGGGCTCCACGTTCACGCTCTACATCCCGCCGGCCTATGCGCGGCGCGAGTCGCAGACGGGCATCGAGACGCCGCCGCACGCAGCCGCGCCGACGAACGGGGCGGGCAGCATGACCGGCACCCCCGAGGCCCGCGCAGCGGCGCCGTCGGGGATCAGCGGCGCGAAGGCGATCATCGCCACGGCCACGCCGGGCGACCCGGCCCTGCTCGCGCAGACCGAGATCCAGGACGACCGCGACCAGGTGCTGCCCGGCGACGCGGTGTGCCTGATCGTCGAGCCCGACACGGCAGTCGCCCAGAAGATGCTCGACAAGGCGCGCAAGGCGAAGTTCAAGGGCCTCGTGGCGTTCCGTCCCGATGCCGGCGTGGCCGTCGCGCGCAACTGGGGACCGGACGCGATGATCCTGAACGCCGACATGAAGGCGCTGATGCAGCTCAAGCAGCTGCCGGAGACGCGCCACATCCCGGTCTACCTCGTCGGCCAGCCCGAGCTGCGCCAGGACGCGCTGCAGTCGGGCGCGGCCGGCTACCTCGAGCTGCCGGCGAAGGACAAGGCCATCGACGAGGCGCTCGCCGACATGAACGAGCGGCTCGCGCAGCGCGTCAAGCGCGTGCTGGTGGTCGACGACAACGACGTCGAGCGCGAGGAGATCTCGGGGCTGATCGGCGACGGTGACGACATCGAGATCGTCGCGGCCGCCTCGAGCGAGGAGGCTCTGGCCACGCTCGAGAAGGACCAGCGCTTCGACTGCATCGTCATGGACCTGAAGCTCCCGAAGATGTCCGGCTTCGACCTGCTCGAGAAGATCGGAACCGACGAGCGGCTCTCGCACATCCCGGTCATCGTCCACACGGGCAAGGAGCTGACGCGCCGCGAGGAGACCAAGCTGCGCAAGTACGCAAAGACGATCGTCGTCAAGGACGTGCGCTCGCCCGACCGCCTGCTGGCCGAGACGGCGCTGTTCCTGCACCGCCCGCAGTCGTCGATGCCCGCCGAGCAGCGGCGCATGCTCGAGGAGGCCAACCGCGCCGAGGTGGTCTTCGCGGGCAAGAAGGTGCTGCTGGTGGACGACGACGTGCGCAACCTGTTCG
>JAUTXP010000026.1 GCA_030837965.1 Acidimicrobiaceae bacterium | reverse complement strand
TCCACAGCACCTGCTGCTGTGGAAAAGATGGGCGGGGGGGCGGGGGGAGGGGTGCCGGAGTGGGTGGGGGGCGTGGAACTGCGGCGCGAGCCCGCGGTCGAGCAGGCCTACAAGCAGGCCGGGCCGTCGTCGGTGGTGGCCAGCGGACGCGTCTACTCGTTGCGCAACGGCGACGACATCGAGGGCTCGTTGCAGGTGGGCTCGTTCACTGCGGGCGTGTCCACGGCCAACGCCGATGTCCGACGGGCCGTGGTCAAGAGCATCGGCCGGGGCCAGTTCCGGCTCACCCGCATCGGCCAGATCCGCGCCTATGTCCTCGACCTGCCCGAGCAGCGCTTCCTCCTGTGGTTCCCTTCCGACGGGCGGTCCTATGACCTTCTCGTCACCCGTTCGGCCTTCGACCAGGCCGACCGTTTGTTGGCCGCGGTGGTCGCTAACCAGCGCACGGGCTCGACAACAACGACACCTGCACCGACACCGACCGGCGGCACCGGCGACACCGGCGTGCCCGTGCCCGACCCCCGCCGGGGGGCGCCGGAATGAAGAAGCGGGCCGCCTCCTTGACCCTCGCCCTCGTCCTGGCCTTGGGCACCACCGCGTGCGCCGGGCCCAAGCGCCCGTTCGAGTTGGGCTTGAAGGAGGTGCCGTCGGACCTCCTGCTCGGCCGCCAGACCCAGCCCGCCCTGCCCCTACCCGCCCAGATGCCGCCCTCCACGTTCCTGGTCAGCGGCTTCAGCGCCCCCACGCCCACGCCGCCCTCCGTCCTCCCGCCACCCATCCCTGAGCCCGTGCCCCCGCTCCCGCCCTCGGGCTGCCCCCCGGCCGATCCCCTCGCGCCGGCCCGGCTGGCCACCGCCCTCGACATCACCCGGCCGCCTGCGCCCGCGACTTACCCGTACCGCACCTCGGGCTTCGTGATCGCGGGCCAGTCCCGCACCCTGCCGCCCGTCGCCACCCACAAGGTCGACAACGTTCACGAGAACGGGCCGGGCGACTTCACGTTCGACGTCACCGTCGACCAGGCCGAGTCGACCCCGACCACGACGACCTATCACGTGGTGCCCCGCACGTCGGTGGTGGTGGCGCCCGGCCTCTATATCTCGCGGGTCGTGTCCGGGTCAGGTCCGCTGAACGACTTCAGCCCGCGGCCCGAGCTGTTGCTGCTTCCGTTCCCGGCCCTGCCCGGCACCGCCTTCACCGCGGCGGGCACGGACGGCGTCACCGCCATCAAGTACGAGGGCACGGTCCAGACCACCGAGCGCATCGACGCGTGCGGTGCCAACGTGGACGGCATCCGGGTCGTGTTGGCCAACGGCCAGGCCACGTCGGCCCGAAACCAAGGCGGCAGCCAGGTGGCCGAGGAGTTCAACGCCGAGTACGTCATCGCCACCCAGTACGGCGGCCTGTCGCTGCGAGACCTGTTCCAGGCCTCTACTCCCGGCAGCACCGACGTGTACGGCAGGGAGTTGCGCGGTCTGATCAACGCCGAGCCCATCGAGCCGAAACCGTGACCAAGGGCCGACGCGCTCTGCGGCCGCTGGCACTCGTTGTCGCGCTGTCGACCATGGCCGGCTGCGCGACCTCGGCCGACAAGCCGACCGCCGCGGCCGCGCCCATGGGCGGCACGTTGCGAGTGGGCATCACCGAGCCGGGCTCCCTCGATCCGGGCAACGCCTACGAGCCCTCGGGCCGGTTGATCGACGACGTGTTGTGCGAGCCGCTCGTCACTCTCGACCCCGACACCGGCCGGGTGCGCCCCGGCCTGGCGAGCAACTGGATCATCAGCAACAGCGGCAGGCGCATCACCATGCGGCTGCGCAAGGCCCGCTTCTCCAACGGACAACGAGTGACGTCGGACGACGTGATTGCGTCACTGTCGCGCGCGGCCAGCGAGGACTTCGCGGGCCACGCCGCCGACCTGCTCGAGCCCATCGACGGATGGCCCGAGATCAGCGGCCGGGTGGAGCCGAGGCGCGAGCGGGACCGGCGCAGACTGCGGGGCCTGACCGCCATCGACGCGTCGAGCTTCAGCATCGACCTGGCCCACGCCGACGCCGACTTCCTGCGCGTGCTGGCCCACCCGGTCGCCGCGCCGGTGCCGCGAACGCTGGCCGAGCGCGACCCGGACGCCTTTGCCGCCCGGCCCGTGTGTGCAGGCCCCTATCGGCTGGAGCGGGCCTGGGCGCCGGGCCAGCCCGTGATCCGACTCCTGCGCAACGCCACGTTCAACGGACACGACAACGCCTTCACCGCTGGGGGCCGGGGCTATGCAGACGTCATCGAGTTCCACGTCAGCGCCGACCCGGCCGCGGCCTGGCGCGCCGGTGCGGTGGACGTCGCCGCCGTCACCGCGGCCGAGGCCTCGGCGTTGGCCCCCGCCGACGTGCTCACCCGCCCGTCCGGCTACGTGGAGTACGTGGGCCTGCCGCTCGGCGAGTCGTCGCCGTTCAAGGACGCTCGCGTGCGCCGAGCCCTCAGCATCGCCCTGAACCGCAGCGCCGTCCTCGCCGGTCACCCCGCGGCGCGCGGCTTCGTTCCCGCGGCGGCGGGACCGGCCGCGCTCGACGCCGCGTGCGGCGACGACGCGCCCGCAGCCGGTGACCCAGCCCGAGCCCAGGCCTTGTTGCAGACGACCGGCGTTGACCTCGGCCAGGTGGCGTTCCCCTTGTACTTCAACGACGAACTGGCCAACCGCGCCATCGTTGAGTCCGTGGCCCGGCAATGGCACGACGTCTTCGGCATGGACGTCAAGCCCACGCCGATCGCGTTCGACGCCTTGGCCCGCAAGGGCGCGGAGCCCGGCGGTGTGGACGGCGCCTTCCGGCTTGGTTGGCAGCCCGCCGCGCCTCGCCCCGATGCCTACCTGGCACCGCTGTTCACGTCGGCCGCCATCGGCCGCGACAACCTGGCCCGCTTCGTGGACCCCGCGTTCGAACGCGTCCTCGACCGCGACGCCAGGCAGTCCACCGCCCAAGGCGAAGTGGACGTGGGCTACCGGTCGGTGGAGCGCCGGCTGTGCCAGGACATGCCCATGATCCCGGTCGTGCTGGGCGTGACGCGGTTCGCGGTGCGGGCCGCGACGGTGGCCCCCGCGGGTCGAGCCACACTGGATCGGGCCCGGGGCGCGCCGGTGCTCAGGGAGCTGTACCTACGGACAGGGGGAAGCCGATGATCCCGACGGTCGAGGACCTGCGCAGCTCGTCGCTCGTGCACCGTTTCAACGACACGTTCAACCCGCCGGGGCTCACCAACTTCTTGGGCTGCGTGCAGGCCGACGTCGACCTGACCGGGATCTCCTGCCTCAACTTCCCCCCGTTCTCGTGTGGCGACCGGGTGACGGCGGGCCTGTACTTGGAGGGCCGCTACTTCCCGTCGACGGGCGCCCGCATCAGCTTCACGTGGTACCCCGACCGGATCGTGCGCGAGGCCGAATACCGGGGCCTGCGGCTGCGCTCGACCACAGCCATGCCCTTCGGCCGCATGGCCGTCGTCATCCATCTGGAGATCGAGAACACAGACGGCAGGCCGCGCGAGGTGCAGCTTCGACTGGGCGTGCAGGGCGGCGTGGTGAAGGCGGTACGTCCGTGGGACGACCCCGAGCCGCCCATGGAGAAGGACAACGACCTGGCCCTCGATCCGACCCGGCGGGCACTCACTGTTACCGCCGGTAACAGTTCGGCCGCAACCATCGAAGGGACGTGGCCGAGACCTGACGTGGTCGAGGTGACGGGGTTCGGCTTCCGCGAGGTCTTGGCGCCGGGCGAGCGTTGGCAGCTCTCGTACGTGAAGGCGGTGGGGGAGACGCTCGACGAGGCCACCCAGACCTTCGACGCGTTGGTCGACCGCGTGCCCGCGACCCTGTCCCGCCTGCGGACGGAGTGGAACGGCGAGCTGGCCGCCATCTTCACGCCCGGCAACAGTGCGTACTCGGGCCACCTGCCCGAGCTGGAGACCACGGACAAAGACGTGTTGCGCCTTTATTGGATGGGCGCGCTGGGCGTGGCCTACTTCCGCAGAAGCAGCCCCTACTCGGTGATGGGCCGGACGTACGACACGCTCATGCCGCGGTACTGGCAGTCAGTCACGTTCCTCTGGGACTACAGCCTCAGCTCGCTGGTCCACGCCCTGCTCGACCCCGACGTGCTCCGCGGCCACATCGAGCACTGGATGTCGACCGACATCTACAGCCATTTCGGCACGGAGTGGGTCACCGGCAGCCCCGTGGGCCAGTGGTACTCGGTCAACGACTTCGCCATGGTGAAGATGATCCGCGACTACCTGCGCTGGACCGGCGACCACGCGTGGCTGGGCAAGGGCGTGCGGTCGTTGCACGGCGGCGAGCCGCCGGTGGTCGAGTACCTCGAGTGGTATGCCCGAAGCTGGTTCATGTTCCGCACGCCGTCGGGGCTGGCCAGCTACGGCGGCATCGGCAACCTGTTGGAATGCGTGAGCACGTACATCGCCGAGGTGGCGTCGCTCAACGCGGCCAACGCCTTCAACCTCCGGTTCGCGGCCGAGGTGGCCCGCATGTTGGGCAGGCCCGACAAGGCCCACGGCTATGAAGCCGAGGCCAGACAACTGGTCACCGACCTCCAGAAGCTCTACGCGCCCGGGCACGGATTCTGGAACGCCCGACTGGCCGACGGCAGGCTCGTGCCCGTCCGTCATTGCTACGACTTCTTCACCGTGCTCAACACCATCGCCGAGGACCTGTCGCCCACACAGCACGCGGAGATGACCACGTTCTTCAAGCGCGAGCTGCGCACGCCCACGTGGATGCACGCGCTGTCGTGCGAGGACGCCGACGCCATGTCCGGCGTGCGGCCCGACCACCAGTGGACTGGCGCCTACACAGCGTGGCCGGCGCAGGCGCTCTCGGCGCTCTACCGAATCGGGGCGGTCGATGTCGCGTTCGAGTGGCTGAAGGGTTTGGCTGCGTCGGCCAACCAGGGTCCGTTCGGTCAGGCCCACTTCGCGGAGTCGGTGGT
>JAUTXP010000083.1 GCA_030837965.1 Acidimicrobiaceae bacterium | reverse complement strand
TCCGCAGCCAGCTCGACTTCGAGACCAACCTGCGGGCCGAGATCTGGTCCGTCCACATCGGCCAGGCCCTCGGGATCGACGTCGACCACGTCGAGCACGTCGTCTGCCAGGCGATCGAGGGGTCGACGCACCTGCTTTCCGGCGGAGGCGGCGGCCGCGCGCCGGCGGCTCAGGCTCGGGGCGCACCTTCCGGCCCGCCTTGAGCAGGTCGACCATTTCGGTGATGCGCGCGTGCGCACGTCGGGCCGGCGCTTGGTCGCCGGCGGGCAGGTGTTGATGTCCTTCAGCCTCCTCAACGTGACGGGCCCACCCGTGCACCCTGTTCAGCGACACCCCGGTGCGACTCAGGCCCAGTCGTCAATGGCGATGACCGCCGGAGGCAGGCGACGCAGAGTGCTTCTCAACGAGCCGTCCGCACCCCAGTGCTCAGACCCAACCGCTTGGCGGCCAACCGACCTGCGTCCCACCCCGGAGCACGACCGTTTGGTGGCGGCTGGATCGCCTCGGCATCGACTCCGATGGACGCCAGGAGCCAGGCCGTGACGGAGTTGGAGTTCCACATGTCGTGGGCGTGCAGCTCGTCGCGTCCCCAGACAGGAGTAGGCACGAGTGGAACGCTGTCGAGCAGCCGTTGGGCGACAACCACGTTGTCAGCGACGCGGATCGGGCTCGACACTGCAGCCGACTTGTCGGCAATTTCGCCGTCACGCCAGCGCCGTATCTCGTAGCGGAACACACGGAACCGCCGAGCCCACCTCGCTCCGACCGGACCTTCGGCGACGACCCCTCGTTCCAGTCCGTGCCGGTCGGGAATCGGGGTCATCTCGATGACGAACCGACCGTCGGTGGTGACAGCCTCAAGTGCCGAGTGGTAGAGATCCCGGCGCGGGCGCCTCTGGTATGAGGCCGAGAGCGCTTCGAAAACGCGGCCGCTTATCCTGACCACGTGCGCGCCGGCGCCCAACGGGAGCCAGTACAGGTTGACGCCCGGCAATTCGTCGACAACCGAAGGGGAGCGAGGCGTTCTCGGCGCGCTGGTCGCGCCGCGTCGCGCAAGCAATGCAAACCCCATACCGGCAAAGCCGAGGTCGCGGACACCCGCCCCGACAAGCAGCGCATTGTCGGGCAGGCGCTGCGCCAGGGCGACGAAAACGACGCCGGCCATGAGGGCCACGCCGGTCCAGCCGGGCAGCACGTGCGCCCGGCGCACGGCGTCGCCGAACGCGACACCGGCCACCACCATCACCGCACCGTGGATGAGCATCACCGCCCCGAGGTCATGGACCAGCGTCTCGTAGTCCTTGGTGCCGTGAAGCAGTGCGTACGCCACCGTGCCGGTGAACACCACGAAGCTGTAGGCATAGGCGAGTGCGGAGAGCACCCCGAGGCGGCTGAGCCGCGGGCGCTGTACAACCACGAGCCCGACGACGAAAATCGGGACGGCGGCTTCCGCTACGAGGGTGAGCCAGAGCTGGCCCTTCGAGAACCCCTCCTGTCTGGCTTCGACGACGTCGGAGGCGAAATACAGGACCGAGGCGACGATGGCGACGAGCCCGACCACCTTCTGGGTCGATCGTGACCCACCAAGACACGGTTCCGGGGGGTCTGCGGGACCGTCCATCAGCGGCATGAGGCCCGGAGCGAGGCTCACCGCTGCCCCTCCGCGACAGCATGCTCGGCCCGCGCCTTGATCCCGCGCAGCATCCTACGTTGCATGGCGAAGTCGCCGAACTCCATGAGAACCACGCCAAAAAGGGCCGTCAGCGGGCGACGCCAGTCGTAGACGGCGTGGACACGCGTGACCAGGCGCGTTCCGGTGCCGCCGGTGGGCGTGAGCTGCCACGCCCACGTGCTGTCAGGCTTGGTCCACAGCAGCCGCTCGTCGACCTCGAAGGAGTGGACCTTGAAGGCTGTGCGGTCCGACGGCGTCGCCGAAGGCGACATCGGCACCCACTGGCCGATCTCGAGGTGCTGGAGGTCGGCCACAATCGTGGTGGCGCTGGGATGGCCGAGGTTGTCGAGCAGGTCATTGCTGTACCAGCCGGCACGCAGACAGCCGACCTGAACCAGCCACGGCCAGACCGCTTCGGGTGGCGCGTCGATCGTGATCGCTCGCGTCGAGCGGAACTGGGCGTGCGGCAAGCGACCGTCGCCCGGGAGAGGGGCGGCGACCTCTGCCGACGTCGCGCCCCAATGGCGATGCCACCTTCGGTAGAACGGAGCGGTGAGAAGGGCTGGGAGATCATGGACGACGTCGCCGATCTCAGCAACCAACTGGCCGTGGCTTCGCGCTGGGACATCGAGCATCTTGCGTCCGTTCGTTCGAGCGGTCCGCTCGGGCCACCGACGTCAGTGTGCTACTCGCCGGCGCCGCAAACCAGGGCCGATGGTCACCCCTTGGCCCGGTGTTTCGACCGCTCACGCGACAATTTCGACAGGTCGCCCCTCGGCGGCGAGAGCGGCCTCAAGCCGCGGCGACATTGTCGACAGGGCCACTGTGGCGCCGAGCTGTACCGCGGCGGCGACCGCCTCGATGCTCAGGATGTTCAGCTGATGCCGGGCCCTTAACTGCGCGATCACCGGGGCCAGCTCGCGCAGGCTGATCAGGCCGATCTCATCAGGCAACTCGAGGACCGCAGCCAAGGCTTGTGCACGCCGATGGGGCGGAAGCGCAGCGAACGGCCCGGAGAGCGTGCCCGGGCGATCCGCGACACCCAATGCGGCTTGGCACAGCCGCACGTACCATTGGCCGGTCGTGAAAATCGGCCCGCTCGAATCCAGCTGTCCCGGGAGCCTCCCGCCGCGGAGGATGAGGCTCAGCAGTTGGTCATCGACGACGAGAGTCACTCAGTAGCGAGGTCGACGTCCCCAAACCCGAGGCGGGCTTCGTCCCAGTCTGCGTCGGTCACGGAGGCAAGCAGCTTGTGACGTAGGGCGTCCACGCCGCCAGGGACGAGGACGATAGCGTCCCCGACGTCGAGGTATCCGACCTCACCACCCTCGTCGAGCCCCCACCGGTGCCGGGTCGCTGCCGGCAGGCTCATCTGGCCTCGCTGAGACACGCGGAGGCCACCGGTTCGTCGCATGACACCAGAGTACAAGGTGCGTCCGCCATTCGCCTTGTATGACGCGGGCGACCGTCGACAAGCCCAGCTGAATGTTTTGTGACGCCGCCGTCGTGAGACGCCCGGCGGAAAACCCGCGCCGTCGAGCGCTACCGTGCTGGTGAGGCCAAGGTCGGCTGGCGATCAGGGAATCTGTCCTTCACGCCGCACGCGCTCAGCGCGGTTCATGCTGGCGACCTAGTTCATTGCAGGCCTTGGGCGATGAGCAGGAGGACGTCGACGCCGGTGGGGGGCGTTCCTGCGCAGCCGGGCGTGTTGGCGACCGAGACGGTCTGGCCCCGCTCGAGCCAGGAGGTCGTCGCCCCGCTGTTCG
>JAUTXP010000053.1 GCA_030837965.1 Acidimicrobiaceae bacterium | reverse complement strand
CACACCGGCAACCGCAGAGCGGTTGCCGGTGTGCGCGGAAAGCGGCCGGGTCACGGCGGCGTTGGGTGCCGCCGTCGCAGGGCCAGCGCCGCGCCCAAGGCCGCCGCCCCCAGGCCGAAGCCCGCGTCGAGCCCACCGGTGGCCGCCAGCTCCCCGCCGGTGGCCCGATTGGCCTCGCCCTTCCCACGACCGCCCCCGGGTGCTGTCGAGCCCGCCACGTCGAACGGCGCCGCCACCAGCAACTCCACATTGCGGTCCTCGGGCGTGCCCAGGGCGGTGGCCAGCCCCACCTGGTAGTCGTTGGCCGACAGCTCGCGGCTGATGGCGGCCAGCCCCAGCACGTCGGTGGCGCCGACCGCCGTGGTGGGCGGGGCCGCGTGCTCCACCGTGGTGCCGAACACCGACAGCGTGCCGTCGCGGTTGTCGACGATCTCCACGATGCGGGCCTGCTGCGGGTAGTCGACGTGGGCGGCGGTGAGCATCTCCCAGAACCCGCCGGTGCGCCCCGCGGGGTCGGGATGGGGCACGACCCGGTTCTCGTGGCTGTGGCCGTTCACCCACAGCACCACGTTGGGGAACCGGTGCAGCAGCGTCTCGACGGCCGCCCCGGTCACCCGTTGCCCGCCGGTGGACGGGTCGGGGAAGACGTTGTCCATGGTGGCCAGGTTGTGGTGGCTGAACACCACCACGAGCCGGTCCTCGACAGTGGCGCGCACCTCGGTCCCTGCGCTGTCGAACCAGCGTGACGAAGCCGCCTTCAACTGCGCCTCCAGCCAGGCGAGCTGGGCCGGGTCGATGGAGCCTTCGGCGTAGCCGCCCCGGTTGCAGGTGTCGAGGACGATCCCCGTCACCGCGGGCGCCACCTCGAACGTGTAGTACAGGGTCCCGGCGTCGAGGTTCTCCTCGGTCAGCCCGTGGCCTTGGTGCGTGCCGTGGAAGTGGGCGGCGGCGAACTCGGCTGCGCTCACGAAGCGCCGCTTGGGGTCGGCGCTGACGGGCCGGGCGGGGGCGACGGCCAGGGCGGCGAGCACCGACGGGTCCTGTTCGACGAGGCCCCGCTGGAAGTCCTCGGGCGAGATCCCGGCGGGCAGGTTCACCACCTTGACCGATCCGGTGGCGATGGCCTCGATGGCCGAGCTCTCGGGGGCATTGCCCTGCACCAGCCCGTCGTGGTTGCCGTTGACCGTGAACCACGGCGCCTTCAGCCCGGTGGCCGTGAACGGCGCCACCGCCGCGGTTAACAGCCCGGGATAGGCAGGGAAGCCAAATGTCTTCTTGTACTGGTCGCCTTCGGGGTCCTCGTCCTCGGGGTGCCAGTAGTGGGGGTCGAAGGTCAGCGGGTCCTGGTCCTGCACGCCCTCGTAGGCCGGCCCGCCGCTGTTGGGGGTGACGGGCCCGCCGTCGAGGAGGGTGAGGAACCACTCCAGCTCGTTCTGCTGCTGGTTGTCGATGTTGTCGCCGGTCGACACCGCGCAGTCGAAGGCCCGCCCGGTCACCGGGCCCCGCTTGATGTCGTTGATGCGGCGCACCATCGACTCGGCCACCTGGGCGGTCAGCAGCTCCTGCGGTCGCTGGGCGGAGGTGAACGGGTTGCCGTAACGGTCGAGGAACTCGACCCGGGCCGGGCTCTGGGCGTCGATCACATGGACGTCGGTGAGGTGGACGACCGACGCCACCCCGACCCGCCGGTCCTCCCGGCCCGCCTTGGGCTCCACGCCCATCGCCCGCACCACGAACGGCCGGCCCGGCCCGTCGGTGAGGCGACGGTAGGGGCCGCTGCCCGTGGGGACGATGGTGGCTTCCAGGGTGGTGCCCCGAGGCGAGGCCAGCCCGGCCAGGGCTTGGGCGGCGGCCCGTTCCGACCGGAAGAAGCCGGGAGCCAGCCAGCCCGCGGCGGCCAGTGCGCCCGCGCCGCCGAGGAACCCGCGCCGGGAGATCTCCGCCATGGGCCTCGTTTTCCCCGACTGCCCCCGGACGAACCCGTCAGGCCAGGTGGGTGCGCAACTTGCCCAAGCCCGAGCCCAGGGCGTTGCGCAGGTCGACATCGGGGACGCCGAGTTGGTGGCGCAACTGCTCGAACGACAGCACGGGCTCGCCACCCAACCCGTACACCGAGGTGATGACCCGGCGCTCCAGCGGCTCGAGGTCGTCGAAGACGTGGGTCGACGGCGAGGTCAGCGACAGGAGGTCGTCGTCCACATCGGCGTCGAGGTCGACGATCTCCGGGGCGCTGTCGGGGTAGGGCCACCCGTCCTCGGCAGGCCAGAGAAAGGTCGGTGGCATACCGCGGTTGTCGCGCCGCCGCCGGCTTTCGTCAACCCTCGATCCATTGGTCGAGGACCCCCGCCTCGAGCGTGGCGTGCTCGGCCATGCCCGCCACGATGGCCTTCTCCACCCGGCCGCCCACCAGCGGGAAGTGCACCCGCAACTCTCCTTCGACCGTGCGCACCGTGGTGTCGCCGTCGCCGTCGGCTTCGAGGCGGGTGCGGTAGCTGCACGTGAGGCGGCCGGTGTAGTGCTCGGGGAGGATGCGGTGCTCGCTGCGGTGAGTGGTGCGGTCGTAGGTGGCACTGTCGACCCAGGTCAGGCGGGCGGGGTCGACCACGGCGGTGACGGCCGACGACAACTGCCCGGCGAAGGCATAGCGCACGTCGAAGTGCACGATGGGCCCCACCTCCTCGCGGCGCAGCAGCTCCGGGCGGCCCAGGTTGGGCAGCTCGGCCAGCCGTTCCAGGAAGGCGGGGTCGACGAGGGCGGCCTCGACGGCGGCCACGGGGGCGGTGAAACGCTGTTCGAGGCGGAACCGCACGCCCGGAGACTACGACCCGGCGCCCGCCACCACGGCCAGGAGCGACGGGCCGAAGGCGGCGGCCTTCATGGGACCGAGCACGGCCTGCAGCTCGCCGGGCGTGGTCGGGCGGGCCCTGGCCACGGCGGCGAGGACGGCGTCGGGGACGACGGCAGCGGCAGGCACCCGGGCTGCCTTGGCCTGGTTGGCCCGCCAGCGCCGCAGGGCGTCGAGGACGGCGTCGCCGTCGCCCTTGGGCGGGCAGCGACGGGGGCGAAGGGCCACGGGGGCAGGCGCGGCCACAGCGGCCACAGCGGCCACAGCGGCCTCGATGTCGGCCAGCCACGGCGACGGTTGTCGGGCCCGGCCGTTGCGCTCGGCCGCCCACGAGCAGTGCAGGGAGGTGACGGCCCGCGACAGGGCCACGTAGAGCAGGCGGCGCTCTTCGTCGTCGTCGCCGCCCGCCACCGGCACCAGCCCGTCCTCCAGCCCGGCCACGAACACCGTGGGCCACTCCAGTCCCTTGGCCCCATGGAAGGTCGCCAGCGTGACGGCGTTGCCCTGGCCGTCGCGGTCGTGGGGGCGCACCACGGCGTGCAGCCACGACACGAAGCCGGGACCTGACGGCGCCCGGTCGAACCGCTGGTACTCGGCCGCCAGCTCGGCCAGGGGCTCGGTGGTGAGGTCCTTGACTGCCGAGCGGAACGGCACCGCGGGCGGCGTGTCGACCAGGGCTCGCAGGGCGGCCCGGGTCTCGGTCGTGCGCAGCCAGGCGTTGCCCGGCGAGGCGTGGGGGATGGCCCGGGCCCGGAAGGCCGCCTCCAGCAGCCGGAGCTGGGCGTTGGTGCGCACGAGCACGGCGATGTCGGACCACGGCGTGCCCGGGGCGCGGGCCAGCCGCACGGCCCGGGCCACCGCGTCCGCTTCGTCCCGTTCGGTGTCACAGGCGCGCACCGTGGGTACCGAGGCGCCGGGGCGGTCCGCGTGCCGCGGCGGACGCGGCGGGCCCGCCCCACCAGTCGCCTCCGGGAGGACCGACGCAGCCACGGTGACGATGGCGCCGGTCGACCGGTAGTTGGTGTCGAGCCGGGCCGACTCGGCCGTGGGGAAGTGCTCGGCGAAGCGGGCCAGGAGGGTGGGATCGGCGCCGTTCCAGCCGTACACCGACTGGTTGGGGTCGCCCACCACGGTGAGGTCGAGCCGATCGCCCAGCCAGGCCCGCAGGAGCCGGAACTGGAGGGGGTTGACGTCCTGGTACTCGTCCACGAAGAAGTGGCGGAATCGCCACCGCAGGGCCTTGGCGAAGGCGGGGTCGTCCTCGACGGCCTGGGCGCAGTGCAGCAGCAGGTCGTCGAAGTCGAGCAGGCCCAAGCGGCGCTTCTCGGCCTCGTAGTGCTCGTAGTCGGGGTCGCCTGCCGGGCCGATGCCCTGGGCCTTGGCCCGCTCGATCCGGGTGGCGACGTGGCGGGGGACCAGGCGTGCCTTGTCGCGCAGGATGGCGGGCGCCCATCGGCCGTCGTCGAGGGCCCGGCGCCGGAGTTGGGCCCAGGCCAGGGCGTGGAAGGTGCCTACGGTGGCGCCGTCGACGCCGAGGGCATGCAGGCGGTTGCGCAGCTCACCCGCCGCCTTGCGGGTGAAGGTGACGGCCAGGACGTGGCCCGCCTCGGCCTCCCCGGTGTGCACCCGGTAGGCGATGCGGCGGGTGAGGGCCCGGGTCTTGCCCGACCCGGCGCCCGCCAGGATGGCGAGGGGGGCGGCCTGCGACGTGACCGCGGCCCGCTGGGCGGGATCGAGGTCGTCGAGCAGGTCCATCTCGCCGAGCGTAGGAACGTGGCCCGGCGCCACGGTGGATGCCCGGGGGAGCGGCGGGGCCAGGGGACGCCGGCGGGCGGGGGGTCCCGTCGGCATCCAGCCTGGGCCGTACGCGACGGAACCCCAAGTAGCCGATTCGACGCAAGCGCCGCCCGAACTTCTTGGGGCCCGTCCTTCGGTCCTCTGCCTCCGTGACGCCTCTCACCTTGCGGTGCGAGGCGGACCTGGCGGGCATCTTCCGGAGAAGCTGCACCACCCTCGGCTTCGGCCCTCCTCCGGGTCTCCCGCACTTCGCTCCCGAGTCGGGCGTCGGCCTGAGGCCTTCATCCTGCTCGTTCGCTCCGTGCGTTCCTACCGGAGTGATCGAAGTGTGCGCCTGCCCTGCATAGGCGTCAAGGGGGTATTGGTAAATCCCCAGGTCTTCCCCCGAATAGAGGAGAAATCCCCCGGCGCGTCCACAGGTTGTCCTTCGATTACCGTCGCCGGCGTGCTCAAGGCCTTCGCCGGCGGCCGCCTGTTCGGCACCCTCCATGGCAACCCGCCCCCCCGGGTGCTCGCCCTGCACGGGTGGGGACGGACGTCGCGCGACTTCGACGCCGCCTTGGCGGGCTGCGACGCGGTTGCCCTCGACCTGCCCGGCTTCGGCGCCACCCCACCCCCGACGGAGGCGTGGGGTGCGGCCGGGTACGCCGCCGCCGTGGCCGAGGCGATCGAGGAGCCGGTCGTGGTGGTGGGGCACTCCTTCGGCGGGCGGGTGGCCGTCCACCTGGCCACGGCCCGACCTGAGCTGGTGCGGGCGCTGGTGCTGACCGGCGTGCCGTTGGTGCGGCCGCCGGGGGCGGTGCGGCGCAAGCCGGCCTGGCGGTTCCGGCTGGCCCGGGCGCTGCACCGGCGAGGCGTGGTGGGCGACGAGCGGATGGAGGCGGTGCGGCAGCGGTACGGGTCGGCCGACTACCGGGCGGCGCAGGGCATCATGCGGGCGGTGCACGTGGTGGCGGTCAGCGAGACCTACGAGGAGCAGTTGCGGGCCCTGCGGTGCCCGGTGGAACTGGTGTGGGGCGAGGGCGACGCCGACGTGCCCCTGTCGGTGGCCTCGGCCGCGGCCGGCCTGGTGGCCGGTGCGACGGCGACGGTGACGGTGCTGCCGGGCGTGGGCCACTTGGTGCCGACGGCGGCGCCTGCCGAGCTCCGCGCCGCCGTCGACCGCGCCCTGCGGGCGGCGCCGTGAAGCTGTTCGCCGTGCTGGTGGGGCTGGCCGCCGCGGGCGCGGGCGGGCTGCGGTGGCTGCGGGTGGCCCAGCGCGAGCACTACCTGCCCGGGGCCGTCTCCCGCTTCGCCGGGCGGTGGTGGCAGGTGGGGGCCAACCGGCTCTTGGCCGTGGCGGGCGTGCTGGGCGTGGTGCTGTCGGCCCGATCGCCGCTGGCCGGGGTGGTGGGCAGCCTGGCCGTCGCCACCGGCCCCTTCGGCCTGTCGGTCCTGGGCCGCACCGCCCCTCTCGCCTGGACCCGCCGGCTGCGCACGCTGGCCGGGCTGTGGGCGGGCCTCCAGGTGGTGCTCGTGCTGGTGGGGTGGGCGATCGGCCTGGCGGTGCCGTTCGCCGTCCTCGGCGCCCTGCTGGTGCCCGTCCTGGTCGACGCCGCGCTGGCGATCGCCAAGCCCATCGAGGACCGGTTGGCCCAGCCCTACGTCCACCAGGCGTCCATCCGGCTCAGGCAGGTGCGGCCCACAGTGGTGGGCATCACCGGCTCCTACGGCAAGACCACCACCAAGGGCTACGTGGCCCACTTGGTGGCCGGGACCAAGGCGGTGGTGCCCACGCCGCGGTCGTTCAACAACCGGGCCGGCTTGGCGCGGGCGATCAACGAGCACCTGGCGTTGGGCACCGAGGTGTTCGTGGCCGAGATGGGCACCTACGGCAAGGGGGAGATCGCCGAGCTGTGCCGGTTCGTGCCGCCCGACATCGCCGTGATCACCGCCATCGGGCCCGTGCACCTGGAGCGCATGAAGACCGAGGAGGGGATCGTCGAGGCCAAGGCGGAGATCCTGGAGGCGGCCCCGGTGGCGGTGCTCAACGTCGACCACCCGCTGCTCGCCGCGCTGGCCGACAAGGTGGAGGCGACGGGCAAGCGGGTGGTGCGGTGCCGCGCCGCCGACGTGCCTGCGGGCGTGCCCGAGGGCGCCCACCCGGGCAACGTCGCCTGTGCCGTGGCCGTGGCCCTGGAGCTGGGCGTGCCCCCCGAGGTGGTCGAGGCCCGGGTGGCCGACCTGCCCACCGCCGAGCACCGGCTGACGGCGTCCACCGGCTCGGGCGGGTTCACCATCGTCGACGACACCTACAACGCCAACCCGGCGGGCACGGTCGCCGCCCTGGCCGCGCTGGCCCGTCATGGGCAGGCCGGGCAGGGGCACAAGCAGGTGGTGGTCACGCCGGGCATGGTCGAGCTCGGCCCCCGCCAGGCCGAGGAGAACCGCCGGTTCGCCGCCGCCGCCGTCGCCCAGGCCACCCACCTCGTCGTCGTGGGCCACACCAACCGGGCGGCGTTGCTGGAGGGGGCGCGGGCCGGGCAGGCTGAGGTGCTCGTCGTGGAGACGCGCGAGGACGCAGTGGCCTGGGTGCGCGAGCACTTGCAGCCGGGCGACGTCGTCCTCTACGAGAACGACCTGCCCGACCATTTCCCCTAGGAGCCCGCTGTGCCCAACCCTGCCGTGATCTTCGGCGGCCCGTCCCCCGAGCACGACGTGAGCATCCTCACCGGCTTGCAGGCGGCCCGGGCGCTGGGCGCGGTGACGGCGATCTACTGGGCCAAGACCGGCGACTTCTTCGAGGTCGACGCCGGGGCCGAGGGGCGCGACTTCCTCGACGGGCCGCCCCGCAAGGCACCGCCGTTGCGGCTGGTGGCGGGAGAGGGGTTCGTGGGCAGGAAACGGGCGCTCGACCTCGGCCCCATCGTGAACTGCTGCCACGGCGGGCCGGGCGAGGACGGCACCTTGCAGGCCGCGCTCGACTTGGCCGGGCTGCATTACACGGGGCCGACGGTGGCGGGCGCCGCGCTGGGCATGGACAAGCTGGCCTTCGGCAACGTGATGACGGCCGCGGGGTTGCCGTCGCTGCCGCGCACCGGCGGCGTGCCGGAGCTCCCCGGCCCGTGGATCGTCAAGCCCCGCTTCGGGGGGTCGTCGATCGGCATCGAGCTGGTCGACGACGCCGACACGCTTGCCGCCCTGGCCCGGTCGTCGCCCCATCTCCGCAATGGCTACGTGGTGGAGCCGTACCGTCCCCAGGCCTACGACCTCAACGTCGGGGTGCGCTCCTGGCCCGCCGTCGAGCTGTCGATGATCGAGAAGCCGGTGCGGTCGACGGGCGGCAGCATCCTCGGCTTCGCCGACAAGTACCTCGCTGCGGGCGGCGAGGGCGGCATGGCGTCGGCTCCTCGGGAACTGCCCGCGGCGTTGCCCGAGGCCATGGAGAAGCAGGTGCGCTCCATTGCCTCGCAGGTGGCCGACCTCGCCGGCGTACGGGGCGTGGCCCGCATCGACTTCCTGGTCGACGGCGAGGAGCTGTACGTCAACGAGATCAACACCATCCCCGGGTCGCTGGCCAAGTACCTGTGGGACGTGCCGTTCCCCCGCCTGCTGGCCGACCTGCTGGCCGAGGCCGAGCAGCGGCCGACGCACCACTACACCTCGGCCGGGGCCGACGGGACCGCCCTGCGCTCGGCGGGGAGCATCGCGGGCAAGCTCGGCTGATGGTCGACATCGAGCCCGCTCGGTTCGCCGAGCTGGTGGGGGAGGCGCTCGACGGCATCCCGCCCGAACTGGGGCGGCTGATGGACAACGTGGCCGTCATGGTCGACGACGCATCCCCGCCCGGCGCCTTGCTCGGGTTGTACCAAGGCGTGCCGTTGACCGAACGGGGTGCGGACTACACCTTCGCCACACCGGATCGCATCACCATCTTCCGCCGCGCCATCTGTTCGGCCTGCTCGTCGGAGGCCGATGTGGTGGACCAGGTGCGGGTCACCGTGGTGCACGAGGTGGCCCACCACTTCGGCATCGACGACCACCGCTTGGACGAGCTGGGCTGGGGCTGACGCCGGCCCTGCCAGAATGCGCCGATGGGGCACTTCGCAGTGAGCGCGGTGGGGGCGGACCAGCCGGGGATCGTGGCCGCGGTGACCGGCGTGCTGGTGGGCACCGGGTGCAACATCGAGGACTCCTCGATGTCGATCCTCCGGGGCCACTTCGCCATGATGCTGGTGGTCGCGGGGCCCGACGACCTCGACGCCGCCCGGTTGGAGCAGGCGCTCGGCGATCCCGCCCGTGACCTCGACCTGGTGCTCGCCGTGCGGGCCATCGACGACGACGTGCCCACCTCGCCCGAGGGCGACCAGTGGACGGTGTCGGTGTACGGCGCCGACAGGCCCGGCATCGTCCATGAGGTGACGAAGCTGTTGGCCGAGGCGGGCGTCAACGTCACCGACGTCACCACCCGGGTCATCGGGGACGCCGATCGGCCCGTCTACGCCATGCTGCTCGACGCCACCCTGCCGCCGACGATCGCGGGGTCGGAGGTCGGCCGCCGCCTCGACGAGCTGGGCCGCACCCTCGGTGTCGAGTGCGCCATGCACCCGTCCGAAGCCGACATCCTCTAGCGGACAGATGGCCGTCCGCCCCGTCCTGCGGCTGCCCGAGGCCGTCCTCAAGCAGCCGGCCATGTCGGTCGTGGGGATCGACGACACCGCGCGGGCGCTGGCCCAGGACCTGGTCGACACCATGCGCGTGTCGCCTGCCTGCGTCGGCCTCGCCGCGCCGCAGATCGGCGTGGGGCTGCGGGCCTTCGCCGTCGACGTCAGCGGCCACAGGAAGGCCCGCTCGTGCCACGGCGAGCTGGTGCTGTTCAACGCCGAGGTGGTGTTGGCTCACGGGCCGGTGGTGGCCCGAGAGGGTTGCATGAGCGTGCCCGACCTCACCGGCGACGTGGCCCGGGCCACCCGGTTGGTGGTGCGGGGCATCACCGTCGACGGCGAGGATCGGGTGCTGCATGTCGACGCCTTCGAGGCCCGCGCTTTCCAGCACGAGATCGACCACCTCGACGGCCTGTTGTTCCTCGACCGGGTGGTTTCGGCCGACGCCGTGTTCCACCGCAAGGTCTATCGCTAGAGAAGCTCCACCCCCCCGACCAAGAGCCAGCGGGAGGCCCCCGTCACGCAGCTCTGGCCGTTGCTTATGTCGGGCGCCACCTCGAACTGCCCGACGGCCTTGCCGTTGGGCACCCCGATGAACCATGTGGTGCCCACCAGTTCATGGTCGTGGTCGTGGTCGCCGTGAACGACGCCTTGGCCCGTCCATGCTCCGCAACGGCCTGTCAGCACGCCTGTGCCTGTGAGGGTGGTGCCGAAGGTCGGGTTGCCGAGGAGCCCGAACATGCAGACCCCTTGCACCGTGAAGTAGTAGTCCGCCGTCGTCACAACGTCGATGCGGACAGGGGTCGAGGTGATGAGGACGCCGTGGCCGTTGCACGAGCCGGTCTGCGTGGCGATGGCAGCCGGCGGTGCCGCCATGAGCCCGGTGGCGGCCAGGAGGGTCACAGTGCACAGGGCGACGCGTCGCATCGTTCAGGCTCCTTCGGTCGTTTCGAGTGACTACGACCGAGCCCGGTCGCAGTGTCACGCCAGAGCGACGACCCCCCGCCTACCATCGACGGTGATGCCCTTCCCACGGAAGCTGCTCAACGAGGGCGAGGACATTGTCCTCGACCTGCGCCCCCACTGGTGGGGCCTGGTGAAGCCCGCACTCGCCGTGATCGTGGCCGCCGCGCTGGTGATCCTGGTTGCCAACGCCATCGACAACGACATCCCGACCTACGCAGCGGTCGCCCTCCTTGTCTTCACCGTCGGGTGGATGGTGGCCCGCTACCTGGGCTGGGCCTCCACCAACTTCGTCGTCACCACCGACCGCCTCATCCACCGGGCGGGCGTGCTGGGCAAGTCGGGCCGGGAGATCCCCTTGGAGCGGGTGAACGACATCGCCGTCAACCAGACGTTCCTCGAACGCCTGATCGGCAAGGGCGATTTGATGATCGAGTCGGGCGGCGAACGAGGCCAGCAGCACTTCACCGACGTGCGTCGCCCGTTCGTGGTGCAGAACACCATCTATCGCGAGATGGAGCGGGCGGGCGCCCGCGACGCCGAACGGGCCACAGGGTCTCGTGAGCTGTCGATCCCCGAGCAGATCGAGAAGCTCGACGAGCTGCGGCAGCGAGGCGTCGTCAGCCAGGCCGAGTTCGAGGCCAAGAAGGCCCA
Source organism: Acidimicrobiaceae bacterium (assembly GCA_030837965.1). Lineage (GTDB taxonomy): Bacteria > Actinomycetota > Acidimicrobiia > Acidimicrobiales > JAUTXP01 > JAUTXP01. The sequence continues at coordinate 71,794 of JAUTXP010000053.1, read as the reverse complement.
ACTGCTCGAACGCATGTGATGCGGGTCGTCAGCCTCGTCCCCTCGGTGACCGAGACGCTGCTGGCGTGGGGGATCGAGCCGGTGGCGTGCACCCGCTTCTGCGAGCAGCCGTCGCTGCGCCACGTGGGCGGCACCAAGAACCCCGACATCGCCGCCATCGTCGAGCTGGCGGCCGACCTGGTCGTGGTCAACGACGAGGAGAACCGCCGGGAGGACGCCGACGCGCTGGTGGCCGCAGGCCTCGACGTCCACGTGGTGACGGTGCGGTCGGTGGCCGACGTGGCGCCCGCGCTGGCCGGGCTGGCCGACCGAGTGGGTGCCCGCTTCGACCCGTGGCCGACGTTGCCTCCGGTGCCGCCGCCTGCCACGCGCACGGCGTTCGTGCCCATCTGGCGCAGGCCGTGGATGACGCTCAACGGCGACACCTACGGCTCGTCGATGCTGGCTGCCATCGGCATGGCCAACGTCTATGCGGAGGATGTCGAGCGCTATCCGACGGTCACGTTGGAGGACGCGATCGATCGCGGGCCGGATGTGGTGCTGGCGCCCACCGAGCCCTACCCGTTCCGCATCGACCACGTCCCCGAACTGGAAAAGGTCGGGCCGGTGGTGGTGGTCGACGGCAAGGACCTGTTCTGGTGGGGCGTGCGCACCCCCGCCGCCCTCACCCGCCTGCAAACCGCGCTCTCGAGTACATAGCCCCCGGAATTCGCCGGCTATGTACTCGAGACGACGGAGCGGTCGCCGGCGCGCAGGCCCTCGATGATGCGGCGGTAGGCACCGGCCGAGTCGTCGCCCAGGGAGTCGAGGTCGCACCACTCGATGCCGTCGCCGGTGCGGGCGATGCCGTGCAGGCCGAAGCGGGGCTGGTAGCTGCCCCACTCGTAGTTGTCGGCCAGCGTCCAGTGGTAGTACGACCCGACGGGGATGCCCGCATCCAAAGCGGCGACGACCGCACCCAGGTTGGCGGCCAGGTACCGCGGCCTCGTCCATCGGTCCCGCCGGGGGTACGACAACGATCCCGTCACCCGGTTGCACAACCCGTTCTCGACCACCCACAGGTCGAGGCCCGGCTCGGTGTTCAGCTCGGCGTAGCGGGTGAGCCCCGCGGGCCACACGGTGTCGTCCCACAGCTTGGGCGGGGGCACCCGCAGGTGCGTGTGCACGACCGGGTCGTAGTAGTCGATGGCCACAACGTCGAGGGTGCGCTCGGACGGGCTGTCGTAGACGGCGGCCACGGCCCGGGGCAGCGCCTTCTCCATGGGCACGGCCGAGTTGATCCGCTTGCGCAACAGCCACTCGAACCGGCTCGGCGCAGGCAGCGACCGGGCGTGGTACTGCTGGCGCCGCTCGCGCAACCACGGCCCCAGGTCGTAGCGACTCACGCCGTTGCTGCGGGCCAGGAGGACGTCGACCAGCAGCCGGTCGGGCTCGTACACCGACATCGGATAGGTGTTGGTGGTGACCACCGCTTGGGGCTGGCGGTCCTTGATCACCTCGTAGGCCAGCACGTGGCCCGCCAGCAGGTGGTCGAGGGCCCGCACGGCCTTGCCGATGTTGAGCTTGCGGCCCGGCGGGAAGTAGCCGAGCACGTACGACTGCACGGCGTAGACGTTGGGCTCGTTGATCGTGACCCAGTGGCGGCACCGGCCTGCGAAGCGGTCGACGGCCAGCGCCACCCACTCGGCGAACCGCTCGGGCGAGTCGGGCCGCAGCCAGAAGTCGACGCCCAACCAGCTCGGGTGGGTGAAGTGGTGCAGGGTGACCAGCGGCTGGAGGCCTCGGTCGTGGCAGGCGTCGAGGATGGCGTTGTAGTGAGTGACGGCTACTTCGTCGACCTGGCCTTCCAGCGGCTCGCACCGGGCCCACTCCACCGACATGCGGAAGGCGTCGCACCCGGCGGCCACGGCCCGGTCGAGGTGGCGCTCGTATGTGGTCCAGAACTCGACGGCAACGCCCGACCGCTCGACCCGGTCCGACTGCTCCCACTCGGCCCAGTTGTTGGCGGGCTGGCCGCGGTCGTTGTAGCCGCCCTCGACCTGGAAGCCCGCGGTGGCCACGCCGAAGCGGAAGCCGGCGGGCAGTGCTACCTCGCTCATGCCAACCCCAAGGCGCCTGCCAACCGCTCGAGGGCGTCGACGTCCCACGGCGCCCGCACGGCGATGTTCACCTGGTCGGCGCCGGCCTCGACGTATCGCCCCACCCGCTCGACCAGCTCGGCCTCGGAGCCCCGCAACACGCCCGGCGCCACGACCTTGGCGATGTTGCCGAACTGGGCGGCCACATCGTCGTCGTCACGGGCCAGCCCCACGTTCGCCGCGCACCGGATGGTCGCCGGGTCGCGCCCTACCGCCTCGCAGTGCGAGTGCAGGACGCCCCGCTTGCGGGCGAACTCCTCCGGCGACAGGAACGGCACGTTCCAGCCGTCGGCGTGCTGGGCGGCGATGCGCAACGTGCGCCGTTCGCCGCCGCCTCCGATCCACACGGGCAGTCGCGACTGCACGGGGCGGGGCTCGTTGCGGGCCTCGGCCAGCCGAAAGTGCGCCCCCTCGAAGGTCGTCACCTCGTCGTGCAGCAGCCCTCGGACGCAGGCGGCGGCCTCTTCCAACATGTCGAGCCGCACGCCCGGTGCCGGGAAGGGGATGCCGTAGGCGTCGTACTCCACCTGGCTCCAGCCCGCGCCCAGGCCGATGGCAGCCCGGCCGTTGGAGAGGTGGTCGATGGTCGTCACCGCCTTGGCCAGCACGGCCGGGTGGCGGTAGCCCACGCAGTAGACGAGCGAGCCGCATGTGACCCGCTCGGTCGAGCAGGCCAGGGCGGCGTGGGCCGCCACCGCCTCCAGGCAGTCGGCGTCGCCCGTCATGTCGGCCGCGTAGAAGTGGTCCCAGATGGAGATCCAGCCGAAGCCGAGCGACTCGATCCGCTGCCACAAGGCGACGAGCTCATCGACGGTGGTCCGCTGCAAGCCGGTGTGCACACCGAAGACCGTCATGGCCGGGACCGTAGTATCGACTGCCATGAGCGGTCCTCTCACCGGCATACGCATCGTCGAGCTGGCAGGCATCGGCCCCGGCCCCTTCGCCGCCATGCTCCTCGCCGACCTGGGCGCCGACATCGTGCGCGTCGAGCGGTCCTCGCTCGTCTCCGGCCAGCACGACCGGCCCCACTGGGACATCCTCAACCGCAGCCGCCGCTCCATCGGCGTCGACCTCAAGAACCCCGAGGGCGTGGAGACGGTGCTGCGGCTGGTCGAGCAGGCCGACGCCCTCATCGAGGGGTTCCGGCCCGGCGTGACCGAACGGCTCGGCCTCGGCCCCGACGACTGCCTGGCCCGCAACCCCCGACTGGTCTACGGCCGCATGACGGGCTGGGGCCAGGACGGCCCCTATGCCCAGGCCGCGGGCCACGACATCAACTACATCGCCTTGGCGGGCGCCCTCCATCCCATCGGCCGGGCGGGCCAGGCACCGGTGCCCCCCTTGAACCTGGTGGGCGACTTCGGCGGCGGCGCCCTCTACCTCGCCTTCGGCATCGCCGCCGCCCTGGTCGAGGCGGGCCGCTCGGGCCAGGGCCAGGTGGTCGACGCCGCCATGGTCGACGGCGCCGCCAGCCTGACCACCATGTTCCACTCGATGATGGGCATCGGCATGTGGACCGAGGAGCGGGGCACCAACCTGCTCGACACCGGCGCCCACTTCTACGACGTCTATCAGTGCGCGGACGGCGAGTACGTCTCCATCGGGTCCATCGAGCCGCAGTTCTACGCCGAGCTGCGCAGGCTGGCGGGCCTCGACGCCGACGAGTGGGACGCGCAGATGGACGGCTCGGCCTGGCCGGGCCTCAAGGAGAAGCTGGCCGCCGTCTTCGCCCAGCGCACGCGTGACGAGTGGTGCGCGTTGATGGAGCACACGGACGTGTGCTTCGCCCCCGTGCTGTCGCTGGCCGAGGCCCCGCAGCACCCGCACAACGTGGCCCGCCAGACGTTCGTGGACGTGGCCGGCGTCGTGCAGCCCGCGCCCGCGCCCCGCTTCAGCCGCACCCCCGGCGCCATTGCGCGCCCGCCCGCGCAGCCGGGGCAGCACACCGACGAGGCCTTGGCCGACTGGGGCATCCCCGCGGGCGAGGTGGCCAAGCTGCGCGAGACCGGGGCCATCCGCTAGCAGCGTCGCACACCCGGCCAAGCCGGGAGACCGACGTCACCTCACCAAGCCCCGTACGCCGCGCGAGGATGAGGACTTATGGCCACCGCCGTGTTCTTCCACGCCCATCCCGACGACGAGGCCATTGCCACGGGCGGGACCATGGCCAAAGCGAACAGCGAGGGCCATCGGGTCGTGCTGGTGCTGGCCACCAAGGGCGAGCACGGCGAGGTGGAGGACGGCTTCCTCGACCCTGGCGAGGAGCTGTGGCAGCGGCGGATGAAGGAGGTGGAGGCGGCGGCCGAGATCGAGGGCGCGCACCGCGTGGCCTACCTCGGCTACGTCGACAGCGGGATGATGGGCACGCCCGAGAACGAGGCGCCCGAGTCCTTCTGGCAGGCCGATCTGGACGAGGCGGCCGAGCGCCTGGCCGCCATCCTGCGCGAGGAGCAGGCCGACGTGCTCGTGGCCTACGACGAGAACGGCAACTACGGCCACCCCGACCACATCCAGGTCAACCGCGTCGGTGTTCGGGCCGCGGCCCTGGCAGGCACGGCGAAGGTCTACGAGGCCACCATCGACCAGGACTACGTCCGCGGCCTCATCAAGATGGCGTCCGAGCTGGGCATGGCCGATGTGCCCGACGGCCCCACCGATCCCGACGAGTTCAACATGGGCATGCCTGGCCACCTCATCACCACGCGGGTGGACGTGCGCGCCTTCCTCGACACCAAGCGGCGGGCCATGCAAGCCCATGCCAGTCAGATCAGCGAGACGTCGTTCTTCCTCTCGATGCCGCCGGTCGCCTTCGAGGCCGCGTGGGGCACTGAGTGCTTCATCCTGCGCGGCGCGCCCGAGGGCACGGTCGAGACCGACCTGTTCGAAGGCATCGGCGAGGCCATCGCTTGAGCAGGCTGTACCTGGTCCGCCACGGCGAGGCGGCGGCAGGCTGGGGCGACGACGCCGACCCGGGCTTGAGCGAGGCGGGGAGAGCTCAGGCCCAGGCCATGGCCGCCCGCCTGGCACCGATGGGTCCACTTGGGATCCTGGTCAGCCCGCTGCGTCGGACCCGCGAGACGGCTGCCGCGCTCGAAGAGTTGTGGGGCACAGCGGCAACCGTCGAGCCCGCGGTGGGCGAGGTTCCTTCGCCTACGAACGATCTGGCCGAGCGCTCGGCCTGGTTGGCGGACCTGCTGTCCCAGCCGATGGCGTCATGGCCTGCGCCCGTCCAGGCCTGGCGACGTTCCATCGCGGACGCGCTCGAAGGGCTGGGCGCGGACACGGTGGTCGTCTCCCACTTCGTGGCCATCAGGTCGGTGGTCGGCGACGACCGCTATCACCCCGACTACTGCTCGGTGACGGTGATCGACAACCACGACGGATTGCATGTCGTAGAGCGCGGCGCGCAACGGCAGACTGTCGTTCGGTGAACGTCCCTCTCACGCCCCTCGACTTCTTGGAGCGCGCCCGCCGCCTGTACGGAGAGCTGCTTGGTGTTACCGACGGTAACCGGCGCTTGTGTTACCGGGAGTACGCCTCTCGCTGCCACCGCCTGGCCCACGCCTTGCGGTCCGACCTCGGCATCAAGCCCGGACAGCGAGTGGCCTACCTGTGCGGCAACACGCTGGAGCTGCTGGAGGCGTACTACGGCGTGGTCATGGCGGGCGCCATCCTCGTCCCGCTGAACGTGCGACTGGGGCCGGCCGAGATGCAGGACATCCTGCGCGACTGCCACGCGTCCATCCTGTTCGTGCACCCGTCGTTCGCAGAGGCGGCCGAGGACCTGCTGCCCCGCCGTCGGCTCGACCTCGACTCGGGCTACGAGGAGATGCTCGCCTCCCAGCCGGACGCGCTGTTCGAGCCCGATCCGTTCGGCGAGGACGACGTGTGCGAGATCTTCTACACGAGCGGCACCACGTCAACGCCCAAGGGGGCCATGCTCACCCATCGGGCCTTGGCCACCCACGCGGTGGACAGCGCGCTCACGCTGGGTCTCACCCATCGCGACGTCATCCTCCACACCATCGCCCTCTTCCACGTGAACGGATGGGGCACGCCGCACTACGTCACCGCCCTCGGGGCGCGGCACGTCCTCATCGAGAAGTTCGACGCGGCCGAGGTGCTGCGGCTGGTCGAGCAGGAGGGCGTGACCCGGCTGTCGCTGGTGCCCACCATGGCCGCGGCCATCGCCGTGCACCCGGACGTGAAGCGGCGCGACACGTCGTCGCTGGTGCAGGTGACGCTGGGGGGCGCGGCGTCGCCGCCCGACCTGCTGCGTGAGCTGGAGGACTTGTTCGGCTGCGAGGTCATGTGCGGCTACGGGCTGACCGAGGCCAGCCCGCAGTTGACCAAGGCCGTCACCTTGCGCTCGCACGACGAATTGCCCGTGGAAGAGCGGCGTCTGCGCAACGCCACCACCGGCCTGCCCAACGTGGGAGTGGACCTGCGCGTGTTCGACGACGACGACGTCGAGGTGGCGTGGGACGGCCACCAGGTGGGGGAGATATGCGTGCGCTCCAACCACGTCATGGCGGGCTATTGGAAGAAGCCAGAGGAGTCCGACGCCGCTCTGCGCGGCGGCTGGCTGCGCACGGGCGACCTGGCCACCGTCGATGCCGAGGGCTACGTGACCATCGTCGACCGCAAGAAGGACATCATCATCAGCGGCGGCGAGAACGTGTCGTCCGTGCAGGTCGAGTCGGTCCTCGCCGCCCACCCCGCCGTCTACGAGGTCGCGGTCGTGGGCATGGCCGACGAGCGCTGGGGCGAAGTGCCGCGGGCGTTCGTGTCGCTGCGACCCGGCGCGGGGCCGGTGACGGAGCGGGAGCTGATCAAGTTCGTGCGCGACCGTCTGGCCCATTTCAAAGCGCCCAAGCGCGTCGACTTCCTGCCCGACCTGCCCAAGGGCGGCACGGGCAAGATCCTCAAAGCCGAGCTGCGCAAGCAGGAGCTGTGACCCTTCGGTCGTGGACCCACACCGGGTACACCCAGAAGATCGTCTTCGGCACCGACGCGGTCGATCGGTTGGGCGAGGTGGTGAAGGAGGTGGGCGGCCGCCGAGTGCTGCTGGTGACCACCGCGGGGCGGCGTGACTCCGACGCCGGGCAGCGGGTCGTGCGCTCGCTGGGTCGCGCCTTGGTGTCGGTGTTCGACGGCGTGCGCCCGCATGTTCCGACTGCCGCGCTCCAGGCCGCCCTGGGCCAGGCCGCGGACGACAACGTGGACGCGGTGGTGTCGTTCGGCGGCGGGTCGTGCTCGGACCTGGCCAAGGGCGTGTGCTTCTTCACCGAGCAGCAGGCGGGCATGTCCGGCCGGTCCTTCGCCGACAAGCCCCTGCTGGCCCATGTCTCGGTGCCCACCACGTACTCGGGCGCCGAGCTCACGCCGTTCTTCGGCATGACCGACGAGGCCAGCCGCCAGAAGCAGGCCGCGGGTGGGCCAACGGTGGCGCCCATGGCCGCGGTGTACGACCCGGTGGTCACCTTGGACACTCCGCAGCGCGTGAGCGCGGAGACGGGGATGAACTGTCTGGCCCACGGGATCGAGTGCGCCTACTCGTCGACGCGCACTCCTGAGGCCGAGGCCATCGCCATGGCGTGCATCGAGCGGGTCGCGTCGGCGCTGCCCGCAGTGGTCGACGAGCCGGGCGACCTGGCTGCTCGCACCCGCATGCTCGAAGGCGCGGTGCTCGGCGGACGGTGCCTGCAGAACGCGGCCATGGGCGTGCACCACGGACTGGCCCAGGTGGTGGGGGCGCGCACCGGCATCGCCCACGGCCTGGCCAACGCCGTGCTGTTGGCCCACACCTTGCGCTTCACGGCCGAGGCCGTGCCCGACCAGGCCCGTCGCATCGGGGACGCGCTGGGCGATGCCGACGATCCGGCAGGCGCGGTCGACCGTCTGCGGTCGCGGCTCGGCCTACCCGCTGGGCTGCGCGACTGCGGGGTGGATGAGGCCGAGCTCGACGTCGTGGCCCGCTTGGCCATGGACAACCGCAACGTGGCCACCAACCCTCGTCCGGTCAGCGAGGACGACCTGCGCGCCCTTCTGCACGCGGCCTACTGACGCACCACTCGCGGGGTGGGGCCGGGCGCGCCACCGCCGTCGTGGGTTAGGGTCGTTCGCACAACTCGGGACCTCCCCCCGGCAAATGCAGGACCAAGGGGGAGTGATGCGACGTCTGACCAGATTCCTGGTCGCCCTGGCCATCGGGACGACCGCGTTGATGTGGGTGGGTGGGGCCCCACCGGCGGGAGCCCTGCCACCGCCCGCCACGTGCACGGCCGCAGTCACCGGCGACGGTGCCGCGCAGTGCCTGTTCATGGTGGTGCCCCTCACGCCCGCGGCCGCAGTGGGCGGGTTCACGCTGACGGTGGCGGCGGGGGAGATCGCGGCGGCCACGCTGCATTGCACGGTGGGCACGTTCGCCTTGGTGGTGGTCGGGCCTGGATTCTCGCCCTCGCCGCCGCTGCCGAGAGCCGGGCTGTGCGTGGTGGAAGTGGTGGGCACGGGTGTGGGCTGGGCCACGGCGGTGGGGTTCTAGCCATGCGACGACGCACGAGGTACTCATCCGCAGTCGCCGTCGTCTCGGTGCTGGCCCTCGCGGGCCTGCTGCTTCCCGCGGCACCGGCAGGCGCCATCCCGCCCCCGCTCACGTGCACGGCCGCGGTCACGGCCGACGGCGCGGCCGAGTGTGACTACCTGCCCGCGGCCATCGGGCTGGGCACGCTGACGGTCACCGCGGCGGCGGGCGAGATGGCCACGGCCATCGTCATCTGCGCCATCGGCGGGCCTGCGGTGGCAACCGTGGTGGGGCCGGGTGTGCTGGTGGTCCCGTTCACGCCCAGGGGCGGACCGTGCCTGGTCGTGCTCTACGGCAACGGGGTGGCCGCGGCCAGCGCGGTCGGCGCCTAACCACCACCCGTCCTCGGACTGGAGGACATGGCCTGCGGAAACGACAGGCCATGTCCTCCAGACGTGAAAAGGGTCGGCGTCAGTCGAAGGCCATGGTCGACACCTGCGCGGGACGCAGACGCAGGCCGACGGCGCTGGCCGCGTTGGTGGCCGCGGCGGCCACCAACGGGACGGCCACGGCCAGCGCGGCCAGCAGGCGCCACGGCATCACGAAGGGCAGGTCGCCCGCGTCCACGCGGGTCAGCACGAACACGGGCACCAGGCCGACGGGGATGCCCAGACCCGCGCCCAACAGGCTGAGCAAGAGGGCCTTGTGGCCGTTGGCCCGGCTGATGGTGCGAGGCGCAGCCCCGACGACAGTGAGGGTGTCGCGCTCCTCGCGGGTCTCGGCCGCGGCCAACGCCAGGTTGACGGCGACCACGAAGAGGCAGAAACCCAGTGCGAACAAGGCCAACAGCGTCTCCAGCACCAGCGGGTCGGGGCCGCTCTCCGGCACCGCGAAGTCCACGGTCGTGCTGGGCCGCGTCACGGGAACGTCGGGGTCGACCACGATCTCCATCGGGTGCAGATCGTCGTAGTCCTCGAGCACGCCCCTGGCCTGGTCGCGCTGGTCGGCCGTCAGCCGCTCCGGCAACTGGAACACCACGTGGGTGGGCTGGGCCACCAGACCGAGGCTCTGGGCCCTGGCCCGCGTCAGCAGAAGCTGGGGCAGGCTGCCCACCGAGTACCGACCTCGGTCCAGGACCCGGATGGGCACGGCGGCCGATGGCGCCCCGAGGTCGACGCGGCCCGACGCGCCGAAGGCGAAGGCCACGGCCCCGTCGCGGTCAAGAGCCGACCGCGCCACCCGATCCAGCTTGTACGCGGCCATGGCATCGGCGTCCGCCAACGCGGCGACGGTGGTGTTGCTGACGGCTTGGGGATCGCCCGCATGCTCGGCCTGACCTCGATGGTCGGGCGTGAACCCGCCGACCAGCGGCGTCGACGGCCCGTCCACGGCTGGGGTCAGCGTCGTCAGCCGCAGCACAGAAGCCGACGGCAGCACGGCCCGCATCCTGTCCACCAGCTCTGGCGGCGACGGGGCGGGCACTGCAGGCGGGGGCTGGGTGTCCCCCTCCCCACCCACCGAGTTCACCGTGGTGACGACCTGCACCTGGTCGAGGGCCAGCAGCGGGCTGCGGTGCCTGCGCTGGGTGTCGACGGCCAGGACCACGGCCGACGCGGCCACGGCCAGCGCGGTCGCCGCGGCCACGGCGGCAACCACCGCGGAGGTGCGCGTCCGCTGGCGGGCCAGGCTCCGGGCCGCCAGCCGCCACGTCCCTCGCAGCCGGGCCGCCACCGGCTCCAGACAGCTCACGTAGGCCGGGGCCACCGCGCACGCGCCCAACAGCACGGCCATTCCGCCCACCCCGCCGGTCAGCGTCCACACATCGCCATTGGCGTTGCTCTTGGCCCCGAGAACGGACAGGGCCAGCAAGGCCAGGCCGCCCCCGATCGTGATGCCGCCCGCGGTGGCCAGCCAGGCGGGAACGGGTGCGACGGGCCGTCGGCCCGCCAGCGCAGCCAGGACGGGCGTGCGGCTCGCGGTTCGGGCCGGGATGAGGGCGGCCATGGTGGCGGCGATCACGCCGAGCAGCACCGCAGGCACCAGGTCGGGCACGTGCACCTTGTACGGCCCCACGTCCCGACCAAGGAGTTGGTACCGGTATGGCGCGCCCGCGGCCAACAAGACGAAGCCAAGCATCAGACCCCCGGCCGCGCCCACGACTCCGGTCCACGTCCCTTGCAGCAACAGCATGCGCCGCAGCATCTTCGGAGTGGCCCCGTTGGCCGCCAACTGGCCCATGGTCGTCAACTGCCTGCGGGCGCCGGCCGCGAAGGCAGCCGCGATCACGATCCCGATCACGGTGAGGGCGGCGGCGCCGATCACCCAGCTCCACGCCACCACTCGGGTGGCGTTGTCCGAGGCCGAGCCGGGCGCCAAGCCTGCGGTCAGATCGGGCGCCAGGCTCACGCCGCCGCCCTTGGCCAACGAGGCCTTCAGCCACGCGTCCAGCCGATGGCCGGTCACCCCCGCGGGCAGGTCGACCAGCAACCCGGGCTCGGATTGCGTGCGCCACCCGAACGGCCTTCCTGCTTCGAGGGCGACGACATCGCTGTCCTTCCATCCCGCGGCCTCGCCCACGCCGACCACCGTCAGGTCTTGCGCCACCGGCCGCTCGACGTGGAGCACGTCGTGCAGCCGGACATGGAGCCGGTGGGCGGCATGGCTGCTCAACACGACCTCGCCTGGACCGACCCGGTCCCGCCCCGACCGCAGGTTGAACACGCCTTTGGCCATGGGGTCGGCGAGCGGCATGGACGTGACCTGGGCCCGCACCCGGTCACCGGCCGCGGTCCGCAGCAACGGGTAGTCGGTCTCGAAGGGCACGGCTCGGCTGCCGGGCGGCAGATCGCCCGCGGCGCGAGCAGGCAACACGGCGTCGGCCTGTCCGCTGTTGAACCGCCACTCCTGCATGGCCGTGAGGTGGTTGGTGCGGACCAGCACGGTCGCGGCCGTCATCCCCGCCACCGGCCCGGCGACCAGCAAGGCCACCAAGGCCGAGCGCCAGGGCCTGCGCCGCACCTCCCGTCGTGCCAACCGGGCCGCCAGCCGGGCACCGCCGCGGGTCCTCACCGCCGGGCCCCGACCGTCCGCCTGGCCGACTTGCGCACTGGCGGGGCGACGGTGGTGTCGACCACGCACCCGTCCCGCATGGAGACGACCCGGTCGGCCCACGCCGCGTACCGCGGCTCGTGCGTAACGAGGACCACGGCCGTGCCCAGCCGTGCGGGCAACGAGGCGATCAGCTCGACCACGGCGTCGCCAGTGGGCGTGTCCAGCGAGCCGGTGGGCTCGTCGGCCAACAACAGCCGACGGGTCCCGACGATGGCCCGGGCGATGGCGATGCGCTGTTGCTGCCCGCCCGAGAAGTCGTCCGGGTAGCGCTCGAGATGGCGGTCGAGCCCCACCGCGTCGAGCGCCTCGGCCGCCCGCTCCTTGGCCTCCCGCGAGCCCACACCGTCCAACTCCAAGGGGAGCATGACGTTCTCCATGGCCGTGAGGCTGGGCACCAGGTTCAGCCGCTGGAAGACGTAGCCCACGCCGCCTCGCCGCAGCCCGGCCCGCTCTGCCGCGCTCATCTCGTACAAGGCCCGTCCGTCGAACAGCACGTGGCCCGCGGTGGGGTCCTCGAGGCCGCCCGCCATGTGCAGCAGGGTCGACTTGCCGCACCCCGACGGGCCCCGCACGGCTACGAACTCGCCCGGCGCCACGGCCAGCGACACGCCGGTCACGGCCCGGACCTCGGTGGGACCTGCGCCGTAGCTCTTGACCACGTCTCGCAGTTCCAGGATCGGGGTGGTCATGAGCGCGCTCCTCGGGTGCCGCGTCGGGGCCGGGTGACGGGCCGACGGCCGGTCTCCTCGGATGGATCGGGATGGGTCAGCCGCTCCTCGCACAGGTCCAGCCAGCGCAGGTCGGCCTCGGCCCGCACCACCAGGGCGTCGTCCACCATGGCCGCCACCATCGGGTCGCGGCCGCGTCGACGGGCCGTGCTCGGCCCCCGCCTGCGGAGCTGCAACTGGGCCATCACCGCGCTCCGCTGCTTGGTGATGACGTCCAGCGCGTGGTCGCGGCCTTGGCCCACCGCCATCAAGACCTTGAGCATCAACTCGTCGCGCGGCGGCGGCTCGTCGTCGGGCACGGCGTCCCACCACGCGCCCAGCGCGGCCAGGCCGTCATCGGTGATGCGGTACTGGCGCTGCCCCTGGCGCTCTCGGGCGTGGACCAGCCCGTCGCGCTCGAGCCGTTCAAGCGTCTTGTAGACCTGCCCCACGTTGAGGGGCCAGACCCCGCCGGTTGCGGCCTCGAAGCCAGTCTTCAGGACGTAGCCGTGGACCGGCTCGTCCCCCAACAGGGCCAACAGCCCTTCCCGCACCGACATCCGCGCCCCCTCCTGTGGAATGCATACCGAGCATGCATTCCCGGAAGGCCCTTGTCAACGGACTGGAGGACATAGCCACACCCAACGGGTGGCTATGTCCTCCACACGTGAGTCAGCGCGGGCCGGGGAGGCCGGCGGAGTTAGTAGCCGCTGCCGCCGGAGCCTGCGGTGCTGGGCGTCTCGGAGCTGGCGCCGTCCTTCAAGTACACCGCGCCCTGCATGCCCTGGCCCTGATGGAACCGGCAGTAGTAGACGAGCACGCCGGATGCGGGCGCAGTCAGGCTGGCCTTGGCCGACTTGCCGGGGTTCACCTGCTCGTCCACGCCGCCGCCGGTCGTGAACGTGTGGGCGTTCTTGCCGTCGTTCTTGATCGTGATCGACAGCGTCTGGCCCGCCTTGGCCTTGATGAAGGTCGGGGCCATGTAGAAGTCGTCCAGCTCGACCGTGACGTCGGCCGATCCGCCCTTGCCGGTGAAGTCCTTGGTCCCGTGGTTATTGGTCGTTCCCGAGAGCTTGACCGGCGCGGCCGTGTCCGCCGTCCCCGTTCCCGTCCCGCTGCCGGCACTACCGCTGTTGGACTTGCCGCATCCGCCCGCCACCACGCCGACGAGGGTCATGACGGCCACCAGCCTCACAAGGTTGCGCATGGACCCATCATTGTCCGGTTGGCGCCGAATAGGCGGTCAGCCCGCTCTTGTCGCGCCAGATGCCGTATACGGCAATCAGCAAGACAAGTCGGACGGGATTAGGCCGGGGTGGGGACCCGCAGCACCACCACGGCCACGTCGTCTTGGGCCGGGCCGGGCTGGAACTGGTCCAGCGCGTCGATCACGGCCTGGGCCAACCCCTCGGCGTCGGCGACAGAGCCAGAGCCGGCAGAGCCAGAGCCGGACCCGCCGGCGGCCTCCAGCAAGGCCCGCAGCCTGCCCTCGCCGAACTGCCCGTCCTCACCCCGGGCCTCGGTGACCCCATCGGTGTAGAACACGACCGCGTCACCGGGTCGCAGCTCCACGCTCACGTCGGCCGGGTCCACGTCCGGGAACAGGCCGAGCAGCATGCCCGGTGCCCCGGCCTCCTCCAGCGTGCCGTCGGCCCGCAGCAGCAGCGGCAGGGGATGGCCGCCGCACGCAATCAACATGCGGGCCCCGGAGGCGTCGACCTCCAGCCGGGCCAGGGCCACGGTCAAGAACCGAGGGTCCTCGTCCTGCCTGCGGACCACGACCTCATTGAGGACGCGCAGCACGCGGCGCGGCGCCCGCTCTCGGATGGACACGCCCCTGATGGTGTCGCGGGCCAGGCCGGTCAAGGCCGCAGCGGCCGTGCCCTTCCCGCAGACGTCGCCGATGACCACGACCCACGAGGACTCGCTGGCCTCGAACACGTCGTAGAAGTCGCCGCCGATCTCCGCGCCCTGGCCGATGGGCCGGTAGCGGACTGCCACCTCCAGGCCGGGGATCTCCGGACTGCTGGGCGGGAGGAGGCTGCGCTGCAAGGCCTCGGCGACCTGGGACCGCTCGCGGTAGAGGCGGGCGTTGTCGATGGCGACCGCGGCCCGCCGGGCCAGGTCCATGGCCAAGGCCAAGTCGTCGTCGGCGTAGACCCGGCCCGACTCGGCCGTGATGAGGGTGATGGCGCCGAGTGTCCGGCCCCGCGCCACCAGCGGCACGATCATCGAAGACGTGAGGCGCAAGGCTCTGATCGCCTCCAGATGATCGGGTTCCAGCGCGGCTCCGATCAGCATCTCCTCGGTGATCATCGGGATGACGTAGGGCTGGCCGGAGCGGATGACGCCGCCCACGCCCTCGTCGCTGTACGGGTCGGGCGGGTACTTGGCCCTGAAGTCGGCGGCCATGGCGATCTTGTCCGGGTCGATGTGGGCCAGGGCCACGGTGGTGGGCAGGTCGCCCTCCTCCTCGACGATGTCGACCGCGCACCAGTCGGCCAGTCGGGACACGGCCAGGTAGGCGACCTGGCTCAACGTGGCCCGGTAGTCGAGCGAGCTGGCCAACACCTCGCTGGCCTCGGCCAGGAACTCGAGCCTGTCTCGGGCTGCCTCGGCCTCCGTCCGGGCCTCCTGCTCGGCCGCGAACAGCACGGTCTGCTTGTACTCGGCCTCGGCCCGGTCGGTGATGTTGGACGACACGCCGATCATCCCGAACGGCGTCCCGTCGTCCTTGCGCCGCACGATGCCCTGGCCCGCGACCCAGCGGGTCGAGCCGTCCGGAGTGACCACTCGGTGCTCGACGGTGTAGGTCTCGAGCCCCCCCTGCAAGGCCGCGTCGATGGTGTCTCGCACGTGCTGGCGGTCGTCCGGGTGGATGAGGGACACGTACTGCTCGAAGGAGCCGTCGAACTCGCCGGGCGCCAAGCCGTAGATCTCGTGCAGCGAGTCGGACCACGACACCTGGTTGGCGTCCATGTCCCATTCCCAGTCGCCCAGGCCGCCCGCGTCCAGGGCCAACCGGAGGCGCTCGCGCTCGGAGCGCAGGGCCGCGTCGATGCGGGCCCTGGCCGCGGCGGTGCCCAACACGTTGGCCATCGACTGCACGAAGTCGACCTCGGCCGAGCGGAACTCCCTCGGCGATTTGCTCGACACGCCCAGCACGCCGAAGGGCCGGCCCGGGCCGCGGATCACGACGGTCAACGAGGCCTGGGCCTCCAGCCCGTGCGCCGCGGGGTGGGTGGTGAACCGCGACTCCTGGCCCACGTCGGGCACGGCCACCGGCATGCGGTGGTGCAGGGCGAAGCCTGCTTGCACGTCGACTCCCGCCGACAGGCGCGTGCCCACCTCGGCGCCGAAGCCCTGGGCCAGTCGCAGCACGAACTGGCCCGCGTCCGGGTCGTGTTCGAGCACGTCCACGAAGTCGGCGCCCAAGATGGCGCCCAGCAGGCCCGCCCCTTCGTGCAGGAGGCCGTCGAAGTCGTCCACGATGAGGGCCCGTTGGCCCAGCTCGGCCAAGGCCCCGAGGTGGCGGGCCCTGGTGTCGAGCTCCTCGGCCGCCCGGCGCTGCTCGGTCACGTCCCGCACCACGACGCCGACGCCCACCACCGGGCCTTGGCCCTCGCGCACGGGGTAGTAGCTGATGACCCAGCGCTGGTCGTCGGCCGGGCCCGCCTTGACCTCGATCTCGTCGCTGGGCACGCCGGTCTCGAGCGTGCGGGTGAGGATGGGGACGAGGGTGTCGGCCAGTCCGGTCAAAACCTCGTCCACCCGTCGGCCTACGTGGTCCTCGACCGAGGCGCCGTTCATGGCTGCCAGCACCTCGTTCACCCGCACGAAGCGCAGGTCGGCGTCGACGAATCCCATGCCGACGGGGGCGGTGTGGAGCAACGTGTCCAAGAGCGCGAGCGTCAGCGCCTCGTCATGGACCTCCGCCTTCTTGTCTCGCCCCACCGGGGCAAGAGGGTACCGGTTCGCCCCGGCGAACCGTACGGGCGCGCAAGGGCGTACCCTCGCCCTATGGCACGACCTGTGGAAGCACCCCGCTGGCGAGGCATCAACCACCTCGCCCTCGTCACCCCGGACATGGACGCGACCGTGCGCTTCTACCACGGGGTGTTGGGGATGCGGTTGGCCGCCACCTTGAAGGCGGGGCCCATGCGCCACTACTTCTTCGAGATGGGCCCGCAGAACACGGTCGCCTTCTTCGAATGGCTTGGGGCGGGCACCTTCTCCAAGCCCGCGGGCGTGCCCGTGCCCGAGCCCCTCCAACTCGACCACCTGTCGTTCAACCTCCCCGACGAGCAGTCGCTCGTCGACCTGCGGGCCAGGCTGCTCGCCGCGGGCGTGGAGATCACCGAGGTGGTCGACCACGACATCATGCACAGCGTCTACTTCACCGACCCCAACGGCATCGCCTTGGAGGCCTCGTGGTGGGTGGTCGACGTCACCGGACGTCCCGCGGACTACGAGGACAGGCGGGTCTTCTCCGACCCCGACCCTGTTCCGGCCGTGCGCGAGCTGATGGCCCAGGGCCAACTGGCCTGGACGCCGCAGACCCGCCTGGTGGGCGACCCGATCCTCGACCCGGCCTGACCAGTGCTGGCCCAGCTCCGTCGCTATCAGGTCAAGCCCGGCCAGATGGCGGCCTTCCTCGCCGCGTGGCGCAACGGCGCCGCCCCCGTTCGGGGCCAGTTCGGCTTTCGGGTCCTGGCCGCCTGGCAGAGCGATGACGAGGCCGAATTCGGCTGGCTGATCGCCTACGAGGGCGACGGCGACTTCGAGTCGGCCGAGCGGGCCTATTACGCCAGCCCCGAACGGGCGGCCATGGTCGACCCGGTCCAATACCTCGACAAAGTGGAGACCTGGATGGTTCACACCGTCGACAGGTAAGGCAGCCCGGCGAACGATGGCGGGCAGGATCATGCACGGCCATGGCGAAATCTTCCCCTGACCGTTCCGTCTGGGAAGTTGGGGGGAAACCGCGTGCGCAAGCGCAACCTTGTTGCTGTCGTCCTCGCCGCGGGCATGGGGCTGGCTCCAGCCGTCGTGCCCGCAGCACATGCAGAAGGCGACTCGGCCGCGACCATCGGACGTTTCACCACGCCGTTCCGTGAGGACAGGGCCACGTACAACGCGGCCGACAACACCTTCACGGGCACGCCTCGGGGCGACACCGGCTGTCTGCCCGCCGACGACAAGGGCCACCACGACTGCCTGCCCGCAGGCGCGTCGGAGAACGTCCTGGCCGACGGCAGGGTCCTGTACTGGAACGCCATCGAGGGTTCCGAGGACCTGGACAGCCCGGACGAGGCCGTCGTCCCCTCGGGCGGCGACCTGGCGCGCAACGACCGCAGCCGGGTGCTCTCCATCAACTGGGCCGATCCGCTCAGCAGCTCGTGGCTGACCCCGGCCCACGCCGACGGCTACTTCCCCGCACCGGGCGAGCCCCCGCTGATCCCCAACACCACCAACGCCAACCCGAACCCGGACAACAACAGCGACGGCAGCCTGTTCTGCTCGGACCAGAAGCAGTTGGCCGACGGCAGCATCCTGGCCGCGGGCGGCACCAACTACTACGCCGAGCCCCGCATCGACGAGTCGCACGGTGTCATCGAGCTTGAGGGCGTGCGCAACGCCCGCATCTTCGACCCCGCCGCCAACGCGTGGAAGCCCACCGGCTCGCTGAACTACGGCCGCTGGTACCCGTCGATGGTGACCCTGGCCGACGGCAACATCTTCATCGCCAGCGGCGTCACCAAGCTGATCAAGCCCATCTACCCGAACAAGGACCCGCAGCGCAGCGGCGACAACGTGCCCGAGACGGAGACCTACAACGTCCAGGCAGGCACGTGGACGGACAACGGCACGTCGGCCCAGCGCTCGCTTCCGCTGTTCCCTCGTCTGCACCTGCTGCCCAACGGCCACGTCTACTACGACGCCGCGGGCCAGGCCTTCAACCCGATGGGCCAGTCCTACAAGCAGGCGCTCTGGAACATCGCGGCCAGCTACGACCCGGCCACCAAGACGTGGACCGACCTGGGCGTGCCCGGCCTCGACCACCCCACCAACGGCGAGCGCAACATCTCAGAGCCCGGCTTCCGTGGCTCGACCTTCTCGCAGGCCCTGCCCTTCCACCCGGGTGAGAACGGCCAGTACAACAAGGCCGCCTACCTCACCGCCGGCGGTGTGACCCTCATGTCGCCGGGGAGCTACATCCCCACCGACTCGAGCCGCATCGACACGGTGACGACGGACGGCAACAAGGACACGCTGGTGTCGATGCCCGCCGGCCCCTTGGGCCGCCGTCGTTGGTACTCCAGCGGTGTGACCCTGCCCACCGGCCAGGTGCTGGCGTTCAGCGGGGCCGACGTGGACGAGGTCGTGTCGCCCGGTCATGAGAGCCCCATCCGCCAGGCCGAGCTGTTCACGCCCGTCAGGGACGACGACGGCAGCTATGTGGGCGGCACGTGGAGCGACGTGGCCGTGGCCAACCGTCGCCGGACGTACCACAACAACGCCGTGCTCCTGCCCGACGGCCGGGTGCTGATCGGCGGCCATGCCCCGATCCCGAACACCTACTACAACGTGATGAACGATCCCGACAACGGAGTGCGCACGTCCTCCAACAACTTCAAGGACGCCAGCTTCGAGTTGTACGAGCCGCCGTACCTGCACTGGGGCGTGAGCAGGCCGGTCATCGGCAACATGTCGGCCCGCATCAACTACGGCCAGAACCTGGTCATCCCGACCACCGACCCCGGCTCCGTCGAGAGCGTCGTCCTGGTCAAGAACCCGGCCGAGACGCACCTCATCGACGCCGACCAGCGCGTGGTCGAGCTGCCCATCACCAGCCGCACGGGCGACGCCCTGCAGGTCTCGGTGACCTCGAACAAGGCGGTTCTGCCCTCGGGTGCGTACATGCTCTTCCTCAACAAGGGCACGGACAAGGGCATGGTGCCCTCGGTGGCCAAGCAGGTCTTCGTGGGCGTCAGCGCCCCGGCGTGGACCCGCAACGCCCCGACCTACCCGAAGGCCGCGGCCATGGCCGTTCCCCCGGTGGCGGCAACGGGCGGCTCGACTGCGGCCCCGTCCGTCCTGGGCGGCCTGCCCGTGGCGGCCACGGCCCAGCCCGTGACCAAGGCCGTGGCCAAGGCGTCGCCCGCGGGCACGCCCCTCTCGGCCAAGACGGTGGCCGCTGACCGGGCATCGGACCGGCCTCGGCGCTCGGCGCTGGTCGCGGTCGGGGCGGCCGCCCTCATGGCGGTCATGGCCCTGGCCGGCACCCGAAGGCGCAGGACAGCGGTCAGAATCGAAGAGTGAGACCCACCGCCGTACGACTGGTCGCCGCTGCCCTGCTCGGGGTGGCGGCGACTGTCGCGTCCGGGCTCGGGCTTGGCGGCTGGCAGACATGGCCTGCGGCGCAGGCCCATGAGGAGGTGCCGGGCGTGCGGGCCGTCATCGACTCGATCACGCCTCGCCTCCCCAAGGGCGTGGTGATCGAGGCCCGCATCTCCGTGGCCGACCAGCTCGTGGTGCAGAACGCCACGTCGACCGACCTGATCGTGCTGGGCGAGCAGGGCGAGCCCTTCTTGCGCATCGGCCCGCAGGGCGCCTTCGCCAACCTGAAGTCGCCGACCTGGTACAAGTCCAACGACCCGACGGGCGCGGCCATCCCGCCCAAGGACGCCGACCCTGCGGCCGAGCCCGTGTTCGGGCGGATGACATCCGAGCCCGCGTGGGGCTGGTTCGACCACCGGCTGCACAGGGGCGTGATGGCGACCCCGCCCGCGGTCAAGAACCGCAAGCCGGTGCGGCTCGAGTCGTGGACCGTGCCCATGCGCTACGGCGACCAGGCCGTGACGGTGAAGGGCCACCGGGAGTACCAGTTCCCGAGCGGCGACTGGGAGGCCAAGATCACCAGGGTCCCCGACGGGCTGAAGGCCATGGCCTTCAGCAGCCAGATCCCGCTGCTGTCCGTGTTCGGCGTGCCCGCCGACGGGCCCACCGTCGTCGTGCTGGGCGAGGCCGACGAGCCCATGGCCCGGTTTGCGGGCGGCAAGGTCGAGGTCAACGAGGCCAGCCCCACGTGGACCTTCACGGCCGAGGCCAAGGGCGGCCATCAGCCCACCGGGCCGGTGGGGTCGAGGGAGCCGGCGCGGTGGGTGGCCCAGTCCTCGGACCAGGTGCTGTGGCTCGACCGGCGGGCCCAGTTCTTCACGCCCGACGGCCAGGGCCGCAAGGGGCTGAAGAAGACGTGGCGGCTGCCGGTGCAGGTGGGGGACAAGCGGGTCGAGATCGTGGGGGAGACGCGCTGGCAGGAGTCGCAACTGCCCGGCCAGTCCGGCCGGGGCGGCTCGATGCCGTGGCCGGTCGTCATCGGCGTCGGGCTGGTGGTCGGCGTGGGCGTCGGCGTGGGGGTGGGCAGGCTGCGGAGGCGGGGGTAGACTTTCCCTGACGCGCCCGTCATCTTTGGCACCGCCGTCTTTCGCACCGCCGTCATTCGTATGGGGGAACCAGCCGATGAAGCGCATGCTGACCGTTGAGGACCTGGCGAGGGACGACCGGTTCACCCGGATCCGCATCGAAGACGCCATCTTCGACCCCCGCAACGCCAACGTGGGCAAGCGGGAGAACGCCTTTCGGGCCGCCGACCCCGAGTCGCCCGACGCGGCCCGTCAGTTGATGCACAGCATCTTCGTGGGCGAGATCCAGGCCCTCGAAGGGGCGGGCCGGACGTGTTACGACTTCGAGGTCGGCAAGGAGCGCGAGGACGTGCCCTTCGAGCTCAAGCTCGACATGGCCCGTCAGTGCTGGGACGAGGCCAGGCACGTCGAGATCAGCGTGAAGCTGACCGAGCACATGGGTACCGAGATCGGCCAGTTCGCCGAGCAGACGCTGCTGTTCGAGGCGGCCTGCAACGCCGATCCCGTGCTGCGGCTGACCGGCGTCAACCGGGCTCTCGAGGGGCTGGCCATCGACGTGTTCAACACCATGCGGGACTTCGGCTCGGAGACGTCGGACCCGGTGCTGTTCTTCTGCGAGGACTGGATGCTGGCCGACGAGGTCACCCACGTGAAGATGGGGTCGGACTGGCTGCGCAAGCTGACGGCCACCGACAAGGAGCGCCAGGCCCAGGCCCTCGAGTTCCAGCGCACGGTCGACAAGTTGTTCAGCTTCGGCGGGTTCCGGGGCGAGGACGAGGACAACCCGATCCACCTGGCCCGCAAGTTCCGGGGCATGGCCGGGTTCACCGACGACGAGATCACCGAGCTGGTCGACATCGCGGCCGAGGCCAAGCGCGACGCCGAGGCCGCCTACGCGGCCGCCAACGTCTAACCCGTCTTGTCGCGCTGATTGCCGTATTTGGGACTGAGCGCGACAAGACTGCGGCCTCGTGCCCGCCACCACGCTGCTGGACGTCCACGCCACGTGGGCATGGGTCGTGGTCATCGGCAACGGCCTGGCCGGGCTGTGGGCCCTGGCCGCCCACCGCTACCCGGTGCTGCGGACGCGCGCGTTGTGGTGGTTCACCGGCATCGTCGAGTTCGCCGTGTTCGTGCAGGTCGGCTTGGGCGTCGGGCTGGTGGCGGGGGAGAAGGCCAAGGCCCCGCAGTTCCACATGTTCTACGGCTTCGTGGCCATCATCGCCGTGGGCATCGTCTACTCGTACCGACAGCAGCTCAGGCACCGCCTGTACCTGCTGTACGGCGGAGGCGGGCTGTTCGTGATGGGGCTCGGCATCCGGGCCATGCTCAAAGCGTGAGCGGCGTGAGCGGCCTTCTGGCTCTTGCTCTGGTTAGAGGTGCACCACCGGGCAGGTGAGGGTGCGGGTGATGCCGTCGATGAGCTGGACCTTGCTGACGACCATGCGGCCCAGCTCGTCCACCGAGTTGGCCTCGGCCCTGACGATGACGTCGTAGGGGCCGGTCACATCCTCGGCGGACACGACGCCGTCGATCAGACCGACCTCCTCGGCGACTTGAGCCGCCTTGCCCACCTCGGTCTGGATGAGCACGTACGCGCTAACCGACACTTGCCAGCCTCCTCATGCCTCAGCCGGAGCCTCTACCGGAATCCGGCATCGTAGCCGGCCCGCGCAGGCCCCCCCTGCGACCACCCGCCGCACGCCCGGCTACCACCCCACCACCACCACGCCGCCTCCACGCATTTGGGCGCAGTTGTGTCGAGCAAGCGACCAGAACTGCGCCCAAATGCGCAAAGACGGGGTCAGGAGGAGAGGCGCTTCTCCAGGTTGGCCAACTCGTCGCGCAGCGCTCCCGGCAGGCGGTCGCCGAACTGGGCGTAGTGCTCCTCGATGCTGGGCAGCTCGCCCCGCCACTCCTCGGCGTCCACCTTGAGCAGCTCGGTCAAGTCCTCAGCGGACACGTCGAGCCCGTCCACGTTCAAGTCGTCAGGGCTCGGCACGTAGCCGATCGGCGTCTCGTCGGCCCCGCCGCGGCCTGCCACCCGGTTGAACACCCACTCCAGCACCCGGCTGTTCTCGCCGTAGCCGGGCCACAGCCACTTGCCGTTCGGGTCCTTGCGGAACCAGTTGACGTAGAAGATCTTGGGCAGCTTGTCGGGTGACGAAGACCCGCCGACCGACAGCCAATGGGCGAAGTAGTCGGCCATGTTGTAGCCGCAGAACGGGAGCATGGCGAAGGGGTCACGGCGCACCCGCACCGGGCCTTCGGCCGCGGCCGTCGTCTCCGACGCCATGATCGAGCCGAGGAAGACGCCGTGCTGCCAGTCGTAGGCCTCGCTCACCAGCGGAACCGTGGTCGAGCGCCGGCCGCCGAAGAGGATGGCGTCGATGGGGACGCCGGCCGGGTCCTCCCACTCGGGGGCGATGGCCGGGTCCTGCGCGGCCGGCGCCGTGAAGCGGGCGTTGGGATGGGCCGCGGGCGTGCCCGACGCGGGCGTCCAGTCCTGGCCCTTCCAGTCGGTGAGGTGGGCGGGCGACTCGTCGGTCATGCCCTCCCACCACACGTCGCCGTCGTCCGTCAGCGCGGTGTTGGTGAAGATGCAGTTCCCGTCCAGCGTGAGCATGGCGTTGGGGTTGGTCTTGTGGTTGGTGCCGGGCGCCACACCGAAGAAGCCCGCCTCCGGGTTGATGGCGTACAGCCGGCCGTCGGGGCCGAACTTCATCCAGCAGATGTCGTCGCCCACCGTCTCCACCTTCCAGCCCGGGACGGTGGGGATGAGCATGGCCAGGTTGGTCTTGCCGCACGCGGAGGGGAAGGCGCCGGTGACGTAGCGGGTCTCGCCGTCGGGCGAGGTGAGCTTGAGGATCAGCATGTGCTCGGCCAGCCAGCCGTCGTCGCGCGCCATGACCGATGCGATGCGCAGCGCGAAGCACTTCTTGCCCAACAGCGCGTTCCCGCCATAGCCGGACCCGTACGACCAGATCTCGCGGGTCTCGGGGAAATGGACGATGTACTTGTTCTCGGCGTCGCACGGCCAGGGCACGTCGGCCCGGCCGTCGGTGAGCGGGAAGCCCACCGAGTGCAGACAGGGCACGAACTCGCCGTCGTCGCCGAGGACGTCCAACGCGCCTTTGCCCATGCGGGTCATGATCCGCATGTTGACGGCGACATAGGCCGAGTCGGTGAGCTGCACGCCGATGTGGGCGATGCGCGAGCCCAACGGCCCCATGGAGAAGGGCACCACGTACATGGTGCGTCCGCGCATGGAGCCGCGGAACAGCTCGGTGAGGATGCGCTTCATCTCGGCCGGGTCACGCCAGTTGTTGGTGGGGCCCGCGTCGTCCTCCTTGGCCGAGCAGATGTACGTCCTGCCCTCGACCCTGGCCACGTCGCCCGGGTCCGACGCAGCCCAGTACGAGTTGGGCCGCTTGGCGTCGCTGAGTCGGGTGAACGTTCCTTGGTCGACGAGCCCTTGGCAGAGTTCGTCGTACTCGTCAGCCGACCCGTCGCACCACACGACCCGGTCCGGCTGCGTGAGTGCGGCCACCTCCTCGACCCAGGCCAGCAGCTTGCGGTTATTCGTGAGAGGAGTGGACGAACCCATCCCGCAATCGTAGGAATGCGGGCCAGTGGACGACCAATTCACGCCGCCTGGTCGCGGGCGGTCAGCCCCGTTGTTCGGGCGGGTCGTCCGGGCTGCCCATGTCCACCTCGGAGCCCAGCCGCAGGCGGGTCGCCAGACCCCGGTCGTCCAACTCGAAGACGACCCGCTGGCCCTGCCGCAGCATGCGGAAGATGGACCCGGCGAGGGCGTCGGCGGCCAGGTCGTACTCGCTTCTGTCGGTGTCCCTGACCACCACGCCGAGGCGGGTGCCGGGGTCGTACGACTTGATGACGCCTTGCACGGACGGGCTCCCTCCACCGACGGCCTACGCTGCGCGGCGATGGACGTTATTGCAGGGCCTCGATGACGGGCGAGTTCGAGGCCATCGAGCGGCTGCGGAGGCTCCTCCCCAGCCCGCCCGCGGGCGAGACGTGGATAGGCGATGACGCGGCCGTGGTGGTGGCTCCGCTGGGCGGCCTGCTGCTGGCCTCGGACCTGGTGGTGGCGGGCGTGCACGCCGACCTGAGCTTCGTGGGCTTGGACGACTTCGGCTGGAAGGCCATGTCGGTCAACGTGAGCGACATCGCGGCCATGGGCGGCGACCCGACGCACGCGCTGGTGTCGGTGGCCGGGCCGCCCGACATCGACTTGGAGCTGCTGTACGAGGGCATCGCGGAGGCGGTGGACGCATACGGATGCCCGGTGGTCGGCGGCGACCTGTCGTCGGGCGCGCAACTGGTCGTGTCCGTCGCCGTGCTCGGTGATGCGGGCAGCAGGCCGCCGGTGCTGCGATCCGGCGCGCTGCCGGGCGACACCATCTTCGTCACCGGCCCGCTGGGCTCGTCGGCCGCGGGCTTGGAGGCGTTGCGCGAGGGACGGGGGCACTTGGTGCCCGCCCTGGCTGCGGCCCATCGCCGCCCTATCGCACGGGTCGCAGAGGGCCGGGCCGCTCGGGCCGCGGGCGCCACGGCCATGGTCGACGTGTCCGACGGCTTGGCCGCCGACCTGCGCCACCTGGCCGACGCGTCGGGGGTGGGGCTCGCCCTCGACCACGTGCCCGTCGCCGAGGGCGCGTCGCTGGCCCAGGCCCTGGGCGGCGGGGAGGACTACGAGCTGGCCTTCACCGCGACCAACGCCGGGCACATCTGCGCGTCGTTCGCCGAGGCCGGGCTGCGCCAGCCCATCGCCATCGGCCGGTGCACGGCCGACCCGGCCGAGCGCACCCTGGGCGACGGCGAGCTGCCGTCGGCCGGGTGGCAGCACCAGTGGGCCTGACCGACCGGTCGACGTCTTTGGGGTCTGCTTCGTCGCCCAGGCCGCCGGTGGCCCTGACCATCGCGGGGTCGGACTCCGGCGGCGGCGCAGGCGTCGTCGCCGACCTCAAGACGTTCGAGGCCCACGGCGTATGGGGCACGTGCGCGCTGGTTGCGGTGACGGCCCAGAACACGTTGGGCGTGCAGGGGTTCGACGCCCTGTCGCCCGAATTGGTGCGTCGCCAGATCGACTCGGTCGTCACCGACATCGGCGTGGACGCGGCCAAGACGGGGATGCTGGCTTCGGCCACGCTGGTGTCGGCCGTGGCCGCAGCCGTGCGCGACTTCGGCGTGCCGAATCTGGTGGTCGACCCGGTGTTCGTCTCGAAGCACGGCGACACGCTGTTGGCCGACGACGCCGTCGGCGCGCTGCGGGCCGAGCTTCTGCCGCTGGCCACTGTGGTCACGCCCAACCTGCCCGAGGCCGCGGCCCTGGTCGGCTTCGAGATCGACGGGCGGCCTGCCATGGAGGAGGCGGCGCGGGCCTTGTCCGGCCACGGAGCCAAGGTCGTGCTGGTGAAGGGCGGGCACCTGGGCGGCGACGAGTCGCCCGACCTGTTGCTGGCCGCAGGGGGCGACCCGGTGTGGCTTGAGTCGCGCCGCATCGAGGGCAGGCACACGCATGGGACGGGCTGCGTCCTGTCGGCCGCCATCGCGGCCGAGTTGGCTCGGGGCATGGAGCCCGCCGACGCGTGTGTGGCGGCCAAGCGGTTCATCGACCACGCCATCGCCGCGGGCGTGACCCTGGGCGGCGGCATCGGCCCCGTCAACCCCGGTTGGGAACGCGCCGTTTAAGCGCACATCGCGTCCGTAATGTTCGGCGCCCGAGTGCGCCGCACACGCCAATTGTCGGCTTTGCGCAAGTTTCCAGACACGGTCGCGGCGCGTGCTCGTAATAGCACCTGGGAGGACGACGATGAACGCAGTTCCAATCAGGCGCGGCCCAGCTTCTGGGGGGTGCCGAGCACGATTAGGAGTGAGGTATTGGCAAAAGGTCGCCGCGCCCTCCCGCGGATTCTCTCCCAGTCCAAAGCGCAGGCACTGCTTGAGCAATACGGCTGGGTCAGGACGCTCGGCGGACGGCATTCCGTGAAGATGGAGAAAGAGGGCCACCGGCCCATCACGCTCCCACAGCATCACGGCCGTGATTACAGTGCCGACTTGAGTGATCGGATTCTGCGGCAAGCTGGCCTCAAGGGAGGCCCAGGCTCCGACGAGAGGTAGGCAGTGAGACGGCGCGAGGTCGAATACCGAGTTCGTGTCAACGAGGACCCAGGCTGCCTTTGGGCCGAGGTCGTCGAATTGGAGGGCTGTTTCGCCTCCGGTGAGAACATGGACGAGTTGCTCGAGAACCTCCTTGAAGCGATCGGCCTCTATTTGTCGGGTCCGAAGCGAACCGTGCACGTCAAGATGAAGTCCTGGGAGGTGTTGGGCCAGCCCAATACCGCCTCGGGCGAAGAGGAGCTTCGACTTCTCGTCACTGCCTGACGCAGCCCGCTGGGAACAACCCCGGTTGGGAACGCGCCGTCTCGGGGGACATCAAGACCTATGGCAGATGACCGAGTGGCCCGCAGGGCCCAGGAGCTGACCGATCCAGAACGGCTGGCGGGCACCGACGACGCCGAGGCCCAAGCCGAGGCCATCCTGGCCGAGTCGGACGAGCGTCAAGCGGACAGGGACGCGGCGCCCACGACCTACGTGGAGCACCGCACGTCGGACGAGGCCACCGCCCCCGCCGAGACCGCCCAGCCCGAGCCCGACTGAGATCTCAACTTTTCCACAGCACCTGCTGCTGTGGAAAAGTCGGAGGGGCCTGCTAGTGGGAGGCCTTCTGGACCTTGCCCGCGCGGATGCACGACGTGCACACGTGCAGGCGCTTGGGGGCGCCGTTCACGATGGCCCTGATCCGCTGGATGTTCGGATTCCACCGCCGCTTGGTGCGCCGATGCGAGTGGCTGATGCTCATGCCGAATGAGGGATGCTTGCCGCACACCTCGCACACCGCTGCCATGACGCGCACTCCTCAAGGTCGGAAGGGGAACCGGAGAAGGTTAGCATCGTCGCCCGTATGACACTCCTCGAGCGGTTGGACGCGGCCGACCTCCGCGCCACGGTCGCCGCCTACCGCGACCTCCTCCGCTCGCACCAGGAGTCCGTCAACCGCCTCAACGTCTACCCCGTGCCCGACGGCGACACGGGCACCAACATGGCCCTCACCCTCGAGTCGGTCATGGCCGCCCTGGACGGGGCCGAGGACATGGTCTCCACCTGCAAGGCCATCAGCCACGGCTCCCTCATGGGCGCCCGGGGCAACTCGGGCGTGATCTTGAGCCAAGTCCTGCGAGGCATCGCCGACGGCTGCAAGGGCGTGGACGCGGCTGGCCCCAAGGAGCTGGCCGAAGCGCTCGACGGGGCCAGCGCGGCCGCCTATCAAGCGGTGATGCGTCCCGTCGAGGGCACCATCCTCACGGTCGTCAAGGCCTCGGCCGCGGGGGCACGCGAGGCGGCCGACCAGGACAAGGCTCTGGTCGACGTGCTCGACGCGGCCCGTACCGCGGGCGGCATCGCCCTGGCCGAGACGCCGGACCTGTTGCCCGTCCTCAAGCAGGCGGGCGTGGTCGACGCGGGCGGCGCCGGCTTCCTCCTGCTGCTCGACGCGCTCTTGCACATCGTCGCGGACCGCCCCCTGCCCGAGCCGACGGACACGCCGCAAGCCCTTCCGTCCTCGGGCACGAGCGGGGCGGCGCCGGCGCACACCCCCGAGATCGACGCCGCCCACGACGCCGTGTCGGACTTGCGCTACGAGGTCATGTACTTCCTCGAAGCGCCCGACCAGACCATCCCCGCCTTCAAGGACGTGTGGGCGGGCATCGGCGACTCGATCGTCGTGGTTGGCGGCGACGGCATATGGAACTGCCACATCCACACCGATGACATCGGCGCCGCCGTCGAGGCCGCGCTGGACTGCGGCCGCCCCCGCAACATCCGGGTCACCGACCTCATGGAGCAGGTCGAGGAGGAGCGCTGGGTCAGGGAGGCGGCGGACACAGCGCCACCGGATGGCGACGACCCCGACGCCGATGCCGAGCCCGTCCCCACCGCCGTCGTGGCCGTGGCCACCGGCGAGGGCATCCGGCGCATCTTCCGATCGCTGGGCGTGCATCAGATCGTGGCGGGCGGCCAGTCCATGAACCCTTCCACCGCACAGATCCTCGAAGCAGTCGAGAGGGCGCCCGCCCAAGAAGTGGTCGTCCTGCCCAACAACAAGAACATCATCCCGGTGGCCGAGCAGGTCGCCCCCCTCACCGACAAGACCGTGCGCGTCGTCAAGACCACCGGCATCGCCCAAGGCTTCGCCGCCCTCCTCGAATACGACCCGTACGCCACCGCCGACGACAACGCCGAGGCCATGGCCCAGGCCGCGGACCGGGTGGTGAGCGGCGAGGTGACGAGGGCGGTGCGCGACTCGTCCGCCGAGGCCGGCCCCATCCATGAAGGCGACTGGCTGGGCCTGTCCAGCAAGCGCATCGAGACGGTGGCGCCGACCTTGGCCGAGGCCGCCACCGGACTGCTGGCCAAGCTCGTCACCGACGACCACGAGCTGGTCACCATCATCGAGGGCGCAGGGGCCAGCCCGGCCGACACCCGGCGCATCACCGAGTGGCTGGGAGAGCACAGACCCGAGGTGGGCAGCGAGGTCCATCACGGCGGCCAGCCCCTGTACCCGTACCTGTTCTCGATCGAGTAGATCGAGCAGGTGGCCCGCCGCCTCAGCCAACTGGCCGACCTGCCCGTGTCGGTCCTGAACGGCGTCGGCGCCAAGAGCGCGGCGGACCTGGCCGCCATCGACGTCCTGACCGTTCTCGACCTGCTCACGCACTACCCGCGCCGCCACGTCGACCGGTCCAGGGAGGCCCGCATCGCCGACCTGCGCGAGGGCGACGACGGCCTGGTGCTGGCCGAGATCAAGCGGGTCGCCACACGTCGGGCCCGCAACCACAAGATCCTTGTCGAGGTCGACGTGTCCGACGAGTCGGGGTTCCTTCGCTGCACGTTCTTCAACCAGTCGTGGCGGGCCAAGCAGCTCTCCGAAGGGGCCAACGCGGCCTTCTTCGGCAAGGTCACGACCTTCCGGGGCAAGCGCCAGATGGCCAACCCGCTGGTCGACCTGATCGGCAACAAGACGGGCAAGATCGTGCCCATCTACCCGCAGTCGGCCGACCTGTCGACGTGGGAGATCGGCCGCTGGGTGGAGGAGGCGTTGCAGCGCGCGGGCGACTTCGCCGACCCGCTGCCCCAGCCCGTGCGCGACGAGCTCGATGTGGTCGACCGAACGTGGGCCTTCCGCCAGATCCACCAGCCAGACTCGATGGGCGCGGTCGGCGCGGCGCGCAAGCGGCTGGCCTTCGACGAGCTGTTCCGACTGCAAGTGGCGCTCGTGATGCGCAAGCGGGCCGTCGAGCGTGAGGCCAAGGGCATCCAGCACAACGTGGACGGCGAGTTGGCCCAGCGCTTCCGGCAGCGTCTGCCCTTCCCGCTCACGGGCGCGCAGCGGCGGGCGATCGACCAGATCGAGTCGGACCTGGCGGGCGTGCATCCCATGCACCGGCTGCTGCAAGGGGACGTGGGCGCGGGCAAGACGGTCGTGGCCGTGAGCGCGCTGCTGGTGTCAGTGCAAGGCGGGCACCAAGGCGCGCTGATGGCGCCGACCGAGGTGTTGGCCGAGCAGCACTTCCTCGGCGTCCGGTCGCTGCTGGCCGACCTCACCGTCCCGGACGAGACCGGCTCGCTGTTCGAGGAGCGGCCTGTGCGCGTGGACCTGCTCACCAACCGAACTACGGCCAAGGAGCGGACCCGGCTGCTGGCGGGCTTGGACGACGGCAGTGTCGACATCCTCATCGGCACCCACGCGCTGCTCACCGAGGGGGTGGCGTTCAAGGACCTCGGCGTCGTCGTCATCGACGAGCAGCACCGCTTCGGCGTGGAGCAGCGGGCGGCCTTGCGGGGCAAGGGAAACGACCCCGACGTGTTGGTGATGACGGCCACGCCCATCCCCCGCACCGCGGCCATGACCGTCTACGGCGACCTGGACGTGACCGTGCTGGACGAGCTGCCGCCGGGGCGCACGCCCATCCGCACGGTGTGGGCCCGCGGGCCGCTGGAGGAGGCGGAGGCGTGGGCCCGGGTCAAGGCGGAGGTGGCCGCGGGCAGGCAGGCGTATGTGGTGTGCCCTCTGGTCGACGAGTCCGAGCGGGTGCAGGCCCGGTCGGCCACCGACGAGTTCGAGCGGCTCCGGGCCGAGGTCTTCCCCGACTTGCGGCTGGGCCTGTTGCACGGACAGATGAGGCCCGCCGACAAGGAGTCGGCCATGGCCGCCTTCCGGCGGGCCGAGTTGGATGTGCTCGTCGCCACCACCGTCATCGAGGTCGGGGTCGACGTGCCCAACGCGACGGTCATGGTCATCGAGGACGCCGACCGCTTCGGCATCGCCCAGCTCCACCAGTTGCGGGGCCGAGTGGGGCGGGGCGCGGCGGAGTCGTGGTGCTACTTGCTGGGCGGCGACCCGGAGAGCGAGCGGCTGGCCGCGGTCGAGCGGTCGACGGACGGCTTCGCCTTGGCCGAGGTCGACTTGGAGATACGGGGCGAGGGCACCGTGCTGGGCACCAAGCAGAAGGGCGTGAGCGACTTGAAGCTGGCGTCGCTGCGGCGGGACCGGGACCTCATCGAGCAGGCCAGGTCCATCGCCTTTCGCATGGTGGACGCCGACCCGCTCCTTGACGACAACCCCGTCCTGGCCGACGAGGTCAGGGCCCTGCTGGACGACGACGAGGCCGCCTTCCTCTTCAAGAGCTGACCCCCCTCATCTTTTCCACAGCAGCAGGTGCTGTGGAAAAGATTTCAGAGGGCGGCGCGCAGGGCTCGGGCCGCCTCGTCCATGGCCTTGCGGCCCGCGTCGAAGATGTTGAACATGCCCGCGAACCCGTGGACCTGGCCGTCGTATCGACTGGCGTGGGCGATGACGCCGGCCTGGCGCAGGCGCTCGGCGTAGGCCTCGCCCTCGTCGCGCAGCGGGTCGAACTCGGCCGTGACCACCAGCGCGGGCGGCAGGCCCGCCAGGTCCGACGCGTAAAGGGGCGAGGCCAGCGGGTCCTCGGGGTCGGTGTCGCCCAAGTAGTGGCCCCAGAACCAGTCCATGGTCTCGGCCGTGAGGAAGTAGCCCTCTGCGTTCTCGCGAAACGACGGATAGCTGCGGCGCCCGTCGACAGGCGGATACAGCAGCAGTTGGAAGCGGATGTCCGGCCCGTTCCGATCCCGGGCCAACAGGCACACGGCCGTGCTGAGGTTGGCGCCCGCGCTGTCGCCGCCCACCGCCAGTCGGGTCGGGTCCGCGCCCAGGCTCTCGCCGTTGTCGACCACCCATCGCACGGCCGCGTACGCGTCCTCCAACGGCCCCGGGAAGGCGTGCTCGGGAGCCAGTCGATAGTCGACGTTGACGACCACGCAGCCCGACAGGTTGCACAGCTCGGCCGCGCTGGAGTCGCTGGTCGACAGGTCGCCCACGATCCAGCCGCCGCCGTGGAAATAGACCAGGACGGGCGGCGCGTCTGGCGCGCCTGAGGCGTCGCCGCCCAACGGCCAGAACACGTGGGCCGTCAACTCGCCTCCGTCGACCGGGATGACCCGCTCCTCCGTGCGCGCCGTCTCCGGCACCGGCGTCAGCGCGGCCATGCCTCGGAACAGCTCACGCGCTTCGGGCGGCGACAGCGAGGCCAGCACCGGCGAGTCCAGCGCGGCCAGACCGTCGAGCAGGACCTGGGCCTGCGGATCGAGCGGCATGCATCTCCCCCTTGTCCGCTGAGATGGTGCGACGGATGCGATGGTATGGCCGTGCCCGACGACGCCGCCTACGCCGCCAACTGGCGTCGCATCCTGTTGACCGACGCCGCCCTCGGCGTGGCCGCCGTGCTCATCGGGGTGCGAAGGGGCGGGCTCTTCCACCTGGTCGCGGTTGCCGGCGTGGGCTACGTGGCCGCCGTGTTCCGGCGGTTCCTCAGGTGGCGTCGCCTTCGTCAGGAGAGGCTGGGATGACGATGTCCCAGCGGTCGTTGCAGTCCTCGCAGCGATAGACCACGACGTCGCCCGGCTCGGGCGGGTTGTCGTCGGCCCACGTCACCATGAGGTGGCAGCGCCCACCGCAGTCGATGCAGTCGATGAGCGGGTCGGCCGGGCCATATCGGTCGGGCGGTTGGGGCACGCCGTAGCCTCGCACGGCATGCGAGTGGTGGGGGGATCGGCGCGCGGCCGGCGGCTGACGGCGCCGCCCGGAAACCACACCCGGCCCACCAGCGACCGCGTGCGCGAGTCGGTGTTCAACATGCTCGCCTCCCTCGACGCGGTCCAGGGCGCGTCGGTCGCCGACCTCTTCGCCGGCTCCGGGGCCATGGGCATCGAGGCGTTGTCCCGCGGCGCGGCGTCGGCCGTCTTCGTCGACCACGACACGGCCGCGGTCGCGGTGGTCAAGGCCAACCTGACCGCGCTCGGCTTTGCAGGCCAGGTCCGAAGGGACGACGTGCTGCGGTGGGCCCAGACGGCGGCGCCCGTCGACCTGGCCATCGTCGACCCGCCCTATTCGTTCGAGGCCTGGCCCGACCTGCTGGCCGTGCTCCCCGCCGGTCTTGCCGTGCTCGAATCCGACCGGCCCGTCGATCCGGGACCGGGCTGGGAAGTTCTCAGGTCGAAGCGCTACGGCGGTACGGTGGTCGTGCTCGTCGCTCCGAGTGCTCAGAAAGGTGGCGCGTGAGGACCGCGCTGTTCCCCGGGTCGTTCGACCCGCTCCACAACGGACACCTCGAGATCATCGAGACGGCCTCCCGACTGTTCGACTCGCTGATTGTCGCGGCCATGCGCAATCCGCAGAAGGGCGAGCCGCTTTTCACGCTCGAGGAGCGCAGCGCCATGATCGAGGAGTCGGTGGCCCACCTGTCCAACGTCAAGGTCGTGGGCCTGTCGTCACTGGTGGTGGACCTGGCCAAGGAGGTGGGCGCCGACGTGATCGTGAAGGGCCTGCGGGCCGTGTCGGACTTCGAGAACGAGTTGCAGATGGCCCAGATGAACCATCAAGTCTCGGGCATGGACACGCTGTTCATCCCCTGCGCGTCGGCCCATTCGTTCGTGGCCTCCCGGTTCGTGCGCGACATCGCCCGCTTCGGCGGCGGCGCCCGGGTCAGCTCGATGGTGCCGCCCCCTGTGGCCAAGCGCCTGTCGGAGAAGTTCCGCGGATGACCACGTTCTTCGAGGGCATCGGCTCGGGCGGCTCGGACCAGCCCGACGCGGAGACGCTCATCCGCCGCGTGGCCGAGATCATCAACAACGCCAGGTCCATCCCGCTCTCCTCGTCGGCCAAGCTCGACAACAAAGAAGAGGTCTTGGAGCTGTTGGGCGAGGCCTTGGACCGACTGCCGGAGGAGCTGCGCCAGGCCCGGTGGATGCTCAAGGAGCGCGAGGAGTTCCTGGCCCGCAACCAGCGCGACGCCGACGAGATCCTGGAACAGGCGAGGGTCAGGGCCGAGCGCATGGTGCAGCGGACCGAGATCGTGCGCGAGGCCCAGCACACGGCCAAGCGCACGGTCGAGCAGGCCAGGGACGAGGCCCTGCGGCTGCGCCACGAGGCCGAGGACTACTGCGACCAGAAGCTGGCCTCGTTCGAGATCGTGCTCGAGCGGACGACGAAGACGGTCCAGGCCGGGCGGGAGAAGCTGCGGGTGACGCCGTTGCCCGCGCCGTCGTCAGGCGACGTGTCGGGCCTGGCCGAGGAGCCGGTCGACGACGCCTTCTTCGACCAGGACTCGGACCCGCCCGAATAACGCGCTTTTCCCGCCTGTCCTCCAGTCCGACAGTCCGAAAAGGGGGCGGGGCGCTCCTACACTGGCTGGGTGCACAAGCCGTTCGTCGTCAACGTCGGCGCGCTCAGGCGCGGGGGCGTGCACGCCACCGAGGCCCATTGTTGCGGCGGGTTGACCGGCATCGCGGTGAGCGCGTCGCATGTCCCGGACAATGCCGAGATCCAGGTCGACGCCGTGCTCGAAGTGGCGTCGGGCACCAGCATCCTGGTCACCGGCACGATCACGGCGCCTTGGGTGGGCGACTGTCGACGCTGCCTCGGGCCCGCCGAGGGCACCCTCGTCAGCACCGTGCGCGAGCTGTACGAGGACCGGCCTGACCCGGAGGAGACGTACAAGCTCCACGGCGACCAACTCGACTTGGAGCCGCTTGTGCGCGACGCTGTCCTGCTGGAACTTCCCCATGCACCGCTGTGCTCGGCGTCGTGCGCGGGGTTGTGCCCGGTCTGCGGCATCGACCGCAACACGGGCACGTGCTCCTGCGAAACCGAACTGAATGATCCCCGGTGGGCGGCGCTCGACGTGCTCCGCGCCCGAGACGACTGACACCGCCTCACCAAAGACACTGACACTGCCTCACCCAAGACACTGACTCACACGAGACACTGAGGAAGACCGACGATGGCCGTCCCCAAGAAGAAGACCTCCAAGGCGAAGAGCCGCAGCCGCAGGGCCAGCAACTGGTCCCTCAGCGCGCCGGCCCGCAGCGTGTGCCCGCAGTGCAGGCACAGCAAGCTGCCCCACGTCGTGTGCCCCAACTGCGGGTGGTACGGCGGGCGCCAGGCCATCGACGTCGGCTAGCGCCCCGGTGCTGCCCATCGCCCTCGACGCGATGGGGGGCGACCGCGCCCCGGATGAGATCGTGGCCGGCGGTGTGCAGGCCGCCGAACAGCTTGGTGTCGACGTCCTGCTCGTCGGCCTGCCCGAGGCGGTGGAGGGCCACGGCCTGCCCACGCTGACGTGCAGCGAGGTCATCGCCATGGACGACGACCCCGGGCAGGGCGTTCGCCGTAAGAAGGACTCGTCCCTGGTGCGGGCCGCAGAGGCGGTGCGCGACGGCAAGGCGTCGGCCATGGTCAGCGCGGGCAATACCGGCGCCACCATGGGGGCGGCTTTGTTGCGCATGGGCAGGCTGAAGGGCGTTCACCGACCCGCCATCGCCACGCCCATCCCGGTGCCGGGCACCACGCCCACCATCCTCTTGGACGCAGGGGCCAACGCC
This sequence comes from Acidimicrobiaceae bacterium, assembly GCA_030837965.1. Classification (GTDB taxonomy): domain Bacteria; phylum Actinomycetota; class Acidimicrobiia; order Acidimicrobiales; family JAUTXP01; genus JAUTXP01. The sequence continues at coordinate 35,847 of JAUTXP010000053.1, read as the reverse complement.
GAGTGTGCGCCCGAGTGGCTTGTCCAGTTCGCCCGCATGGGCTCGGTGCTGGCCACCGACCGCTACGGGATCGACAAGCCCAGGGTCGGCCTGCTGTCCATCGGCGAGGAGGAGACCAAGGGCAACACCTTGGTCAAAGAGGCCCACGCCCTGCTGCGAGCGGCCGACGGCATCCGGTTCGTGGGCAACGTCGAGGGCAGGGACATCCTCACCGACGACATCGACGTGGTCGTCACCGACGGGTTCACCGGCAACGTGGCCCTCAAGACGCTGGAGGGCGGGCTCAAGTTCATCGTGGGCAAGGTGTTCGAGGCCATGATGTCGAGCGACGAGGCCAAGGAGGCGGCCAAGGTCCTGCTGCCCGCCCTGGCCCCGGTGGCCGACGAGCTCGACCCCGACGCCCACGGCGGGGCCATGCTCCTCGGCGTGGACGGCGTGTGCATCATCAGCCACGGGTCGTCGTCGGCGCGGGCCGTGGTCAACGCCGTGCGGGTGGCCAGGGACATGGTCGACAAGGGGCTGGTCGAGCGGCTCCGAGCCGTTGTTGTCACACCCCCTGCGTAGCATCGCCGCCATGAGCTACACGCCGGTCGAGTTGCAGGGCCCCGAGGCCGACGAGGCGCGGGTGCGCACGCAGTCGCGCCTGCTGGCCGCGGCCGTCGCGGTGCTGCTTGTGCTCGGCGTGCTGGGTGTGGCCGTGGTGGACCCGGTCGGCGCCGGGCCCACTGGCGGCGCGGCGGTCGCCGCCGTACTGGCTGCGGCGGACAAGACCTCGGCCGTGTCGACGGCCCGCATGTCCTCCACAACCCAGACCTCGTTCCCAGGCGCGCCCGCGGCGGGCGGCTTGACCATGGACGGGGTGGTCGACTTCGCCGGTCGGCGGATGGCCTTGACCATGACGCTCGGCGGCCTGGCCACGGTCGAGACCAGGCTGGCGGGCTCCGTCGTCTACATCAAGGTGCCGCGCTTCGGCGCGGGGCCGGGGAGCGCGGTCAAGACCCCATGGGTGGCCATCGACCTGGGCAAGCTGCCCCCCAACAGCCCGGTGAGCGGGCTCACCGGCCCCACCTTGGGCACCGGCGGCGATCCGGCCCACGTGCTGAAGGCCCTTCGCACCAGCGGCCTGGTGCGCTCCGCGGCCCGCTCGGGTCAGGCCGACGTGCGGGGGGCGCGCACCGACGTCTACCGGGTCGTGCTGGACGGGCAGAAGTTCGTCGACGCGGTCGTGGGAGGGCCAGGCGCGGGCGGGCTGGTCCGGCTCGATTCGCCGTCGCTCGAGGTGTATGTCGACGGCGACGGGCTGGTGCGAAGACAGGTGCTCAGGATGCAAGCCCACATGGGCAACAGAGGCGACGGCACGCACGTCACGGTCGTGGCCACCACCGATCTGTACGATTTCGGCCTGCCTGTGGACGTGCAGCCGCCGCCGGCCGACCAGGTCACCCGCATCGACTCCCCCGACCAGCTCAACGTGCTGCTCAGCGGGGGCCATTGACAGCCCGCAGAGGGGTCTTGCCAGGCTGCGGTACCATCCCGAGCCGGTTGCCAGACTTTTTCAGGAGTGTTCGTGCCCGCTGAGACCCACGTGGAACGCAGCCCGATGGACCGTGAGCAGGTCTTCGAGCTGATTCGCGACCGCCTGTCGGACATCCTCGAGATCGACCCGGGGGCCATTGCCGAAAGTGCGTCGTTCACCGACGACCTGGCCGCCGACTCGCTGGCCCTCATCGAGTTGGTCGAGGCCTTGGAGGAGGAGCTGGGGGAGCGGACCGTCGGTTTCCGCATCGACGACGAGGATCTCGAGGACTTGAAGACGGTGCGAGACGCCGTCGACTACGTCGTCGCCAAGCTCGAGGCTGCCTGACACGGACAACTCGGCTGCGGTCGCTGCGCTCACCGAGCGCCTCGGACGGCGGTTCGACGACCCCGAGCTGCTGCCGCGCGCCCTGGCCCACCGGTCCTGGTGCGCGGAGACCACGGGGGAGCCGTCCAACGAGCGGCTCGAGTTCTTGGGCGATGCCGTGCTCCAACTGGTGGTGACCAACCACATCTTCAACACCTATCCCGACCTGCCCGAGGGCGAGCTGGCCAAGGTCCGGGCATCGGTGGTGAGTTCGGCCGCCCTGGCCGAGGTGGCCGCCGTGCTCGACCTGGGCGCGGGGCTGCTGCTGGGCAAGGGGGAGGACCAGTCGGGCGGGCGGGAGAAGCCGTCCATCCTGGCCGACGCCATGGAGGCCGTGATCGGCGCGGTGTACCTGGATGGCGGGTGGGAGGCGGCCGACGACTTCGTCATGCGGCTGCTGGGCGAGCGCATCTCCGAGGCCGCGGCCGGGCCGGGCGGGCAGGACTTCAAGACCCGGCTCCAGGAGCTGGCCGCCCGGTCGTTCGACGAGCTGCCCCGCTACGACGTGCTCGACGACGGGCCCGACCACGCCAAGCGCTTCTTCGCCACCGTGACCGTGGCTGGGCTGGTGCGGGGCCGGGGGGAGGGCCGGTCCAAGAAGCAGGCCGAGCAGGCCGCGGCCCGTTTGGCCTGGCAGGAGCTGGCCGCCCTGGCCGACGTAGCTGACGCGGCCGACGTGGCTGAGGTGGCCGACGCGGCCGACGTCGTGGATGTCCCCGATGGCGCGGACATGGCCGACGCCGGGCCGGATGGCGATGCCGACGGCGATGCCGACGGCGATGCCGATGCCGCTACCGATGCCGCCGAGACGGCGGACGCGGCCGAAGCCGGTGCCTGAGGCGTCGGCCCGACATGCCTGAGCTGCCCGAGGTCGAGACGATCCGGCGCGACCTCGAAAAGGAGGTCGTGGGCAAAAAGATCAAGCAGGTCGAGGCCACCGGGCTGCGGTCCATTCGCAGGCACAAGAACAAGAAGGACTTCGTGTCCCGGCTGGAGGGCCGCAAGGTCGCGGGCGTGCAGCGCAAGGGCAAGTACCTCCTGCTGCGCCTCGACACCCCGCCGGGCGAGATCCTCGTCGTCCACCTGGGCATGAGCGGTCAGCTCCTGCGGGCCAAGTCGGCCAAGGAGCCCACGGCCAAGCACACGCATGTGGTCATCCGCTTCACCCAGGGCGGCGAGTTGCGCTACGTCGATCCCCGCACCTTCGGCGAGCTGTTCATCACCACGCCCGACGACCTGCTCGACGCCGTCCCCGAGTTGGCCCACCTCGGCTTCGACCCGCTGGAGGACGTGATGAGCTGGCAGCGCTTCGGCGAGATGCTGGCCGCCCGTCGGGCCCGGCTGAAGCCGTTGCTGATGGACCAGAAGTTCCTGGCCGGCATCGGCAACATGTACGCCGACGAGATCCTGTGGGCCGCGGGTCTGCGGTTCGACCGCACGTCGGACGCGCTGTCGTCGCAAGAGGTGCGCAGGCTGTACCGGGCCATGGTGGAGACGCTGCAGGACGCCATCAAGCACCGCGGGTCGTCGCTGGCCGACGAGCAGTACCGGGATCTGTTCGGCGAGGTGGGGGACTACCAGAGCCACCACAACGTCTACGACCGGGAGGGCCAAGCCTGCCGCCGGTGCCGCAGCCCCATCGCCCGGGTCAAGTGGCAAGGCCGCTCGACGTTCCTCTGCAACCAGTGCCAGGTCTGATCCTTTCTCGGACTGGAGGACATAGCGAAGTGAATCGCCGAGCTATGTCCTCCAGACGTGCGGGGGTAGGGGCGGGGTCCCGACCAGCGGGTTCGCGAGGCTCCGCGCCACACTCGCGAACCCCCGCTACCCTGCTCCGCGCGTGTTCCTGAAGTCCCTGACCCTCAAGGGTTTCAAGTCCTTCGCCGAGACCACGAACCTCGAGTTCGAGCCCGGCATCACGGTCGTCGTCGGGCCCAACGGCAGCGGCAAGTCGAACATCGTGGACGCGGTGGCGTGGGTGCTGGGCGCCCAGGCGGCCAAGTCGGTGCGCTCCACGAAGATGGAGGACGTCATCTTCGCGGGCACGGCCAAGCGCCAGGCCCTGGGCCGGGCCGAGGTCAGCCTGACCATCGACAACTCGGCCGGCCTCATCCCCATCGAGTTCAGCGAGCTGACCATCACCCGCACGCTGTTTCGCAGCGGCGACAGCGAGTACGCCATCAACGGCGTGCCCTGCCGTCTGCTCGACATCCAAGAGCTGCTGAGCGACACGGGCGTGGGCCGCCAGCAGCACGTCATCATCAGCCAGGGCCAACTGGCCGCCATCCTCGACTCCCGACCCGAGGAACGCCGCCTCGTCATCGAGGAGGCCGCGGGCGTCCTCAAGTACCGCAAGCGCAGGGAGAAGGCCCAGCGCAGGCTGGAGTCCACCGAGGGCAACCTGCTCCGCCTGCAAGACCTCCTTCGGGAGGTCCGCCGCCAGCTCCGCCCCTTGGAGCGACAGGCCGACGCGGCCCGCCGCCACGGCTCGCTGGTCGAGGAGCTTCGGGCCATCCGCCTCTTCCTCGCAGGCCGCGAGCTGAGCAGCCTCCAGACCCGCTTGGAGACAGGGGCCAGGGCACGGGCGGACCTGGCCCAGAACGAGTCGGCCATCCGCGCCGCGCTGGCCCGGCTGGACACCGACGTGGCCGTCGCCGAGGCCGCGGTCAGCGCCCAGGGCGGCGACGAGTTGAGCGACGACTTGGTCCGTTACGAGTCCCTGCGGGAGCGGGCCAGGGGCATGGCCGCCCTGCTGGCCGAGCGCCGTCGGGGGGCGGAGCGGGAGCTGGCCTCGTCGGTGGACGAAGGCGTGATCGCCTCGCTGGAGGCCGACGCCGCCCACCTGGCCGCCCAGTTGCAAGAGGTCGAGACCGAGGCCGAGGGGCTGGTGCCGCAAGCCGAGGAATTGGCCGGGGCCGAGGCCTCGCTGGCCGCCGACCGGGCCTCGTTCGACGCCGAGTGGGGCGAGGGCGTCCCCGCCGTCGGCGGCGAGGCGGCCGAGATCAGGGGCGAGCTGGGCGCCCTGCGACAGGGCCTGGAGCGGGGCCACACCGAGGTCGCCCGCCTCCAGTCCCGCATCAACGCCTTGGAGCAGAAGGCGGCCCGACTGGCCACCGAGGCCGATCGCCTGCGAGGTGAGATCCAGGACGCCGACGAGGCCGAGCGCCCGCTGGCCACCGAGGTGGACGGGGCCGAGGCCCGCCGGGCTCAGGCCGACGCCGCCCTGCAACAGGCCGAGGCCGAGCTTCGGGACGCGGAGCAGGCCCGGCACACGTGGTCGGCCCGAGCCGAGGCCTTGAGCCTGGCCCTCGACGAGGCCCGGGCCCGAGCGGGCGCGGAGCGGCTGGCCGAGATCGCGGGCGTGGTCGGCACGCTGCTCGAACTGGTGGAGGTGGACGAGGGCTGGGAGGCCGCCTTCGAGGCCGCCGCGGGCGAGGCCATCGCCGCCGTCGTGGTCGACGGGGTGGACACGGCTCGCAACGCGTTGCGCCACTTGCGCGACAGCGGCGCCAACGGGGCCGTGCTCGCCCTCGACGTGGCCGGCCCGCCCGCCAGCCTGGCCCTCGACACCGCGGCAGTGGCGGCCGAGCCGGTTCGGGCCCACGTGCGGTCCCGCCTGCCCAGCGTTGACCGCCTGCTCGACACCCTGCTGGGCTCGGCCGTGGTGGTCGACGGGGGCTGGGAGCAGGCCTTGGACTTGGCCCTGGCCCACCCCGGCCTGGTGGCCGTCACCCGCGAGGGCGACCGCTTCGCGGCAGGCGGCTGGCGGGCGGGAGCGGCCGGAACGGGCGCCACCGGCGCCGCCCTGGAAGAGGCCCGGGCCCAGGCTGCGGCGGCCGAGTCGGCCACGGCCGACGCCCGCGAGCGGGTCCGCACGGCGCGCGTCGACGTGGAAGAGGCAGGCCGGGTCGAGCGGCAACTGGCCAAGCAACTGGACGACAACGACTCGCGACTGTCGGCCGCGGCCGACGCCTTGCAGCGCACGGAGACCGAGCGCAGGGACGTGGGCATCGAGCACGAGGCCCTGCGCTCGCAGATGGCCGAGTTGGCCGAGCGGGTCGAGCGCGAGGCGGCCCGGGTGGCCGACTTGGAGCGGCTGCTGCCCGGCCTGGAGGCCGAGGAGTCGGCTGGGGCCGAGCGGGTGATGGCCATGCGCGCCGCCCAGGGCAGGCTCACCGAGCGGGCCGCGGCGGTGGGCGCCTTGCGCCGCGAGCTGGAGGTGCGGGCCGCCAGCCTGGAGGAGCGCCAGGGCATGCTCACCCGGAGGCTGGCCGAGGTCGAACAGCGCCTGGAGCACAACGTGGCCGCACGGGCGGTGGCGTCGACGCGCCGGGTCAGGCTGGAGGCGGTGGCCGTGGCCACGGCGCGGCTGGAGGCGGCGGTGGGCGAGCGCCTGGCCCTGGTCGAACGGGAGTTGGCCGAGGTGCGCGAGGCCAGGCGCAGGCACCACGAGAAGGTGCGGGCCGCAGTCGAGCGGCTCGACCAGTTGCGCAGGGAGCGGGCCACGGCCGAGCGCCAGTTGACCGAGCTTCGAGAGCGGGCCCAACGGGCCGAGATCGACGAGGCCGAGGTCCGCATGCGGCTCGAGGCCGCGGTGGAGACGGTGCGTCGGGACTTCGACTGCGAGCCGGACTCGGCCCGTGCCGCCGAGTGCCCGCCGCTGCCCGACGGCACGTCCGGCGCGTCACGGGTGCGAGAGTTGGAGCGCGAGCTGCGGCTCATGGGGCCCATCAACCCGCTGGCGCTGGAGGAGTTCAACGCCTTGCAGGAGCGCTCGCAGTTCCTGGAGGGCCAGTTGGAGGACGTGAAGTCGGGCCGCAGGGACTTGGCCAAGGTGATCAGGGCCATCGACGCCGAGATCGTGGAGGTCTTCGCGGCCGCGTTCGCCGACGTGTCCGACAACTTCTCCAAGCTCTTCGCCACCCTGTTCCCGGGCGGCACCGGGCGGCTGCGGCTCACCGACCCGGACAACCTGTTGGACACCGGCATCGAGGTCGAGGCCAGGCCGTCGGGCAAGAACGTGCGCAAGCTGTCGCTGCTGTCGGGCGGCGAGCGGTCCCTGACCGCGCTGGCCTTCTTGTTCGCCGTCTTCCGCAGCCGGCCCTCGCCCTTCTACATGATGGACGAGGTCGAGGCCGCGCTGGACGACGTCAACCTGCACCGCTTCCTCGACCTCATCCACGAGTTCCGCAACGACGCCCAGTTGCTGATCGTGAGCCACCAGAAGCGCACGATGGAAGCGGCCGACGCGCTGTACGGCGTGACCATGCAGCCGGGCGGGTCGTCGAAGGTGGTCAGTGAGCGGGTCGGGGCCGGCGCCTGAGGGCGCCCCCGATCCCCGGCTGGAAGAAGTCAGCCCTGGGATCTGGGCCCACGTGCAGCCCGACGGGTCCTGGTACCTGAACAACTCCGCCTTCCTGGTGGGCGGCGAGGGCGTGGTGCTGGTGGACAGCACGTCGACCGAGCGAAGAGGCCGGGCCCTGCTCGACGCCGTTCGATCGGTGAGCTACCGGCCCGTGCGCACGCTGGTCAACACCCACCACCACGGCGACCACTCGCACACCAACTGGCTGCTGCCCGAGGCCACCATCGTCGGGCACGACCGGTGCAGGGACGAGATGGTGGCGGCCGGGCTGCTGGGCACGGCCCTGTTCCCGGATGTGGAGTGGGGCCGCATCGAGGTCACGCCGCCCTTCGTCACCTTCAGCGATCGACTCACCATCTGGGTGGACGACCTGGAAGTGCAGCTTCTGCACTTCGGGGTGCCCGCGCACACCACTAACGACGTGGTGGCGTGGGTGCCGTCGCGCCGACTGCTGATCTCGGGCGATTTGGTCTTCAACGGCGGCTGCCCGCTGGTGATGCAGGGTTCCGTGGCGGGCTGGTTGCAGGTGCTCGACTCGCTGCGCGCGCTGGACGCCGAGCGCGTCGTGCCCGGCCACGGCCCGGTGTGCGAGCCCGACGTGTTCGACCGACTGGGCCGCTATCTGCGATGGGTGCAGGACGTGGCCGCCGACGGGCTGGCCGCCGGGCGCACGCCGCTGGAGGCTGCGGTCAGGCTGCGGGACGAGGGCGGGCTGGGGGAGTTCGCGTCGTGGGGCGAGACCGAGCGGCTGGCCCCCAATCTGCATCGGGCCTATTCGGAGCTTCGGGGCGAGCCCTGGGGCACGCCGCTCGACGTGCCCGCCGTCATCGGGGACAGGATCGCCTTCCACGGCGCCGTCCCCCACTGCCTGGCCTGATCTTTTCCACAGCACCTGCTGCTGTGGAAAAGATGAGGGGGGTGGGTCGGGGGGTCGGTCGGTAGAGTGCGGCGGCCATGGAGATCGTCCTTGTCCTGATCGTCGCCCTCGTGATCGTCGGCTCGGTGGCGGGCGTGGCCGTGAGCAGGCGCAGGGGCCGGGCCCCGGAGTTGGAGCCGCCCGCCCGCCCGCCGCTTCGCCCGCAGTCGTCCCGTCCCGCCGTCGAGGCCCCGCCTGACCTGGCGCCCGAGCAGGTCGCCGAGATCGAGGCCGCGCTGGCCGACGCCGAGCCCGACGCCGAGCCGGAGTATGACGCCGAGCCAGAGCCCGTCGTCGAGGTTGCGGCCCGACCCCGCTTCAGAGACCGGCTGGGCAAGGCCCGATCGCTGTTGTCCGGGTACGTCGGGTCGCTGTTGTCGCGCAGCAGCATCGACGACCAGACGTGGGAGGAGCTCGAGGAGGCTCTGATCCGGGCCGACATGGGCGTCAAGGCCACGCAGGCCCTGCTCGACGACCTGCGGATGAGGGTCAAGGCCGAGGGCATCAAGGAGCCCCAGGCCCTGGTCGACGCCCTCAAGGAGGATCTCAAGAAGCGACTGGCCCAGGGGGACCGGGGGCTGCGCTTCGAGCCCGGCGGGCCCAACGTGTGGCTGTTCGTGGGGGTGAACGGTGTGGGCAAGACCACCACCATTGGCAAGCTGGGCCTGCGGGAGGCGGCCAACGGCCGCAAGGTGGTGATGGCCGCGGGCGACACCTTCCGGGCCGCGGCGGCCGAGCAGTTGGAACTGTGGGCCACCCGGGTGGGGGCCGACCTGGTTCGGGGCGCGGAGGGCGGCGACCCCGGGTCGGTCGTGTTCGACGCCGTCGAGCGGGCCGCGGCCAAGGGGGCGGACCTGGTCCTGGCCGACACTGCGGGCCGCCTGCACACCAAGGTCAACCTGATGGAGGAGTTGAAGAAGGTCCGCCGCATCGCCGAGCGCCCGCCCGCCCAGCTCACCGAGGTGCTGCTCGTGCTCGACGCCACCACGGGCCAGAACGGACTGGTCCAGGCCAAGGAGTTCAGCGAGGCGGTGGGGTGCACGGGCGTGGTACTGACCAAGCTCGACGGCACGGCCAAGGGCGGCATCGCCGTCGCCATCCAGACCGACATGGGCCTGCCCATCAAGCTGGTGGGCTTGGGGGAGACAGCGCAGGACTTGATCGAGTTCGACCCCGACGAGTTCGTCGACGCCCTCTTCAGCCCGTGACGGCCTGACGGGAACCGGATGGAGCCCACCACCCGTCGTACGGGCATGCGCACCCGAGCCGCCCTGCTGGCCGCCGTCCTCGCCTTCGCCGTGGCCGTGGCCGGCATGGTGGCGGTGGCGTCCCGGGACACGAAGTCGTCGCCGCCCCGCCTGAGTTACGGGGCCTCCGGTACGGCCGACTCGGCCCGGGCCACGGCGGGCATGGCGCTGTCGGCCGACTCGGTGGGGGCCGCGCCGGCCATGTTCCCCTACTTCGCCGTCGAGTACCGGCTCGACCCCGGCGTGGGCCGCCCCGTCGACTCCGCGCCTGCGTACCGCCTGCACGGCCCCACCAAGGAAGCGGTGGCCAGGCTGGCTGCGGCCCTGGGCCTGGGCCCGGCATCCGAGGGCGACGGGTTCTGGGTGGCCGACGACACCGCCGAGCACCACCTCCAGGTCGACCAGCGCACCGGACTGTGGACCTTTGGTCCCAACCCCAACACCGCGGTTGGGTCCGCGTCGTCGGGCTCGGTCTCGTCCTCGATCACCGCTTGCGCGCCATGCCCGCCCGATGCGGTCTGCGCCATGCAGTGCAAGCCCACGCCCGACCCGCCTGGCCCGGCCGACGACGAGGCCGAACAGGCGGCCAGGACCATGTGGCGGAAGGCGGGCATCGACCCAGGCTCGGCCGAGGTGCAGGTCAAGCCCGGATACGGCACCGCGTCCGTCAGCTTCTCGCCGCTGGTCGAGGGCCTGCCCGTCCTGGGACTCGACACCATGGTCGACGTGGGCCTGCACGGCGTCGTCAACTTCGCCTCCGGCTGGCTGGGCGCGCCGGAGAAGCTGGGCGACTACCCGCTGGTCGACATGGCCACCGCGCTCAAGCGGCTCAACGACCCGAGCACGATGACCAGCCAGGGCGGGGCCGGCCGCCGCATGGGTGTGCCCGAGCCCATGACCGCGACGGACAGCGCGGGGGCGACGGCCAGCGCGCCGCCCACCGACCCGCCGCCCGCCTTGGGCAAACCGACCGCGGACAAGCCGCCGGTCGCCACGCCGCCCACCGACGGTGCGCCCGTCGACGAGCCGTCGCAGCCGCAGCCCGTACCCGTCCCCCAGCCCATGCCCGTCCCGCCCAAGCGGGTCGAGACCCTCACCAGCGTGCGTCTCGTTCTCCAGTACCGGGGCGACAGCCTGCTGCCCGTCTACGTCTTCACCAGTGAGACGGGCGCGGACACCCCGGCCATCCCGGCCGTGCCCGACGACCTCATCGCCCCTGACGCATCTGGGCGTGGAACGGGCGAGAAAGTGCCGCAAACCACGCCCAAATAGGGACGGCCCGACCGCAACAGGTGCGGACCCGCAGGCCGGACGTGAAGGGCCACCGACCGGCCCGGTACCCTTGGCCCCCGCATGTTCGAGTCCCTGTCCGACCGTTTCGACGGCATCTTCACGCGCCTGCGCTCACGCGGCCGCCTCAACGAGGCGGACGTGGACGAGGTGCTGCGGGAGATCCGGGTCGCGCTGTTGGAGGCGGACGTCAACTTCATCGTGGTGCGCGAGATGGTCAAGCGCATCAAGGAGCGCACGGTCGGGATCGAGCTGTCGTTGGCCCTGAGCCCGGCCCAGCAGGTCATCAAGATCGTCCACGAGGAACTGATCAACATCCTCGGCGGCCAGACCCTCAAGCTCACCTTCGCCTCCCGCCCGCCCACCGTCATCCTGTTGGCCGGCCTCCAGGGCTCGGGCAAGACCACCGCCGCGGGCAAGCTGGCCCGCTGGTTCAAGCAGCAGGGCCGCAACCCCATGCTCGTGGGCGCCGACCTCCAGCGCCCGGCTGCGGTGGAGCAGCTCCGGGTCCTCGCCGGCCAGGCGGGCGTGACCATGTTCAGCGAGCCCACCGATCCGGTGGACGTGGCCCAGCGGGGCCTGGAGGAGGCCCAGCGGCTGGGCAAGGACGTGCTCATCGTCGACACCGCGGGCCGCCTCACCATCGACGCCGAGATGATGGACCAGGTCCGCCAGATCTCGGACAAGACCAGCCCGCACTACACGTTCCTGGTGATCGACGCCATGATCGGCCAGGACGCGGTGACCACGGCCGAGGCCTTCCACCAGACCCTGAACCTGGACGGCGTGATCCTCACCAAGCTCGACGGCGACGCGCGGGGCGGGGCCGCCCTCAGCGTCAAGGAGGTGGTGGGCAGGCCCATCGCCTTCGCCTCCACGGGCGAGAAGCTGGCCGACTTCGACCTGTTCCACCCGGACCGCATGGCCAGTCGCATCCTGGGCATGGGCGACGTGCTGACCCTGATCGAGCGGGCCGAGGAGGCCTACGACAAGGACGTGGCCGAGAAGGCCGCGACCGCGTTGCAGGAGGGCCGCTTCACCCTCGAGGACTTCCTCGAGCAGATGCAGCAGGTGAAGAAGATGGGCCCCCTGTCGGGGATCATCGGTATGATGCCCGGGCTTCCAAAAGAGCTCAAGCAGGCCAACATCGACGACCGGGAGCTGGCCAGGGTCGAGGCCATCATCCGCTCGATGACCCTGGAGGAGCGAAGGGAGCCGTCGATCATCAACGGGTCGCGGCGCCTGCGGATCGCCAACGGGAGCGGGGCCACCACCTCTGAGGTGAACCTGGTCCTGAAGCAGTTCAACGAGATGCAGCGGATGATGAGCTCCATGGGCCTGGGCCGGGTCTTGCAGAAGAAGAAGGCCAAGTCCAGCAAGTCCAACAAGAAGAAGAACAAGCGGCGCTAAAGGCCAAGCAGGCCCGCCGCATGCGAGAGGAAGACGAAGAACCGTGGCAGTGAAGCTCCGCCTGATGCGGATGGGCAAGAAGAAGCAGCCGACCTACCGGGTCGTGGCGGCCGACAGCCGCTCGCCGCGAGACGGCCGCTTCATCGAGATCGTGGGCACGTACGAGCCCCGGGCCGAGCCGTCCCGCATCAACATCGACAACGACAAGGCGCTCAAGTGGCTGTCGCAGGGCGCCCAGCCCACCGAGACGGTGCAGAAGCTCCTGAAGATCACGGGCACGTGGGACGAGTTCAAGGGCGGCAAATGAGCGACACCGAGCCCCAGGACGACGCCGAGGATCTCGACGAAGCCGATGACGTCGACGGCAATGTGGCCGACGATCCCGTCGACGAAGCCGATGACGTCGACGAGTACGAGCAGGGCGACGCCAACCGGGTGACGGGCGCGGTGTCGCGCTCGGTCCTCGAATACGTGGCCCGCCAGATCGTGGACGACCCCGACTCGGTGGAGGTCGAGGTGGACGAGCGGGGCAGGCGGATCGACCTGCGCCTGCACGTGGCCCCCGACGACATGGGCAAGATCATCGGCAAGCGGGGCCGGGTGGCCCAGGCCATCCGCACCCTCGTCCGGGCCGCGGGCGCCCGCGAGGGCGTCGAGGCTTCGGTCGACATCGTCGATTAGATGCTGGACGTGGGGCGGGTGGTCAAGCCCCATGGCCTGCGAGGCGAGGTGGTGGTCGAGCTGACCACCAACCGCGTCGAGCGCATCGAGCCGGGGACCGTCTTGGCCAGCGACCGCGGCGACCTGCACATCGTTCGGTCGAGCCCGCACCTCGGGCGCTGGATCGTGGTCTTCGAGGGCGTGGAGACGCGTGAGGACGCCGACGCCCTCCGCAACGTGGTCCTGCGGGCCGAGCCCTTGGACGATGCCGATGTCCTGTGGGTGCACGAGCTGATCGGGTCCGACGTCGCTGATCCCGATGGCAACGTCCTCGGGCGGGTCGAGTCGGTGCAGGCCAACCCGGCCAGCGATCTGCTGGTTCTCGAGTCGGGCGGGCTCATCCCGCTGACCTTCTTGGTTGAGCGTCAACCCGGTCGGGTTGTGGTCGACGTCCCCGCCGGTCTGCTGGACTGACCCGCCCCCCTTCTCCCGTCCTCCCCCTCTCGCGACTGGAGGACATGGACTGCGCAATCCGCAGGGCATGTCCTCCAGACCGGCAAAGGCCGGGGCGGCAAGAGGGCAGGCGCGGCCTATCGTCCGGGGCCATGCGCGCATGGCGACTCCACGAGCTGGGCGAGCCCCTCGAGGTCTTGCGGCTGGAGGAGGTGGACGGGCCCGAGCCCGGCCCTGGCGAGGTGGCCATCGACGTGGCCGCGGCCGCCCTCAACTTCCCGGACATCCTGCTGTGCCGAGGCCAGTACCAGGAGAAGCCGCCGCTGCCCTTCACCCCTGGCGTGGAGGTGGCGGGCACCATCGCCGCCGTCGGACCTGGCGTCGAGGGCTTCCGTGTCCACCAACGGGTGTTGGCTGCACCGAGCTTTCGCACCGGCGGGCTGACCGAGCGCACCGTGGCCGCCGCGGCCACCACCTATCCCATCCCCGACGCCATGCCCATGGAGTCGGCCGCGGCCCTGCACATCACCTACCAGACGGGCCACATCGCCCTGCACCGCAGGGCCGCCCTGCAAGCAGGCGAGACCCTGCTCGTCCACGCGGGCGCGGGCGGCGTGGGCAGCGCGGCCATCCAACTGGGACTGGCCGCGGGCGCAAGGGTGCTGGCCACCGGGGGCGGCCCGGACAAGGTGGCCGTCTGCAAGAAGCTCGGCGCCGACGTGGCCATCGACTACCAAGCCGACGACTTCGTCGCTGTGGTCAAGGAGGCCACTGACGGCAAGGGCGCGGACGTGATCTACGACCCCGTGGGCGGCGACACCTTCGACCGCTCCCGCAAGTGCATCGCCTTCGAGGGCCGCATCCTCGTCATCGGCTTCACCAGCGGCCGCATCCCCGAGGCCCCCGCCAACCATGTCCTCATCAAGAACTACTCGGTGGTCGGCGTGCACTGGGGCCTCTACAACCGCCTGGCGCCCCACGTCCCGCACGAGATCCACGACGACCTGATGCGCCTCTACGGGGAAGGCCGCATCGACCCGCTGGTGTCGCAAGTCCTGCCCATGGAGCAGGCGCCCGAGGCCCTGGCCGCGCTGGGGAGTCGGGGAACGGTGGGCAAGATCGTGGTCAAGACCGCCCCGTGAGGGTCGACGTCTTCACCATCTTCCCGGCCATGGTGGAGGGCTTCGTCGGCCAGAGCCTGTTGGGCAAGGCCCGTCGGGAAGGCGTGGTCGACATCCGCGTCCACGACCTGCGCTCGGCCGCCATCGACCCGCACCGCTCGGTGGACGACGCGCCCTTCGGGGGCGGGGCGGGAATGGTGCTGGCGCCTGAGCCGGTGTTCGGCGCAGTCGAGAAGGTCGACCCGCCTCGCCCCCTCTACCTCCTGGGCCCAGGAGGACGGCGATTCGACCAGGCCCTGGCCCACGAGCTGGCCCAACGGCCCGACGGGTTCTCCCTCCTCTGCGGCCGGTACGAGGGCGTGGACCAGCGGGTGGTCGAGCACCTGGTCGACGACGAGCTGTCAGTGGGGGACTACGTGCTGGCGGGCGGCGAGGTCGCGGCGCTGGTGGTCATCGAGGCCACGGCCCGTCTGGTGCCGGGCGTGATGGGCAACGAGGCGTCGGCCGAGGACGAGTCGTTCACGGACGGACTGCTCGAATACCCGCAGTACACAAGGCCCGCCGAGTTCCGCGGGTGGGCCGTGCCCGAGGTCCTCTTGAGCGGCCACCACGCCAACGTGGCCCGGTGGCGTCGGGCCCAGGCGCTGCGTCGCACGCTGTCCCGCAGACCCGATCTCATCGAGGCCAGGGGAGGGCTGCGGCCGGACGAGGTGAAAGTGCTCGAAGACCATGGCTATCCTGTGTCGTCCCCCGGCGACGCCAACGAGGAGCCTGACGCGCCATGAACCCCACCGATCTGGTCGACCGCGACAGCCTGCGCGACGACATCCCCGTCTTTGCGCCAGGGGACACGCTGAAGGTGCACGTCCGAGTGGTGGAGGGCACCCGCGAGCGCGTCCAGGTGTTCCAGGGCGTCGTCATCCGCAGGCAGGGCTCAGGTGTGCGTGAGACCTTCACCGTTCGCAAGGTGAGCTTCGGCGTCGGCGTGGAGCGCACGTTCCCCGTGCACTCGCCCATCCTCGCCAGGATCGAGCCCATCACCCAGGGCGACGTGCGCAGAGCGAAGCTGTACTACCTGCGTGATCGCGTGGGCAAGGCGGCCAAGATCAAAGAGAAGCGAACCGTCCGCTGACCCAGGTGGTCGCCCATGTCAGCGATGAGGACGGCCTCCCCATCGCGGCCCGCACGGCGCGCGAGCTGCCCGTCCTGCTGATCGCCGCCGGCGTCATCGCCTTCTTGGTCAAGACGTTCGTGGCCCAGGCCTTCTACATCCCGTCGGGCTCGATGATCCCGCAGCTCCAGATCAACGACCGCGTCGTCGTGTCCAAGGTCTCCTACCACCTGCACAAGCCGCACCGGGGCGACATCGTCGTGTTCGACGCGCCCAAGCAGGCCGCCTTCGGCCCGCCCGTGCCCAAGCGCAACCCGCTGACCACGCTGTTGCGCAAGATCGGGACGGGCGTGGGGGTCATCCAGCCCAGCACCGAGGAGTTCATCAAGCGGGTCATCGCCCTGCCCGGCGAGACGGTGGACGTCAAGGACGGCCACGTCTACGTGGACGGCCGACAGCTCGAAGAGCCCTACCTGCCCAAAGGCATGTTGACCTTGCCCAACGGGGCCAAGTTCCCGATCAAGATCCAGCCTGGGCAGTTGTGGGTGATGGGGGACAACCGCGGGAATTCGTCGGACTCGCGCGTCTTCGGGCCCATTCAGCGCAAGACGGTGGTGGGCCGGACCATCGCCAAGGTGTGGCCGGTGCCGAATATGAGCTTTCTCTAGACGTACCATGACCGACGTGACGCAGCGATGAGCGCCGAGGACCTCGAACGGTACGAGACCGAGATCGAGCTCCAGCTCTATCAGGAGTACCGCGCCGTGCTCCCCATGTTCCGCTACGTGGTGGAGACCGAGCGCCGGTTCTACCTCTCCAACGAGGTGAAGATGGAGGCCCGCAATCAAGAGGGCCGCACCTACTTCGAGATCGAGCTGGGGGATGCGTGGGTCTGGGACATGTACCGCCCAGCCCGCTTCGTGTCCTCGGTCCGGGTGGTGACGTTCAAGGACGTCAACATCGAGGAGCTCCCGGAAAAGGAGCTGTAGTCCGATGGCCGACCGGTCGGCCCGGCGTGCTCTCGGCCTGTCCGGCGAGGACATGGCCGCGGCCTGGTACGAGGCGAAGGGCTTCGAGGTGCTGGCCCGCAACTGGCGCTGTCGGGAGGGCGAGTTGGACCTCATCGTGCGCGACGGCCGCATGTACGTCTTCTGCGAGGTGAAGGCGCGCACGTCGGACGCGTTCGGCGTGGCCGCGGAGGCCGTCACTCATGACAAGCAGCAGCGGCTGCGCAGGCTGGCTGCTCGCTGGCTCGAATCGGACGCGCCCGCGCTGGCCCGGGAGATACGCTTCGACGTGGCCGCGGTCACGGACGGCAGGCTCGAAGTGCTGGAGGGGGCGTTTTGACGAGGCGGCCTGAGACGATTGCCGTGCACGCGGGGCGCCCGCCGCGGGTACCGGGCGCGCCGCTCGCGCCCGGCATCGAGCTGTCGTCGACCTACGTGCAGGACGGACCTGTCGCCTATGGCCGCGAGGACAACCAGACGTGGCGCGCCTTCGAGGACGCGGTCGGGGAGTTGGAGGGCGGCGTGGCCGTGGCCTTCGCCTCGGGGATGGCGGCCGCCGCGGCCGTGTTCGAATCCATGCCGGTCGGGGCCAAGGTGGCCGTGCCCGGTGGCGCCTACGTCGGGACGCGCAGCTTCGTGGCCGAGCGGGGCGAGGACCGCTTTGTGGTGGTCGACCAGGCCGAGGCGGCCGGCGCCGATCTGGTGTGGGTCGAGTCCCCTTCCAACCCGATGATGGAGGTGGCTGACATCGCGGCCGTGGTGGCTTCGGCCTCGGGGCCGGTCGCGGTCGACAACACCTTCGCCACGCCGTTGCTCCAGCGGCCTTTGGAACTGGGCGCGGATGTCGTCGTGCACAGTGCGACCAAGCTGCTCTCCGGCCACTCGGACCTGTTGCTGGGCGTGGCCGTGGCCCGGTCCGACGAATGGGTCGACCGCTTGCGGCTGCGGAGGTACAAGCACGGCGCCATCCCCGGTCCGTTCGAGACGTGGCTCGCGCTGCGCGGCCTGCGGACGCTTCCGGTTCGACTGGAGCGGGCTTCGGCGTCGGCCCTTGTCCTGGCTGACCGGCTGGCCGCCCACCCGGCGGTGGAGCGCGTGCGCTATCCGGGATGGGGGACGGTCATGGCCTTCGAGGTGCGCGGCGGTGCGGCCGGGGCTGACGCGGTGGTGGGCGCGCTGCGGCTGGTCGTGCCCGCCACCAGCCTGGGCGGGGTGGAGTCGTTGGTCGAGCGGCGCAACAAGTTGGTGGGGGAGGAGCACGTCCCTCCTGGCCTGTTGCGTTTCAGCGTCGGCCTGGAGCACGTCGAGGACCTGTGGGACGACCTGGCTGCCGCTCTGGGGTCGGCGGGGTCGGCGGCGTCGGCGGGGTCGGCGGCCGAAGCGGGGTCGGTAGCCGCTCGGCCGTGACCGTGAGGGTCGTCCGATGACGTCCGAGGACGACGTGGAGGTTCGGCCCGTCCAGCCCTATCAAGCGGTCAAGGCCTACGTGTGCCCGGGCTGCAACCAGGAGATCGGCGTGGGCGTGGGCCACGTGGTGGTCGTCCCGCTCCACGCGCCCGACCTGCGCCGGCATTGGCATCGCCCGTGCTGGGATCACCGCCAACGCCGCCGCCCCGGCCGCTGACGGGCGGCGATAGCGTCGGCCACATGGAGACCCTTGTGCTGGACCGGGCCGACGGCGTCGTCACCATCACGCTGAACCGGCCCGAGAAGAAGAACGCGGCCAACAACGTGATGTGGAACGAGCTGTTGGCCGCGTTCGACGAGGTGGCTGACAACGCCGACGACCGAGTGGTGGTGGTGACCGGCGCGGGCGACGCCTTCTGCTCGGGCGCCGACCTCACGGACGTGGCCGCGGACCAGCGCCACGGCCTGCCCCGGATGCGTCACATCGGCAACGCCGCCCTGCGTCTGCACCGGCTGCCCAAGCCCACGATCGCCAAGGTCAACGGCGTGGCCGCGGGCGCGGGCTGCAACCTGGCCTTGGGATGTGATCTGGTCGTGGCCTCCGACAGGGCCCGCTTCTCGGAGATCTTCTCCCGGCGGGGGCTGTCCATCGACTTCGGCGGGTCGTGGCTGCTGCCTCGACTCATCGGCCTGCACCGGGCCAAGGAGTTGGCCTTTTTCGCCGACGTCATCTCGGCCAAGGAGGCACTCGAGTTCGGCATCGTCAACCGGGTGGTGCCCGCGGGTGATCTCGACGCGTTCGTGGCCGACTGGGCGTCGCGGCTGGCGGCCGGGCCGCCGCTGGCCCTGTCCATGACCAAGACCATGCTCAACAACAGCTTCGCCGTCTCCATGGACCAGGCGTTGGAGGACGAGGCCCGCAGCCAGTCGGTGAACTTCACCACCGCCGACATGGCCGAGGCCATGGCCGCATTCGTGCAAAAGCGCGAGGCCCGGTTCGAGGGCCGCTAGCCCCGGCCTTGCCGCCGGCCGCCCTCGTCTCGCCCCGGCCGCCCTCGTTTCGGCGTGCCTTTCCGCTTCTTGTCACGGTGAGTTCGAGTCACAGGCGTGCTGTTCCTGACAAGAAGGGACGGCCCGGCTCGGTCCGGCCCGCCGGACGTTGTTGTTACACCCCCTCCGTAGGGTGACCCCATCGCTCGTGCGGCCGGCGACACGGCCCACTCCTCGCCCCCTCGCGCCTGGAGTGCAGCCCCATGATCGCCACCATCCCGTCCGCCAGCCTGCTCGGTGTCGACGGCCGCCCCGTCACCGTCGAGGTCCACGTCTCCAACGGCCTCCCCGGGTTTACGGTCGTCGGACTTCCAGACGCGGCGTGCCGCGAGTCGCGGGACCGAGTCCGGGCCGCGCTGTTGTCCAGCGGGCTTACGTGGCCGCTGCGTCGCGTCACCGTCAACCTGGCCCCGTCGGGGATGCGCAAGGGCGGGGCCGGGCTCGACCTTCCTATCGCCATCGGGCTGCTGGTGGCGGCAGGCCAGGTTCCCGCCGAGTCGGTCGAGGGCTGCGCGTTCATCGGGGAGCTGGGCCTCGACGGATCGCTGCGGCGGGTGCCGGGAATCGTTCCGTTGGTCGACGCGCTCGGCGCGTCCACCGTGGTGGTGCCGCAGTCGTGCGCGGCTGAAGCGGGCTTGGTGGGCCGGCATGTGGTGCGGGGCGCAGGCACGCTTCGCGAACTGGTCGACGTGCTGGTCGAGGCCATGCCGTGGCCCGCGCCCGTGGATCCCGTTCCTGCTGGGCAGGCGGGCAAGCCCGAGCCGGATTTGGCCGACGTGCGGGGCCAACGGGTCGGGCGGTGGGCCTTGGAGGTGGCCGCGGCAGGCGGCCATCATCTGCTGCTCACGGGCCCGCCCGGTGCGGGCAAGACGCTCTTGGCCCGCCGCCTGCCCGGCCTCTTGCCGCCGCTCTCGCACGAGGAGGCGTTGGAGACCACGCGAGTCCATTCCGCCGCAGGCATGGACTTGTCCGACGTTGGCCTGGTCAGCCGCCCGCCATTCCGCTCGCCCCACCATGGGGCGTCGGCCGTCGCGTTGGTGGGTGGCGGGTCGGCCTGGCTCAGGCCGGGCGAGATAAGCTTGAGTCACAACGGGGTCCTCTTCCTGGACGAGCTGGCCGAGTTCGCCCCCGCCGTCCTCGATTCACTGCGCCAGCCGCTCGAAGAGGGGATCGTGCGCGTGTCGCGGATCAAGCAGAGCGTCACCTTCCCGGCACGGTTTCTGTTGGTGGCGGCCATGAACCCGTGTCCGTGCGGAGGCGACGGCGGCCCCGATGGGTGTCGATGTCGCGAGCAGGCCCGCCTGCGTTACGTGCGGCGCATTTCCGGGCCGCTGCTGGACCGCTTCGACTTGCGGGTGCTGGTGGCGCGCGCCGACGTGGGCGAGCTGTTGAGCGGCGAGGAGGTCGAGTCGAGCGTGGTGGTGGCGGCGCGGGTTCGGGCGGCCAGGGAACGGGCGGTCGAGCGCGGCGTGCGCACCAACGCGGCCTTGCCCGCCAGTCGGCTGGACGAGGTCGCGCCCATGACGGCCGAGGCCTGGCGGGTGGTGGAGTGGCACCTGCGTCGGGGCACGTTGAGCGCCCGCGGCCTGCACCGGGTGCGGCGGGTGGCCCGGACGGTGGCCGACCTGGCCGGTGCGGAGCACCTGGTCGAAGAGGAGCACGTGTGCGCGGCCCTGGACCTGCGGGTGGAGCCGGCTCGGCTGGAGGCGGCGTCGTGAACGCGGTGGATGAGGACGATGCCGCGGTGGCCGCCTTGGCCGGTCTGCCCTACATGTCGTGGGACCGGTTGCGGACCCTCCTGGCCGACGATCCGCCGTCATCGGTGTGGGACGCCGTGCGCGGCGGTCGCCATGGCCCCGGCTTGGCCCGGGCCGCAGCCCGGGTCAGGCTGGCCGACGTGGCCGCGGCCCATGCCGCCGCTGGGGTCCAGGTTCGCAGGCTGGGGACGGAGACGTATCCAGGCGAGTTGGCCGAGGACCACGAATGCCCGGCCGCGCTGTTCACGTTGGGCTCGTTCGACGGTCTGGCCCGCCCGCGTGTCGCCATCGTGGGCACGCGTCGGTGCACCAACTACGGACGAGACGTGGCCCGCGAGCTGGGCCGCACGTTGGCCGAGGCGGGCGTGGCGGTGGTGTCAGGGCTGGCCGCCGGTATCGACGGGGCCGCCCACGAAGGCGCGCTGGCGGGGGGCGGCGCGCCCCCGATCGGCGTGGTGGGCAGCGGTCTGGACGTCGTCTACCCGCGGCGTCACGCCCGCCTGTGGGAGCGGATGGCCCAGGCCGGGGCGTTGTTGTCCGAAGCGCCGCTCGGGGCCCGGCCTGAGCCATGGCGCTTCCCGGCCCGCAACCGCATCCTGGCCGCGCTGGCCCACGTGCTGGTGGTGGTCGAGTCGCACCTCGCGGGCGGGTCGATGCACACGGTGCGGGCGGCTGAGGAGCGGGGCGTCCCCGTCCTGGTCGTGCCCGGCCCCATCCGAAGCCGGGCGTCGGCAGGCACCAACCAACTCCTTTCCCAGGGCTGTCACCCGGTGTGCGATGCCCAGGACGTCCTTGCCGCGCTGGCCCTGCGCCACGCCGGACCGGTCCCCCTGACGCTCGTGGGCTCTGGCCGCGTGGCCGGAGCGGCCGGTGATGGCGGTTCTGGTCTGACGGAGTGGCGCTCGCCGCCCACACCCGAGGCCGAAGCCGTGCTCGACGCGCTGGACTGGACGCCCACCAGTCTCGACACCTTGTTGGCCCGCATCGACCGTCCGCCCAGCCGCGTGTCCATGGCCCTGGCCTGGCTGGAGCGCGAGGGCTGGGCCCAGAGCCAGTCCGGGTGGTGGCAGCGGTGCTGACCAGGGCCGGGTGCGCGGTGACGCGTGCAGCAGGGGTTTTGGCCGTGGCCGCCCGAGCCCGCCTCGCCCTGGCCACCGGAGCCCTCCTGGCTCTTGCCGGCCGAGCCCTTCTCGCCGTGGCCGGCCGAGCCCGCCTCGCCCTGGCCTGCCGAGCCCTCCTGGCCCGGTTGCGGCCCGGTCGCCTTGCCGCATTTGGGCGCAGTTCGGTCGACGAAGTGGCCCGAACCACGCCCAGATTGCAGCGCCGGTTGCGGTCACGGTCGGTGCAAGCGTCCGTTATGGAGGCGGTGCGGTCTACACTCTCCGTGAACCGCCCGCTGCGAACGGACCGCCAGGTTGGAAGACGAAGAAGCTGCTGCGAAGGCTGCCGTCGCGCAACTCTGGGCCGACTACAAGGCCTCGGGGTCGCGAGAGGCGCGCGACCGCCTCATCGTGCACTACTCGCCATTGGTGAAGTACGTCGCGGGTCGTGTGAGCGTGGGCCTGCCGCAGAACATCGAACAGGCCGACCTGGTCAGCTACGGGATCTTCGGGCTGATCGACGCCATCGACAAGTTCGACCCGGAGCGGGCCATCAAGTTCGAGACGTATGCCATCGCCCGGATCAAGGGGGCGATCATCGACGAGCTGCGGTCCATCGACTGGGTGCCCCGCTCCGTGCGGGCCAAGGCCCGTTCGGTGGAGAAGGCCTACGCCAAGTTGGAGGCGGCCCTGCTGCGCACCCCGACCGATGCCGAGGTGGCGTCGGAGATGGGCGTGAGCGAAAAGGACCTGCACAACATCTTCAACCAGATCTCCTTCGTCGGCCTGATCGCGCTGGACGAGATGCTGTCCACCGGCGAGCGGGGGGAGTCGACGACCCTGGGCGACACCATCCCGGACAAGAGCGAGGGCCCGGTGGCCGCCTTCGAGGTCGAGGAGATGAAGCAGATCCTCGCCAACGCCATCAACCGATTGGGCGAGCGGGAGAAGATCGTCCTCACCCTCTACTACTACGAGGGCCTGACGCTCGCCGAGATCGGCGAGGTGCTGGGCGTCACCGAGAGCCGGGTCTGCCAGATCCACACGAAGGCCGTGCTGCAACTGCGTTCCCGCATGGCCGAGCCCGAGCGCGAACCGGCCTAGCCGGCGCACCGCCTGGCCGAAATCCCGGGCCGCCCCCCTCGGGTCCGGCGATAGCTTTCCCGCACTTCCTCCTGCGTCGTCTCGCGTCCTCAGGAGGAACCCATGCACCGCCTTACGCGCTTGGCGCGGGCCGCCACCGCGGCCGTTGCCGCGGGTATGGCCGTCTGGCTGCTCGAGCCCTTGCCCCTGCCCGCCGAGGCGTCGTCCGCGCCGCCGCCGGTTGCGTATCAGCCGCCGGTCGATTCGGCCGTGGTCGACGGCTTCCGCCCGCCCGCCACGGCCTACGGTCCGGGCAACCGCGGGATCGACTACGCCACCGCGCCTGGCGACGTGGTCCGGGCCTCGGCCCCGGGCGTGGTCGTGTTCGCCGGGCCCGTCGGTGGCTCGTTGCATGTGGTCGTGCTGCACGACGATGGTGTGCGCACCACCTATTCGTTCCTGGGCTCGATCGGCGTGCGTCGAGGCCGCCGGGTCGACGCGGGCGAGGCGGTCGGGTCGGCCGGGCTGAAGCCGCTGCACTTCGGTGCCCGGGTGGGCGACGAGTACATCGACCCGATGGCGCTGTTGGCTGCGCCACCGACGCACCGGCACGTGCGACTGGTGCCCGACGACGGCAAGGGCCTTCCGGCCGAGCGGGCCGAGCGCAGCGCCTTGGAACGGCTCATGCGTTTGGTGGCCAGGGCCACCGGCGTGCCGCCATCGGCGGTGGCCTGGGCTGCGGGCCGGATGGCCGACCGCGCAAGTGGCTTGTCCCCGGAGGCGCTTGGCCCGCTGGGCGCGGCCATGGCCCGATACGCGGCCACGGGGGACGCGGCGGTCCTGGCCCGCGACCTCTGGGCCGCCTTGCCCGACCCCGACTTGGCCCCGTTGGTGGCCGCCGTGTTGGCGAACGCGGCCAACGAAGGCGACCCGGCGATGGCCTTGGCGGTCGGCCTGGGCCAATGGGGGCTGAGGCGGGGGCCGTGCACGCCTCGCTCAGCGCGGGCCCCAGTGCTGCGCCAGCGGCGGCTGGCCGTGCTCGTGGGAGGGCTCGGGTCGTCGAGCGGCCACGCCGCCATCACGCACCTCGACACCGAGTCGCTCGGCTACCGACCCGACGACCGGGTCCAGTTCTCTTATCGGGGCGGCAGGGCCGAGGCCAAGCCGTATACGTCGGCCGACACGCAGATCGACCCGGCCGAGGCGGGCAGGCGCCTGCGCCACCTGTTGGAGGACTTGGCCAGGAAGCACCCGGGCGTGCCCATCGACGTGTTCGCCCACTCCCAGGGCGGGCTGGTGGCCAGGGCGGCCTTGGCCGAGCCCGGCGGCGGGCTGCCCGTGGCCCACCTGGTCACCTTCGGAACGCCCCACGACGGGGCCGACCTGGCCGCCTTCATCGAGGCCGAGATCCGCACCGCCCCCGGTGTGGTGGCCGGGCCGGTCGCGGCCCGAGTGCGGCCGCTCGGGCTGGACCCGACGCGCCCTTCGGTCGGCGCGCTGGCGCCGGGCTCGGCGTTCGTGCGGGGGTTGAACCGCGCTCCGCTGCCCGCCGGTGTGCGGGTCACGTCCATTGCCACTCGGCGAGACCTGGTCGTGCCCGCCCACCGGAGCTGGCTGAAGGGGGCGGACAACACGGTCGTGCCCAGTCACGGGGCCAACGCCCACAGCATGCTGCCCGGTTCGGTCGAGGGTCGCCGGGAGGCGGCCCTGGCCGTCACTGATCGCCCGCCCACGTGCGAGTCGGTGCTCGACGCCGGCCTCGACACGGCCACAGCCACGGCCATCGGCCTCACCGAGCACGCCGCCGTGCTCGCCGCCCAAGGCGCGGCGACCCGAGACCTGCCGGCCCGCCGCCCCCGTTGACCGCCCCCTCGACTTTTCCACAGCACCTGTTGCTGTGGAAAAGTCGGGACGGGCCGATCGAGGGGGGTTCGCCGCTCCCGTAGGCTCTTCGGCCATGCAGTATCGGCGCCGGTTGGGCGGACCGGCCCTCCTCCTTCTTGCCGTCGTGGTGGCGCTCGCCCCCACGACGGCCGGTGTGGCCCGGCCCACGGCCCGCCGCGCCCCGCGGCCTCCCAAGGCCAAGCAGCCGGCGAAGGCCAAGCAGCCCGCCAAGCCCAAGCCGGGCTGGCTGGTGTCGCAGGCCCGCATCGAGCCCCTCGACGGCGGTCGAGGCGCGGTCGGCGTGCAGGGCGTGGGCGCCTTCCGGGGCGCGCTGGACATCGTGCCTGCGCCGGGCGGCGGGGTGGCCGTGGTCAACCAGGTCGGCCTCGAGGACTACGTGCTGGGGCTGGCCGAAGTACCCGCCACCTGGCCCGCGGAGGCGCTGAAGGCCCAGGCCATCGCGGCCCGGACCTATGCCCTGCACGAACTGGCCCTCGACCCGCAGGTCGCCACCGCGGCCCGGGGGGTGGGCGCCCAGATCTGCGCCACCGATGCCTGCCAGGTCTACGCGGGCGTGGCCAAGGAGGTCGATCCGGACGGGGCCGCCTCCTTTCCGAACTGGGCCGCGGCGGTAGCCGACACGGCAGGCCAGGTCGTCGAGTTCCAGGGCCAGCCCATCAACGCCAAGTATTCGTCTTCCAACGGCGGCCGGTCGGTGGGCGGCGGCCGGCCCTACCTCAAGCCGGTGGACGACCCGGACGACCGGTTCAGCCCGCTGCACCACTGGCGGTCGCAACTGTCGAGCACCGACGTGGCCGCCGCGCTCGGGCTGGGCGGGACGCTCGACGCCGTGTCCCGGGTGGGCGACCTGTTGGCCGTCGACTGGCACGGCGCCGACGGCGGGCACGACCGCCTCACCATCGCCGCCTCCGACTTTCGCACGCGGGTGAACGGCGTGGTGCCGGCCCCGCCGGACCTGCCGCGGGCCGTCCCCTCAGCCCGGTTCTCGCCCGGGCTGGACGTTGCGACCGGGGCCGTGGTGCTGGACGGCGGCGGCTGGGGCCACGGCATCGGCATGAGCCAGTGGGGCGCCTACGGCAAGGCCCTGCGAGGCCTGAAGGCGCCCGACATCCTCGCCGCCTACTACGGCGGCCTGCGCCCGGCCAAGGCCGACCCGGCCCGCTTGCCCGCCACCATTCGGGTGGCCGTCGATCTGAGCAGGCCCGAGGCCCAGATGGCGGGCGGGGCCAGGTTCCGGGTGCTCGACGGGTCGGGGCACGCCCTGGCCGTGGCCGCCAGCGGGCCGTGGCGATTCGTGCCGGAGGGCAAGGGGGTGCGGGTCCTGCCTCCGCCGGGCCAGGACGGGGTGCCCGCGGTACAGGCCCTGGCCGTCGACCCGGCCGCGCCCACGGCCACGGCACCGGTGACCGTGCGATTCCGCCTGAGCGCGCCTGCGCTGGTGCGGGTGACAGTGGCCGACGAGGCCGGCGCGCTGCCGCCGGTGGCATTGGAGCCGGGCCTGCTCGACGCGGGCGAGTCGGCCCAGGCCCTGCCCCCGCCGACCAGGGCGGGTCGGTATGTCGTCACGGTGGCCGCCGACGCGGGCGGCGGGCGCACGGCCAGCGTGCCCGTGCCGGTGGAGATCAGGCCCGCGCCCGCGGCGTCGAGCATCGGCCCCCGCCCGGTGGAGGGGCCCGCCATCCTGGCCGTGCTCGACCGACCCATGGCGGACAGGCCGAAGGGGACCGACGGCCGCAACGCGGCCGGGGCGCTGGCGGCCACGCTGCTGCTGACGGTGGGTACGGCCGCCCGCCGCCGCTGGCCCGCCTGACCCGCCGCCGGACCCAGACCCTGCGCCCGCCCCGCCGCCTGACCCTGCGCCCGGCCCGACCCCACCCGGCCTGACCCGAGCTGGGGCCCACCCACTACACTCAAGCGACCCGATCGGCATCTCGGTCGGGCCCGAAGACACACACACACACACACCTACACCCGCAGCAGCACATCACCACCCGGACCGCACCCACGGTCGCCCTTCGGGGCGCAGCGCCCGGGCTACGACCAACCGATGGGAAGGAGACGCGCGTGGCCGTCGTCACGATGAAGCAACTGCTGGAGGCCGGGGTCCACTTCGGTCATCAGACCCGGCGCTGGAACCCGAAGATGAAGCGGTTCATCTTCGGCGAGCGCAACGGCATCTACATCATCGATCTGAACCAGACGCTGGCCCGCACCGGCGTCGCCTACGAGTACGTGCGCGACATGGTGGCCAACGGCGGCAGCATCATGTTCGTCGGCACCAAGAAGCAGACCCAGGACGCCGTGGCCCGCTATGCCCTCCAGTGCGGCATGCCCTACGTCAACGAGCGCTGGCTGGGCGGCATGCTCACCAACTTCTCCACCATCAGCGGCCGGGTGAAGAAGATGCAGGAGTACGAGCGCATGCGCGCCGCGGGCGACTTCGAGGCCATGCCCAAGAAGGAGGCCCTCATCCTGGGCCGCGAGCTGGAAAAGCTCGAGCGCAACCTGGGCGGCATTCGCAACATGACTCGGCTCCCGGACGCGGTGTTCATCATCGACACCAAGAAAGAGCACATCGCCGTCACCGAGGCCAACAAGCTGGGCTTGCCCATCGTGGCCGTGGTCGACACCAACTGCGACCCCGACGTCGTCCAGTACGTGATCCCGGGCAACGACGACGCCATCCGCGCCGGCAACCTCATGTGCAGGGTGATCGCGGACGCGGTGGAGGAAGGCCGCTTCATGGCCTCCCGCAAGGCCGCGGCCAACACGGCGGCGGCCGCAGGGCCCGCGGCACCGGTCGACCCGGAGGCCGAGGCCAAGCGGGCCGCGCAGCAGGCCGAGGCCCGCCGCCAGGCCGCCCTCCAGGCCCAAGAGCGAGAGGCGCGCATGGCGACCGGCCGGCCCGCGGGCCAAGAGCTCGACGACCAGTTGGCCCCGGCCGACACGCCCACCGCGGCCGGCGATGAGGGCACGCCGTTGCCCGCCACCAGCCCGGCCGCAGTCGACGCGCCCGCGGCCGAGCCCACGCCCGACGTCCAGGCCGACGAGGCCGCCACCGCGCCCGCCACCGAAGGCACGACCGAGGGCGCGCCCGCGGCCGACAGCGCGGCTGACGCCGCCACCGAAGCCACCGCCACTACCGAGGACGCCACCACCGAAGGAGCGCAGTAGGCATGCCCGAGTTCACCGCACAGGACGTCAAGCGCCTCCGCGACGCCACCGGCGCAGGGATGATGGACGCCAAGCGCGCCCTGACCGAGAACGACGGCGAGTTCGAGGCGGCGGGCAAGTGGCTGCGCGAGAAGGGCCTGGGCAAGGCCGCCGAGCGCTCCGACCGCGACAACGTCGAGGGCGCCATCGCCGTGGCCCGCAGCGGCAACGCGGCGGCCATCGTCCAGCTCAAGTGCGAGACCGACTTCGTGGCCAAGCAGGAGCAGTTCGTGGCCCTGGTCAACGAGTTGGCCCAGCTCGTGGCGGCCAACGGCGAGGCGGGGGTCAACGAGAAGAAGGAGCAGATCGACGACCTCAAGATCACGCTCAAGGAGAACATCGAGCTGGGTCAGGTCGTGCGGGTCGAGGCCGACCCGGCCAACAGCGTGGACACCTACCTGCACGTGCAGTCGGGCCGGGGCGTGAACGGGATCATCGTCGAGCTGGCCAACGGGTCGGACGAGCTGGCCCACGACGTGGCCGTCACCGCCGCCTTCACCAAGCCCCGCTGGGTCAAGCGCGAGGACGTGCCCGCCGAGGTGCTGGAAAGCGAGCGGGCCGCCTTTTTGAACGAGGTCAAGAACCAGGGCAAGCCCGAGGCGGCCTGGGACAAGATCGTGGAGGGCAAACTCGCCGGCTTTTTGAAGGAGTACCCGGGCGGCGTCCTGCTCGAGCAGCCCTTCTTCGCCAAGGACGAGAAGCAGACGGTGAAGCAGGCCTTGGGCGGTGCCGAGATCGTCACCTTCATCCAGGTGATGTTGGGGGCCTGATGGCCCCTGCCGCCGACAGCCCCGCCAGCCCCGACCCCGACCCCGACCCCGACCCCGACAGCCCCAGCCCCGACAGCGCCAACCAGCCGGGTCCGCTCGGCCCCTGGCCGCGCGTCGTCCTCAAGCTGTCGGGCGAGGCCTTCGCCAGCTCGTCGTCGGAGGAGACCATCGACGGCGGGATCGTCGAGCGCATCGCGGGCGAGCTGGCCCAGGCCCATGCCGATCTGGGCGTGCAGATCGCGGTCGTCATCGGCGGCGGCAACATCTGGCGGGGAACGACGGGCGCGGGCGTGGGCATGGACAGGGCCACGGCCGACTACATGGGCATGCTGGCCACGGTCATCAACGCCTTGGCCCTGCAGGACGCGCTCGAGCGGGTGGGCCAGCCGACCCGGGTGCAGACGGCCATCCAGATGGCCGAGATCGCCGAGCCCTACATCCGGCGCCGGGCCATCCGGCATCTGGAGAAGGGCCGCATCGTCGTGTTCGCGGCGGGGACGGGCAACCCGTTCTTCACCACGGACACCACGGCCAGCCTGCGCGGCGCCGAGATCGAGGCCCAGGCCATCCTCAAAGGGACCCATGTTGACGGGGTCTACAGCGACGATCCGAAGAAGAACCCAGCCGCCACCCGCTTCGAGGAGATCACCTTCAAAGAGGTCCTCGAACGGGACTTGAAGGTCATGGACCTGACCGCCGTGACCCTCTGCAAGGACAACAGCCTGCCCATCTTGGTCTTCGACGTCATGACCGACGGCAACATCGGTCGCGCCTTGGCGGGGGAGCCCATAGGTACGCTGGTCAGGTGATGGACGACTCACTCGTTGCCGCCGCGCTGGAGGACTGCCGCGACAAGATGGCCAAGGCCGTCAGCCACGCGCAGTCCGAGTTCCAGTCCGTGCGCACCGGCCGGGCCACGCCCAACCTGGTGGAGAAGCTCAAGGTCGACTACTACGGCAGCGAGGTCCCCCTCCAGCAGCTCGCCGGATTCAGCGTGCCCGAGGCCCGCACGCTGGTCATCGCGCCCTACGACAAGAGCTCGCTGGGCGCCATCGAGAAGGCCATCCAGAACTCGGACCTGGGGATGAACCCGTCGAACGACGGCAACGTCATCCGCCTCAACGTCCCGCAGCTCACCGAGGAGCGCCGCAAGGACATGGTGAAGCGGGTGCACCACATGGCCGAGGACGGCCGGGTCGCAGTGCGCAACGTGCGCAGGGCGGCCCGCAAGGACCTCGAGGCCTTGGAGAAGGACGGCGACATCACCACCGACGAGCTCGAGCGGGCGGAGAAGGAGCTCGAGAAGATCACCCACGAGTACGTGGCCGAGATCGACCGAATGCTCCAGCACAAAGAGCAGGAACTGCTCGAGGTATGACCGTGCGCGAGCTCGGCGTGGTCTAGGCCGACGGCCCGGGAGGTATCCCGTTGAGCGACTATCAGGACGACGACCTCGAATCGCCCCGGCCCCACCGGCCGGCCGAGGGGGTCAGGATCATCGGCGCTGAAGAGGCGGCCCGGGCCTTGGAGGAGGGGCAGGCCGAGGGGCGCAGGCCGGAGGACGCGCCCCGCTTCGGCGACGTGCCCCGGCCGCCGGAAGGACCCCGGCCCGGCTACCGCTTCCCGTTGCCCGAGTCCGTCGACCCGGCCAGCGCCGTCCCCCGCCCGCCCGTTGCCCCCGGCGGGTACGAGGCCAACGCGGGCGACGAAGGCTTCGAGGACGACTACGACGACGATGCGGCCGCCAGCGGGCCGCCCACCCAGCAGGTGGAGATGCCGCATTGGACCGAGCCGCCGTCGGGCGAGGTGCCGCGCATCTTGGCCGGGGAGGACGGCGAGGACGAGGACCTGGGCGCGTGGTCGGGCCTGGCCTCGGGCCAGGGGCCGCGCTGGAGAGACAGCCACGCCGACTGGGAGGACGCCGACTTCGACGACGACCTGCTGGGCGACGACGAGGAGCGCCTCGGTGCCCTCGACGTCAACCGGACCGAGCACTCCGACCTGTTCAGCTTCGACGACCCCGAGCCCGAGACCGTCTACGACGACGAGCCCGAGCCCGAGCCCGAGCCTGCCCGTCGCCAGGTGACGACCCCCATCCGCACCCGGCCAGCGCCCGAGTACGCGTCGCCGTCGGGCGGGAGCAGGGACATGGGCACGGCCATCGGCATCGGCGTGGCCCTCGCCATCGTCGCCCTCATCTGCTTCAAGGCCGGTCCCGCCCTCACCATGGTGCTGGCCACGGCGATCATCACCTTTGCCGCGGTCGAGGTCTTCGCCGTGCTGCGCCGAGCGGGCTACCGGCCCGCAACCCTGCTTGGCCTGACGGCCACGGTGTCGATCATGTTGGCCGCCTACAACAAGGGCGAGACGGCTCTGCCCCTCGTGGTCGCCATGGTCGTGATCACCAGCTTCTTGTGGTACCTGTTCGACGTCGTCAAGGCCCGGCCCACCGTTAACGTGGCCGCCACCCTGCTCGGCTTCATGTGGGTGGGCTTCCTGGGCAGCTACTCGGCGTTGATCCTCGGCTTCCCCAACCGCCACGGCGTGGCCGCCCTGCTCGGGGCCGTGCTGTGCACCGTCGGCTACGACGTGGGCGGGCTGTTCTTCGGCAGCCAGATGGGCAGCCGCCCGCTCATGCCCGCCATCAGCCCCAACAAGACGGTCGAGGGCCTCATGGGCGGCGTGGCCACGTCGATCATCCTGGGCGCGCTGTTTGGGGCCATGGTCGATCCGTGGAACGTCAAGCGGGGTTTCGTGCTGGGCTTGGTGGTGGCGCTCATGGCCCCGTTGGGCGACTTGGCCGAGTCCATGATCAAACGGGACATCGGGATCAAGGACATGGGCTCCATCCTCCCGGGCCACGGCGGCGTGCTGGACCGCTTCGACGCCATGCTGTTCATCCTGCCCGCCACCTACTACCTGGTGAAGCTGCTGAAGCTTGGCTGACGGGACCGAGGTGACGACGGTCAGCCTGGTCGGCTCCACCGGGTCGATCGGGACCCAGGCCGTCGACGTCGTGCTGAGCAGGCCGGACCGCTTCCGGGTCGTGGCCTTGGGGGCCAACACGTCCGTAGACGCGCTGGCCGAGCAGGCCCGCCTGCTCAAGCCCGACGTGGTCGCCATCGGCGACGAGTCGTTGCTCCCCGCCCTGCGCGCCGCCGTCCCTCCCGGCACCGACGTGATCGGCGGCCCAGACGTCTTGGCCGACATCGCGGCCGCGGCCGACGTCTGCGTCAACGGCGTCGTCGGATTCGCCGGGCTGCCCGTCACCCTGGCCGCCCTGAAGGCCGGCCGGCGGCTGGCGTTGGCCAACAAGGAGTCGCTCATCGCGGCCGGGCCCGTCGTCCAGCGGGCCCGCCACACGCCGGGCGCCGAGCTGATCCCCGTCGACTCGGAGCACTGCGCCGTGCACCAGTGCCTGCGGGCGGGCAGGCTGCCCGACGAGGTCAGCCGCTTGTTGCTGACCGCGAGCGGCGGACCGTTCCGAGGGCGCTCGCACGACGACCTGCAAGCCGTCACCGTCGACGAGGCCCTGGCCCATCCGACATGGGCCATGGGCCCGAAGATCACGGTGGACTCGTCGACGCTGATGAACAAGGGCCTCGAGGTCATCGAGGCCCACGAGCTGTTCGGCGTGGACTACGACCGCATCGACGTGGTCGTGCACCCCCAGTCGATCGTGCACTCGATGGTGGAGTGGACCGACGGGGCGGTCGTGGCCCAGCTCTCCCTGCCCGACATGCGCCTGCCCATCGGCTACGCCCTGTCGTATCCCGACCGGCTGGGCACGCCGTTCGGCGCCATCGACTGGGCCCGTCTCAGCAGGCTCGACTTCGAGCCGCCCGACACGGCGTCGTTCCCCTGCCTGGGCCTGGCCTACGAGGCGGGCAGGCTGGGGGAGACGGCGCCCGCGTGGCTCAACGCGGCCAACGAGGTGGCCGTGGCCGCCTTCCTCGACGGGCTCATCAAATGGGCGGCCATCGCCGAGGTGATCGAGGAGTCGTTGGCCGACTGGCCGGGAACGAAGGCCGAAGACGTGGACGTTGTACTCGCAGAGGACGCCGCCGCCCGCCGCCGGGCAGGCCAGGCCGTCGAACGGAGATGGCAAGCGGCATGACCGACCCCCACACCCCCCTCAGCCCCCAGCCCGCGCCCCACGCGGCTCCCGCCGATCAGCGCAGCGCCTTCATCCGGCTGGCGGTCATCGTGGCCGCGGGCGTGCTGGCCTCCATCGTCACCGGCGTGGGCAAGACCGTCGCCGTCGTGTTCGCCCTGATCCTGATGATCATGCTGCACGAGGCGGGCCACTTCCTGATGGCCAAGGCCGCAGGCATGAAGGTCACCGAGTTCTTCGTGGGCTTCGGGCAGCGACTGTGGTCGGTGCGCAAGGGCGAGACCGAGTACGGCATCAAGGCCATCCCCGCAGGCGGCTACGTGAAGATCGTGGGCATGTCCACCTTGGAGGAGGTGGCCGACGAGGACGAGCCCCGCACCTATCGGCAGCAGGGCTATTGGCGTCGGCTTTCGGTGGCGGTGGCGGGGTCGACCGTGCACTTCATCCTGGCCTTCCTCCTGCTGTGGACCCTGTTCAGCGTGGCCGGGCGCCCCGACTACGACCACCCGCTGCCCGTGGTCGACAGCATCACCAGCTTCACCACCGGCCCCAGCCCGGCCCAGCAGGCGGGCTTCAAGGTGGGCGACCGCATCCTGGCCGTGGACGGCACGCCGCTGGCCAACTGGGACGACCTGCCCACGTACATCCAGGCCCGTCCCGAGACGCCCATCGAGTTCGACGTGCAGCGGGCCGGGCGCAGGATCACGCTCACGGCCACGCCCGTGGACCTGGCCAAGGTCAAGGTGGACGGCGCGCCGCGCGTCAGCAAGCCCACCGGGTTCGTGGGCATCGGGCCCAAGATTCCCGTGCAGAAGGACGGCGTGTTCGCGGGCGTGAAGGACGCGGGCACCGGGCTGTGGAAGTTCACGACCGCGACGGTGGGGGCCATCGGCCACATCTTCTCGCCCAAGGGTGTGAGCGGATACGTGTCGCAGCTCTCGGGCCGGGCGCCCGCGGGGGACAAGGGCAACGGTGGCGGCGACAACCGCTTCATCTCGCCCGTGGGCTTCGTGCGCATCGCCGGGCAGGCGGCCGACTCGGGTCTGCGCGACGTGCTCATCCTGCTGGCCGGGATCAACGTGTTCGTGGGCGTGTTCAACATGATCCCGCTGCTTCCGTTCGACGGCGGCCACGTGGCCATCGCCACATACGAGGCCATCCGGTCGCGCAAGGGTCGGCGCTACTTCGTGGACGGGCGCAAGGCCATGGCCGCGGCCTATCCGGTCGTGGTGCTGTTGATCCTGATCGCGGCCACGTCGCTCTACATCGACCTCGTCCGCCCCCTGGCCAACCCCTTCCGCTGACGGGCGTCCCGGCCCGATGCCGGACTGGCCTTCCCCGACACCCGTCGGCGCCATGGCTGCCGGATCGAGTCGTAGCCGCAATCGGTCTGGCCGACAGGGCGTGTGCTTAAGTCCTGCGGCATGAGGGCGCGGGCGTGAGCTGGGCCGTCGTCGTCCAGAGCGTGGTCACCGGCCTGGCCACCGGTGCGGCCTACGGGCTGGTGGCCGCGGGCTTCGTGTTGGTGTTCCGCCTCACCGGCATCTTGCACTTCGCCCACGGCGACCTGCTCGGCGCGGGCCTGTTCGTGGGACTGCTGGCCTCCACCGGACTGGCCGTGTCCAGCACGCCGCCGGGCACCGGCCGCTACGTCATGCTCGTCCTGGTCGCCATCCTGGTCGCCGCGGCCGCGGGCGCGGCCCTCTACGCCGTGCTGCTCAGACCCGCCTTTCGCCGGGGCGCCGAGGGCCAGTGGGTGGCCATCACCGTGGCCGTGGCCTTCGTCGTCCAGGCCGGACTGGCCGTGGGCTTCCCGCGGGCCGCCTACATCGTCCCTGACGTGTTGCCGTTCGACCGGTGGCGCCCCATCGGTTTGGGCGGCGGCGCGTCTGTCCCGCCCCGGTCCGTGTTCGTGCTGGCCGTCGGACTGGCCGTGGGCCTGGCCGCCGACCTGGTCTTGACCCGCACCCGCTTTGGTCTCGGGCTGCGAGCCGTGGCCGACGACGCCGTGGCCGCGGCGCTGGTCGGCGTGCGCGTCGACCGCCTGGTGGCGGCCGCCTTCGCACTGGCGGGCGTGCTGGGCGCGGTGGCCGGATTGGTGGTGGCGCCCGCCACCACGCTGGGCCCGCAGACCGGTCTGCTTCTCGGCCTCAAGGGCATCGCCGCCGCCTTGTTGGTGGGGCTGCGCTCGCCCCGGCACGCCTTCGCGGGCGGCCTAGCCGTGGGCCTGTTGGAGGCGGCCGCGGTGTCGTTCCACTTCCCCGAGTGGCGCGACGTGGCGCCCCTCGTGGTGGTGCTGATCGCGTTGGCCTGGCGACCGCCCGAGTTGGCGCGGGAGGCGGTCGAGTGAAGCGGCCCCGGCCCGCCGCCGCTCTCGCCTTCGTGGTGGCTGCATTGGTGGCCCTGCCGCTTGTCGTGCGCACGCCGACGGGCCTGGCCGACGCGGCCACCGCCCTGCTCCTGTTCAGCGCGGCCGCGGGCCTCACCATCCCTGTCGGGTGGGCCGGTCTGCCGTCGCTCGGCCAGGGCGCGTTCGTGGGCCTGGGCGCGTTCACGGTCGCGGTGGCCGAGACTCGCTGGCACGCCGACCCGCTCACCGCCTTCGCGTTGGCCGTGGCCGGCGCCGCGGCCGCCGGTCTGGTCACTGGCCGGGCCGTGGCCAAGCTGCGTCCGCCCTTCGCGGCCCTGGCCACGTGGCTGGCCAGTTGGGCCTTCTCGCTCGCCGTGCTGGCCGGACCTGGCCTCACCGGCGGGGCGCGGGGGTTGGTGGTGGCACGCCAGACGATCGACGTCGGCGCCCTCGGCGCCACCGTGCGTCTCACCGACTTGGTGTTGTACGACGCCGCCCTGCTCCTCGCCGTGGTCGTGGTGGTGGTCGTGGGCCGGGCGCGCGACCGGGCCCGGCCACCGCTGGCCTTGGCCCGCGAGGACCCGGCCGCGGCGTCGGCGGCCCGGGTGCCGGTGG
>JAUTXP010000015.1 GCA_030837965.1 Acidimicrobiaceae bacterium | reverse complement strand
GCCGTCGAACCCGGTGCGGGGCAGCGGCTCGCCCGACCCCCCCGTCAAACCCGCGCCCCCGGCTCCCCCCGCGGCCAAGTCACGGCCGCTGACCAACGTGGCCCGGCCCGCGGGCCCGCCGCTGGCCGCGTCCTTGACCGAGAAGCCGGTGATGACCTCGTCCGCCTTGAGCGTGGCCGCGCCGGTCTTGGCCCACATGGGGATGACGGCCGTGTACGTGAAGCGCGAGTCGTTGCCCGCGTCCACCGTCCCCAAGCCGTCGCTGTTGCGGCCCTGGCTGAAGCGCAGCTCGATGCCGGTGCGGGCGGGCTTCGACTCGTCGACCGAGCACGGCCCGGACTGCGGGCACTGGACGGTGTCGTTGCAACCTTCCTTCCAACCCGTGCCCGTAATGGTGACGGTCGAGCCGGGCGGCGCCCCCCGAGGGCTTACCTGGATCGAGGGCGGCATGCAGGCGCCGTGTGCGGCCTGGTTGCGCCCGCCCATCCCCAGCAACACCCCGGACGCGACGACCAGGGCGGCGACCGACGTGCGTCGGATTCGCGCCCAGCCAGAGGCGTCAGCGAAGGCCGTGCACCGGGGGGAAGGCACACATCGGGAATTCGGTATGGAAGGCCCTGGTACCTGCCCAAAGGCCCTAGGGGTGCGGGCGGGGAAAGCGCTCGGAGCTACTTGATGGCCAAGGCGTTGGGAGGCGACGCCACCCCGCCCCGCAGGTTCAGCGGGGCAGACGTCAACAAACACATGTAACGCCCATCGGCCGCGCAGTCGGCGGCCAAGGCGTCGAGGTCCCACATCTCCCCCAGCGGGAGTCCCAGCAGGGGCAGCAGGGCGAAGTGGAGGAACACCTCAGGGGCCACCGCCTCGTAATCGGTGGCGATGCGGGCGATCACCTCCGGCGGGGCCAGCGAGCCGGGAGGCCACACCTCCACGGCCGGGTTGTCAGCGGCCAGCGCGGCCGGGTGCAGGTCCCACAGCATGCGGGCCGTGGCCACGCCCGGCCGCAGCCCTGGTGCCAAGAGGTTCTGGGCCAACGCCTGGCGCCGGCCGGGATCGAGCGACTCGTACCAAGCCGTCCACCCCGTGCGCAGCAGCAGGATGTCGCCGGGCTCGAATGCGCTGCCCTGAGCGTCCAGACAGCCCAGCACGTCGTCGGGCTCGACGGGATCAGGCCCGTCGTACTGCAACGGCCTGCCTTGGGCTTCTCGCCATCGGCCCACGTCGACCAACACGCCCCGTCCGACAATGCCGCGCGCCGCCCAGTGGTGTATGCCGTGCTCCTCGTCCGGCACGCCGCCATAGAAGTCGTGCACGGCATGACGGATGTGCCGGAACCCGTCCCACTGAGATGACGACTGCGTGTTCCAGCCCGAGATCGTCTCGTCGTGGCCCGCGTCGTGCTCGAGGGACGTGACCTCGTGCTGGAAGGCGGCCCGGCCGAACAACGGCGGGTCGGGCAGGCCCATGTCCCAGTTCAGGGCGAACACCGCGCCCCGTTGCACGCAGGCCACGCCCGCCTGCACCCGCTCGGGCGTGAGCAGGTTGAGGCAGCCGAACACGTCCCCCTCGCCGTTGCCCTGCCCGGTGCTGTCGCCCCACACGCCCCACGCCTTGCCGCCGGGCAGGTCGTCGTACGACGGGAGCATCAGACCTCCATGACCACCGGGACGATCATGGGCCGCCGCCGGGTGCGCTCGTTGACGAAGCGGCCGAGGGCGGAACGGACGTGTCGACGCAGCGTCTCGTAGTCGTTGCCCCCGCTGTCGATGGCCTGCTTGATGCCGTCGAGCACGGCCTGCTTGGCCTCCTCCAACAAGTCCTCGGCCTCGGGCGCGTACACCCATCCGCGGGTGATGATCTCGGGGCCGGTCAGCACCTCGCCCGACTTGGCGTCGACGGTGACGACGACGACGACCACGCCCTCCTCGGACAACACGCGGCGGTCGCGCAGCACGCCGTGGCCTACGTCGCCAACGATGCCGTCGACATACAGGTAGCCCGCGGGCACCTCGCCCACGAATGACGCGCCGCCGTCAGCCACCTCGACCACGTCGCCGTCCTCGCACAGCAGGACGTTCTCGGTGCGCACGCCCATGCGCATGGCCAGACGGGCGTGATGGGTGAGGTGGCGGAACTCGCCGTGCACCGGGATGAAGAACTCGGGGCTGGCGATGGAGAGCAGCGTGGCCAACTCGCCCTGCATGGCGTGGCCGCTCACGTGCACCTGGGCCAAACCAGAGTGCACGACCTCGGCGCCCATGCGATACAGGCCGTCGATGACCTTGCTCACGGCCGACTCGTTGCCGGGGATGGCGTGGGAGCTGAGCACGACCAGGTCGCCGCTGCCCACCTTCAGCCACTTGTTCTCGCCCGCGGCCATGAGGGCCAGCGCGGACATGGGCTCGCCCTGCGAGCCGGTGGAGATGACGCAGACCCGCTCGGGCTGCAGCGACCCGACCTGGTCGATGTCGACGAGCGCGTCGTCGGGGATCTGCAACAGGTTGAGCTCACGGGCCAAGGCCACGTTCTTGGCCATGGATCGGCCCAGGGTCGCGATGGTGCGGCCGGTGGCCACCGCGGCGTCGGCGATCTGCTGCACGCGGTGGATGTGGCTGGCGAAGCAGGTGACGATGATCCGCTTGTCCTCGTGCTGGTGGAACAGGTCCCGCAGCACTTCGCCGACGGACATCTCGCTCGCCGTGTGACCGGGCTCCTCCGCGTTGGTCGAGTCCGACAACAGCATGCGCACGCCGTACTCCTTGGCGATGGCGCCGATGCGGGCCAGGTCGGTCATGCGGCCGTCGACCGGCGTGAGGTCGAGCTTCCAGTCGCCGGAGTGCAGGATTACCCCTTGCGCGGTGTGGAACGCGGTGGCGAAGCCGTGCGGCACCGAGTGGGTGACCGGGATGAACTCGACGTCGAAGGGGCCGATCTTCCTGCGCTCGCCGTCGTGCACCTCGATCAACTCGGTGCGGTCGAGGACGCCCGCCTCGTCCATGCGGTTGCGGGCCAGCCCAAGGGTCAGGCGCGAGCCGTAGATCGGGAACGACAGCTCGCGCAGGAGGAAGGACAGGCCGCCCGCGTGGTCCTCATGGCCGTGGGTGAGGATGCATGCGACGACGCGGTCCTTGTTCTCCAAGAGCCACGTGAAGTCCGGCAGGACGAGGTCGATGCCGGGCATGTCCACGTCAGGGAACATGAGCCCGCAGTCCAACAGCACGATCTGGCCCTCGGCCTCCACCGCCGCACAGTTGCGGCCGATCTCGCCCAACCCGCCGAGGAAGGTGATCTTGACGGAGTCAGCCACGCGGGGCGTCCGCTCCCAGGTCGGCCAGGATGCTGCGGGCCTGGTCCTCCAATCCGTCGGGCGCCGGGCCCATGGGCAGCCTGCACTGGCCCGCGGGCAGACCGAGGACGCGCATGACTGCCTTGGTCGGTATCGGGTTGGGCGCCTCCTCGCTCGTCTCGAAGCGGAACGAGGGGATGAGGCGCGCGTGCAGGTGCTGGGCCTCCTCCACGTCGCCCTTGGCGAAGGAGCTGACCATCTGCCCTTGCAGGGTGCCGGTCCAGTGGCTGGCCACGCTGATGACACCCACCGCGCCGACGGCGAGCAGCGGCAGCGTCAGCACGTCGTCCCCGCTGTAGGCCTCGAAGCCCGGGGCCTGGGCCAGGATGGCGGCCGTGCGAGCCGGGTCGGCGGACGCGTCCTTCACGGCCACGATGTTGGGCACCTCCCGCGCTAGGCGCAGCATGGTGGACTCCTCGATGCGCCTCCCGGTGCGGATGGCGATGTCGTACAGGACGACCGGCAGGCTGGTGGCCTCGGCCAAGGCCCGGAAGTGGGCCTCGATGCCCGCTTGCGACGGCCGGCTGTAATACGGCGTCACGGCCAGGATGGCGTCCACCCCGGCGGCCTCGGCGGCGCGGGTCACGGCCACCGAGTGGGCCGTGTCGCTGGTGCTCGTTCCGGCCAGGACCGGGACGGTGACGGCTTCGGCCACGGCCGCGAAGAGGTCGGCCTTCTCCTCATCCGACAGCGCGCCGGACTCGCCGGTGCTGCCCGCCACCACCAAGCCGTCGCTGCCGTTGTCGACCAGCCATCGGGCCAGCCGCTGGGCGCCGTCGAGGTCGATGGTGCCCTCGTCGTCGAAGGGCGTGATCATGGCCGTGAGCACGGCGCCGAAGCGCCCGGGCGGGACCGGCATCAGGCGGGAGCCTCCTCCTTGGAGCGTTCGATGCCGAGGGTGCAGAGCAGGTCCTCGTGCAGCTCGAACCAAATGGTGTGGTACGAGTCGATCACCGGTCGGGTGAACCACTCGGTGTCGCCCGCCTCGACCCTGGCCAGGGCCGCCTCCAGGCGGGGGCCGTACGAGCCGTAGCGGGCCAAGGCGTGGGCCAAGTCGGCACACACTGGCTCAATGCGGTCGTGCACGTCGCGCAGGCGGGCCACGACGCCCTTGTCATAGACCGCGTCGCTGTGGTCGTTGACCACCGGCGACTCGCCCGACGCGCACATCTGCCAGTCGGTGCACACGGCCAGCAGCTCGGCGTTGACGGAGAGGAATCCCCGGTACGCGTCGTGCAGCTTGCTCCGGGTACCGGTGGCGGCCAGCTCGGCGGCCAGCAGGTCCGTGTGCAGGGCCCGGCCTGCGGGCGTGAGCGACCACCCGGTGATGCGGCCGTCCCTGTGCACGACCAGGCCCTGGGCCGCGGCGTCGTCGAGCAGGCGGGTGGCTTCCTTGTGCGACAAGCCGGCGTGGCCGGCCACCACGTCTGTGGCCGCGAACCCCTTCAGGCGCAGCGCGTGCAGCACCAAGGTCCGCGACTCAGACGGGGGCGCCATGCCGGCCACGTTAGGTCGGCCCGGCCGGGGCTGGGACTAGTTGTTGCTGGTGTTGGCGACGACCTCGCCGTTGGCCAGGGCGAACATCTCGTATTCCTCGCCCGTGTCGGCCCAGTCCTCGAACTGGAGCACGCCCAGCTCCCCGAACTTCTTGCGCAGCCAGCCGTCGGCCGCGTCCAGCAGGCCGAGCTTCTTGCAGTTGGGGACGATCTTGGAGAACAGCATCTGCTGGAACATGGCCCGCTCCGGCGACTGCTGGACCAGCTCGATCGACTCCTTGACCGGCACGCCCATGCGCTCCCACACCTCCTGCTGGAGGAACCGGTCGCGCATGCGCACGGCCGCCTCGAAGGCGAACTCCTGGCGCTCCTTCATCTCCACGTCCGACAGCTCGGCGTAGTACTCCTTCAACGACAGCACGCCGAAGGCGACGTGGCGGGCTTCGTCGGACATGACATAACGCAGCAATTGCTTGAGCAGAGGCTCAGGGGTGATCGCCTGTACGAGACCGAACGCCGCAAGCGCGAGGCCCTCCACCATGATCTGCATGCCGAGGTAGGTGAAATCCCACCGGTGATCGCTGATGATGTCGTCGAGCAGCATCCCCAGGTGTGGGTTCAGCGGGAAGTGACCGTTGAGCTTCTCGTCGAGGTAGCGCGCGAACACTTCAACGTGGCGAGCCTCGTCCATGACCTGCGTGGCCGCGTAGTACTTCGCATCGATCCACGGCACGGTTTCGAC
>JAUTXP010000054.1 GCA_030837965.1 Acidimicrobiaceae bacterium | reverse complement strand
AACGTGACGACGGGCGTGACGCCGCGCTCGAGCAGGTCCTCGCACACGCGCTTGTAGTGATCGAGGGCCGCCATCGAGAACAGCCCCTCCTCAGGCTCGATGCGGCTCCACTCGAGCGAGAACCGGTAGGCGTTGAACCCGAACCCGGCGAGGAGATCGAGGTCGTGCTCGTACAAGTCCCACTGATTGCACGCGTCGCCGGACGGCTCCGCACAGCCCGAGTTGGGGTTGTGTTCCCACGCCCACCAGTCGTTGTTCCAGTTGCCGCCCTCCACCTGATGGGCGGCCGTGGCCGTGCCCCAGAGGAAGCCGTCGGGGAAGCCGTCGGGGGCGCCGTCGGGAGACCCGTCGGGAGAGCCGCCGGGGAAGTGGCGGGCCGCTCCTGCTGAGGCCGAGGTGGGCATGGGCGCACGCTAGACAGTGCGGGGTGAGTGCCGCGCTTGACGAGCTGGTCGACATCCTCGACCTCGAGCCCATCGAGGTCAACATCTTCCGAGGCCGCAGCCCGGACGAGAACCGCCAGCGCGTGTTCGGCGGGCAGGTCGCGGGTCAGGCCCTCGTCGCCGCGGGCCGCACCGTGGGGCCCGAGCGCGGCGTCCACTCGCTGCACGCCTACTTCCTCCGGCCCGGCGACCCCAACGTCCCCATCCTCTACGAGGTCGACCGCATCAGGGACGGCAAGTCGTTCACCACCCGAAGGGTCGTGGCCATCCAGCACGGCAAGCCCATCTTCAACCTGTCCGCCTCGTTCCATGTCAGCGAGGACGGCGTCGAGCACCAGATGCCCATGCCCGACGCGCCCGACCCCGAGTCGCTCCCCACCTTTCAAGAGCGGCTGGCCCCCTGGAAGGACAAGCTGGGCGACTGGTACCACCGGCCCCGGCCCATCGACCTGCGCTTCGTCGGCGAGCCCGCTCGCAACACCGACCTGGGGCCGCGACCGCCCCGACAGCAGGTGTGGATCAGGACCGATGGCGGCCTGCCCGACCACCCGCTGCTCCACGCGTGTGTGGTGGCCTACGCGTCGGACATGACCCTGCTCGACTCCATCCTCATCGCCCACGGCCTCACGTGGGACCAGCCCAACCTGCAAGGCGCCAGCCTGGACCACGCCATGTGGTTCCACCGGCCGTTCAGCGCCGACCAGTGGCTGCTGTACGACCAGGAGAGCCCCACCGCGCACGGCTCCCGCGGCTTCGCCACCGGACGCATCTTCACCCGAGACGGAACCCTGGTCGTGTCGGTCGTGCAGGAGGGCTTGATCCGCATCGTGCCCCGCTCGTGACGCAGCGGCGCGCGGCCGTGGCCGTCGCCTTCGCCTTCGCCTCGGCGGGCCTGCTGCTCGGCGCGGCCTGCACCCGAGGCCGCGGGTCGGACACGGCCTCGTCCACCACCAGCCCGCCTCCGAGCACGAGCACGACGGCGACGGTGCCCACCACCACCACGGCCGCGCCGCCCGTCCGGGGGGTGAAGCTCACCGAGGTGGCCGCCGTCACCCAGCCCACGGCCATGGCCGTTCGGGCCGACGACCCGGCCCTGTACGTGGCCGAGAAGACCGGCTTCGTGCGCAGGCTGGTTGGCTTCAAACCCGAGCCCAGACCCGTGATCGACGTCAGCGCAAACCTGACCCTCGGCTCGGAACAGGGCCTGCTCGGACTGGCCTTCTCCCCCGACGGGCGCTTCCTCTACATCGACTACACCGACCGCAACGGCGACACCCACATCGACGAGCACGACATGACCGCGCCGGCCACGCCTTTGCGCCGGCTGTTGTTCGTGGACCAGCCCTATGCCAATCACAACGGCGGCCAGTTGGCCTTCGGCCCCGACGGCCTGCTCTACATCGCCTTGGGCGACGGCGGCAGCGGCAACGACCCGCACAACAACGCCCAGAACCTCGGTGTGCTGCTGGGCAAGATCCTGCGCATCGACCCTCGTCCCGACGGCAACCTCCCTTACCGCATCCCTGCCGACAACCCCTTCGCGGGCCAGGCGGGCAAGCGCGGCGAGATCTGGGCGTACGGCCTGCGCAATCCATGGCGGTTCTCTTTCGACCGCACCACCAACGACATGTGGATCGCGGACGTGGGCCAGGGGGCGGAGGAGGAGATCGACCTCGACCCTGCTCCGCCCGACGGCGGGCACAACTACGAGTGGCCGTTGCAGGAGGGCACGCAGCGGTTGAAGGGCGACCGCCCCGCGGGCGGGGTGCCGCCCGTCTACGAGTACAGCCACGATGGCGGGAACTGCTCGGTCACCGGCGGCTACGCCTATCGGGGCAAAGCCCTGCGGGGCTTCGAGGGGATGTACTTCTTCGCCGACTACTGCGGGGGCAAGCTCATGGGCCTGCGCAACGGAAAGGCCGAGGACCTGCACGTGGACATCGCGTCGCCCGCCTCCTTCGGCCAGGACGCCGACGGTGAGGTCTACGCCCTGTCGTTGAAGGGCTCGATCTACCGGTTGGACCCGAAATGAGAAAGGTTCTCATCTTCGCGGTGGGGCTGACGAGCCTGGTGGTGTCTGGGTGCAGCGGCGGCGGCAACGGCCGCGACGCCACGAACAAGGCGACCACCACGACGGTCGCGTCGACCAGCAGCACGGCCTCGACCACAACATCAATGCCGACCACGACCACGGCCCCGCCCGGACCGCCCGTGGCCGCGCCGGACCCCAAAGGGCTGGCCGCCCAGGCCGCCGAGGCCGAGGCCGTCATCCACGATCCGCAGGCGGACGACGCGGCCTTGCGCAGGGCGGGGTGGACCGAGCAGGTCGTGTCGCGAGCCTTGGCCCGACAGCCTTCGTTGGTGGCACCCACGCTGGCGGCCGTCTCGGACGCAGCCGGGCGCGCCGCCATCGAGGCCAACGCCAAAGCCGGCGCTGAGCTGTTGGCGCTGACCAAGCCCCGTCCGGCCCTGCCCGACTGGCGCATCGTCGCCCCCGCGCCG
This sequence comes from Acidimicrobiaceae bacterium, assembly GCA_030837965.1. GTDB lineage: Bacteria > Actinomycetota > Acidimicrobiia > Acidimicrobiales > JAUTXP01 > JAUTXP01. The sequence goes on along the minus strand of JAUTXP010000054.1, from coordinate 80,766 downwards.
GCCGACGAGCTGCTTGCCTACTACAAGGCGGCCGAGCGCGAGGTCGGCGTGCCGTGGAGCGTGCTGGCCTCGATCCATTTCGTGGAGACCAAACTGGGCCGCATTCGGGGCACCAGCACGGCGGGCGCCCAAGGACCGATGCAGTTCCTGCCCGCCACGTGGGAGCACTACGGCAACGGCGGCGACATCAACTCGAACCACGATGCCATCCTGGCCGCGGCCCGCCTGCTCAAGGCCAACGGCGCGCCCGCCCGCCTGGACGACGCGCTGTTCCGCTACAACCACTCGGCCCATTACGTGACCGCAGTCAAGCTGTACGCCCAGCGCATGGCCGCCGACGAGCGGGCCTTCCGCGGCTACTACGGCTGGCAGGTCTACTACCGCATGGCCGACGGCGACCGCGTGCTGCCCGAAGGCTTCCCCGCCACCCCACCCCTGCGCTGACCCCCCGCCAACTTTTCCACAGCAGCAGGTGCTGTGGAAAAGATCAGACGTTGGGGGTTCAGGTGTGGGTGATGGCTCGGAGGACGTCGAGCTTGGCCGAGCGGCGGGCCGGGAACACGGCCGCCAGCACGCCCGCCAAGGCGGCCAGCACCACCACGGTGGCCAGGCTGCCGACCGGGATGGCGAAGCGGCTGAAGCCCTCCTCGGACAGCGCCTTCACCATCGACCACCCGAAGAACGTGCCCACCACCAGACCGAGCACCGTGCCGAACAGGGCGATGATCACCGACTCCCACCGCACGGTGGAGCGCAACTGCGATCGGGTCATGCCCACGGCCCGCAACAGGCCCAGCTCCCGCGTGCGCTCGTGGATGGACAGGGCCAGCGTGTTGGCGATGCCGATGACCGCGATCAGCACGGCCAGTAGGAGCAGGGCGTAGATCAAATTGAGCAGGGTGGTCACCTGCTTGGCCTGGGCCTTCTTGAACTCGGTGCGGTCCTGCACCTTGACGTTCGGGTACTGCGTGTCGACCAGGCCCTGCACATTGGCGCGCACAGCCGCGGTGTCGGCGCCGGCAGCGGCCTTGACGTAGACGGCGAAGTCGAGGTGGTCAGTGAAGTTGGCGTCGTAGGTCCCGGTCGAGATGACGTAACTGCCGGCCACGTCCTTGCGCCCGTACAGCGCCACCAATGGCAGGTCCCGTGGGCCCGAGGCCGCGAACCGCACATGCAGAGTGTCGCCCAACTTCCAGTGGTGCGATTCGGCCGCCTTGTCGTAGACGGCGATCCCCTGGTCCAACCCGTCGACGCTTCCCGACGTGACGCCGATGTCGAACAGCCCGCCGATGGCCGCGGGCTCGAACGCGGTCACCTGCTTGGTGGCGCCCTCCACCTCCATGGAGCCGATGCGCATGCCGGACGCGGCGTCGACCCCGGCCAGGTTGCGCACGTCCCGGGCCAGGTCCGGGCTCACGCCGCCGTTGAAACTGCCTTGCAGGACGAGGTCGGCGCGCAAGGCCCGGTCGATGGTGTCGTTGATGGAGAGCTTGGCCGACGCCGCGAAGATGGTGATGAACCCGACCAGCCCGACGCCGACCATCAAGGCGGCCGCAGTGGCCGAGGTGCGCTTCGGGTTGCGCAGCGCGTTCTGCCGGGCCAGCACGCCCGCGATGCCGCGGAACCGGGCCGAGGGCCAGCCCAGCACCCGGGCCACGGGCCGGGCCAACACCGGGGCGAGGATGGCAACCCCCACGAACATGATCGCCGCGCCCAGGCCCACCATGGGCACGGCGTTGTCGCCCTTGCCGAACAGGCCGCCCAAGAGGGCCAGCGCGCCCAAGGCCAAGACGACGACACCCGCGATGGCCCGCCGAGTGGGTCGGCCGGTGGGCTCCACGGCCACGTCCCGCAATGCGGCGATGGGCGCCACTCGGCCCGCCCGACGGGCAGGCATCACGGCCGCGACCAAGGTGACCACCGTGCCCGTCAACAACGAGGTCACCACCGTGCTGGTGTGGACCACGATGCCGTTGGCCGGGATGTCGAAGCCGAGGACTTGGAGCAGGGCCTTGAGCCCGGCGGCCACACCCACGCCCGCGGCCAACCCCGCGGCCGACGCCAACAGGCCCACCGCCGCGGCCTCGGCCAGCACCGAGCGCAGCACCTGACGACGGGTGGCGCCCAAGGCCCGCAGCAGGGCCAGCTCGCGGGTGCGCTGGGCCACCACGATCCCGAACGTGTTGTAGATGATGAACGAGCCCACGAACAGGGCCACCATGGCGAACGTCAGCAGGAAGGCGTTGAAGAAGCCGAGCCCGTTGGCGATGTCGTCCTGGTTCTCCTTGGTGTAGGCCGCGCCGGTGAGTACCTCGGTGTCGCCGGGCACGGCCCGTCGGATGGCGGCGGCCAACTCGGTCTGCGACACGCCCTTGTCGGCCACGGTGAGGATGGTGTCGAACGAGCCCTGCGCGCCGAAGAGGCGCTGCGCGGTGGCCGAGTCGAACGACGCGATCGACGCGCCCAGCGGACTGTCGGCCGCGCCGAAGCGCACGATCCCGACGACGTTGAAGTCACTGGTCGGGCCTTGGGTCAGGATCTTGATGCGGTCACCCACACGGAAGTGGGCCTTCTTCGCCGACGCGTTGTCGATCACCACGTCGTCGGGGGCAGTGGGCGCCCGCCCGGCGACCAGGTGGAAGGCGTTGAGCGCGGGCGTCTCGGGCCACGACAGTCCGAGGGTGGGCGCGCCCTGGTCCGGGTTGCCCATGGCCTTGCCCTTCTTGTCCACCAGTTGGGCGAAGCCCTGCACGAATCCCTCGGCGTGGGCCACGCCCGGCGCCGACTGCACCGAGTCGAGCACGGCGGCGGGCACCCGGCCCCGCTCCGAGCCGCCGAATGACGAGTCGATGGCGCCCTTCGTGCGCACGACGGCGTCGGTGCCTTTGTTCACGTCGGTGAACAGCGAGTCGAAGCTGGCCTTGACGGTGGCCGTGAGGATGAGCGTCCCGGCCATGAAGGCCACGCCCAAAAGGATGGCGATCCCGGTGAGGGCGAAGCGGAGCTTGTTGGCCAACAGCCCGCTGATCGTCGTCTTCCACATGGCGGGCCCGGCTAACCGCCGAGTTGCTTCATGCGGTCGAGCACCCGCTCGGCCGTGGGGTCGGCGACCTCGTCCACGATGCGCCCGTCGGCCAGGAACACGACGCGGTCGGCGTAGGCCGCGGCGAGGGGGTCGTGCGTCACCATGACGATGGTCTGGCCCAGTTGGTCGACTGCGTTGCGCATGAAGTCGAGGATCTCCGAGCCGCTGCGCGAGTCGAGGTTGCCGGTTGGCTCGTCGGCGAAGATGATCTCGGGCTTGGAGGCCAGGGCCCGGGCCACGGCCACGCGCTGCTGTTGGCCGCCGGACAGTTCGCTGGGCCGATGGGTGAGCCGGTCGCGCAGACGCACGGTGTCGATCACGGTGTCCACCCAGGCCTGGTCCGACTTGCGGCCTGCCAACGCCGCGGGCAGCACGATGTTCTCCAACGCGCTCAGCGTCGGAACCAGGTTGTAGGCCTGGAACACGAAGCCCACGCGGTCGCGGCGCAGCAGGGTGAGGCGCTTGTCGTCCAAGCCGTTCAACTCGGTGTCGCCGATGAAGACCTGGCCCGACGTGAGCGTGTCCAACCCGGCCAGGCAGTGCATGAGGGTGGACTTGCCCGAGCCCGAAGGCCCCATGATGGCGGTGAAGCGGGCCCGCTCGAACTCGACGGTGACGTCGTCCAAGGCTCGAACCGCGGTGTCGCCCGAGCCGTAGACCTTGACCGCGCTGACCGTGCGCGCGGCCACGACCGAGGTGTGCGATCCAGCTCCAGCATCGGTGAGGCTTGTCACCATCGCTCCTTCATCTTTTCCACAGCACCTGCTGCTGTGGAAAAGTTGGAGAGGGGGTCAGCGGCGGTCGCCGAGGGGGACGTAAGCCCGCTCGTCGGCGCCCACGTAGAGCTGGCGGGGCCGGTAGATCTTCTGGTCCTGGTCCAACAACTCGACCCAGTGAGCCAGCCAGCCCGCCATGCGGGGGATGGCGAACAGCACGGTGAACATCTCGATCGGGAAGCCCATGGCCTGATAGATGAGGCCCGAGTAGAAGTCGACGTTCGGGTACAGCTTGCGGGACACGAAGTACTCGTCGTGGAGGGCGACCTCCTCGAGCTTCAGGGCGATGTCGAGCAGCGGGTTCTTGCCGGTGATGGCGAACACGTCGTCCGCCGCCTGCTTGATGATCTGGGCCCGCGGGTCGTAGTTCTTGTAGACCCGATGGCCGAACCCCTGGAGCCGGCCGTGGCCCTCCTTCACCGACTTGATGAAGTCGGGCACATTGTCGATCGACCCGATCTCGGTGAGCATGCGGATGACCTGCTCGTTGGCCCCGCCGTGGCGCGGGCCGTACAGCGCGGCGGCGGCCGCCGCGGCAGCCGAGTACGGGTCGGCGTGGGCCGACCCGACCGTGCGCATGGCCAGCGTGCCGCAGTTCTGCTCGTGGTCGGCGTGGAGGATGAAGAGGATGTCGAGAGCCCGAGCCAGCGCGGGGTTGGCGTCGTAGCGAGGCTCGGCGATCTTCCACATCATCGACAAGAAGTTGGCCGTGAAGCCGAGCGAGTTGTCCGGATAGACGAATGGCATGCCCATGCTGAACCGGTGGCAGGCCGCGGCCAGCGTGGGCATCTTGGCGATGAGCCGCACGATCTGCTTCTGCCGGCTTTCGGGATCGTGGATCTCTTTGGCGTCCAGGTAGAACGTGGACAGCGCGGCCATGGCCGATACGAGCATCCCCATGGGATGGGCGTCGTAGTGGAAGCCCTCGAGGAAGCGCTTGCGCACGTTCTCGTGGATGAACGTGTGATACGTGATCTCGTGGGACCAGTCCTCGTACTGCTGCTGCGTGGGCAGCTCGCCGTGGATCAGCAGGTAGGCCACTTCGAGGTAGGTGGACTTCTCGGCCAACTGCTCGATCGGATAGCCCCGGTAGCGCAGGATCCCCGCCTCGCCGTCCAGATAGGTGACGGCCGACTCGGCCACCGCAGTGGCCATGAAGCTGGGGTCGTGGAAGAACACACCGGGCACGGCCTTGCGCCATTCGGTCGACGAGATGCCCCCGTTGTAGATCGGGATCTCGAAGGACTCGCCGCTCCGGTTGTCGGTGATGGTGATGGACTCAGGCACTCGAATCGTCAACTCCCTGGCGTCGCTCGCCCTCGATGCTAGTTCGCCTGCTCTCTGTCGCCAGCGGGCGCCGGGGTCCACGCGTCTTCGACGAGGACCGGGGCCGGACCTACACCACCGGCTACATCCAGGGCCTGGCCCGCGCTGTCTGGCAACTGGGTTCAACCGGCTTCTCCGTCGCTTCGCGTCCTCGGCGCAGCCTCTTACAGGGCGGTCACTTCCAGGCGCGTGGTGGCTGTGCGCGCGTGGCCGGGCTCGAACGCGAGCAGGGGCCGAACACCGGTCTGCGCGTCGGGGGCGCCTGCCCACGCAGGCTCGACGGCGAGTACGTAGCCCGTGCCCCAGAAGGGGAAGTCGACGGTGGCGCCGGCTTCGAGCCAGAGCCACGCGCACGGGTGCGACTCCGTGTCCCACGTCATGGCCACCGACACGCCCGCGGCGTGGTTCTCGAGGGCCACGCGCGCTGGGCCCGGGAAGTCGTGGAGGTAGGCCATCCGAACCAGGCCCGCACCAGGGCCGGGCAGGCGGGAGAGGTCAGCCGACACCTCGCTGTCACGCTCGGCGGCTGCCACTTCCGGCCACTGGCCGACAGCGCCGGGGAGCACGTCGGTGGTCTGCGGCAGGACGTGCGGGTCGACGCGAACGGTTCCGGCCGTCGTACGGATGCGGCAGTCGGGCCCCAACAAGGGCGGCCCGAATGACGGATGGTGCAGCCACATGGCGTCGTAGCGCGTGTGCCCTTCATTGCACGCCGTCTCCTCCACCTCCAGCGCACCACCGACCACGCGCAGGCGGCGGCGCATCCGGAACGGAGATCGGGTGAGCCGCGTCTCGAGGGTCACCTCCGGCCCATCGACTGCGTCGTGGGTGGCGACCACCTCCCATGGGGCCAGCGCGGCCTCGCCGTGGAAGGGCTGCTCGACGCCGTATCGAACGCCCCCGGCCCCGGCGTTGGGGAAGATCGTCTGCCATCCCCCCGACCACTCCTCGAGGAAGCGGACGTGCGACTCGCCGGGCACGGCCACCGACCCGCGGCGTCGAAGGCCCCACGGCGACTGCCACAGCAGCTCCATGTCCAACGGCCGCCACCGAATCGACGTGATGTCCCCGCCCTTGCCGGGCACGACGGACACGGACAGCTCTTCGGAATGCAGGGTGAGGACGTCCCACCCGCGCACGTCGTCCCACCGCACCGCGGTCTCGGTCAAACGACCGCGCTCCATCGGTCGCCCGCCGGGAACCCGCTCGCTCGAAGCGCGCTTCGCGCCTCGTCCCACATGGCCGACCATTGGGCTGCATCCCGAAGCTCGGTGTGCGGCTGCGAACGGCTGCGGGCCACGAACGGGGGCAGGAACGGGCGGCCGGTGGGCAGCCCCGTGGGCTGGTACCGCACGTCCAGGCTCAGACGCACCGACCCCGCCGACACGTTGTCCAACGAGGCGTGGACCATGTGCCTGCTCTGGAAGATCACGTCACCGGCCCGCACGGCCACGCCGATGGGCTCGCGTTCGGGGCGGTCCTCCTCGGCCACGGTGAGGCCGGTGACACGCGGGCGATGGGTCAGCAGCCCCCGCCGATGGCTTCCGGGCACGACGCACAACGGGCCCAGCTCCTGGCTGACATCGCACAGCGGGACCCACACGGTGAGGATGGGCGTGTCGTCCGCCTCCGGCAGCACGACGGCGGCGTCCTGGTGCAACGGGGTGCGCATGATCAAGGCGTTGGTCGAGCTCTCCGTGATCTGTCGGGGCAGCTTCCAACGGAAGTGCTGGATGGGGCTGGACGACACCTCGGGGCCGACGATGCCCTCCACCGCGTCGAGCAGCCGTTCGCTGGTCAGCAGGTCGAGCAGGGCCGGGCCCAGCGTGATGTCGGATACGCCGTCTGCCGTGGCCGTGAGGGTGATGTCGAGGTCGAGCGAGAAGTCGACCGGGCACTCACGCGACAGCTTGATCAACCGCTCCGGGAACGGCAGCGCGTCGTACGTCGAGGAGACCAAGCCTTCCGCCACGAGCCGGGCCGCGACCCGGTCGAGCACGCGATTGCGCTCCTCCACCACCGGGGCGATGTGCCGGACGGGATCGAGGACGCCGGGGACCACCGCGAAGCCGTCGCGTGCGAACCGCGTGGCCAAGTCCAGACTCACCGGTTTGGTATACCAGCACGGAGGCGGCAGGATCAAGCGACTGCGTCGAGTCGCTCACCCCATCTCCGCGTAGACAACATCGGCGGCACAGACCAACGAAGGGACACCAACATGCCCGCACAGCCAACGGCCGCCGACGGCGTCATCGTGACGGGGGCGGCAGGGCTGATCGGGCGGGCCATCGTCGCCGCCCTCGTCGCTGACGGGTTCCGGGTGGCCGCCGTCGACCGGGCTGACCCGGCCCCCCACTTCGCCGACGACATTGACAAGGGACGAGTCGTGCCCATCACGGCCGACCTGGCCGACGCCGGCGCTCGCGCCGACCTGGCAGCGGCGGCTCGTCAGGCCCTCGGCCGGGTACGCGCCTTGGTCAACAACGCCGCGGACCTCTCCGAGCAGCCCCTGCTCGAATCCACCGACGAGCAATGGCGGGCGACGCTCGAGATCAACCTGGTCGCCCCCGCCAGCCTCGTGCGCCTGCTGGCCGACGACCTGGCCGACGGCGGGGTGGTGGTCAACATCTCGTCGGTCCGGGGCCTGAGGTGCCTGCCCGGCGCGGCGGCCTACGAAGCGTCCAAGAGCGGGCTGCTGGCCCTGACCCGCACCATCGCGGGCGAGTTGGGACACCGCGGGACGCGTGCCGTCACCGTGTGCCCCGGTGCCATCGTGGAGGACCCGGACACGTGGCTCGACGGCACGCCGCAGAGCTTCGCCGACGCGTGGACAGCGGCCCATCCCATGGGTCGGGCGGGCGGCGCCGCGGCCGTCGCGTCAGTCGTCGCCTTCCTCTGCAGCGACGCGGCCCGTCACGTGAACGGCGTGGAGCTGGTCGTCGACGGCGGGGTCATGGCCCAGTACCCAGCGGCCGCCGCGCTGCGCTTGGCGGGCCAACTCCACCTGCCCTGACTATCGGGCGGAATCAGCCGATTCCAGCTCAATCCTGTAGACGTTGGTGTCTCGGGGCTTGAAGCCGAGCCGCTGATACAGGCGGTTGGCAGCCTCCCTCGACTGGCGAGACGTGAGGTCCACGGTCTTGGCGCCCGCCTCGTGGGCGATGCGCAGCGCATGCTCGGTCAGGGCCGCGCCCACGCCACCGCCGCGGGCGGACTCGTCGACGACAACGTCCTCGATCCATGCCCGCACGCCAGTCGGTATCCGAAACGTGACGAGGGTCAGGGTGCCCATCACAGCGCCGTCGTCGGCCACGGCCACGAGGACGTGCGTCCCTGGCGCACCGGTCATCTCCCGCAGCTCGTCCAGCGTGGGCGGCGACGTGCGCGACAACTGGGGAACGAGCCGGGCCATGGCCGCGACCAGCTCGGCCGTCGCCTCGGTTGCCTCTTCGACTCTCACGACGACGGCACCGCCACCGTGGGCACCGGCTGGGGCGGCGGCGGGCCGACGTAGCGGGCGCTGGGCCGGATAATCCGGTTGTCGGCCGACTGTTCGAGGATGTTGGCGCACCAGCCGATGACGCGACTCGACGCGAACGTGGGCGTGAACATCTGGCGCGGCAGCCCGCAGCGGTACATGACGACGCCTGCGTAGAACTCGACGTTGGCATACAGGTGGCGGCCAGGCTTGAGATCGGCCAGCACCTCCACGACGGTGCGCTCGACCTGTTTGGCGAACGCGACCTTGTCGCCGCCCAGCCGCTCGGCCACGGTGCGCATGAAGACCGAGCGAGGGTCGTCCGTCTTGTAGACCCGATGGCCGAACCCCATGATGCGCCCGCCCGTCTCCACCGCGTGCCTGATCCACGGCTCGGCGTTGTCAGGCGTGCCGATGGCGTCGAGCATGTCCAGGGCCCGGCTGGGCGCGCCGCCGTGCAGCGGACCAGAGAGCGCGCCGATGGCCCCAACCACGGCCGCGCCCACGTCGGCGCCGGTCGATGTAATGACGCGCGCCGTGAAGGTGGACGCGTTGAAACCGTGGTCGATGGTGGTGATCTGGTACTGCTCGACGCCGCGGGCCCGCTCCGGCTCCGGCACGTCGCCGCTGATCATGTAGAGGTAGTTGGCCGCGTAGCCCAGGTCGGGATGGGGCTCGATCGGGTCGAGGCCCTGGCTCAAGCGGAACAAGGCTGCGATCAACGTGGGCGTGACCGCGCAGACGCGCAGGGCGTTATCCCGCAACGTCGCCGCGTCCACATCGAGCGACGGCTGAAAGGCTTGGGACTGGGCCACGGCCGACACCGCGGTGCGCAAGCCGTCCAGCAGCCCCCTGTCCTGGGCCCGGCCCGCGGCTGCGATCTGGGGCAACAGGGGTCGCACCGCGTCCGGCACGATGCGCAGCGGCCTGACCTCGTCCATGAACGCGTCACGCTCGGCCGCACCGGTCGGCAGCTCGCCGTCGAACAGCAGCCGCCACACGTCTTCGAGGCTGCGTTTGTCGGCCAGTTCCACGGCGTTGTACTGCCGGTAGTGATAGAAGCCCTCCTGGCCCCGGACGTCGCCTACCTCAGTCTCGGCCACGATGACGCCTTCCAGCCCGCGAGGAGCCTCAAGCGTGCCTGCCCGACCGTCATCCACGGGGAGGAGCTGGGCGATCCTGACCAGGTCGCGCAGCGACACGATGCCCACCAACTGGCCGTCGGCCACCACCGGGATGTGGCGGTAGCCCTTCTCGGCCAACGTGTCCCACGCCTCGGTCAGGGACGCGTCGGGGCTCACCGTGTGCGGGGCTTCGGTCATCCACTCCGAGACCTTGGTCGCGGTCGGGTCGTGCCCGGCTGCGGCGAAGCGGACGAGGTCGCGCTCGGTGAGAATGCCGATGGGCCGCCCACCGTCAACGACCACCACTGAGCCGACGCGCCCCTCGTTCATACGCGACGCGGCGTCGGCCAGCGTCGCCGACGAGGTCGCAGTGAGGACCGGGCTGCTCATCACGTCGGCCACCGTGCGTGCTGCCACGAAGGTCGAAGTGTAGGTCGGCCTGGCCGTCGGGTCAGGGGCGCGGGCGGGGGGCCGGGGAAAAGGGCAAATCACGGCTACGATGGGGTCCTCGAGTTGGCCCTGTTCTTGACGACCAGGTTCGGACTGGCTCCCGTGAAGGAGCAGTCATGTCCGACTCACCGCTCGGTGGGGCTCTCGCCGCGCTCTCCAGGTTCTTCGTCGGCGAAGCCACGTTGGAGGACACGTTGTTGCGAGTGTCCGAGTTGGCCGTGCAATCCGTGCCGGGCGCGGACGTCGTGGGCCTCACGCTGATGGTGGAGCAGCGTCCGAAGACGGCTGCGTTCACCGACGAGATGGCGGCCATCGTCGACCAGGCCCAGTACGACGCCAACGACGGTCCGTGTCTGCAGGCGTACAGGGAGCAGGCCGTGTTCACCATCGAGTCGACCCGGGCCGACGGCCCATGGCCGGAGTTCAGGCAGGCCGCAGCGGACCATGGCATCGGGAGCACACTGTCGTTGCCGCTCGTCGTCGACGCACAGGGCGTGGGTGCCATGAACCTCTACTCACGACGCGAGCGGGGCTTCGACCAGAGTTCGCAGGAAACGGCGGGCCAGTTCGCGGCACAGGCGGCCATCGTGCTGGCCAACTCGCAGGCCTATTGGGACGCGCGAGGACTCAGCGAGCGGCTGGGCCAGGCCATGAAGAGCAGGGCCGTGATCGAGCAGGCCAAGGGCGTGCTGATGGCGGCCCAGCACTGCGACGCGGAGGAGGCCTTCGAGCTGTTGGTGCGGGCCTCGCAGCGCGAGAACGTCAAGCTGCGCGACATCGCCACCCGCATCGTGAAGGCGGCCACCGCCCCCGACCCGGCCTGACGCCAACTTTTCCACAGCAACAGGTGCTGTGGAAAAGCGCGAGGGGGGTCGGCACGGGGGTGCCTCCTGGTTGGCGCCGTTCAGTCCAGCGGCTTCATGAACGACCACAGCGCGCCTTCGCTGTCCCGCGCGCTGTACTCCCGATAGCCATAGGGCTGATCGACGGGCTCGTAGTCGATGACCGCGCCCTGCTCGGAGGCGTGTCGGAAATGGGCGTCGACGTCGTCGACCATCACGGCGTGGCTGGCCGTGGCCCCGCCCAGCGTTCGGGGCGAGGACAGTCCGAACTCGGGCGACTCGGGGTGCAGCCACACCACGCCGTCGCCCGCTTGCAGCTCGCCGTGCACGACGGCTCCGTCACCGTCACGCGTGAGCTGCCCGGGGCCGAGCCCGAAGACCCGTTGCAGGTAGTCGAAGGCGGCCTCCAGATCGGAATACACAAGAATCGAGATCCGGCGTTGCACCGTGGCGTCGAGCATGGTCATCTCCTCCAAGACGTGCAGTAGGTCATCGGTCAGCGGTCCGTCGTGGGCTTCCGTCGACGCCACGAGCTGCGCCAGGCGGCCCCGCAACCGGCCTGCCGCGTCGAGCCGTCGCTCGAGATCGCTCAGGTGGGTGGCCATTGCCGCGCCCAGGCTCCAAGCCGGGTCGTCGAGGGCGCGGCCGATCTCGCTCAGTGGCAGGCCCAGTCGGCGCAAGAGACAGATCCGGTAGAGGCGCTCGACGTCGTCGTCGGCGTACAGCCGGTGCCCGGCGTCGGTGCGACGGGACGCGACCAGCAGCCCGATCTCCTCGTAGTAGTGCAAGGTGCGGACGGTGAGACCCGACGCAATGGCCAACTGGCCGACTCGTCGCTCTACGTCATTGCCGCTCTCGCCCACACGATGGACCGTACGACCTCACGCCGCGTCAGGTGCAAGGGGAAATGGCTACAGGTCGCGCAGCAGCCCCACCGTGGCCACGATGTCGCCCTTTTCGATGTAGGCGATGGCCCCGCCTTCGAGCACCCGGTCGCGCATCTTCGATGCCTCGAAGCCGGACAGCACGACGACCTGCGCGTCTGGTGCGACAGCACGAATCTGGGGCAGGGCCTCCAAGCCGTCGAGCACAGGCATGGAGAGATCGAGCAGGACGAGGTCGGGCTGGTGGGACTGGGCCTGCGTGATGGCCTGCGCGCCATCCTCGGCCTCGGCCACGACCTCGAACTCACCAGCGGACTCCAAGGCCATGCGCAGCAGCATGCGCAGGTCGCGCACGTCGTCGGCGATGAGCACCCGTCGGAGTCGAGTGAGCGTCATCATTGCGCCGCGGCCGCCACCTCGCGGCGGAGCGAGCCCGCCACGATGGTGTCAGTCTCGTCGTCGAGCAGGTCGCTCATGATGACGCGCGCCGCGGCGATGGTCCGCTCCGCGGCGGAACGGGCCAGGGCGTCCTGTCCCAGGGCGAGGGCCGACGTCACCACCGCCAGGCCTTGGACGACGTTGTCGTTGATCTCCAGGGCCGACTGACGCCGGCGCTTGGCCTCCTCCAGCCGCTGCCGGTAGGCCTCGGCCTCCCCCGCAGACTCCTCGTTGAGCCGCCACGCGTACACGTTGGCCGCCGACGCGAACAGCACGAGCCCGCCGTGGATGAGGCCCCATTTCCACGGGTTGTTGACTGCCGCATAGTGGTTGTAGACCCCGCTGGGATCAAGGGTGCCGGCCACGCCGTGGTGGATGGCCACGAACACGATGGCCAGCCCGAACGGGACCCAGTCCTGGTACAGCGTGATGATCCCGATCATGGCGAAGAAGTGGAAGTGCGCCTCCACGACACCGCCCGACAAGTGGACGAACACGGCCGACGAGGAGATCAACCCGAGCGTGGCGATGGCGCTGCGAAGGCGAGCGCTGCCCGCCGGGTACGAGGCGGCCAGGGCGAGGAGGGCGATGACCCCGGCATCGGCGACGGCGTGGTATGCGCTATAGCCACGGATCAGGGCGAACAGGGCAAGCCCGACGGCATGGGCCCAGAGCAGCATGACGATGCCGCGGTGGCGCCGCTGCCACACCGCGTCTTGGAGCCCGCGGCCGGTCGGCAGCCAGGCTGCACGCGCCGAGGTCCGAATTGCCCGAACCGACTTCGCCATGGCCCAAACCTCCTCCAACGGACTCAATCGGCCGGCGCAGGCCCAGCGTGAGCTTCAAGCCGGTTCGTTGGTACTACGGCTCCGCCTCACTGCTGCGAGCGAGGCGGCCTGCGTGCCCGTCCTCGCCTAAGCGCCCGCGTCGTGCTGTTGTCGACGCTCGGAGAGGCGGGCGGCGTAGGCCGCCGCTTCGGTCCGGCGACTCATGCCCAGCTTGGCGAGCAGGTTGGACACATAGTTCTTGACCGTCTTCTCGGCCAGGAAGAGTTGCTCACCGATCTGTCGGTTGGTCATGCCTTCGGCAATGAGGTCGAGGATCCGTCGTTCCTGGTCGGTGAGCCCGGCGAGCTCGTCCGGCTCCGGGTGGCGCAGGCGTTCCAGGACACGGGTCGTCAGCGAGGCATCGAGGAGAGACTCGCCTCGACCGACTCGGCGTACCCCGTCGACAAGATCGGTGCCACGCACTTGTTTCAATACGTAGCCGGCGGCGCCCGCCATGATCGCACTGAACAACGCTTCGTCGTCGGCATACGAGGTGAGCATCAAACAGGCGATCTCCGGATGCTTCGAGCGGATCTCGCGGCACACCTCCACGCCGTCGCCGTCGGGGAGGCGGACGTCGAGGATGGCCACGTTCGGGCTCGTCGCCGGAATGCGGTCGTAGGCCTCCTCGGCGGTGCCCGCCTCGCCGACGACCACGAGGTCGTCTTCCGCTTCGAGTAGTTCACGCACGCCGCGGCGCACCACCTCGTGGTCGTCGAGGAGGAACACCCGCAGCGTCATGGTCCCATTCTCGCTCCGCTCGTCGCCGAAGGTGTTCACGAAGGCTCGTACTGTTGGCCTCATGTCCGAGGTAGCCGGTCCGCGGCGCCTGCGCGAGCTCCTCCAGGCGGTTCTGGCTCTCACGTCGGACCTCGACGCCCCCAGCGTGCTGCGTCGGATCATTGAAGCAGCCGCGGAATTGGTCGATGCCCGCTACGGCGCTCTGGGCGTCCTCGACGAGACGGGCACACGCCTGGCGCAGTTCATCACCGTCGGCATCGACGACGCGACCCAAGCGCTCATCGGAGCGCTACCCGAAGGGCACGGCCTGCTTGGTTCGCTCATTCTCGACGCAAAGCCGTTGCGGTTGCCGGATCTGCGTGAGCATCCCGACAGCTTCGGGTTCCCGCCCCACCACCCGCCGATGCGATCGTTCTTGGGCGTCCCCATTCGCGTCCGCAACCAAGTCTTCGGGAACCTGTACCTGACCGACAAAGCCACCGCCGAGGCATTTACCGACGTCGACGAGGAGCTAGTGGTCGGCCTGGCCGCGGCGGCCGGCGTCGCCATCGAGAACGCCCGTCTCCACACCAAGGTGCGGGAGTTTGCTCTGGTCGAAGACCGCGAGCGCATCGCCCGTGATCTGCACGACACCGTCATCCAGCGCCTGTTCGCGACCGGGCTCTCGCTGCAAGGGACAGCCCGGCTGGTGCGGACCGACGCCGACGCCGCGGTGACTCGAATCGAGACCGCCGTGAACGACCTCGATCTCACGGTCAAGCACATCCGGTCCTCGATCTTCAAGCTCGAAGCGTCGCGGGTGTCGACGGGTGGCGGCCTTCGTGACCGCGTGCTGGGCCTCGGGCGCCAGGCCGCGGGGGCGCTCGGGTTCGAGCCGCGCTGCTTCTTCGACGGTCCCGTCGATTCCGCCGTGAGCGAAGATCTCGCGCCTGAGCTTCTCGCCATGCTGCGCGAAGCGCTCAGCAACGTCGCTCGTCACGCGCGGGCCACGCGTGTCGACGTCGAGGTGGTGGTGGCCGACGACGAGATCATCGTGCGCGTCATCGACGACGGAATCGGGCCGCCGGGCCCCGACGCCCTGCGCGGCCACGGTCTGAACAACATGAAGGCGCGTGCCGAACGCCACCGCGGCAGCTTCGATCTCCGAAGCGGAACTCGTGGCGGAACAGTGTTGGAGTGGCAGGTCCCCCGGACCTGACTCACCTCTGAAGCGGCAGCGTGTCGGCCGTGATGCGCCGCCCGGACACGAGCGCGGTGGAGATGGCGAGCACCGCTTCATCCCCCATTGTCGCCCAACGCGCGATCGGCATCCTGTACGCCTCGTCAACCTCGATCGGGTCACTGACCTCGGTCGCCACGCCGATCACGGCCACACTCCAGCCCGAGTGATAGATCGAGTCGAAATCGTCGACCTCGAACGCCACCACCGCGTTGTGCACCGCGGCGTCGAGCTTGCTGCCGCGCCCAGTGCGCACGAGGATGCGCTCGCCGTCGAGATGAAAGTTGACGGGCAGCACCGTCGGGAGTGCGCCTGACGTGAAGCCGATACGGCCGATGGTCGCCGACGCCAACAGACGCAGGCATTCCTCGCGCTCCAAGACTTCGAGACCGTTGCGGTCGACTTCCATGACCTCCATCGTGACCGGGCGGCCGGCGCGACGGCAGGGCCGAAGGTCCCGACGTCAGCCTGCTTCCCGGCCGCCCCGGCGTTCGATCTCGCCGAAGCCGTCGGCGCGCCTGCAACGTTCGCCTCGCGGTCCGACTCGCATGACCGGGCAGCCATGTGACCCACATCGGCTCTCGAGGTGGTCGTCACCCGCACAGGAGGTGCCGCAAGCCCGTCCGATCCGGGACCTTCGTCCCTACTCGTGGCGGGCGGCGCAGCAGATGATCACTACAGAACTCACTTCAAGGAGAAGCGAAGATGAAACGCAGAACATTGGACGTCCTCTTCAGCACTGGAGGAATCGCACTCGCGGGCCTCCTGCTCGTGCTCGGCCTCGTCATGACCAGCAACGCGAACTTCGCCAAGGATTACGTGAAGAACCAGTTGAGCCAGCAGAACATCACGTTCAAGACGGCCGACACCCTCACACCCGAAGAGGCGCGGTCAGCATGCCTCGTGCAGTTCGCCGGGCAGCCCCTCACCACCGGGAAGCAGGCCGAGTGCTACGCGAACGACTTCATCGGACTACACCTCAAGTCGGTCGCCAACGGCCAGACCTATGCCGATCTCGGGACTCCGCAAAGCGCGCTGACTGCCAAGGTGAAGGCAGCCACTGCGGCCAACGATCCCGCGCTTCCCGACCTGCAGAAGCAGCTCACGGCCACCACGGCGCAGCGTGAGACCCTCTTCAAGGGCGAGACCCTTCGGGGCCTTCTGCTCACGTCCTTCGGCTTCAGTGTCTTCGGCGTGAAGGGCGAGCAGGTCGCAACCGTGGCCTTCATCGTCGCCGCCCTCTTGGCCCTGCTGTCCATCGCCGGCTTCGTCCATGCGCTCAGGACCTCGAAGGACGAGGCCTTTGCCGCAGTGCCCAAGCCCGTGAAGATCGACACCAGTGCCAGGCAGCCCGTAACCGTCTGAAGCTGATCGACAACACGGCTGACCGCTTCATCGGCTCTACGAACTGGAGAGGAACATCATGGCTGTCATCGACCTCGGCGTCACTGTGATCGATCATCGGTTGCGCAACGGCACGACGGTGGCCATTCGCCCCATCGCCTCGACCGACGCGGACGAACTCGTCCGCTTCCACGAATCCCTCTCACCGGAGAGTCAACGGACGCGCTTTTTCGCAATGCATCCGCACCTCAGCGCGCACGAAGTAGAGCGGTTCACGACGGTCGACCACAGAGACCGACAGGCATTCGTAGCGCTCGCGGGCTCGGACCTCGTCGGCGTCGGTCGCTACGACCGGCTTGACGGCACCGACGCGGAGGTCGCGTTCGTCACACGCGACGACCACCAAAGGCTCGGGATCGCCACGTTGCTGTTCCACCACCTCGCCACCGCGGCCAGGGAGGTGGGCATCACGCGGTTCGTGGCGGAGACCCTCGCCGACAACCGCAAGATGCTGGACCTCTTCACCCGCACCGGCCTCGTGTCGGAACGCACCTACGGGCACGGCGTCGTCGAACTCAAGATGCCGTTGGCAGATCGGTGCGCGGTGGACAGCGTCCCGTAGCGCCGCCGAGCCCTCCCCGGACAGCGTTCTGGGCACCTTTTCTTGGCCATACGACAAGAAAAGGTGCCCAGAACGGAAAGGCGGGGGGCGCCGGGGGGGCGGACGCAACTGTTTGCGGGGTGTTCACCCGTTGTTTGCTCAGCCGATGCCGACGCGCCACCTTGCCTTCGTACGGTCGGCGGCGTGAACAACAACCTCATCTCACGACGTGGCCGGCCGCCCGTCACCGCCGTCGTCGCCGCGGTGCTGCTCGCCCTGGTCGCGGGCGCGTGCGGCAGCGACAACAACTCGGGCAGCGCGGCCGGGTCGGGATCGACCACGGAGCCCAAGGCCACGGTCGACTGCGCCAGCGGGTCGATCTCGGGCGCGGGCTCCACGTTCGTCCAGACCATCGCCCAGCAGTGGATCAAGGACTACGCGACGGCCTGCCCGGGGGCGACCGTCAACTACCAGGGCGTCGGCTCGGGCGCGGGCATCCAGCAGTTCATCGCGGGCACCGTCGACTTCGCGGGCTCCGATGTCACGATGAAGCCCGACGAGGAGGCCGCGGCCAGCGCCAAGACGGGCGCCGTCCTCCACATCCCGTGGTCGGCCGGCGGCATCGCGGTCGAGTACAACCTCAGCACGGTCAAGGACCTGAAGCTCTCGCCTGAGACGCTGGCGGGCATCTTCGCAGGCAAGATCACCAAGTGGGACGACGCCGCCATCAAGGCCGACAACAGCGGCGCCAGCCTGCCCTCGACCGGTATCCAGGTCGTCCACCGCTCCGACGGCTCGGGCACGACGGCCGCATTCACCGCCTACCTGACCGCGGCCGGACCCGGCACGTGGACGGCGGGCTCGGGCAAGGACGTTCCCTGGCCCACCGGCCAGGGGGCCAAGGGCTCCGACGGCGTGAGTGGTGCGGTCAAGCAGACGGACGGGGCCATCGGCTACTCCGAGGTCTCCTTCGCCAAGGGCGCGGGGCTGGGCATCGCCAGGATCAAGAACGAGGCGGGGCAGTTCGTCGGCCCCGACGGCGCGGCGGTCGCCGCCGCCCTGGCCGGTGCCGAGGTCCCGTCCGACCTCAAGGTCAAGATCAACTACAAGCCCACCGATGCGTCGGCCTACCCGATCTCGACCACCACGTTCGTGATCGTGCCCCGCAAGCCCGCCGACGCGGCCAAGGCCAAGCTGCTCAAGTCCTTCGTCCTGTATGCCCTCACCGCCGGGCAGACCACGGCTGAGAGCCTGTACTACGCGCCGCTGCCTTCCTCGCTGCGCGAGCAGGCCAAGACGGCGGCCCAGTCGATCGGCGCCTGAGCACTGACCCGACCCGAGACCTCGCACCTCT
Source organism: Acidimicrobiaceae bacterium (assembly GCA_030837965.1). Lineage (GTDB taxonomy): Bacteria > Actinomycetota > Acidimicrobiia > Acidimicrobiales > JAUTXP01 > JAUTXP01. The sequence continues at coordinate 62,277 of JAUTXP010000054.1, read as the reverse complement.
CGTCCGGTAGCGTTCCGGGCGAGAGGTTTGCCCGCGCATGACGACCACCGACGCCACCGCCGTGCCAGTTCGGCCGCGCCGGCAGAACCCACGAGGCGACCAGGTTTTCCACGCCGCCGCCACCGCCGCGGGCGTGGCGGTGCTCCTGCTGATCGTTGCCATCGCCGCCTTCTTGATCGCCCGGGCCGCGCCCGCCTACCACCGGGCGGGCTGGCGCTTCCTGACCGAGCGCGAGTGGTTCCCCGACGACCCGAGCAGGGCCTTCGGCATCCTCGCCCTGGCCTTCGGCACCATCGTGTCGGCGGTCCTCGCCCTCATCCTCGCCGTGCCCGTGGCCCTCGGCTCCGCCCTGTTCCTCACCGAGCTGGCGCCGCCGGCGCTGGGCCGCTGGGTCGGCCATCTGGTCGACCTGCTGGCCGCCGTGCCCAGCGTGGTGTACGGGCTTTGGGGCGTCTACTACCTCGTCCCCCGGCTCATCCCGGTCAGCCGTTTCCTCGACCGGACGCTGGGGTTCATCCCGCTGTTCGACAGCCGCAACAACACCTACGGCCGGTCCCTGTTCGCGGCCGCGGTGGTGCTGGCCATCATGGTGCTGCCCATCGTGGCCGCCATCGCCCGCGAGGTGTTCCGCCAGGTGCCCACCGCCGACCGGGAGGCGGCGCTGGCCCTGGGCGCCACCCGGTGGGAGGCCATCCGCCTGGCCGTGCTGCCCTACAGCCGAGGCGGCGTGGTCGGCGCCGTCATGCTCGGCCTGGGCCGGGCCTTGGGAGAGACCATCGCCATCGCCCTCGTCCTGGCCGCCAGCTTCAAGGTCGACATCCACGTGCTGGAGCCGGGCGGCAACACCATCGCCGCCAACATCGCCACCAAGTTCGGCGAGTCGGGCGCCCACGGGCGCGAGGCCCTCATCGCCAGCGGGCTGGTGCTGTTCGCCATCACCCTGGTCGTGAACGTCGTGGCCCGGGGCGTGGTCTACCGCAGCGCCATCGCGGCCGAGGGCAGGCCGTGAGCGCGGCCCTGGGCGTGGGCCTCGGCGGGGTGGTCAGCGCCTCGACGCGACGCCGCCGCAGCGTGGTCAACGCCATCGCCTGCACGGCGCTGGGGGCATCGGTGGTCATCGCCCTCATCCCGCTGGCGCTGGTGCTGGGCTACACCATCTCGAAGGGGTCGAAGGCGCTCACCGGCAGCTTCCTCACCCACTCGATGCGGGGCGTGGGGCCGCTGGATGGCACCGGCGGCGCGTACCACGCCATCATCGGCACGCTGGAGCAGGTGCTCATCGCCAGCCTCATCGCCATCCCGCTGGGCCTGCTGGTCGCGGTGTACATCGTGGAGTACGGCCGTGGCCCGCTGCGCAGCGCCGTCCGGTTCCTCATCGACGTCATGACGGGCATCCCGTCCATCGTGGCCGGGCTATTCATCTTCGCCTTCTGGGTGCTCGGCCTGCACCGAGGCTTCTCCGGGCTGGCCGCGGGTCTGGCGCTGGCCGTGCTCATGCTGCCGGTCGTGGTGCGCTCGGCCGAGGAGATGCTCAAGCTGGTGCCCGACAACTTGCGGGAGGCGAGCTACGCGCTGGGCATTCCCCGGTGGCGGACCGTCGTGTCTGTCGTGCTGCCCACCGCGTCCGCCGGGATCACCACGGGGGTCATGCTGGCCGTGGCCCGCGTCACCGGGGAGACGGCGCCGCTGCTGCTCACCGCCTTCGGCTACGACGCCATCCGCACGTCGCCCGCCAAGGGGCCGCAGTCCGGCCTGCCGCTGTTCGTGTTCCAGCAGGCGGGGTCGGCCTTCGACGTCGCCGTGCGCCGGGCTTGGGCCGGCGCGCTCACCCTCATCGCCATCGTCCTCGTCCTCACCGTCGTGGCCCGTGTCGTCGCCGGGCGCAGCCAGTTGAAAGCGAACTGAGCCAATGTCCAAGCGGATCGAAGCGGAGGGCGTCACGGCCTGGTTCGGGTCTCACAAGGCCATCGAATCCGTCAGCGTGGCCATCGAGCCCAAACAGGTGACCGCGCTGATCGGGCCGTCGGGGTGCGGCAAGTCGACGTTCATCCGCACGCTGAACCGCATGCACGAGGTGGTGCCCGGGGCGCGCATGGAGGGCAAGGTCCTGCTCGACGGCGAGGACATCTACGGCGACGGCGTGAGCGCCACCGACGTGCGCCGCTCCATCGGCATGGTCTTCCAGCGGCCCAACCCGTTCCCCACCATGTCGATCAGGGACAACGTGGCCGCAGGCCTCAAGCTCAACGGCGTGCGGGGCAAGTCCGCCATAGACGATGCGGTGGAGCGGTCGCTGCGGCTGGCGGGCCTGTGGGACGAGGTGTCGACGCGCTTGAATCGCCCGGGCGCCGGCCTGTCGGGCGGCCAACAGCAGCGCCTGTGCATCGCGCGCGCCATCGCCGTGGAGCCCCACGTGCTGTTGATGGACGAGCCCTGCTCGGCCCTCGACCCGGTGTCCACCCTCACCATCGAGGACCTCATCACCGACCTCAAGGACGACTACACGATCGTCATCGTCACCCACAACATGCAGCAGGCGGCGCGGGTGAGCGACGTCACCGCCTTCTTCAACATCGGCGGGCCCGGCGAGCCGGGCCGGGTCGTGGAGATGGGCGCCACGTCCAAGATCTTCACCAAGCCGGACGACGAGCGCACCGAGGCGTACATCACCGGGCGGTTCGGATGAGGCGACGTCGCGACTTGGAGTACGAACGAGGTGTGGCCCTGGCCCGCGCTGAGAGACTGGCCGCCGACGTCGGCCGGCTCCGGGCCGCGCTCGACGTCCTGCCCATCGGCGTGGTGGTGGTTGACGACAAGGGCGTGGAGTCCTTCCGCAACCGGCGGGCCGCGGCCCCGGTCGGCGACGTTGGCTCGGACGCCATCATCACGGGGGCCCTCGCCACGCTCCTGTCTCCGCCGGTGGCCGGGCCCCGCCGCGAGGTGGTGACGCTCCACGGGCCGCCGCCGCGCACGGTCGAAGTGCGGGCCGAGCCGCTGCCTGCGGGCGGGGCCGTGGCCATCCTGGAGGACACATCGGAGCGCACCCGACTGGAAAGCGTGCGCCGGGACTTCGTCGCCAACGTGAACCACGAACTGCGCACGCCGATCGGCGCGCTCGGCGTCCTGGCCGAGGCGGTCCAGGGCGAGACCGACCCTGACGTCGTGGGCCGACTCACCGACCGGATGCTGGCCGAGGTGGCGCGCGCCCAAGCGCTCATCGAGGACCTGCTCGACCTCAGCCGAATCGAGCACGCGGCCGAGCGGGCGTCCGACTGGATTGCCGTCGGCGAGATCCTCGATGCCGCGGCCCAACGGGTTCAAGCCCTGGCCGAGGGCCGCCAGGTGGCCATCGAAGTAACAGCCTCGAGCGACTCGCTGTGGGGTGAACCGACCGAGCTGGTGTCCGCTATCGGCAACCTGCTCGACAATGCGGTGAAGTATTCAGAGGCGGGCTCGTCCGTCGAAGTCGGGTCGCGCACGGACGGGCTGTTCGTGGAGATAACCGTGCGGGACCACGGCGCGGGCATCCCGGCCAAGGACCTCGACCGCGTCTTCGAGCGGTTCTACCGCGTCGACCGGGCCCGCGACCGGCGCACGGGCGGGTCGGGTCTCGGGCTGTCGATCGTGCGCCACGTCGCCGTCAACCATGGTGGCGAGGTCTTCGTCGAGTCGGTGGAGGGCCAAGGCTCGACGTTCACCCTTCGACTGCCCCAGCGCCCGTCGACATGAGCGCGTCGAGCCCTGTGGTCCTGATCGTGGAGGACGAGGAGTCCTACATCGAGGCGCTGGAAGTCGGCTTGAAGCGTGAGGGCTTTATCACCAAGGTCGCCCGCGACGGGCCCGAGGCCCTCCTCCTCTTCCAGGTGGTGCAGCCCGACATCGTCCTGCTCGACCTCATGCTCCCCGGCATGTCCGGCGTCGACGTGTGTCGCCAGATCCGGCTCAAGTCGCGCACGCCGGTGATCATGGTGACGGCCAAGGACACCGAGCTGGACACGGTCGTGGGCCTGGAGGTGGGGGCCGACGACTATGTCACCAAGCCGTACGGGCTGCGCGAGCTGGTGGCCCGCATGCGCGCCGTGCTCCGAAGGGCGCCTGCGGGCGTCGGCTCCATCGAGGGTGAGACGGTGGAGATCGGCGACGTGCGCGTCGACGGCGCCCGCCGCGAGGTGACGGTGCGGGGTGAGCTGGTGGCGCTGCCTCGCAAGGAGTACGAGCTGCTCGATCTGCTGATGCAGTACGCAGGACGGGTCCTGACCCGCGAGCAGCTCATCGACGAGGTGTGGGGGCCGGACTACGTGGGCGACACCAAGACGCTCGACGTCCACGTCAAGCGCATCCGCGGCAAGATCGAATCGGACCCGGGCAAGCCCACCCGCCTCACCACCATCCGCGGCGTGGGCTACCGCTACGAGACCAGGGCAGAGGGGCGCGAGTGACCGAGACGCGAAAGGCATTCCACGACGAGCTCCAAGAGCTTCAGGAGGACGTGGTGCGGCTGGGGGCCATGGCCGGCGAGGCCGTGCAGCAGGGGACCGACGCCTTCCTCGACGCCGACCTCAACGTGGCCGAGCGGGTCATCGCGGGCGACGCCGCCCTCGACGACCTGATGCACTCGATCGAGTCGCGCACGTACCTGCTGCTGGCCCGTCAGCAGCCCATGGCCGTCGACCTGCGGACCCTCGTCACCATCCTGCGCATCATCCACGAGCTGGAGCGGGCCGGAGACCTCATGGTCAATGTGGCCAAGGCAGCCCGACGGCTCTACCCCTACGAGTTGGCGCCCAAGGTGCGCGGCCTCATCCATCGCATGCGCGAGCAGGCCGCGGCCCAGCTCAAGCTGGCCACCGAGGCCTTCGCCGGCCGCGACCCGGCGCGCGCCGCCGCCCTTGGGGACATGGACGACGCCATGGACGACCTCCAGAAGGACCTGTTCCGCGTGATCTTCGCCACCGAGGTTCACGACGAGGCCGCGTTGCAGCGCGCTGTGCAGATCGCGCTGGTGGGGCGCTACTTCGAGCGCATCGCCGACCACGCTGTGAACACCGGCGAGCGCGTCGCCTTCATGGTCACCGGCGAGTTCGCGGACGACCCCCACCGCATGCAACCCGCTCCGCCCGCCCCGCCCGGGCCGTCCGCGCCGGAGGGGTGACGCGTCCGCCTGCGACCCCCCCCAGCCCCCAGCCCCCAGCCCCCACGCCGCCCGCAGCCCCACCGTTCTGGGCACCTTTTCTTTGCCATACGACAAGAAAAGGTGCCCAGAACGGAAACCCCGCCGCGGCGGGACGGGGTTAGGCCGGAGTCGCGGCTCCGAACCAGGTGGCGAAGGCCCGCGGCAGCGCTTCGTCGGTGAGGGCCCCTGCCCATGCGACATGTCCATCGGGCCGGATCAACACGGCCGGCGGCGCAGCGATCTCGCCAAGGACCGGAAGCTCCCACACGCCGTCGTGCCGGGCGTCGACCAACCGGACTCGGTCCGCCCAAGGAGACATGTCGAAGTCCCCGCGCTCGCCGAGGTTGAGGAGGACGGGCCGGGCGTCATGCAGCAGGGCGAACACGCGCGTGGGCCCGTCGGCAGTGTGCACGTCGAGGTCGGGCATGCGCCGCCCGAGCAGCGGGTGTCCCTCTCCGAGGTCGTAATGGATATCGAGGCCGGAGAGCATGGCCGCGATGTGCCGGCGCGGCTCGTCCATGCCCAGCAGCGTGGTCATGATGTCGCGGAGGGCCTGGTGACGATCGTCGGGGCTGCCGAGTGCGACTTGCGCCCTGGTGTTGTGCAACACCCGCGCACCGACCGGATGCCGCTCGGCGTGGTAGGTGTCGAGCAGGCTCTCGGGTGACGTCCCCTTGATCACCTGGGCCAGCTTCCATCCCAGGTTCACGGCATCCTGCACGCCGGTGTTGAGGCCCTGGCCGCCCTGCGGGGGATGCACGTGGGCCGCGTCCCCGGCCAGCAGGACTCGGCCGCGGCGATAGGAAACGGCCTGCCGCGTCATGTCCGTGAAGCGAGAAATCCAACTGGCGCGGCGAAGCCCGAAGTCAGTGCCGTAGACGGCGACCAGCGCGTCGCGAAGCTCGTCCATGCTGGGGTCGCCGGAGTGTTCGACGTCCCGCTCGGTGAGGACGACGCGAACCTGCTCGCCGTCCTGCCTGCGACCGATGGCATGCTGGCCGACGCTGTCCCGACGAAAGCCCGGCTCTGGCTCCTCGTCCATCTCGACCTCGGCGATCATCCAGCTCGTCGAAGGGTCCAGCCCGGTGAAGTCGATGCCCGCTGCCTTGCGGACCAGGCTGCGTCCGCCGTCGCAGCCGACGAGGTACTCGGCCCGGAGCGACGTGCCCGTGGACAACTCCACGTCGACGCCGGCGTCGTCCTGCGCCAAGCCCACGACCTCGCGGCTTCGAAGGGTTGGAACCCCGAGCTCCTCGACCCAGTCGGCCAGGATGGGCTCGAACTGGCTCTGCCAGAGCGCGAGCAAATAGTTGTGGCGGGTGGGAAAGTCGCTGATGTCCAAGACGCTCCCGCCGAAGCCCACGGCCGGATGCGTCTGCCCGGCCGAGAGGAATCGTTCCGCGATGCCGCGCTGATCCAGCACCTCGATGCTGCGGGAGTGAAGCCCGCCAGCTCGAGACCCGTCGACGTCCTGATTGGCGCGTCGTTCAACGATGACAACGTCGACACCCGCCAACGCCAGCTCGCCCGCCAACATCAGCCCGGTCGGTCCCCCTCCTGCGACTACCACCGCATGCTCGGTCATCGCCGCTCCCCGGCGAACGCGGCACCGAACCCGTTGGACCTGACTGCCGAAGGCGCCACACGCATTCCACAACTCCTGGCTTCGTAGGTTCCGGCTGTCACCGGCGCAGCGGACGAGTCATGGTCAGCACGTTTGGGTCGCTTGCGGCAAGCCCCCGTCCTGGCGGTATGTTGCTAGTGGCGGCGTTGGTTCGTGGTGCTCACCGGACAAGGCCGAGCTGCGCGACAGAGTGCCCCACGCTGGCGGCGCCATGCTCGAAGGTGCGTTCGTGGAACCGATCCGTGCACAGTCCCGCCGACAGCTTGGAGTCGCCACGTCGAGGACGTCTCACCCGCCGCGCTGTGAGACGCCAGCCGTTTGCGCCCGGTCGGCGCTGAACGCGCTATTCGAGGATGGTGACCGGCGATCGGCGCAAGGTCCGGATCAGGGTGACGCAGAACCCGGCAGCGACGGCGCCCGACACCATGGCCTGGCTCAACCATTGACCGAGCCCCGAGGTGGAGTGCCACCCGATGCTCTGCATCGCTTGGATTGCCAAGGCGAGTGCGCCGACGCCGAACACCGCCACCCCGGCGCCAGGCACCAGCGCCGGCGGAAGGGCGCCAGTAGCCGGTGTGGCCCTCCACCGGCGCCGGAGGAACGCCCACGCTCCGAAGCCCGCCAGGCCGACTACGCCGCTGGCGATCCCGGTGGTCTCCACCTCGTCGGTGTGGTGACGAGCCGCCGCGGCGCGGCACGAGGGCTCCGTGGGTGCGAGACGCCGGTACTCGTCGCACCGCGCTGCGGTGTAGGTGATGGATGGCAGGTCTCCGGCCACGAAGCTCGGTCCGAACGCTGCGTCCATGGCTCCGCTGATCAGCGCGCTGGCGCCGATGGCGGTGAACCCGATCGCGGAGAGCAGGCACGCGGCCAAGAGGAGCTGGCGCATCACGACCGACAGCGGCGTCCCGCTGGCATGGTTCGACGCGGCTGCGACGACAGACGCGCCGCCGAACCGGCCGATCGCTTCGTCCGCATCCATCCCGGCGGCGACGGCTTCGTGGAGATGGGACTCGGCTTCGGCGAGCGCGCGGCGTACGGTCCGAGGCGACCCTCGAAGCTGCACCAGCAGTTCATCGAGGTACCGCTCTATGGCCTCATGGTCGGTCATGCCAGCACCGCCTCGACGCCGCTCCTGAACATCGCCCATTCCGTCTTCCTGGCGACCAGTGCCGTTCGCCCGGCCCCGGTGAGCGCATACACACGCCGTTTGCGACCGTCCTCGCTCGACCACTCGCTCTGTACGAGGCCGTCGCGCTCGAGCTTGTGCAACGCCGGATACACCGTGCCCTCAGGCAGGTCGAACGCACCGTCAGAGGCTTCCCGTAGGCCGGCGATGACGGCATAGCCGTGCTGAGGACCACCGCGGCGGAGCACGGCGAGGAGCAGCAGGTCGAGATGCCCGTGAGCCATACCTAGATCATCTAGGTATGGCAGCCGGACGTCAACCGTGCGAGAGGGCGAGCCAGAAGATTTCCGTGAAAATATTCTGATATCGGTATATGGTGATCCCATGGCTCGCACGGCGACGACGACGGACGCGTTCAACGCCGTCGCCGAGGCGGGCCGACGTCAGCTCCTCGACGCCCTCGCTGATGGTGAGGCAACTGTCGGAGAGTTGGTGGAGCGGCTCGGATTCACCCAACCGCAGGTGTCCAAGCACCTCGGCGTGCTCCGCGCTGTCGACTTGGTGTCGGTCCGCGTGGATGGCCGTCGCCGCTGGTACCGACTCAACGGGCCGGCACTGCAACCCGTGCACGACTGGGTGCGTTCGTTCGAGCACACCTGGAACGCGCGTCTCGATCGGCTCGACGACCTCCTCGCCGAGCTCCAAACCACAGAGGGAACACCTTGACCAAGAACACGACCATCGCCAACCGGCACGGCTCGGCCGTCATCACGTTGCCGTCGGACACGTCGTACCTCATCACCCGGACCTTCGATGCTCCCGCCGAGCTCGTCTTCAAGGCGACCACGACCCCAGAGCTCGTCAGGCGCTGGTGGGGATTCGCAGAAGATGCGTGGGTCGTCTGCGACATCGATCTGCGCGTCGGCGGCAAGTGGCGCTACCTGATCCGCCATGGCGATGACGACGTCGGCTTCCACGGCGAGTATCGAGAGATCACGCGCCCCCACCGCCTGGTCTTCACCGAGATGTACGAAGGTGTCCCCGAGCTTCCGCCCCCTGACGCCTATCCGGTAAACACCATGACCCTCGACGAAGTCGACAGCGTCACGACCATGACGCTTCTCGTCCAGCACACGACGAACGAAGAGCGCGACACGGTGCTGGCCTCTGGCATGGAGGGCGGCATGCAGGTCTCGTACGACCGCCTCGAGGACCTCGTCGCCGGCGGCGGGCCGGCAAGCGGGATCGCCGAGCGCTACCGCCGGGTCGCGGCCCGCTTCAGCGCCCGCGTGAACGAAGTTCCCGCGCAGGCATGGGACAACCCCGCGCCTTGTGAAGGTTGGGTGGCCCGCGACGTGGTGCGTCACCTCGTGGAGTGGGTACCGGCGTTCCTGTCGGCGGCTGGTGGTCCAACGCTGCCGACCGGTCCGTCAGTCGATGACGATCCCGCCGGAGCATGGGCCGCCCTGAACGACGGCATCGAAGCTCTACTCAACGACCCGACGGCGTTGGCGACGACGATCACCCACCCCATGGCCGGCACCCACCGACTCGACGACGCCATCGCGATGTTCTTCATGGGCGACATCGTCGTCCACACCTGGGACATCGCTCGCGCTGCGGGCCTCGACGAGACGCTCGACGCCGACATCGTGCACGACATGCTCATCGGCATGGAACCTCTGGACGAGATGCTGCGACCGAGCGGCCAATACGGCCCCAAGGTCGACGTCCCGACCAACGCCGACGAGCAGACCAGGCTCATCGCGTTCACCGGACGGCACCCGTAACTCGCGATGGCCTCCCGGCGTGCTGGGCCGGACCCAGAGTCTTCGACAACGATCGGACCCAGACGCGGCGGGAGGCTACGAGGAAGCGGCGTGGGTGGGCGTGCGCGAGTGGGTGAGGTCCAGGACCTCCGCGCATGTGCTGAGCATCATCGACGGGAAGCCACAGGCTCACGCTCGCCAAGTAGGAGGTGAAGGGCCGCTCACGGTGCTCACCTTGCGGGCGCCCGACGATGAGGTCATTGCCTTCCGGCAGATGGGACCCCCCTCTTCTTCGCCGGGTGGGGGCGCGACGTGGTCGGCGTACGTCTCGGCAACGCGGACCGCCCGACGGCCATGCCGCCAAGTCGCCCTCAGTCAGCCCAGTCCGCCTCGGTCATCTGGCTCCGCGCCGCCAGCTCCTGCAGGAAGCGCGGCATCCGGCCGGCACCGAAGTCGTAGAAGCGCACCCACGTCGGCGTGATCGCGATGCGGGCCATCTGGTCGTACATGCGGCGCACGTTGTGCTCGAACTCCGCCGCCGCGTCGGCGTCCATCGACCGTCTCGCGGCAGCCAGATACTCCGGCACGACACCGTCAACGATCTCGACACTCGCCTGACCCCGCACCGACAACGACCGCGCTCCGCCCGGTGTGTCGCCCGCATCGATGGCCAGCGCAACCTCCGGGCGCGCTGCCAGCGCGGAGACCTTCGGTGCGGTCGCCGCAGTCGAGATCACGAACTCGTCGCCGGTCCAGTAGACCCCGACCACAACCACACGCGGCGTCCCGTCGATCGCGGTGTACCCCAGGTGAGCCGCCGAAGTCGACGCCAGCAGCTCCTGCCCCGCGGCCAACTCCCCGTCGATCTCTTCGCGTTCCATCTCGTCTCCTCCGGTTACGACGCGACGATTGTGTCGCGCCTCACCTGGACGAGGCCGGCTGTCCGATGCTGTGACCAGCGATTTCTCGCGTGGCTGCGCTCGTCCGACGTTCTCCTCGTCAGTTCGTCGTCGTGCGTTTGACACGTCCGGCGTCATCCGCCGCCATCCGCTCCACACGTCCTGTTCGGCAGGACGATCTCCGGCAGCCATGGCCGATGAACGCGGCGGGGGTCAGCGCGTCCATGGCGGCGGTCCGATCTCGATCCGTGGGAGCGTCGACTCGACGCGGCCGAACCGTTCACTCGCCGCCATCCAGTCGGCATGTGCCTGCACGATCTCTTGTCGGTCGCGGGCGACATAGTTCCACCACATCAGCACGGGCTCGTCGAATGGGACGCCGCCGAACAACAACGCCCGCGACGTCTCGACGGTCGACAGCGTGATCTGTTCGCGGCCGAGACCGAGATAGGCGAGGTGGCCGGGGGTGACGGTCTGGTCGGCGATGTTGACGGCGCCGGTGAACACGACGAGAGCGTGTTCGAAGTCGGCTCGGAGCGGCACAGTCGTCGCGCCGGGCCGAAGGTCGAGGTCGATGCCGAGGTGGTCGGTGTCGCGCCGGGCTGGCGAGGCGACGCCGTCGAGTTCGCCGACGAGCACCGTCGCGACGGCGTCGTCGAGGTCGACGCGTGGAAGGTCGCCGTGGTGTTCGAACGCCGGCGCACCGTTCCGGGTGGCGGACGGTTGGGCGACCCAGAGCTGGACACCCTGGAGGTTGCCGCGGTAGCTGCCGGTGCCCTCCTCGGAGTGGGCGACACCGTGGCCGGCGGTCATCAGGTTGAGCTGGCCCGGCGAGATGACCTGCTCCGTGCCGAGCGAATCGCGGTGCACCGCCTCGCCCTCGAACAGCCAGGTGACGGTTTGCAGCCCGATGTGCGGGTGGGGCGCGACGTCGAGCCCCCGATCCTCGGTGATGGCAGCCGGGCCCATGTGATCAACGAAGCACCACGCGCCCACGGTGCGCCGTCCCCGTCGTGGAAGCGCCCGACGCACGGCGAACGCGCCGACGTGGCTCTCGCGGCTCTCGGTGATTTCTACTGTCTCGGCGTCGGGAGCACCGCACGCGGCGTCGGCTGTCGCGTCGTCAGCGGTGACCGGTCCACTCATGCGCGTTGCTGGCCGGAAGCCGCCGCGGGAACGACGAGGCAGATCCCGGCTTGGTAACCGCCGTCGACGGTTACGAGGTCGAGGATCGCCGGTTCGCCGCCGGTTGGGAGGATTGTGTCGGTGTCGTTGGTCGTGTCCCGGAGCGGCCGGTCGCGGTAGGGCGGCAGCGCGAGGACGGCGTCGCTTATGTCATCGGGGAAGTAGAGCTGGCTGGTCAGCACCGCTGCCGGCGTGTGCACGATGAGGTGGATGTGCACGGTGCGGCCGGGATACCAGCCGGGATAGATGGTGCCGAACTCGACCATGCCGTCGGCGTCAGTGGTCTGGCGGCCCCGCAGGAAGGTCTCGCCAGGCAGGTACTCCGCTCGTGGAGCGGTGGCGGCGGTCACCGCGGCAGACGAGTCGGGCGGCGGGAAGCCCGAGTAGCGGCCGGGCGCGTCGCACTGCCAGATCTCCACCTCTGCGTTGGGCAACGCGCCGTCGTCGAGGACGAGTCGGATGCCGAGCTGGAGTGCCACCCCGTCGCGGTCTTCGACGATGTTGCGACGAACGGGTTGCGCCTCGCGGTGGTACGGCCCTTCGTCCTGCTCGGCCCACAGCCGTCGCACCGCGCATCGGTTCAGCAGGGCAGCGAGCTCTCCGCTCACGGGCTCGCCGATGCTCATGTCTTGGCGGCGAACTCTTCATAGGCGGCGAAGGCGCGGGGCGCGTGCACCGTGCCCGGTCCGCCGTTCATAAGGATGGCGACGCCCAACGCCTCGGCCACTTCCTCCGCGGTATGACTGTCGTGCTTCACGGGGCGTTCACCTCCGAGGGCCGACGGTCGTCGCGACGGGCGCTGGTCATGGATGCGAGGGCGACGGTGGGGCACCATCGATCTCGAAGAACAGGTCATCGGCGTAGCACCACCACCAGTCCTCGCCCGGCTCATAGGAGCGGATCACCGGATGGTCCCCATGGGCGTGCCAGTGGGCGGTGGCGTGACGGTTCGGGGAGTTGTCGCAGCAGCCGACGTGTCCGCAGTGCATGCACAGGCGCAGGTGGACCCACTTGCCGCCGATGCGCAGGCAGTCCTCGCAGCCGTTGCTGGAAGGGGTCACGTCGCTAAGGGTGTCGAGGTGGGTGCAGGTGTCAGCCATCAGTGTCCTCGTTGTCGTGGTCGGGGGGCGGCGTGCCCCAGTCGATGGTGAGGGTGGAGGCGACGTCGGGATGCTCGGCGAGCCAGCGGCGGGCGAACGGGCACCAGGGCACGACCGTGAGATGTTCGGCGGCGGATCGCTCGACAGCGGCGCGGACGAGGCGGCCGCCGATGCCGCGGCCGGCGAGCGCGTCGGGGACTTCGGTGTGCACGAGGACCAGTCGACTCGGTTGGAGCTCGTAGACGAGCTCGGCGAGCGCGCCGTCTACTTCGACGACGAAGCGGAGTTCCTCGGGATCGTTGCGCACCTCGGGTGTGGTCGCGTTCATGTGCGCACCTCGAGGGCCGCACGGTCCCAGTGGGCGAGCTCGGCGGCGGCGTCGTAGGTGGACTGCAAGAAGGCGGCGACGACGGCGTCCGGGTCGGCGGCGGCGCGGACGTCGGCGTAGGGCAGGAGGAACTCGCCGAGCCGGGTGTCGAAGAACGCCGGTGGCTCGACCGGCCAGTCGCCGAACGCTTCGGGTGTCGGGTAGGCGTAGGCGTAGAACGAGCCTTCGGTGCTGCCCCCCGGCCAGAACCCGCAGCTGCTCAGCTCGTGGCTGTAGGCGAGGTGCTGGACCCAGTCGGGACAGTTGGGGACGCCGCCCGGGTGCTTCGGCGCGGGCCGGCCCGAGAAGCGGCTGACCGCCAGGTCGAACGAGCCCCAGAAGAAATGCACCGGACTGACCTTGCCCACGAACCCAGCCCGGAAGCGGCGCAGGATCCGATCCGCGTGCACCAGCGCCGTCCAGAACCGCCGGGCCGCTGCGGGGTCGTAGGCGCAGTGCCCCTCGTCTTCCGCGAACGGGATCGCGTCGACCACCTCGACCGGCCGGGCCCGGATCGCAACGTCGACACCGAGTTGTCCGAGCGTGGCCATGACCTCGCGGTAGAAGTCGGCGACGGAACGTGGTTCGAGCGCCAGGCGGCGATGGACGCCGTCGGTGGTGTCGATCCGCAGGGTGTGCTCGGACAAGTCGAACTCGATCTCCAGGCCCCGGTCGCCGGCGTGCATCAGTGACGTCGTCAAGCCTCGGGCCGACACGTACAGGGGGACCTGCCACCAGTGGTTGACCATCGGCTCCAACGCCAAGCGGACCTTTCCGACCACCTGGGTCCACAGGTGCAGGGTGTCGCGAGTGTCGGCCCATTCGGGCAGGGTCAGCTCCGGCCACACGTCCGGGGCGCCGGCCCCGGCCGGTGTCACTGTTGGTAGCCCTCGACCGTCTCCGCGGGACGCGCCGAAGCGTCGTCGGGGTCGGCGCCGGCGCCGCGCCGGGCGCGGCGTTGACGCAGGAGGTCCCAGCACTGGTCGAGAGCGACCTCGACTTCCCGCAGGCGTTGCAGATCATCGTCGCCCAGCGGGGTGCCCGCATGGGCGCGTTCTAGCTGGTGCTCCTCGTCGGCGAGCTCGTTGATGCGACGTACGACTTCGAGGTCATCCACAGACCGCTCCTTTCGACCCGAACCGGACCATCATGGTTCGCCGCCAACCTCCTCGGCGTCGAGACCTGTCTGATGACAAATCTGATGACCAGCATCCGTGTCGTCGCACCACCCCGCCTTTGAGCGATCCGGCATGACCGACGGGCGATGGCGGCTTGGGCCTCGGGGCTGCGGTGCTCAGGCTTGCGAGCGCAGCACGGCGACTTCGGGGAACGTGTCGGGCGTGCCGTAACCGTTCTCGAACAACCATCGGATGCCGAGCAGGCAGCGCAAGGAACGCCAAGCACTGATCACGTCGCGGTCGACCTCGACGCCGTAGCCGGCGACGACGTCGTCGAGATGCTCTTGGTGCGCGAGCGTCAGCGTGGCGAGGTCGAACAGCGGGTCGCCCTGTGAGGCCTCCGACCAGTCGATAATGCCGGTGAGCTCGTCAGCCTCGACGAAGACGTGCTCGATGTGCAGGTCGCCGTGGATGAAAGCAGGTGTCCACGGACGTAATGCGGTCTCGGCGAGGCGGCGGTTCCGTGTGACCACGCCAGCCGGGACGACGTCGTTCGCGACGAGCCACTCGCATTCCCGGGCGAGCCGGCCCGCGAGCTCGTCGACAGTCGGTCCCGACCACGGCGGCAGCGGTGCCTCGTGCAGGGCACGCAGGGCAGCGCCTACTGCGGCCCAAGCTCCAGGTGAGGCAGTCGAGGCCTCGTCGAGTCGACCGAGGGCCCGACCCCGCAGCGCGCCAAGCGCTAGGACCGGTGGCTTGCGCCACAGGACCTCCGGCGTCGGGACGGGTGCCATCTCGATCGCCGCGACCTCGACGTCGCTGCGGCGCTTATCGGCATCGACCTTGAGGAACACGTCCCCGACACGCAATGTGACTCGGTCGTTGTTGGCAAGGACGACTTCGACCTGCTCCACCCCCGCATGATGGTCGATAGCGGCGGGGGCGTCAGCGGCAGACGAACGCTCCGGCAGCACCATCGATCTGCAACGCGGGGCGCTTGCTCGATGCGGGCTTCGACTTCACGCACCCCACGTTCAATGACGCGATCGGAGACCTACTCCCGCGTCGCCGAACGGACTGACCTTCGGTTGTTGCGCGGACATCGTGATGCCAACGGTCAACGGTCAACGTCAGACGCGCCGGAGGGGCTCCCGGAACAACCGGAAACCCCTCGTGAGCAGGTACTTCTACTTGGTGGCGGGGGCGAGATATGCCCATTAGCGGCCACACTCGAATTGCCCCGGTGACCTGCTCTTTTTTACCGCGTGCGCACGCGCTCGTTCAGGTCATCGCGGGTCCAGTTGCGTCCACCGCGGTCGAGAGCAGTGCGAGTCGCTCGGAGGGCTCGTCGCCTCGCGCGCCGGTACCGAGCAGCGTCGACGACAGCGCGGATCACGCGGTCAGGATGCCCCTCGTCGTTCCACCGATTCGGAAGAAAAACCGCTGAGAGACCGGATAGTGGAAGAAACTCCGCCGAGAGCACCGGATTACGGAAGAAAAGCCGCCGAGAACGCTCTCGTGGTTCAGGCCCGCAACGGGTTCGAACCGGTGAGGCCGAGCAACTCGGCGCTCGTGTACAGACGACTGGGCCGTCCTCGTCCTCTCGGCCGCACCGTCCCGTGCTCAAGGGATCCGTCGGACCCTCGACGCTACGCACGGCGCTTCCGCTTCCACTCGCGGCTCTTCTCGTTGTGCGCGGCGCGGCAGTCGCCGCAGCGACAGCCGGTGTCGTACCTGTACGGCGTGCCGTGCTCGCCGCGCCCACCAACGGCTCGATAGCGCTGCATCAGCTCCCGCTGATAGGCGGCGTTGGCTGCTCGGCACTCTTCGCAACGACACTTGTGGTTTCCGTACATCCCCACGGTGCCGTGCTCTGCCACGTGACGAACGTTACGGCGCCCGTTTGATCGCAGCCGCGACGCGCTCGACCACCTCGGCAGGGTCGTCGTGTTCCCATACTCGGACGACTGTCCAGCCGGCGGAGACGAGCTCATCGTCGGTCCTCTGGTCACGTGTCTGGTTGCGTTCGATCTTGGGCTTCCAGTAGTCGACGTTCGTGCTCGGCATTCGACAGTGCTCGGCGCAGCCGTGCCAGAAGCAGCCATCGATGAACACGGCGACCTTGGCCCCCCGGAAGACGATGTCGGGTCGTACTGGCCGCCCATCCGTGACGATCTGTTGGCCAAGTCGATAGCGGACCCCGGCGCGATGGAGCGCCGATCGGATCCGGCGTTCTGCTGATGTGTCGCGAGACTTGATCGCCGCCATCGTGCGGCTGCGAGCGGCCGGATCACGATCGTCCACCCGGTCAGGTTTACTCGGCGTCGTCCTCGTCGTCATCGGGGCCGAGCGCGCCGGCGACGAGCGCCCGGAGGTCGATGGTGTCGTCGAGGTTGGGAGCCGGCCGGCCCTCCGCCTCGGCCAAGCGAACGGCGCCAAGCCAGGCAAGCCGAGCGGCCTGGACAACCACGACTCGGCGGAGGCCGGTCGACACGGAGCCGCGCTCCCGGATCACATTTGCGAGCCGTCCTAGCGTTTCGGCTCGCCGCGCGATGCGGTTGTCCGGGTGCCGTCGCTCCTCGAGGACCTCGTCGGGAACGACCGGGAAGCGATATGGCGTCGGAAGCTCGTCGTCGCCGAGCAGCGGAACGTCCGGCGGGATCTTCTCGTTCAGGATGACGCCGAACCTGGAGGCATCAATTGCTCGCTCGTAGACGGTCCGCTCGAGTCGGTTGAGATGGTGGCGCTTCTCAGCGACGGTGAGGGTTGCGTCCGTGTCAAGACCCACGAGGGGCCACATCTCTATCGACATGATCTCGTAGGGATCGAGCACGCGCATGCCGACAGCATCGGTCCGCTGGTTCGTCAGGTGTCGACGAATGCGGACGCGCAAGCTCTCGTTCGTCTGGCCAACGTAGATGGGCTCGTCTTCGAAGTCGTAGAACGCGTAAACGCCCCAACGCGTCGTGCTGATGGCCAGACTGCCGGCCGGCGCGCCAGGCACTGGTGCCCGCAACGCGGCTTCGATCATCCTGCGAAATCCGCGGACGTCGGGTGCGGAGAGCTGTTCTCGACCGGGACGAGGCGACAACGGCTACTCCGCGCCCACGGTCATCCCGCCTCAGCGCAGATCTGCGCCTGACCGCGCAGGACCGGCAGCAAGTAGCTGCGCGCGATCCACGCGACCACTGGCACACACACCGCGTCACCGAAGCCGAACATGGCCTTGTTGCGACTCAGACCGCCAAGGTCGAAGTCATCCGGCACCCCTTGGAGGCGGGCATACTCCCGACCCGTCATCCAACGCACGGCGACGCGGCCGCCGCCCGCCTCAACGAGCGCCTGCTTGCTCGACCCACCGCGCGCTGTACGCAGGCAGCCAGAGATCGAGTCGGCTCGGATCTCCCAGACGGCCACGCCGTTCCGCGTTCGACGATACGCAGTCCGCCATGTGGTCTCGCCGTGCTGAAGTTGGCGAAGACGCTCGGCCTGCAGCGGCGACAGGGAGTCGATGAATCGCTGTGAGCGATCGTCGTCCCACCACATGTCCGACTCAGGCGGGACTCGCTCGACAACGTCCGCCAGCGTCCGCGTGTCGGGCGCAGGAAGGTGTAGCGGAAACGCGTGCAGATCGAGCAAGGGGTTCCGCGTTGCGAAGTCGACGAGGTACTGTGGACGAAGGGCGTCGGGCCAGAAGGGGTGGTCGCCGACGGGCGTCGTCGTACCAACGATGAACAAGCGCGGTCGACTCTGCGGGACGAAGTGCTTCGCGTCCACCTGGAAGACATCGCACGAGTAGCCGAGCTCGTTGAGCCTCTGGACAACGTCGTGCATGTCCCGGCCTCCGTGCGACGTCGCGAAGCCGGAGACGTTTTCGAGCAGCACAGCAGCCGGTCGGCGAGTTGCCATCTCGTCAAGGACTCGCGCGAACTCCCAGAACATCCCCGAGTCCTCGCCTGCGAGGCCCCGTCGCCAGCCGGCGAGCGAGAGGTCAGTACACGGGAACGAGGCGGTCGCGAGGTCGACCGGCGGAAGATCGTCGCCGGTGACTTCGCGCACGTCACCGAGCACGTAGTGCTCGAGGCCGAAGTTCGCGCCGTACATCTGCGCCTTGATTGGCTCGATGTCGTTCGCCCACGCGACCTCGACGCCCGCTTCAGAGAGCGCTGAACGAACTAGCCCAATACCGGCAAAGAACTCCGCCGCCCGAAGCGGGGGCTGGGGCTTCGGGCGCTTGGGCGGCACGTCGTCGACGGTAGTCGGGTCAGATTCGGGAGCCGTGGACTCCTCGGGTACTTCCACCGGCATGAGGTTCCTCCAAGAGCGTGGCCTGATTGGCCGAAATCGAGGTCACGCTCAAGGGCGGTGACGAGGCCGCGCACGGCGCGGCTGAGGCAAGTATCCGCGCAGGGTGTGACACTCTGCGCGAATCGGCGGCCCGCGACGGCGTGATCTGATTAGAACCCCAGGTCAACGGGATCGTCGAGGACCGTGTGGTTGATCGCTGGGTCGTCGATCCAACGGCGGTGCATCACGTCTGCAAGGACGTCGACCGGATGGGACGGCGAGCCCGATTCGGTGACCACCCACACGTCGTTCCCCTCGCGCCCTCGGGTCATCGGGACGTAAAGCCCGGCCGCATCGATGGGGCCCTCCACAAGGAGGAGCGAGTGGTCGACGGTGCGGCCCTGCGCGGCCATGGCGGTAGATGCGTAGGCGAGGTCCAGGGACTCAGCGACGTAGCTGCGTGGGAGGGTCACGCGGCCGCGTTCGTCGTCGCCGACGGTGACGGAGCCGTCGGTGCCGACCTCGTCCACGATCCACCGGTGGCGGTTCTTCACCGAGACACCGGCGTCGGTGCTGAGCGACCGGTCGTTCTGACGGGTCTGGACCTCGTCGCCGATGAACACCTGGGTGCCGTCGCCGAGCGTGACTCGTCGGAGGGGTCGGACGACTTCGCCAGCGGCGAGCCGGAGTCGCTGGGCTGCGCGGTTGAGTTCGGTCACGGAGTCGTTGGTGGCGGCGAGCATGACGACGTCGTCGCCGCGTGCCCGAAGGTCGCGCCATCGTCCGATGACCTGGCGTCGAGCGTCCGCCGCGGTCAGTGCGCCGTGGATGCGGCCGTGCTCGTCGTAGTCGTCGAGCGCGGTGATGTCGCCGCGGCGGAGGCGGAGGCTGGCGTCGGCTTCCCACTCGGCGGAGAAGCGATGGACGCGGTCGAGGTTTTCGATCGCGGCGCCGTCGGGCGCGTGGTCGAGTAGGTGCTGGAACATGCCGCCTCGTCCGACCGCGGAGAACTGCAGCGGGTCCCCGACGAGCACGACACGCCAGTCGAGGTGGTCAGCGAGCGCGGTCAGGTCGGCGAGTTTGGGCGTGGCGAGCATGCCGGCTTCGTCGACGAGAACCGTCGTGCCCGCCGGAAGGAGGTACCTGGGCTCGGGGAGTCGTCGCGGCGTCGAGTACTCGACGAGCAACTTGTCGATGGTGTCGGCGTCGACGCCTGTCTCGTGGCCGAGGACCTCGGCTGCGGCGGCTGATGGCGCCACGCCGAACACCGGGCGCCCGTCGGAGACGAGGTGGTTGACGGCGGCGCGCAGCATCGTTGTCTTGCCGGTGCCGGCGGGCCCGACGATGGCGACCAGGGGGTCGGTACCGGCGGCGAACGCGGCAGCGTTCACCTGTGCCGGATCGAGCCCGTCCGCGCCGGCGAGGCGGGCTGGCGTGCCGGGTCGTGACCAGCGCTCATCGGCCCAGTCGGCGATGGCGAGCTCCTCATCGAGGATCGCCTGCGTGGTGTAGCGGCGGTCGAGGACCGACTCGGTCGTCGGACGGCCGTCAGACGCCCGGAGCGGTCCGGCGCCGGTCAGAGTGAGGTCTACGCAGTCCTCGTCCAGAACGCGCTCGGTGAGGTGTTCCAACGTCGCGACCAGCTCCGCTGGCGGCACGTGCACGGCGGTTGGGACCGCCCGACGCTGTACCACGCGACACTCCGGAGCGAGCTCACGGAGCGGCTCGGCGTGCGGTGGCAAACGCCGGAGCACGGCATCGCCGAGATCGACGACATGCCGGATGCTGTGCTCGACGAGCTGTCGCAGCGCACGCGCCAGGTCGAGGCGAGGCTCGACCACA
This sequence comes from Acidimicrobiaceae bacterium, assembly GCA_030837965.1. Classification (GTDB taxonomy): domain Bacteria; phylum Actinomycetota; class Acidimicrobiia; order Acidimicrobiales; family JAUTXP01; genus JAUTXP01. Next base: position 41,784 of record JAUTXP010000054.1, on the reverse strand, counting down.
AGCTCGGCCGGTTCCGCGACACCTTCGACCGCGAACCGACCCAGCGCGAGCTGTGGCGACTCGAGCGTGAAGCGGTGCTCGACTCCCGGCCGGCCAAGCAGCGCGTCGGGGAGCACGTCGACCTGCGCGGGGAGTGGGCCGAGCGCGTCGAGGGAGTCGGCTTCGACCCGTCGGAGAGTGTGCGTTGGTCGCACTTGATCATCCGCGCGTCGAGCGCGAGCCACCGTCCGTCCGGGATGCGGACCTTGGCGACCACGACGGCGTGGCTGTGCAGCTGCGGGTCGAGCATCCGGCTCGTGTGCTGCCGGAAGATGGCGATGGCGAGGCCGTTGACGTCGACGTTCTGGACCCTGCCGTCGATCGTCGGGCGCGTCGTCGTCGGGGAGTGGTCGACGATGCCATTGGGGGACTCCCCGCACCCGGCCGCCTAACGGCAGAAGTCCAGGTAGCGATGGTCGACCAGGCCCTCGCAACGCTCAGCGCGGAGCAGTCGACGTGGCGTCCGAACGACCTCCTGAGGGAACTGGCGCGCTCGTATCCTTACCAGCACCCGCAGCCGCGGTGCTCGCGTCGATCGTTCGCTCCTACCTCGACGCCCACGACCTCGCCGACATGGCGAACGAAGCACTGGGAAACTCTGCCGATGAGCAGCTCACCGATCCTGGCGTGCGCCGCCTACATCCGGACCAGCACCGACGATCAGCAGTCGCCTGAGGACTCGAAGCGCTGGCAGCTCGACATCGCCACGCGCCTCGTCGCTCCCGCCAGCGGGAAGATCGTCGCGATCTACCACGACATCGATGTCACGCGTGAGCTGCCGTGGACCCGCCGACCAGAGGCGTCACGCGTCCTTCTCGATGCGGCCGACCCGCACCGAGGTTGGACGGCGCTGGTCATCGCCGAGCCGCAGCGGGCGTTCTCCGGCGGTCAGTTCCAGCTCGTCTTCCCGACGCTGACGCACTACGGCGTCGAGCTGTGGGTGCCCGAGCTCGGCGGTCGCGTCGACCCCGACAGCGAAGGTCACGAGATGCTCATGGGACTCTTCGGCGGCCTGTCGAAGGCGGAGCGTCGCCGGCTGCAGACGCGCACGCGCAACGCGATGCGCGCGCATGGCGCCGCCGGTCGGTGGCTCGGTGGTCGGCCGAACTACGGCTATCGGCTCATCGACACCGACATCCCGCACCCGCAGCCCCAGAAGGCCTCCGCCGGCATCAAGTTGCGGACGCTCGTGCCCGATCCGGACACGGCGCCGATCGTCCAGCGCATCTTCGAGATGTACGACAACGGCATCGGTTACCGCTCGATCGCCACGACGCTCGAGAGCGAGGGGCATCCGAGCCCCGGCGAGATCGGCCCGGTGCGACATCCTCGCTCCGCCGGCGTGTGGGGCGGCTCGGTCGTGCGCACGATCCTGACGAACCCGCGCTACCTCGGCCACCAGGTCGTCGGTCGACAGAAGCGAAAGGACGAGCTGCTCGACCCGCTCGACCCCGCCGCGGGCACGACCAGCCGTCAGCACTGGCAGCCGCAAGACGAATGGGTGTTGTCCGACGAGCCGACGTGGCCGGCCCTCGTGGACCGCGAGCTCTTCGAGCGGGTCAACGACCGGATCCAGAACACCCGCGGCCCCGGACGACGGCGGCCGCGTGCCGTCGAGGGGAAGTACGTCCTCGCCGGCCTCCTTCGCTGCGCTGCCTGCGGCCGTTCGATGCACGGCGCGACGCTCAAGAACAAGCCGTACTACCGGTGCAACGCCCAGCGTCCCGACTACGCCGATACGGAGCACCCGAAGACGACGGCCGTGCGGGAGGAACGGATCCTCGACGCTGTCGACGACTGGCTGAACCAGCTGGCCGACGCCAGGCACCGCAACGCCACGATCGCTTCCGTGCTCGCCGCCGATGCCGCTGGCTCGCCGGAGCCGCCGGAGGTGCGGACCGCTCGGCGTGCGCTTGCGACGCTGCCGGTCGAGCTCGACCGCGTGCTGGCCGCCATCCGCGCCGGGATGGACGCGATCGTGGCGTTGCGACGACGAAGCAGATCCAGCTCGATCTCGCCAGCGCAGAGAGCACGGTCATCGCGTGGGAGCAGCAGCACCGCACCGTGCGCTCCCTCAGCGCCACCGATGTCGCCGCTGCGCTCGATCACGCCGGTGATCTGGCCAAGATCCTGAAGGACGCCGAGCGCGAAGCGAGGGCCCGGTTGTACCGGACCCTCGGGCTTCAGCTGCTCCTCGACCCGGTCGGAAACCGGGTCGAGGCTCGGTTGCAGCTAAGTGGTGGCGGGGGCAGGATTTGAACCTGCGACCTTCGGGTTATGAGCCCGACGAGCTACCAGACTGCTCCACCCCGCGGCGTGGACGGACAATGTAGCAACCGCAGCAGGCTCCGTCGAAAACGGGGCGCCCGTAGAGCCGGGTTCGGCCCACCTCGCCTCTGTCGTGCCTCTCGTCTCTCGTGCTCAGGTTCTTGTCAGCCTCAGTTCCATATCTCGAACTGAGGCTGACAAGAAGGAGGGGGCGAGCAGCGGGTGGCTACGCGCCGCCGCCGCTGGCCCCGGCCCCGCCGCCACCTGCGCCGCCGCCTGCGCCACCGGCCCCGCTGGACGTGCGGGCCCGGTTGATCAGGTCGGCCATGAGGTTGACCTGGCGCTGGTACTCGCCCAAGTCCCCCTTGGCCAATGCGGCCTTGGCCGCGTCGTACGCAGCCTGGGCCTGGTCGAGCAACTGTTGCACGGTGGCATTGGGCGCGGGCCCGCCGACGCCGGGTTGGGGCGGGCTGGGGCCGGGCGTGACACCATCCACGCCACTGCGGTCTTCTTCCAGCGTGGGCGGCGCCGAGCCGAACGACAGCGTGAGCGCCTCGGACAGGGTGCGGCCCATCACCACCTTGGTCCCCGACACCACGATGACCCGTTGCAACTCGGGCACCTTGTTGGCCGACGCCAGCACGTACATGGGCCGGACGTATAACAGCGAGTCGCCGATGGGCAGCACCAACAGGTTGCCCATGCGCACCTCGGAACTGGTCCGCCCCAACAACGAGATGGCCTCGGACACGGCGCTGTTCGACAGCATCCGGGCATGGACGAGCAAGGGCCCGTCGACCTGGATGTCCCTTGGCATCACGAAGGCCTGGAGCTTGCCGTAGTCCGGCCCCGGGTCCGACTTGGCCGTCACGAAGGCCGACAGGTTCTGCTGCTTGTCCCCCTCGGAGTGGAACACGAAGGGCTGGAGGATCAAGAACCGCTCCTGCTGCTCATGGGGCAGGCGCATGAGCACGTAGGTCGGGTCCATGCGGGCCGCTCGGCCGGAGCCCGACACCACGCCGGTGCGCGGGTCGCGCTGCTGGATCTGGCGCAGCTCCTTAGTGGGGTCGCCCGAGCCCGGGTCCTGCGACAGGTCCCACTCGTCGGCCCGCAGGTAGAAGTCGCTCGGGTCGTTGATGTGGTACCGGCCGTACATCGACGTCTGCACCCGGAACAGGTCCTCGGGATAGCGCAGGTGCTCACGCAGCTCCTGCGGCATCTGCGAGCCGGCCGTGAACAGGTTCGGGAACATCTTGCGGTAGGCCCTGGCCATCGGGTCGGTGTCGTCGATGACGTAGAAGGTGACGGTGCCGTCGTACGCGTCGATCACGGCCTTGACCGAGTTGCGCACGTAGTTGAAATCGGTCTTCAGGCCGCTGCGGTCCTCCAGCCTGTCCACCGTGGCCCGCTGCGCGTACGGATACCGAGACGTGGTGGTGAACGCGTCCTGCACCCACTTGATGCGCCCGCCGACCAGCACGGGATACGGGTCCGCGTCGTAACGCAAGAAAGGCGCCGCCTCCCGCACGCGGGCGCCGATGCTGCGCACGTACATCACGCGCGACTTCGAGGTCACCAGCCCGGAGATGAGGGGGTTCATGTCGCCGAAGCGCAGGGCGAAGGCGGCCTTGCGGGGCAACGAGTTCATGGGCACGCCCCCCGCGCCCTCGTATTGACTGGTCTTGGTCTGGCCGGACTGGGCCTGGAAGTCGAGCTCGGCCTGCTTGGTGCCGACGATGGCGTAACCGGAGTCAGACTCGCCGTAGTAGATGCGGGGCTGGGCAATGGTGATCTCGGGCGCGGTCGACACCGGCGGCACGTCCTTCACCACGAACTCGGGCTTTCCGTCGGCCGTCACCGCGTTGGCGGGCGACACCACGGCGCCGTATCCATGCGTGAACTGGAGCCGCCGGTTCACGAACGACTTGCCGGGCAGCTCGGCCGCGTTCAGCTCGCGGACCGACACGATGGCCTGGGTCACGCGGCCGTCGATGGTGTAGCGATCGACGTCGATGTCCTCGAAGCTGTAGTAGCCACGAATCTCCTGCAGCTTCTGGTAGGTCGTGTTGATGTCGCTCAGGCTGGGGTCCCACAGCCGGATGTTGCGGATCGTCTCGGAGTTCTCGTTGAGGTCGTCCGCCGTCAACGACGTCGTGTACTCGTACTGGTCGGGCGCCACGCCCTGGATGCCCATGGCGGCCTGGGTGGCCTTGATGTTGCGCTGGATGTAAGCCCGCTCGCGCTGGATCTCCGACGGCTCCACGCGGAACTTCTGGATGAAGGCCGGAACCAGGCTGCCGACCACCACGTTGATGAACGCCCACAGGCCGACGGCGATGACGGGCAGCACCCAGCCTTGACGCCGGATGTTGACCACGAACAGGGCGAAGGCGACCAACGAGATCACCGACAGCAGCGTGAGCGCAGGCAGCCGGGCGTGGATGACGGTGTACGTGGGCCCGTCGACCACACCCGAGCGCGACGACATCAGCTCGAAGCGCTGGAGGTAGTACCCGGCCGCCTTCACCAATGCCATGGCCCCGAGCAGGACGGAGACGTGGGCCTTGACCGCGGGCGTGACCCGCTGGCCCGGGGCTTGCAGACGGATGCCGCCGTTGAGGTAGTGGGCCACCAGCGTGACCACGGCGATCATCACCAAGGCCACGAAGACCCAGTTCACCAAGAACCCGAGGAACGGCAGCTTGAACACGTAGAAGCCAATGTCCTTGTGGAACTGCGGGTCCTTCGTCCCGAACGACACGCCGTGCCTGAACAACAGCCAGTTCTGCCACTGTCCGCCCGCGCTGGTCCCCACCAACAAGGCGAACAGGGCCGCCACCACCACGCGCACCTTGCCCGCGTGCGGACCCACCGTCTCCCGATACCTGGCTACCAACTCGTCGTCGCCCGCCAGACGAAAGCGCGGGGCGATGCGGTCGGCAATGGCCAGGCTCAGCCACAGGGCCACGAAGAACAACACGGTGAACCCAGTGGCGAGCATCCCCTTGGTGCCCAGCATCGTCCGCCAGACCTGCGTGAAGTGCAGCTCCTGAAACCACAGGTACGTCGTGTAGAAGCCTGCGATCCCACGCAGCCACGTCACCAGCAGAACGACGAGGACGACGGCACCGACGAGCCAGACCCGGGCCCGTCCTTGGGTGCGGCGACGAGCCGGGAAATCGGCGGGAGTACGCATATGCCGCAGACTACGTCGAGGCCCGCACCAGAAGGCATCGGCAGCCGGCGTGGGCGGGCGGATGCTGCTGGCCGGTGGGGTACTCGTCGCCCTTGGCCGTGGGACCGGCCAAGGCGTTGTCGTCACAGTCGGGGCAGGGGGCGCCTTGGTCGTCCACGACCCACCGCAGGACGGTGCCCTCGGCCACTGAGCGATAGGCGGCGCGCGACCAGGCCGACACCACCGCGTGCGACGCCAGCCGCTCGATGCGGTCGCCCTTCCACTCCCGATAGGCCGCGCCGATGCGATCGGCCGGGTCCGACTCCTCGGCGTCGTCGCCCTCTCCGTCATCGCCCTCGTTGGAACCACCGCGGAGGGCAGGCTCCAACTGGCGGCGCAAGGGGCCGACGATGGCGTCGGCCAACTCGTGGGCGACCGCGGCCACGTCCACGCCCGGACCGGCTTGTTCCAAAAAGGGCAGGGCCACGGCAACGTGGCGGGCCAGGTGCTCGTCCAGCGCGGGCAGAACGCCCTCCGTCGAGCGCGAGCGCCGGCTGCGCAGTCGATCGAGCACGTCGTTCTGCTCGTCCTGCAACGACCGCTTGAGCTTGCGGGCCAAGCGGGCCTCGATGTCGGCCACCGCCTCGTCGCGCTCTTGCAGGGCCCGCTCGTCCTCGTTGCTGACCGCGGGCTCGCCTTCGACGGCTTCCCTGTGCTCCGGCTCCGGGTCCGGCTCGGACTTTGACTCCGGCTCCGGGTCCGGCTCGGACTTTGCCTCGGGCTCGGGCTCGGCCAGGACCTCGCGGGCCTTGGCCACCGACTCCTCCCGCGAGGCCCGGAGACGGGCGAACACATCCTCCACCGCGGGCTTGGCCGCCTCGACGTCGGGCGCGGGCGCGGCCTCGACCTCGGCCGCGACCGGAGCGAGGATGCGCACCGCCTCATCGGGTGCCGCAGGCTCGACCACGTCCAACTCCGACACGGCCGCGACGGGCTCGGGCTGCGGCGGGTCGGACCCGGCCTCGCGCTCGCGCTCGCGCTCGCGCTCGCGGCGGATGATGCGCAACGACGAGAGCCGCCGCTCCTCCACGGGCACCGACGCAGGCCGGGATGGGGCTGCGGTCACCGGGGCGGGGGACGCGGCCTCGACCGTGGTGGTCACCAACCGGGGCGCGACCTGCTCGACTGCGGCCGACCCCCCTGCGGCCGACCCGATAGCGGCCGACCCGATAGCGGCCGACTCCACTGCGACCGGCTGGTCGGCTTCTTCTTCGACGGCGACCTCGACGTCCGGCCCGACCTCGGCATCTTCGATTTCGCCGCCCGCCTGGCCCGCCTCGTCGGCCCCGCCATCCTCGCCGGCCTCGTCGTCCGCTTGCTCGGCCAGGGCATCGTCGCCCTCTGCGGCCAGCCGCCGGGCCGTGGCCTCGGCCGCCTGTCGGGCCTCGGCCTCAGCCCGCTGCAACTCGTCGGTGACGTCCTCCAACGTGGACCGCACCATGCGGTAGGCGTCGAGCAGCCGGTCCCTGCCTGCCCGCAACTGCTCGACCTGCACGTGGGCCACGCGCCGCCGCCGGGCCAGGTCCGACAAGATGCGCTCGCGCGCCGACTGGGCCTCGACCACCATGGCCTTGGCCCGTTCCCGCACCTGGTCCAGAGCGGCTTCGGCCTCGGCCGTGGCCGACTCGATCATGGCCGCCGCGTCCCTGCGGGCCTGCTCGCGCAGGGCTTGGGCCTCGGCCTCGGCCAACTCCGTCTGCTCGGCCAGCACTGACTCGGCTGCGGACCGGACGCGCTTGGCCTCGTCGTGGGCGTCCTTGAGGATCTGCTGGACGCTTTCCTCGGCGTGGGCCTTCAGGTCGGCGGCCGCCTCCCTGGCGCTGCGCATGACCCGGGCCGTCTCCTCGCCCAGCAGACGCAGGAGCGTGTCCTCGTCGATCTCGGGATGGGCGGCGCGCTCTTCGGCCTCGGCCAGTCGCGTGGCCAGCGCCGACTCGCGCTCGGCCCCAGCCCGCAGGTCGTCGGCCACCCGTTGCAGGTAGGCGCGGACCTCGTTGGCGTCCAGCCCTCGAAAGCCGGTGGAAAAGGCGCGGGAGGCGACCTCATCGGCCGAAAGGCGTCGATCGTCGGCCATCCCCTGAGGTTAGGACGGGCCGTCGCCGCAGTCGTGGACCGCCGTCGGTCCGGTCTTGTCGCGTGATTTGCCAAATAGCCGGCGTCAGCGCGACAAGACGGCTTACTGGCGCAGGGCGCGGACCATGCTGACCTTGGCCACGGCTCGCTTGCGGCGCTCGTCGTCCTCGGCCGGGTCCCGCGGAGCCAAGGCCGCAGTGGCCCAGTCGGCCAGCGACAGCGGGTTGAAGGGCTTGGTTAAATAGTCGACCACGCCGCCCTCCCAGCCCCGGATCTGGTCGTCCTCACTGGTGAGCGCCGTGAGCATGACCACCGGAATGGACGCGGTGGCCTCGTCCTCACGCAGCTTGGCCAGCACCTCCCACCCGCTCATGCCCGGCATCAGCACGTCGAGGAAGATGAGGTCGGGCTTGGCCGTGCGGGCCTGCTCCACAGCCGCGAACCCGTCGGCCGCCTCGCACACGTCAAAGCCGGCCAGGGCCAGGTTGACCCGGCACAGCTCGCGGATGCCCGCCTCGTCGTCCACGATCAGCACCCGGCGAGGCGGCGACGGAGGGGCCGAAGACGACATGTCGGAAAGGGTACCCATGCTCAGCCGCCCGGCTTGGGCAACAGCCCGTTGATGGTGTCGACCGCGTCGTCGGCCAGCGGATCGATGGGCAGCCCGGTGTCAGGCGGCGAAGGGATGATGCCCGGTTGCGGCGGGACGGTGGTGGGAGGCGGCGGACTCGGGTTGTCGCCTGGGCCCGGATTGCGCGGGTTGGACGGCGTCGTTCCCGGGGTCGTGGGCGCCGCCGGGCCTGGGCCCGAGGGCGCCCCGGGCGGGCTCAGCGCCAACTGCCTGGCCACGCCCGGCAGCGGGGCCCGGCCGAGGGCGTCGTCGATGGAACGCACCAGCCCTGCAACCTGCTGGACCTGCTCGTCCATGGCCACCAACCCCCACGTGGCCCCTTCGCTGCGGAACGAGAACACCCGCCGCCACCGCTCCACGAACCCGCCATGGGCGCCCGCCAACGCGATGCCCGCGCCCACGATGTGCTCGCCCGGCGGGCGGGCCCCGTCCAGCAGGGCGGCGTCGAACTCGGGCACCCGGGCCAACTGGGGCAGCAGGTTGCGGTAGAAGCCGGGGGTCGAACCCTGGCCCCGGAACTGGTTGTTGGCGCCGTCGCTGCGAGCCTGCAACTCGGCGCCCAAGTCGATGGCGTCGGCCAGGAAGCGCCGGTCCCACGGGTCGTTCTCCTTGTACTGCAGGGGCTCGGCCGCCTGGGCCACGCTTCCGAGGGCGGCCACCGTGGTCTGGCGCAACGCCTTCACATCGAGGCTGGACCCGGCCGAGCGCACCGACACCGAGCCCACATAGCTGGCCGCCGTGACCGCGTAGAGGCGGGTCAACCGGGCCGCGCCCGCCACCTCGAAGTCAGTCCCCGCACTGGTCACCGTCACCCGCCGCAACGGCACGACCAGCAAGTCGCCAGAGCGCAGGTCGGGCGATGCGCCGATCACCAACTCGGCCCCGTCGCGCATGGACAGCTCGGCCGCGGGCAGGCGCACGTCGGCCTGGCCCGACTTGACCCGCACGCTGTCGCCGTTGTGAACCGTCTTGGCCGACTTCAAGGCCTGGTACTGACCGCCCGCCTCCATGACCTCGACCACGCCGTGCGGATCGACGCGGGCCTCGCCCGGGCGCACGGGAGTCCGGCTGCACCCGGCGAGCAGGGGCAGCCCGACCACCACGGCCAGGCCCACGGCGAAGGCGCGTCTCATCGTCGTTCTTCTATCGGCCCGACTGGGAGGAAGATCGAGAACTTCGACCCCTTTCCGGGGGTTGAGGTGCAGGCCACCGAGCCCCCGTGGGCCTCGGCCACCCGCTGTACCAGGCTAAGACCAAGGCCGAGCCCGCCAAACATGCGCGTATCGGACGTATCGCCCTGCACGAACTCGGTGAAGGCCCTGGCCTGCTCCTCCCTGGTCATGCCCTTGCCCCGATCGGCCACCGCGATCTCCACCCGGTTGCCCTCCGTCGACGCCGTCACCGAGATGGTGCCGCCATCGGGCGAGAACTTCACCGCGTTGTCGACCAGCTCGTCGATGGCCAGCCTGAGCCAGCGCTCGTCGGCCACGATCTTGGGGACGCCACGCGCCACCCGCCGCTTGATGGACCACTGCCCGTCGAGCTTGGCCGACCGCCGGTTCACGGCCTCGTCCACCACCTCGCGCACGTCGACCACCTCGGGGCGCAGGATGGCCCGGTTGGCGCCGGTCGACGCGAAGAACTCGAGCATCTGCACGATCCGCAACAGGTTGCGCGACTGCTTGAGGATCTCGTGGTGCCATTGGCGGGCCAGGTCGGGCGGCGGGTCCTTGCGGGTCAGCAGTTCGGCATAGCCGGTGATGCCGGTCAGCGGCGTGCGCAGCTCGTGCCCGATGCGCGAGAGGAACTCGGTCTTCATGCGCTCGACCTCGCGCTCGCCGCGCAGGTCGCGCAGCACGAAGACCTGGCCCGCCAACTCGTCCTCCAAGCCCCGCAGGGCGCCGGCCGACACGGCCACAGGGACCTCGCTGCCGTCGGCCGTCTCGATCGTGCCCTCGGCCGACCAGCGCCGAGGCGAGGGCTTGCGCAGGCGCTCGGCGAGCGACGCGCCGTCGTCGCCGCGAAGCAACACGACGCTGTCGGCGCCCCGCCCCTTGGCCTCGGCCGCGCTGATGCCCAACAGCTCCTCGGCCGACCGGTTGAAGTCGGTGATGTTGCCGTCCTCGTCGGTGGCGACGAGGGCCTCGCCCATGCCCGCGACCACGGCCTCCAACCGGATGCGCGCGTGTTGCAGTTCGCCCGTCTTCTCCTGGATGGAGCCCGCCATCGAGTCGAAGGCCGCGCCCAGCATGCCCACCTCGTCGTCGGCCTGCACGTCGGCGCGGGTGCTGAAGTCGCCGCCTTGGATGGCCTCGGCCGCGAGGGTCAGTTGTCGAAGCCCGGCGCCGATCCTGCTGCCCACCAGTGCAGCCAGGGCCAAGGCCAGCAGCGTCCCCCCCAAGGCGATGAGGAACAGGACCCGGTAGAGCTCCTCGCGCGTGTCGGCCACTACCGATGTGGGCTGGGACACCACGACTGCGGCCACCGGGCGCTGCGCGCTGTCGAGCACCGGCGCGGCGGCGAAGAAGCGTCCCGACGCCTCACCAGTAGGCCGCTTGCCCGTGTCCTTGAACACGTCCGCGATGAGCGGCGCCACCCGGCCGAACGGTGGCTGGGCCGCGAACGCGGCCAGGAACCCGTGGCGGTCGGCCGCAGCCACCCCCACGCCGGTCTCCCCCGCGATGCGCGTCTGGAAGTAGCCCGCGTCCACCGGCGACACGGTGACCACCACGCCGATCACCACGGGCACGCCATTCACCCTGTCCTTCAACGGGAACGTGCCGAAGACCACCAGCCTGCCGCTCACCTCGGTGATGGAGCCGACCGGGTGCTGCTGGGTGATCGACTCGCTGACCGCCGGCGAGCCGGCCAGCGCGGTGGTGGCCACCGGGAAGCCCGCGGTCGTGGCCACGGGGGCCTTGCTGGCCGCGTCGATGTAGAGCATCTCGCGGCCTTCGAAGAAGTTGCCACTGAGGATGTCGAGCGAAGCGGCGACCGCACTGGCGGCGCCCGCGTCGTTCGGGTTCTGGCGCACCTTTTGCAGGTCCGCGAGCCGGTCGGTCTTGAGCGAGGCCGCGGCCAACCTGGCCTCGACCAGGCGGACGCGGGCCGGGTCGGCCACGAACTTGGCCTCGCTTCCCGCTCGCGTGGCCAGGCGCTGCCGGGCCTGGTCCTCAACCGTGTTGCTGAGCACGGCCGAGATGCCGACGGCCAGGACCAGCACGACGAGCAACAGCGTCAGCGACGCGCTGGCCGCCACGCGCGAGGCGATGGATCGACGGGCCGAAACCACCACCGCGAACCCGATGGCCAGGCTGCCCGCGGCCAACACCGCACTGGTGGCGAGGGTCCAGTGGCCCAACCCCATGGCCGCGGCCACGGCCAGCACGGCCACCCCTCCCCACAGCAGACCGCCCGCCTGTCGCGGCCCCGCCCAACGGGACGCGCCGAAGGCGATGCCCGCCACCGCGATGGCCCGCAGGGCGACGAGGATGGCCCGGTCGTCGGCCGCGTCGAGCAGCAGCGACCCGTGGAGGAAGGCGGACGTGCCCAGGGCGCAGAAGCCCACGGCCAGGGGCACCCGGCTGCGGGGCGCGGTGAGCAGGTCACCCCGGAGCAGGGCGACGGCCAGGCCCACGGCCGCGGCCAGAAAGGTGACGAACTCGGCGGCGAAATGGATCTCGGCGGCCGATGCGGACATGGGCGTCGTCCCGTCTCCCCGGCTAGCCGGGCGCCCCGCCCGAGCCGGGCCCGAGCGCGCTGGCGTTGCCGCCCAGCCTGCCCAGGACAGCGAGGGCCTCGTCCAACGTGGCGACCTTGATGACCTGGAGCCGCTTGCCCGCCCGCTTCCTGGCTTGCTCGTACTCGCCCGGCGGCACGAGGAAGACCTTGGCCCCCGCGTCGATCACCGCGGCCGTCTTCTGGGGGACGCCGCCCACATCGCCCACGGCCCCGTCGATGCCGATCGTCCCGGTGGCGGCCACCACCTTGCCCCCGGTCAACTCTCCCGGCGTCAGTTCGTCGAGCACGCCGAGGGTGAATGCCAGCCCGGCCGACGGGCCGCCGATGTCAGCCGAGTCGATGTCCACCTTGAAGGGCACGTCGTAGTCGAGCTTGAACGTCTGGAGCTCGATGCCGAGCACCGCGGTGCCGTCGTCGTTGCGGGCCATCACCAGTTGCTCGATGCGGCTGGCCCCGTCCACGCCGGTCACTTGCAGCCGGACGGCATCGCCCGGCTTGTGCTGGTGCAGAAGCCTGACCGCGTCCTCCACGAACTGCACGGGCTGGCCGTCCACCTCGGTGATGACGTCTCCTTGCTGGAGGTGGCCCTCCGCAGGAAAACCGCGGCCAGGGATCACGTTGGTGATCAGCGAGCCCTGGCCATGGGCAGGCACGTCGTGTCCCAGTCTGCGCAGGGCCACCACGATGGCTGTGCGCTTGGACTCGTCCATGGCCTGGAGGTTGAGCTGGTGGTACTGCTTGGGCGGGGTGCGCCCGACGATCTGCTCCTCCTTGACGATCTCGATGTCGTCGTCGAACCAGCCCTCGATCACGTCGATGGGCTGGGCCCGGCGCAGGCTCACGGTGGCCATCAGCACCCGGCCCTTCGGGGTGTAGATGGGCGAGTCGGCGTTGATGAGGTCGTTCACCTGCTTGGCCGACCCCGGGGCCAGGGCGTAGTACGGGAGCTGGACGGTGACCGACGCGACGAGCAGCCCGACCACGAGCATGGCCGCGATGACCGCGGCCAGCCATCGACGGCTGGGCTGAGGCTCTGGTTCGTCCCAGGCCAAGGGGCCCCGGACTACCATCGAGTCGATCGTGTTCACTCCCGTGACTCGCTCCTCCAGCCGAGGGGGCGGCGCCCCTTCGTGGCGCAGGGCCCGTCTGTCACAGCGTGCCAGGTTTGCGCGCCCAAACGGTTGCCGGCCGTGAGCAGCTTCGACGACTCGGGCGACAGCGAGACCGCCGAGGAGCCAGCCGAAAACCCACCCGGCCCGCCCCCTTCCGACTTTTCCACAGCACCTGCTGCTGTGGAAAAGCGCGAGGAGGGCGAGGTGACGCCGCCGGTCACGCCGCCGGCCGAGGCCGCCATGTCGTGGCTGCGCAGCGAGCCCGAGCCCGACGTGCCCGAGCCCGACGTGCCCAGTTGGCTGCGACCCGCTGAGCGCGAGCCGGAGCCTGAGCCTGAACCGGTCGGCGCGGTCGAGCGGGAGTCCGAACCACAGCCAGTCGCCGAGCCCGAGCCGGTGCCTGCGCCTGACCCGGATGCAACCGGCACGTGGCGCATCGAGGACGAAGAGCCGGAACGCGAGCCCGACGTCGAGCCGGAACGCGAGCCGGACCCGGAGCCAGCGCCGCCGTTCTGGCTGCGCCAGCCCGAGCCGATCGCCGAAGCGGAGCCGGAGGTCGAGCCCGAGCCGGAGCCGGTGGTTGAGGCCGTGGCCGTGGTCGAGCCGGACCCGGAGCCCGAGCCGGAGCCGGAACCCGACCCAGTGCCAGAGCCGCCGTCCTGGCTGCGCCGGCCCGAGCCGGTGGCCGAGACTGAGCCTGCGCCGGAGACGGCGCCTACGCCTGCGCCCGAGCCCTCGGTGGAGGAGCCCGCGGCTCGGTGGAGTCCGCCGTCGTTGGAGGTGACCCCGCCGCCGGTGACCGTGCCCTCGCCCGCCCCGGTCGTGGCCGAGCCGCCGGTCATGCCCACCGCCGCCTCGCTGTCGGTCCCACCGGCAGGCATCTCGCCCCCGCCCCCGCCCCCGCCGCCGGCCGCGCCGACCCAAGAACCGTGGCCTGCCGCACCCGCCCGAACGACGACCACGGTCACCCGGACCACGCCCCGTCCGCAGACGCGAGGGCACGAGCGACCTCGGCTGGTGGAGTCGCAGAGCGCGGCCCGGCGCCTGCGCTCGGCCGCGGCCCTGCTCTTCGTGGCCGTGCTGGTCGGGGCCTTGGCCGCAGCCATGATCGTCATGGCCCTGGCCTTGGCGGGCATGGCCATCCAGCGTGCCGTGGGCTGAGCGCGGACGCGCATGTGGGCGTCGTCACCCACCTTGGCGGTGGTGAACGACGCCCAAATGCCAAGTCGGCGGGTCGGCCGGGACAACCGCGGCCGGGTTTGCTAGCCCCGGTTGAAGCGCCCGAACCGGTTGGAGGCGTTGGCTCCCTGACCCACAGGCATGGGGTCGACGACCACGTCGTCGCCCTTGTCGGCCGGAGCCGAACGAGGCTCCTCGACCACGGGCGCAGCGGCCGCGACCGGCGCAGGGGCAGCCGGGGCGGCCTCAGCAACAGCAGGCGCGGGCGCATGAGTAGGCGCAGCGACAGGCCCGGCGTCCATCCCGGTGACCTCCACCTTGACGTACGTCTTGAACTCGATCGGCACCTCCTGCATGCGGAAGATGCGCGATTCGGGCACGTTCTCCTGATTGCGGAGGTGCTCCACGAAACGGACCGCCTCGTCGAGAGACTCAGCCTGGTGATAGCCGGGCTTTCCCTCGGCGCTACGGAAGATGACCATGTGCGGCATGCCGACTCCTTTCCCGCAGGGTGATCGGCGTGCCCGAGGGGCACCTTGAGCCTCAGCCGCCCGCCAACAGGGCTAAATGCACCACAAACCGGTACCGGGCCGAGTGGGGCGGATGGCAGGCGAACAGCGTCCCGGTCGGCGTCGAGGTCTGGTCGGCGATGTGCACGGCTGCGGGCGTGACCACCTCGTGCCCGGTCACGACGTACACCGACCGCACGCCGGCCACGGTGAAGATGACCTGATCGCCGGGGACCAACTCGTCGATGCGTCGGAACGGATGGGTGTGGGTGACTCGATGGCCTGCGAACACGGTGTTGCCGTTCTCGCCCGGCAGGGCCGTGCCCGGCCAGTGGCTGGGGCCGTGGTCGATGTTGCGCAGGGTGATGCCGTGGAACACCGGATGGTGGAGGCCGATCTTGGGGATGTCGATGGTCCCGATCTCCTGCACCGGCTCCTCGGCGTACGGGTCCTCGGGCACGTCGATCGGACGGGCCGTCGTCGGCGCCCCCGCCCCGGCCCCGGCTGCCGTCGAGGTGGTCGTGGTCGCCACCGGACGGATCCCGCGCACCGACGGGTTGTCCTTGGTCTGGGCCCCGGCCGGACCGGTCTGCTCCAGCCAGACCAGCCCGCCCGCCGACACGAGCACGCCTGCCAACAAGATGATCAGCAGCCGCCGGGTGTCGGGCGCGGACAGCCCGAGTCGCGACGGCCTCACGCCGGCTGTCTCGGCGCGTCGTACACCCCGGCGTAGACGGCGTGGTACCACAGGTCGGTGATGGTGTCGGCCAACTCCCTCGGCGTGGCCTCGGACGGGCCCGGCTCCTGCAACTCGAAGTGGGCGAAGGCCGACCACTCGGTCATGGCCCCGAGGGCGTGGGCGGCCAGCCGGGTGTTGATGGGCCGGGCCTGTCCGGTGGCCACCGAGCGGTCGAGGTTGCGGGCGATGCGGTCGATGAAGGGCCGCCGCAGGTCGAGCCACATCTCCTCGATGGCCTTGCTCTGATGCATGCCCTCCAGCAGGCAGCGCCACAGACCCTTGTGGGCCTCGAACACCTCGAGGAAGCGCAGCGTCGCTCGGGCCAGCGTCTCACGGGGGTCGTTGCTCCACGGCGCGCCCGCCTCGCGGTACATCTCCTGGGCCACCGACGCCATCACCTTGGCGAAGACGTCCTCTTTGTTCTTGAAGTAGAGGTAGAACGTGCCGTGGGCCGTGGCCGCGTGCTTGGTGATGGCGCCGACGGTCGTGGCCTGATAGCCCTTGGTCTCAAAGACCTCACGAGCCGAGGCCAGCAGGTGCTCGGCCGTGGCTGCGGCCCGTTGCTGGCGCTTGCCCATCCGCTCCGTCAACCATTCCCCCAGACATGCAGGACCCCTCGAACCTAGCCGAGGCGGCTCGGAGGCGACGCGCCGTGGCGCTGGCCGGGCACGCCGCCGATGAGTTGACGGCGCGCGCCGCGTTGGATGACGAAGCTGGGTCGGTTCGGGCCACCGCGCTGGGGGCGCTGCGCCGGATGGAGCGGCTCACGGCCGACGACATCCGGGCCGCGTTGGTCGACTCGGACGCCGTCGTGCGCAGGCGGGCCTGCCAGGTCGCCGACCGCATGTCGGACGTCGACCTGCTCCCGCTGCTCCACGACGTCGACCCGACCGTGGCCGAGACGGCGGCGTGGGCCTTGGGCGAGCAGGAGCGCGACGACGCCGAGACGGTGTCGGCCCTGTCCGCCATGGCCCGGCACCACGACGATCCGCTGTGCAGGGAGTCGGCCGTGGCCGCGCTGGGCGCCATCGGGCACCCCGACGGACTGGCGGCCATCCTGGCCGCGACCAAGGACAAGCCCGCGGTGCGCCGCCGGGCCGTGCTGGCCCTGGCCCCCTTCGAGGGGCCCGAGGTCGACGCCGCCCTCGAGGCCGCGCTCACCGATCGGGACTGGCAGGTCCGCCAAGCGGCCGAAGACCTCCGCACCACCGAGCCCTGAACGCGAACTGGAGGACATAGCCCGCGGATTCGACGGGCTATGTCCTCCAGACGTGTGTGGCAGCGAGCTACAGACGCAAGCCGTGGGTTACGGCAGGGACTTGAACTCGTACTTCTTGGCCGAGGCCGAGGTGTACTCGTACTTGACCTTGGCCAGTCCGCCCGGCTTGGCCGGGTCCACCTTGTAGATGGTGGTCTGGCGCGGTGGGTTGCGAGTGCCCGGAGGGCCATACTCGTAGTCACCGGTCAGGCCGTCGAAGCTGGTCTTTTGCATCTTGTCCACCGCGGCCAGGACGCCGGCGCGGGACAAGTCGCCCAACTCCACCGCCTTCTCCAACAGCGCGGTCACGGCCCGGGCCTGGTAGTAGCCGAAGACGAAGTAGATGTCCGGCTGCTGGCTGGGCGTGTACTTCTGGATGCGGTCGAGCATGTCGGCCATGCCCTTCACCGACGTGTCGCCCCACTCCGTGCCCTCGGCGGCCAGCATGAAATGGGCCTGGAGGTACGGGGCGAGGGGGGACTTGGCGAAGGCGCCCGTCCACGTGGGCGACTGGCCGACCCACTGCGGCACGAACTGCAACTGAGCCGCCGTGCCCATGAGCTTGGCCGTGTCGCTGGGCGTGCCCACGAGGAACACGACCTCGCATGCAGACGACTTGAGCTGCTGGATCTGGGCCGTGAAGTCCGGGTTGCCGGCCGCGTACTTGGCCGTCGTCTTCACGGTGAAGCCCAGGTCCTTGGCTGCGAAGTCGACACCGCGCTGGCCGGACTGGCCGTAGGCGTCGTCCTGGATCATGGTGCACATGGTCTTGCCCTTGAACCCGCCCTCGTTGACGAGGTAGTCGGCCGCATTGATCATCTGGATCTCATACGGGCCGCCCACCGGCAGCAGGTTCTTGTCCCGCACCCAGTCGGCGTCCAAGGACGCGGGCGCGGCGACGATCTGGTCGGCCCGCAACTGCTGGAGCACGGCCTTGGTCACCGGCGTGCCGAGCAACTGGGCGAACACGACCTCGTTGGCCTTGATCTTGTTGTAGGCCTGGACGCCGAGGTCGGGCTTGTACTGGCTGTCCTCCTTGTCCACGACGACCTTGTACTTGCCGCCGATGCCGCCCTTCTCCTCATTGATGTACTTGAACCAGGTCTCAGTCCCGGACGTGAGCGGGTTGCCGATGACGGCCACTGGTCCGGTCAGCGGCGTGATGACGCCGACGTGGATAGTAGTGCCGTCGAAGCCCGGCCCGGGGCTGAGGGTCTTCTTCGCCGTGGTGGTGCTGCTGCTGCTGTCCTTCTTCGTCCCACCGCACGCGGCGGCGACCAAGGCGAGAACGCCTAGGACCGCCAACAGTCGGACACGGTTGTTTCGCTTCATGCTCCTCCTCTTTCTGGATACCTAATAAGAGAACGGCCAGGCCCGGAAGTAGGCCTTCAGTCTGAGCCACACGGCCGCCAGCCCGCGGGGCTCGAGAACCAAGAACAACACGATCAGCACGCCGAAGATCACCTGGTTGAGCTGGAACACCGTGAGGTGGAAACCGCTCCCGCCCGGAGACCGGCTGACCAGCGGGATGCTGCCGCTGAACTTGTCCACGATCTGGGGCGCGGCCCCAATGAACATGGCGCCGAGGATGGACCCGAAGATCGTGCCCACCCCGCCCACGATGATGATGGCGATGTACTGGATGGACAGGAACAGGTTCCACGACTCGGGCGTCACGAACTGCTGGTAGGCGCCGAACAGCCCGCCCGCCACCGCCGCCAACGCACTGGAGATCACGAAGGCGCCGACCTTGTACCGGGCCAGGCTGACACCGATGACCTCGGCGGCCACGTCCCTGTCCCGCACGGCCTGCATGGCCCGACCAGGCCGAGTCCGCACGATGTTCTTGGCGAACAGCGCGCTGATGGCCACGATGGCCCACACCAACAAGAAGAAGCCTTGGTTCCTGGTATACGCGTAGTTGCCCACTTCGAGCTTGCCGAAGTTGATGGGCCCGAGCTTCAAGGGCGCGGCCACGCTGGTGCCGCCCGGCCCGCCCGTCACCGAGTCCCAGTTGGTGAAGACGTGGATGCCGAGGAACACGAGTCCCAGCGACACCACGGCCAGGTAGTTGCCCCGCAGCCGCAAGGCGAACGGTCCGACCACGGCCCCGATCAGCCCGCCCATCACCGCGCAGGCCAGCAGCCACAGCGGCAGCGGCCACTGGTGGGTGCCGCCGAAGAAGACGGCCGAGTAGGCGCCGACGCCCAGGAAGAAGGCGTGGCCCAATGAGACCTGGCCGGTGTAGCCGGTCAGCAGGTTCAACCCGATGGCGCCCACGGCAGTGATGCCCGCGTAGTTCAGCACGGAGAGCCAGAAGTCGTCGGTGATCGACAGGGGCAGGGCGATGGCCACTACGGCCAAGGCCACCATGGCCAATCGTGACTGGCGCGACTTGAACAGCTTCAAGTCGTCCTCGTACCGCAGCGTCATGTTGAGGTTGCGCAGGCGGGGCATGGCTCAGACCCTCCGGACTTCTTTGGTGCCGAACAGTCCGTAGGGACGGATGAGCAGGATCACGATCATCACCACGTAGGGCATGACCGAACTGAACCCGTTGCCCAGCCAGTCCGCGTACCGCGGCTGATAGCCCGCGGTGAGGGTCTGGGTCAGGCCGATGATGACGCCGCCGAGCACCGCTCCCGCGGGCGAGTCGAGACCGCCCAAGATGATGGCGGGGAAGGCGAGCAGGGCCACGAACTCGATCTCCGGGCTGAGGCCCGACCCGCCGGACGCCAGCATGACGCCGGCCAAGGTGGCTACCGCGCCGGCGATGGCCCACGACAGGGCGAAGACGCGCCGGGCGCTGATGCCGTTGGCGATGGCCGCCTCCTGGTCGAAGGCGGTGGCCCGCATGGCCACCCCCAGTCGGGAGTAGCGGAAGAACAGGAAGAACCCCGCCATCACCAGCGCGGCCAGCATGATGGTCCAGAGGTTCACGACTGACAGTTGCACGTCGCCCACGGTGAACTTCTTGATGCCCCACGGGTCGCCCATGTTGAGCCGGTTGAAGCCCCACGTGCCGGTGACGACCTGCTCGATCACGAACAACAGGCCGATGGTCACCATGATCACCGCGAACACGGGCTGGCCCACCATGCGCCGCAGCACGACGCGCTCGACCGCGGCCCCCACCATCCCGCACAGGATCATGGCCACGGGAATGGACAGGTAGAAGGGCACGCCCCACGTGTGGTGCACGTTGTAGGTCAGGTACCCGCCCAGCAGGACAAGGCCGCCTTGGGCGAAGTTGATGACGCCGGTGGCCTTGTAGATGATGACGAAGCCGAGGGCCACCAGCGCGTACAGCGCCCCCAACGCCAGCCCGGCAAAGCTCAGTTGCAGAAAGTCCGTCACCGCGGCCCCGCGCCTTTCAGCGCGCAGACGCCTTTCATCGCGCCGACGCCTTTCATCGCGCCGGCCGAACTCGGCGAGCAAGCTCCGCTTGCGAGCCGAGGGCTTGCGAGCCGAGGGTCACCCATACATGCCTTCGATGAGGTCGGCGAACTCCTTGGCGATGGCCGAGCGCTTGACCTTTTGGGTGGCGGTCAGCTCGCCCTCTTCGTGGTCCAACTCCTTGGGCAGCAGCTCGAACCGCTTGACCGTCTCCACCTGGGCCAAGTCCGCGTTGACCTGGTCGACCCATTCCTTGATGAGGTCGCGGACCTCGGTCTTGCCCGACAGGTCGTGATAGGTGGTGAAGGGGATGTGGTGCCGTGTGGCCCAGTCGCCCACGGTGTCGGCCTCGATGCCGATAAGCGCGCTCAGGTGCTTGCGCTGGTCGCCGATGACGATGGCCTCGCGCACATAGGGCGAGACCTTCAACCGGTTCTCGATCTCCGACGGCGAGATGTTCTTGCCGCCCGCGGTGATGATGATGTCCTTCTTGCGGTCGGTGATGGTGAGGAAGCCGTCCGCGTCCAGCTCGCCCACGTCGCCCGAGTGCAGCCACCCGTCGGCGTCGACCGTCTGGCGCGTGGCCTCGTCGTTCTTGAAGTAGCCCTTGAACACGCCGGGACCGCGCACGAGGATCTCGCCGTCGTCGGCGATGCGCACCTCGCACTGCGGCAAGGCCTTCCCCACCTTGCCGAAGCGCACCTTGTCCGCAGGCGTGTACGTGGCCAGCGCCGTGCCCTCGGTCTGGCCGTAGCCCTCGCGCACGTTCACGCCCAAGGCCCAGAAGAACTCGAGGACCTGCGGAGCGATGGGCGCGGCGCCGGACAAGGCGATGCGCACCCGGCCCAGACCCAGCTTCTGACGCAGGCTGCGGAACACCATGATCCAGCCCAGCCAGGACATGACCTGGCCGCCCACGCCGAGCTTGCCTTCCATGCGCTTGCGGGCCAGCTTGGCCCCGCGGGCCAACCAGAAGCGGGTCACCGTCTTCTTGACCACGGACGCGTCGCCCATGCGGATCTGCACGCCCGCCATCATCTTCTCCCACACGCGCGGCACGCCCAGGAAGATGGTGGGCTGCACCTCTTGCATGTCGGTGAGGAACGACTCGCCGCTCTCGCCGAAGTTGACGACGTAGCCGACGACCAAGGCGTCGATGGCCGAACCCAGCCGTTCGGCCACGTGGCACATGGGCAGGTAGGACAAGGCCTCATCCGACGAACGGGCGTCGAAGGCCCCGGTGAAGATCTCGCCTGCGGTCACCAGGTTGCGGTGGGTGAGCATGGCCCCCTTGGGCGGCCCGGTGGTGCCCGACGTGTAGACGATGATGGCGGTCTCGTCGGGGTCGAGGGCTCCCACCCGACTGGCCCACTCCTCGATCGGCCTGCGCTCGCCCAGCCGCTGGAGGTCGTGGAAGGTCAACAGCATCGGGTCGTGCAGGTCGCGCACGCCTCGCGTGTCGATGACCACGATGTGGCGCAGGTTCGGGAGCTTCTCCCGAACGCTCAACACCTTGTCGAGCTGCTCTTCGTCCTCGGCAATGAGCACGACGGACTCGGAATGCTCCAGGAGGTACTCGACCTCGGCCGCCGGACTGGTGGGATAGATGCCGACCGTTACCGCGCCGATGCCCTGGATGCCCATGTCGGCCAACAGCCACGCGGGTCGGTTCTCGCTGTGCACGGCCACGCTCTGGCCCGGCTCGACGCCCAACTCCAGCAGGCCGAGACCGACGCGGGCGGCCCGCTCGGCGTAGTCGGCCCACGTGTACTGCTTCCAGCGACCGAGCGACTTTTTGCGCATGGCCACGGCCTTGGGCCTGGCCGCGGCCACCCGCAAGAGCTTGGCGGGCAGGGTTCCTGCCCCGCCCCCCGAGGTCGCGCCTGCCGGCTCGGCCGCGGCCACCGCGGTCACGAGGACTGCCCCAGATAGGCCTCGATGACCTTGGGGTCGGCCTGTACGTCGGCGGGCGGCCCGGTGGCGATCACCTGGCCGAAGTCGAGGACCATGACCCGGTCGGCGATGTCCATCACCATGTGCATGTCGTGCTCGACGAGGATCATGGCCAGGTCGAGCTCGGCCTTCACCTCGAGGATGTAGCGGGCCATGTCCTCGGTCTCCTCGAGGTTCATGCCCGCCACCGGCTCGTCCAGCAGCAGCAGCGTCGGCTCCATGGCCAAGGCCCGGCCCAGCTCGATGCGCTTCTTGATGCCGTAGGGCAGCGACCCCACGTGGCTGCGTCGATACGGCTCCAGCTCCAACAGCTCGATGATCTGCTCGACGCGCTCTCGGTTCTCGATCTCCTCGCGCTTGGCCCGCCCGATCCACAACGCGCCGGAGATGAAGCCGGTGCGCATGCGGTGGTGGCGCCCCAACATGAGGTTGTCGACCACATCGAGGTTCATGAACAGGCCGAGGTTCTGGAACGTGCGGCCGATGCCGAGCTGGGCCGTGGCCGTGGGCCGCTTGCCCAGCAGCTCCACGTCGTTGAAGCGGATCACGCCGGCCTGCGGGCGGTAGACGGCGGACAAGCAGTTGAAGATCGACGTCTTGCCCGCGCCGTTCGGGCCGATCACCGCGAACAGCTCGCCGTGATGCACGTCGAAGCTGACGTTGGACAGCGCGGTCACGCCGCCGAAGCGCAGGGTGAGTCCGTCCACCACGAGCAAGGGCTCCGGCTGGCCCGTGGCCTGGCTCACGGGCGGGCTCATGGCGTCGATGCTCACGCGCTCCACCTCTTGCGCCTGCGGTAGGTCTTGACGTCCCGGAACGACTTGCGCCCCGCCTCGCCCACGCCCAGGTAGAACTCCTGGATGTCCTTGTCGTTCAACAGCTCCTGGCCGGGACCGTCCTTGACCACCCGGCCGTTCTCCATCACGTAGCCGTAGTCGGCGATGGACAGGGCCATGGTCGCGTTCTGCTCGACCAGCAGCACGCTCGTGCCTTGGGAGTTGATGTCGACCACGATCTCTCGGATCTGCTCGACGATCAGCGGGGCCAGTCCAAGCGACGGCTCGTCCAGAAGCAGCAGCCGGGGCGACTGCATGAGGGCCCGGCCGATGGCCAGCATCTGCTGCTCGCCCCCGGAGAGGTAGCCCGCCGTCTGCTTGTGCCGATCTTGCAGCTTGGGGAACAGGGTCATGACCCTGTCGTAGGAGTCGCGCAGCTCGGCCTTGTCCCGCCGAGTGAAGCCGCCTGCCTTGAGGTTCTCGTCAACGGTCAGCTCGGCGAAGACCCGGCGTCCCTCCATCACCTGACTCATGCCCTTGCGCACCACCGCGGCCGGGTCGAGGCCGGTGATGGACGAGCCGTCGAACTGCACGGTCCCCTTGGTGATGGCCCCACGATGCACGCGCAGCAGGCCGGTGATGGCCCGCAGCAGGGTGGTCTTGCCCGCCCCGTTGGCCCCCAGAAGGGCGACGATGGCGCCCCTCGGCACGTCGAGACTGACCCCGCGGAGCACGAGAATCACGTCGCTGTACACGACCTCCAAGCCATGCACGGCGAGGATCGCTTGAGTCTCGGGAGCAGGACTCGTCATCCAACGGCATCCTTGCACACCGTCGGCAAAGAGGATGTGGCACCCGACACACGGGTGCAGTCGAGCAGACGGGCCCCAAGCCCTACCGGTTGGCGCCCATGAACATGACCTTCAACGAGTCGAAGGCCTCGATGCAGCGGCCCGCGCCCAACACCACACACTCCAACGGCGCGTCGACCAAATGCACGGGAATGGCCGTCTCTTCGGCCAGCCGATGGTCGAGCCCGCGCAGCATGCCGCCGCCGCCCACCAGGTGGATGCCTTGGACGATGAGGTCTTGGGCCAGTTCGGGCGGGGCCTGGCCCAGGCACTTGATGACCGAGTCGACGATGGCGCTGACCTGTTCGTCGATGGCGTCCCGCACCTCTTCGGGCGACAGGATGACGGTCTTGGGCAGGCCGGACATGAGGTCGCGGCCGCGCACCTCGGCCTTGACCTCGTTGGCCAGTGAATAGGCGCTGCCGATGGCGACCTTGATCTCCTCGGCCGTGCGCTCGCCGATGGCGATGCCATACTCACGCCGGACATAGGTCTGGATGGCGGCGTCGATGTCGAAGCTGCCGACGCGGATCGCCTGCAAGGCCACCACCCCGCCCAAGGAGATGACGGCCGTCTCGCTGGTGCCGCCGCCCACGTCCACGACCATGTTGCCGAGGGGCTCGTGGATGGGCAGGCCTGCGCCGATGGCCGCGGCCATGGGCTGGCCGATGAGTTGGGCGTCGGCCGCCCCCGCCCGCCGGGCCGCCTCCTCGACGGCGCGTCGCTCGACTTCGGTGATGGCGCTCGGAACGCAGATCACCACGCGGG
The DNA here is from genome assembly GCA_030837965.1 of Acidimicrobiaceae bacterium. Classification (GTDB taxonomy): domain Bacteria; phylum Actinomycetota; class Acidimicrobiia; order Acidimicrobiales; family JAUTXP01; genus JAUTXP01. The sequence continues at coordinate 17,256 of JAUTXP010000054.1, read as the reverse complement.
GCCGGTTGAACCGGGACACGCCCGCCCGTTTCAAGAGCAGGCGGATCATGCGCTGGGTGATGTCGAAGTCGGTGATGGCGCCCTTGCGCAGCGGACGCACGGCCTGGATGTAGCCCGGCGTGCGGCCGATCATCTGCCAGGCCTCGTGGCCCATGGCCAACACGTCCTGGGTCTGGATGTTGAGGGCGATCACCGTCGGCTCGTTGAGCACGATGCCCTCGCCCTTGGCGTAGACGAGGGTGTTGGCCGTGCCCAGGTCGATGGCCAGGTCCCTAGCCATGGGCCGCGCCCTCGCCGCCGCCGTCCGAGCCTGCGTGGTGCTTGGGCGCCAAGGCCCGCAGCTCGCGGGAGAACTCGTCGATGCCGGACTCGAGCGAGCGCGGCCTGCGATGCCGCAGCCACAAGATGAGCGACCCCAGTACGGACAGTGCGACGGCGACAAGCAGGTAGGCCAGGTTGCTCATCCCGGATGGCCCCAGTCCTCGCCGCCCGCCCACGTCTCCTTCTTCCAGATGGGCACGGTGTCTTTGAGCGTGTCGATGCACCACCGGGCCGCGTCGAAGGCCTCGGGTCGATGGGGCGTGGAGACGGCGACGAGCACGGCCGTGTCGGCCAGTTCCAGCCTGCCGATGCGGTGCAGGAGGGCGACCCGGCCGACCATGGGGAAACGGGCCCTGGCCCGCGCGGCCAGCGCCGCGAGTTGGGGCACGACGTGCTCGACGTAGGCCTCGTACGCCAACGACGTCACGCCCGCCCGGCCCTCGGCGTGGTCGCGCACGGTGCCCGCGAAGACGACGACGGCGCCGCACTCGGGCAGCACGGCCCATTGGCCCACGGCGTCGAAGGGCAGCGGATCGGTGGTCAGGCCCACCCAGTCGCGCTGGCCTGCCGGGGCCAGCGTGATGTCCCGCTCGATGCCGCGCTCGATGCCGCGCTCGATGGCGGCGCCGGCCGCGCCGTGTGAACCACCGGGTGAACCACCAGGCTGCACACGCCTCATGCTACGGCCCTCATTGGGTCGGGGGGCGATGCCTGCGGGCGAAAAGGCGTCGTTATCCTCGTCTTCCATGGAGCTCGACGGCGGCCTCGGCGACGAGCCCGACGATGAGTACGGGGGTGGCCATGGCGTCGACCCCACGGATGACCATGCCGATGACCGGGCCGATGACGGCCTCACCTCGGTCCCGCTCCTGCCCCCCGACGACCGGCTGTGGCGGCACCCGTCGGAGATCGCCGCGCACGGCTTGCCGGGGGGCCGCACCTTCGCCGTTCCCCGCGCCACGGCGAAGCCCCGTCAATGGGGCCCCTTCCTCGCCGGAGCCACCGGCGCGCTGCTGGTCATCGGGTTGGTGACCGCGGTCGGAGGCTTTCGCACCCGGGCCGTGCCCGTGCGCTCGGTGGAGCGGGTGGCCGTGTCCGCATACGAGGCCGTGGCGCCCGAGTCGAAGGGGACCGACGCGGCGGCCGCCGTTGTCGACCGGGTCCATCCGGCCATGGTGCAAGTGCGGGCCGAGCGGCCCGAGGGCGTGTTGAACAGCTCGGGCTTCGTGTTCCGACAGGACGGCTACATCCTCACGTCGGCTCGGGTCGTCGGCGGGGCCCGGCGGGTGACGGTGACGTTGTCGGACGCGTCGAAGCACCTGGCATCGATTATCGGCACCGACCCTGACACGGCCATCGGCGTGCTCAAGGTGGATCGCGAGCAGTTGAGCAGCGCACCTCTCGGCACGGCGACGACGGTCAAGCCCGGGCAGACCGCCATCGCCGTGGGCATGCCCACATGGGCCGCGGTCACGGTGGTGTCCGGGGTCGGGCGGGTCGTGCGGAGCAAGGACAGTCCGCTGCTGGTCGACATGATCGAGGTGCTGGCGGGCTTCGACCCGCTGGCCTCGGGCGGGCCGCTGCTCGACGAGCGGGGCGCGGTGATCGGCGTGACCGACGTGCACGACGGGCATGGCTATGCGACCCCGATCGACATCGCCAGGAAGGTGGCCGACGAGCTCATCCGCACCGGCGAGGTGGTGTACCCGTGGCTCGGCGTGGAGGGCGACGACGTCGACTCGGAGATGGCGGCCAACCTGGGCATCGACGGCGGCGCCCTGGTGACCGACGTGGGCGACGACAGCCCCGCGTATCTCTCGGGCGTGCATCGGGGCGACGTGATCACCGACTTGGAGGCCGTGCACATCACGTCGATGGCGACGCTGAAACTGGAGCTGCGCAACCGGCGGCCGGGCGAGGCGGTGACGCTGAAGCTGTTGCGCGACGGCAAGCCCACCTCGCTCAACGTCACGCTGGTCGAACGCCCCAGCCGCTTCTAAGCCGGACTGGAGGACATAGACCCACCCACGCGGTACCTATGTCCTCCAGACGCAGTTGGGGGAGGGCCGGGAGGGCGCAGCGGGCTCGGGACGAGTCAGGAACGAGAGCGGCGGCGGCGGCGGGCAAAGGCCACCACGGCTGCGGCCGCGCCGACCAAGGCGGCCACGCTCACGCCCAGCGCCACCTCCTGTCGGTGCTTGGGGCTGAGCTCGGGCCAGCGCCCGGCGGCCACGTCGACGAACGCCTCCTCGTTGGACTGCGCCGGCGTCCAGCCCGCGGCCCGCAGCCGGTCGTTGGCCACCACCCACGGATGCCGGGTGTAGGGGTCGATGCCCGGCCACGGCGAATGGCCAGGACCCGGCCACATGGCCCGCAGCACCCGCGCCAAGCGCTCCGGCACCGCCACCCGCGCTGGCCCGCCCGCCAGTGCTCGGGCCGTCTCGTCCGGCACCCAGCCGTCCGGCGCCACGTTGTACGGCCCGTCGAGTCGTTCGGCCAACGCCAACGCAACCGCGGACGCCACGTCCTCCTCGGCCAGGAACTGCACCGGCCTCGACGCCTCCCGCGGCCGCAACCCGGCCGTGCCGGACAAGGCGTGGTCGAGCGGGGTCAGCGCGCCGCCTCGGACGACGACGGCCGGCCGCAGCACCGTCGCGGTGGCCCCCGGATGCCCGTCCTTCCACTCGGCCACGAGACGTTCCGCCTCGGCCCGGTCGGCCGCGAACGGGAAGCCGGGATTGGGCCGCAACGAAGCGTCCTCCGACAGCGGCACCGGGTTGTTGGCCCATGCGCCGTACACGGTGGCGCTCGACAGCAGCACGACGTGACCGACGGCGGCGTCGCCCGCGGCGTCGAGCAGCACCCGCACGGACGCGGGCGCCACGTCCTGACCGATCACCAGTCCGTCCACCCCTTCGAGCAAGGGCTTCACCGACGCGGCCGACGCGGATACATCGACCGTCACATGGGCTGCGAACGGGGCGCCGGCCGTGGCCGCATAACGGGGCATGCCGCCTACCATGCCCCTGTGAGCACGCCCGGTCCATTCGGCGGGAACCCGTTCGAGGGCATGCCGTTCTTCAAGGATCTGGCCAAGCTCTTCTCCGCTCAAGGCGCGCTCAACTGGGACTTCGCCCGCCAGCTCGCCCAGTGGGTGGCGACCGAGGGACAGGCCGAGGGCAACGTCGACCCGGTCCTGCGCATCCGCATCGAGGAGGTGGCCCGCGTCGCCGAGATGCACGTGGAGGCCACGACGGGCATGTCCACCACCACGACCGGCAGGCCCGTCAGCCTCCGTCCCGTCCCGCGTGGCGAGTGGGCCATGCGCACGCTGGACGACTGGCGCCCGCTGCTCGAACGACTGGCCACCAGCCTGGGCCAGACCGCGCTGGCGGGCGAGGAGGTGGTCGAGCCCAACCCCGAGACCGAGCTGCTCGGCGGCCTGGGCCAACTGGTGGTGCCCTTGCTGATGGGCGGACAGGCGGGCTCGATGGTGGGGCACCTGTCGCGCCGCGTCCTCGGCCAGTACGACCTGCCCATCCCCCGCCCGCCCTCGGGCGAGATCATGGTGGTGGCGGCCAACATGGACGAGTTCGCCACTGACTGGTCGCTGCCCGCCGACGACGTGCGCCTGTGGGTCAGCCTCAGCGACATCGCCCACCACGCCGTGCTGTCCAAGCCCCATGTGCGGGCCCGGCTCGACGAACTGGTGCAGGCCTACGCGGCCGGCTTTCGCCCCGACCCCAACGCCCTCGAGAGCCGCTTCGGCGACCTCGATCCCACCGATCCGGACTCGCTCAACGCCATGCTCGGCGACCCGCAGGCTCTTCTCGGCGCGGTGCAGAGCGACGAGCAACGCGCCTTGGCGCCGAGGCTGGAGGCACTGGTCGCGGCCATCGAGGGCTACGTCGACTGGGTGGTGGACTCGGCGGGGCGCAAGCTCATCTCGTCCTACGACTCGCTGACCGAGGCGCTGCGAAGGCGCCGGGTCGAGCGGGGCGACGGCGATCGGCTGGCGGAGCGCCTGTTCGGACTGGAGCTGGGCCAGCGTCAGTACGAGCGGGGCGGGGCCTTCGTGCGGGGCGTGCTGGAACGGGCGGGCGAGGAGGGGCTGGGCCGGCTGTGGCGCACCGAGGACACGCTGCCCACCCCGGCCGAGGTCGACGCGCCCGGCCTGTGGCTGGCCCGCCTCGAAGTCACCGACCCCTGAAGCCACCCCCGTCCAACTTTTCCACAGCACCCCCTGCTGTGGAAAAGTTCTCGAGGGGGATGATCTCGGCCCGCACGATGGACGGGCCGTCGATCTCCATCCGGCCCGCGGTGTGGACGGGCTGGGCCCGCTTGTCGGTGGGCGACCCCGGGTTGAACAGCAGTTGGCCGTCCAGGCCCGGCTCGTTCCACGGGATGTGGCTGTGGCCGAACACCACCGCGCCGGCGTCGGGGAACATGCGCCGCAGTCGGGCCGCCCTGCCCTCGCGCGGCCCGCTGTCGTGCACCATCCCGATTCGCACGCCCTCCACCTCGACCAGCCGCCGCTCGGGCAGATGGCTCAACGACGGGTCGACGTCGTTGTTGCCCAGCACCGCGTAGACCGGGCCGAAGCCGCCCAGCTCGGCCAACAGGTCGCCGTCGAGGATGTCGCCCGCATGCAGGACGACGTCGGCCTGGTCGAGCATGGCGTACACCGCGTCGGGCAGGCGACGGCTGCCACCCCTGCGGATGTGGGTGTCGGACAGGACGACCACGTTGGTGCTCACCGTGGCCTCGTACCCGCCACGTACAAAACGCAAAGGGCGGCCGCGCCCACGCCCAACAGGGCCACGCCCAGGCGCGTCGGCATGGGCACCACCACCGGCACCAGCGCGCCCAGCACCCACGTGAGTTGGAAGGCCGCTTCGAAGCGGGCGAACTGCCTGCCCCGCACCGCGCTGGGCGCGTCCCGCTGCACGACCGAGTCGAACGCCAGCTTTCCCGCGCTGGCCCCCATGCCCACCGCCGCGGCCACGATCACCGCCGCGGCCCGGCTGTGCACCCGCGCCCCGAGCAGCCCCACCACCGCGATCAGGGCCAGACATCCGGTCAACAGCCGCTCCTCGTCGAACCATCGTCGCAGCGAGGGCGCGGCCGCCGCGCCCACCAGCGTCCCCCCCATGCTGGCCGCCAGCGCCACCCCGAACAGCCACGCGGGCGCGTGCCCCCGACGCAGGCCGAAGGCCACCAAGAAGGTCAAGAACCCAACGCCCGCCCGCATCCCGCCCATGGCCACGGCCGCGGCCCGCACCTTGCGGGCTCGAACGTCGGCCCGCGTCCCGTCCGACGCCGCCCTGGCCCCACGGTCCCGCCCGAAGAGGGGCACGGCCTTGTCGTTGGCATCGGCCCGGGCCGACGTGATCCGCAGGCCCGCCAGCGCGGTGGCCCCGAACACGACGGCGGCCAGTCGCAGCACCCACTCGCCCCCGAACAGCCTGAGCACGGGGACGCCCGGCACGGCCGCTACCAGGCTCATGGCCACGCCGATCAGGGCCAGCCGGGAGTTGGCCTGCACCAGTTCGTCGTCCGAGCCGACCACGGCGGGCACCAACGCGCTCTTCGATACGGCGTGGGTCTTGGACAGCACCAGGAACACGAAGGCGGCGGGGAACAGCAACAGCCGGTCCACCACCGTCGCCATGTAAAGGCACGTCACCACGCGGGCCGCGGCCACACCCACGACCATCCCCCGCCTGCCCCCCTCCCGGCGGTCGATGGCAGGACCGAGGAAAGGCGCCACCAGTCCGAACGGGGCCACGGTCAGCAGCAGGCTGAGGGCGACCCGGCCTCGCGCCGCGCTGGGCGAGATGCTGAAGAACAGCGAGCCCGCCAGTGCCATGGTGACGAGGGCGTCGCCCGCGAGGGACAGGGCGTGGGCTACGGCCAGTCGGGAGAACGGCGACGCTTCGAGCAGAGCCTGGGCCGTCCCCGGCGCGGGAGTGGGCCTGCGCAGCGGACGCCACCCTGGGGCGTGCTCGGTGCGTCCCTCCACACGGCGAGCTTAAGCGGTGCCATTCAGTGGTCGATTGAAGGACATGTCCGATCTTTCGAAGGTCCTGGGAGACCTTTACGGCGGCGACGAGCCGCCCCCCGCCAGCCAGAGCTTTCGTCCGACTGCCCCCGAATGGGCTGACGAGTCCCGACTCGACGAGGCCTTCGCCGACTGGACGCCGGGACCGCCCCCCGAGGCCCATGCCACCGAGCGGGAGATGTCGGTCGTGATCGACACGCCCCACGTTCCCGCGGGCCGCCTCGACGACGACCTGGCTGCCACCCTCAGCGCCGCCCTGGTCGACGCAGGCACCGACAACCACGACCCTGACGTGCCCATCGCCGGCGCGCCCAGCTACTCGCTGGCGTCCTTCGAGGACGAGGCCGTGCCCTCCCCGGCGGCGGCCACCTCGTACGTGCAAGCCGCAGCCGAGCCGCTCCCCGAGCCCGCACCCCTGCCTGTCGCGGTGTCGCGCCCTTGGAGCCGAGCCGACGACGACATCTTCCCGGGCCATGGCCCGAGCCGCCCGACGGCCTCGGTCAAGGCTCCCAAGTTCAAGGCGCCGAAGGTAGGCAAGGCGGCCAAGGCCCCACAGCCCGTCCAGGCGCCTCAGGTGCACAGCTTCGATGCAGCCGATCAACCTTCGCCCGCCGAGGTGGAGGCGCCGGCCAAGAAGCTCTTCGGCCTCCAACTCCGACGCAAGTAGCCGCCGGGGTTTCGAGGCTCCGGCCGCTGTACCCTCTGGCATGTCAGCGTCCATGAGCTGGGACGCTGGTTTGTCCGAAGGAGCTGGAATGCCCACACCGCCGCGGGGCCGCGCCTTGCGACCCGTCGTGGCCGCCAACGTCATCGTGCTGATCGGCGGCCTGATCGGGATCTCGACCATCGGCCCCGCCACCCATGTGGAGGCCGCGGGCCGACCCGGCCTCGACCGGTCGGCCGACAACACGGCCAGTCAGTCCTCGGCCGACGACTCGGGCACCAACGCAAGCGGGGTAGCCGGGGCTTCTGGCGCGGGCGACACCGCATCGCCCAATCCGTCTGCGAATGCCGCTCGTCCCGGCGCGCCCGCATCCTCAGCCAAGGCGCCAGCGGCCGTGGCCTCGAACGGCCCGGGTGGGTCGCAGTCACAGGCCCAGCCCGTGAAGGCACCGGCGGACGGTGTGTACGAGAGCAGGATCGTGATCGACGTGAACTCCTCGCAGGGCAAGCGGCGCCGCACCGGCACGGACGACACCCAGATCACCACCAACAGCAGGACCGGTTCCGAGGTGCGCCAGACCCGCGAGAGCAAGCGGACGTTCGAGGACGAGACGGCGGACTCGGAGAAGGCGCCGACGATGAAGACCAACGTGCGGTGGGCGGTCGACGGCCTCTACACCACTCCCACCCTGCCCGACGGCGCCACGTGCTCGCCGCCCGAGGAACTGTCCATCAAGACGCCGCTGGCCAAGGACAGCACGTGGAAGTCCACCACCGAGTGCACGTTCCACGGGCCGAACGGGGCGACCAGCACCTCACGCTCCGAGTCCACGTCGACCGTCGTCGGCTCCCGCCAGGTCGACGCCGTCGGACGGAGCCTGCTGGTCTGGGAGATCCGGCGCACGGGCAAGACCACCTCGCACACGAAGCAGGGCGACTTCACCTTCACCTTCACCGGCACCGAGCTGTTCTCGCCGGAGTTGGGCTTCGACGTCCACGTCGAGTCCCGCGCCGTCAGCGCGGCCCCGTTCAACTCCGACTCCACGACCACGTCCGACCTGGTCACGATCACCCCCGCCTAACCGCGTAGCCGGCCACCGCCTGCCGCCGCCCCGACCGCACCTCGTCGGGACCCCACCGCGTCGCGGGTTTTCTTTCTTGGCACCTTTTCTTCGCCTATGGCGAAGAAAAGGTGCCCAGAACCGAAAGTCAAAGGCGGGCGGGGACAGCCGAGGCCGGTGGTGCGGAAGGCGGGGCGGGGGGGCGGGGGCGAGCGGGCTTATGCGGACCAGCGGACGGCGTGGGCCGCGGCGGGGAGGCGCAGGGTGAACACCGAGCCCTGGCCCTCGGTCGACTCGACGTCCACCGACCCGCCGTGGGCCGAGGCCACGTGCCGAACAATGGACAGGCCGAGCCCGGTGCCGGACGTGCGCTGGCGGGCGGCCTCGCCCCGATAGAAGCGCTCGAACACCCGGTCGAGCTCACGCGGCGCGATGCCGATGCCCGCGTCGCGCACCACCACCGACACCCACTCGTCCTCGCTCGCCGCGTCCAGCCGCACCGCGCCGCCCGCGGGCGAGAACTTCACCGCGTTGTCGAGCAGGTGCCCGAGGGCGGTGACGAGTTGCCTGCGGTCCCCCATCACGTCCACCTGCGGTCCGGTGTCGGCCACCTCGATGCGCACGCCCGCCCGCTGCGCCTGGGCCCGCACCCGCTCCAAGGCCTGGGCCACCATGGCGCCCACCGGCACCGGCTCGCGCACAGGGCGCTCCTCGGCCTCCACGCGGCCGAGGTCGAGCAACTGGTCGATGACCGCGCCCACGCCCTCGGCCTCCTCCTTCATGCGCACGGCCAGTCGCCGGGCGATGACCACGTCCTCCTCTGCGGCCAGCGATCCGGCCAACAACGCCAGCGCCCCCACCGGCGTCTTCAGCTCGTACGACACGTTGGCCACGAAGTCGCGCCGCACCTGTTCGAGCTTGCGCCGGTCAGTGACGTCATGAATCACAGCGACGGCGCCCACCGTGCGCCATCCGTCGTCGAGCGGGGCCGCCGTCACCACGAGGGTGCGCATGGGCGGGCCGAACAGGTCGAGCCCCTGCGTGCGCGCCTCGCCCGCCAACGCCGCGTCCCGCAGGTCGAGAAGGGACTGCCGGGCCAGCGCCTGACCCTGCTCGGGGCCGGCCAAGGCCGCGGCCATGCCGTTCTGGAACACGACGTGGCCGTGATCGTCCCAGACCACCACGCCGTCGCTGACCCGTTCGAGGCTGGCCGTCATGCGCTGCACGGCCGCGTCGGCCTCGGTGACGCGGGTGACGGCGTCGTCGGCCGATCGCTCCAGGCGATGCAGCAGCCGCTCCATGCCCCGGCCGTGGTCGACGCCGCCGCCGTCGCCCGCCGCGCCCGCGGGCCGCTCCAGCCGGGTGACCACCGCGCTCAGCCGCCGGTTGAGGGCCCGGCGCGAACGCCAGACCAGGAACATGGTGACGAGAACGACCAGGGCGGCGCCGCCCGCAATCGCCTGGTCCGTAACGGTCAGGCTCATATCCCAACGGTAGGCGTCAGGCCGTGGTCGGGGGCGGACCGGGGCCGCCCAACACGGCCTCCAAGCGCTCGGCCACGTCGATCCCCTCGGCCGCGGCACGGGGCCCGAGGATGGGCGTGACCGCCGCGAACCCGGCCAGCACCAGAGCCGTGTCGGTGTCCGCGGCCAGCTCCTCCTCGGTGGCCCGCAGCTCGACCTGGAGCCTGCCCTCGCCCGACTCCACGATGGCCGTGCGCACGGTGCCGAACGGGGCCAGCCGGGCCAGGCGCACACCCCGCACGTCGGCCACGGCGATGTTCGGCACGTTGAGGTTGAGGATGGTCCGAACCGGTGCGCCGATCAGCCAGTCGAGGGCGCCGACAGCCAGCGACGTGGCCGTCTCCCACTCGACCGCGCCACCGTCGTCATCGGGTGCGCCGATGCTCACGGCCAGTCCGGACACGCCGAAGCTCGACGCGGTCATGGCCGCGCCGACCGTGCCGGAGTGCAGGATGGAGCGACCCGTGTTGTTGCCCGGGTTCACCCCCGACACCACCACGTCCGGCGGGGCCCCGAACCCGCCGATGCGGGCCAGCAGGACGCACAGCGCAGGCGGCCCGTCGATGCCGTAGACGGGCACGTCCTCGAGCCCGGGCACAGTGATGGTGTCGTACTCCACGGTCTGGCCCACGTGGACGGGGCCGATGGCCGCGCCCGCCCCGCTCCAGTCCTCCTTGGGGGCCACGACCAGGGTGTCGTAGCCGGCTCCGGCCACCGCCTGGGCCAAGGCGGTGATGCCCGGCTGGTGGACCCCGTCGTCGTTGGTGATGAGGACGCGCACTGGCCGGCGACTCGACCGCCTGCTGGCCTGCCTGCCCGACCGTCTCTTCGCCCGCTACTCGGCCCCTTCGGTCTCCTCGGGGATGCCGAGGTCCCACTCCAACAGCACGTTCTCGCGCTCGGCATCGCGCGCCACCCGCTCGCGGTTGCGACGGAACTGCGGGTCGTGGGGCGGGAGCAGGACCAGCCGGGCCAAGGCCCGCATGCGGAACTCCTCGATCAGGTTGCGATCGCCGAAGTCGGACTGCACGTCCCAGTGCGGGGCCACCGGGCCGAGGTAGACGATGCGCACGTGCCCGCGCGGGGGCTCCGACGCGACGTTGTCGGTCTGCTGCGACATGGGCACATCCTCCTCGTTCCCTCGTCCACATCAGCAGGTGAGGTGGAAAAGGCGCGGGCTTGGGGGGGGAAGGGAAGCCTACTGGTCGGGCCGTCAGTCGCCGGTCGTGCCGGGCCGGGCGCCGACCGTCACCGTGACCTTGTGCTCCTCGCGACCCCGGGTGAAGGTCGCCTCGACCCGGTCGCCGGGCTTTCGGGCCCGCACCGCGGCCACCAACTCGTCGGCCGACTCGATCTTCTGGTCGCCGAACTTGGTGATCACGTCGCCCTGTTGCAGGCCGGCATTCTCGGCGGGCGAGCCGGGCGTGACGTCGGTGACGATGGCGCCCTTGTCCACCGAGAAGCCATAGCGGTCCTTGATCTCGGACGTCATGGTCTGGGTCTGCACACCGATGAAGGCCCGGCTGGCGACCACGCCGCCCTCGCCCTTCTTCAAGCGCTCCAACAGCGGCTTGATGTTGTCGATGGCAATGGCGAAACCGATGTTCTGGGCCAGCGACTGGCCGGTCGACTGGATGACGGCCGTGTTCATCCCGACCACCTCGCCGTCGGCGTTCACCAGCGGCCCGCCCGAGTTCCCCGGGTTGATGGCCGCGTCGGTCTGGATCAGCCCTTCGAGCTGCTCGTCCTCGGCGCCGATGGACCGGTCCTTGGCCGACACGATCCCCTCCGTCACGCTGGGTCCGCCGGGGAGGGCCAGCGCGTTGCCGATGGCCAACACGTCGTCGCCCACCCGCAGCCTGGCCGAGCTGCCCAGCCGGACCGTGGGCAGGTCGTGCACGTCGCGGATCTTGATCACGGCCACGTCGGCGGCCGGGTCCGAGCCCACCAGGTCGGCAAAGCGAGGGTCCTTCTCGTTCGACAAGGTGACTTGGATCGACGTGGCGCCGCGCACCACATGGGCGTTGGTGAGCACGTCGCCGTCGGACGTGATGATCATGCCGGTGCCTGCCCCGGCCGCGGGGATGGCGTCGCCGAACGCGCCCCGCTGGAAGGCCTGCGTCTTGATCGACACCACGCCCGGCTGGACCCGTTCGAGGATGCCTTGGATGTCCTGCGGCTTGGCGATGGAGCTGGTGTTGCGGGCGAAGGTGGCCGTGGTCGACCTCGTCTCGTCCCGCTGGTCGAGGACGGCCACGAGCCCGGCGCCCAACAGGCCGCCGATGACCGCGGCGACCAAGGCGACGACCACCCACCCAGGACCGGGCCGCGGGGCGCTCGCGCTCGACCCGGCCGCAAGGGTCGTGGCCGGGGCCCCTTCATCCGGCTCCTGGCCCGGCATGTGGAACTCGACGGGCGGTACTTCGACGTTCTCGGGCCCGGCGTCCACGCCGAGGTAGGCGGCCGCTCCCACGGTGGGCGCGGGGTCGGTGAACCCGGACGCGCCGTCAGTGGCGGTAACGTCAGCAATGCCATGCGCGTGCGCAGCCTCGTCGGCGACGCGGCGATCGGGGGTCCCAGCCCCGTCCAGCCCACTGGGCTCAGTCGCGGCACCCACCGGTCCGTGCTCGGGCTCAGGCCTCAACTCGTCCACTGCCGTCTCCTTGGTCTTCTCGGTCTTCCGGGCGACCTTGGTCCCCTTGGTCCCCAATGTCGCTTTGGGCGGCCCCGGGAACCCTCTCCTGCACTCCGCTCGTTCAAGAGCCTGGAGGTGTGATGGAACTCGAATGGATGGCGGAAGGGAAATGCCGAGACGTTCCCCCCTCCGTGTTCTTCCCCAATGATGGCGTGGGCGTGGAGGCGGCTCGTCGCATCTGCGCCGACTGCCCGGTCAAGGCCCCCTGTCTCGAGTACGCGCTGATCAACCGCGTCGACCATGGCGTCTGGGGCGGCTGCTCCGAGCGCGAGCGCAGGCGCATCGCCCGGCGCCGCAGGCTGGCCGGCGCCGAGACAGAGGCGGCCGAGTCGAAGCCCGCTTCGGCGTAGCTGCACCAGCCGACTCAGCCCCCCGTCACCGCCTCGGCCAAGGCCCGACACCGCCTGCGCACCCGCTCCCCGATGGACAGCCGCGATCGTTGGGGCATGGATGCCGCGGCCGCCTTCACGTCCTCCACCGGCGCGTCGCCCACCGCCGTGTAGACCACGCCGCCCGACTCCCACAGCAGCACGTCGCCGCCCGGCCAGTCGTAGTGGTATCCGGTCTTCGACCCGAGGCGCACCAGCCTCCCCCCGCCCGGCAGGTCCGACGCGGCCAGCGCTCCGGCCTGGGCGAAGACGGACAAGGCGTGCAGCCCGTCGCTGAACAGCATGTGCACCACCCGGCCCCGTCGGTACACGCCCACCCGCAGGTAGTCGCCGTCCAGCTTCGACGGTGCCGCGACCAGGCCGCCCGCGGTCCGGTGGGCAGGCGTGGGGGCAGGCGTGTGCGTCATGCGGACCCGCTCGACCAAGGCCATGCGCACCACGCCGCCCGACACGTCGTACAGCTCGCGGCGCAGGACGACGCCGGTCTCGGCGTCGAGGGCGATGCGCTCGGCCAGCACCCCCTGTTCCCGGACCTCCACGTCGATGGTGGGCCGGTCCGCCACCGGCTGTCCGGGCGCCGTGGTGACCGTGTACTTGGCCGCCACCGGAACCCGCGAGACCACGGGCACCACGTCGAACTCGGCCTCGCCCGTCGCGCCCTTGATGTGGACGTGGGCCTCGACGCCAGGCGGCTGATCGGCGGCCACGTCGGCCGGATCGGTGTTGACCACCGACGTGGCGTGGGCCTGCACCAGGCCCGCCAGGCTGGGGGAAACGGACCGGTCGGCCGGCGCCCACTGGAGCAGGACGACGAGGACTGCCGCGGCGGCCACGATGGAGGCCAGCACCGCGGCCCGTCGGGCGGGCGGGCGGGCGTCGAGGTCGGTCGGCGCCGCCGCGGCGCGCGCCAGCAGGGACGTCGGCGGGTCGACCGCGGGCAGCGACCGCACCAGGGTCCGCGTGCGGTCGATGGCGGCCAGCTCGGCCATGCAGAACGCGCAGCCGGCCAAGTGGGTCCTGGCGGCCACGGTCTCGTCGGCCGAAAGCTCGCCGTCCAGCAGTCCACTCAGCTCGTCGTCCAAGTGGTCGCCCGGCCGCCGCATGGTCATGCCAAGGCCTCGCGCAACAGAGCCCGGCCCCGGTGGATGCGGCTGCGCACCGTGCCCACCGGGATGTCGAGGGCTTCGCCGATCTCTTGGTACGAAAGGCCGGCCACATCGCACAACACGACCGCGGCCCGAAAGTCGTCGGGCAGGCCGAGCAGCGCGGTTTGGACGTCGGCCGGAAGGGTCTCGGCGGCCAAGGCCTCGTCGGCGGGCGGGTGGCGGGGCAGCACGCGCTCGGGATCGGCGGGCAGCGCATCGGCCGGGCGGCGACGGCGACGGCGCATCTCGTCCAGGAAGGCGTTCGTCGTGATCCGGCTCAACCACCCCTCCATCGACCCTGGCTGGTATGTGGCCAGCCCTCGTCGGACTCGGAGGAGCACCTCTTGGACCAGGTCCTGGGCGTCATCGTGGTCACCGGTAAGGCGATAGGCGACCGTGTAGAGGAAGCGTGCGTGCTCGCGGGCGACGTCCTCCCACGACGGCGGCTCCTCGTTGTCCTTCACGAAGAACGACGGGCCGCGTCCGAGTGGTTCCCGCCGCCGCTATGGCGTGGCGGGCTTGTCCTCGTCGGGGTCGTCCTTGCCGCCGTGGTTGACGCCTTCCTTGAACTCCTTGGACGCCTGGCCGATGGAGCGGGCCAGCTTCGGGAGACGGGCGCCGCCAAAAAGCAGGAGGACGATGAGCAGGAGGATGATGAGTTCGGGCGCACCAATGCCGGACATTGGGCCTACGGTACAGCGCTTCCTGCGGCGGCGACGACTTCGAGGTCGTCCATGTCGGTGACCGAGAAGGGCACCGCGCCGAGACACGCGATGAGGGTCGTGACGCCGAGGTCGGCCCAGGCCTGCACCTGCTCGCGCACTTGGTCCACCGTGCCGACGAGCCTGCCTTGGCGGTACTCGTCCAACGTGGTGCCCGGGTCGACCACGCCGAGGGGCGACGTGGCCTTGAGGCGCTCGAATCGGCGGCGCAGGTCGGCCTCGTCCTCGCCCACCAGTGTGTAGAGGCCGACGGACAGGGCGAAGCGGTCCGGGTCGGGCGCGAGGTCGAGGGCGTCGGCGGCGCGGGGCGCGTAGTCCTGCGGCGTCCATTGCCAGCACGTGTTCCAGCCATCGGCCTTGGCTGCGGCCAGTTGCACCAGACGAGGACCGCGGCCGCCCACCCAGATAGGCGGCCGGGGCTGCTGGACAGGCGGCGGCAGGTTGGGCGGGGCGGCATTGGCCGGCGCAGCACCGGGCGGCGCGGCGCGGTCGAATGAGGCCTTGAGCTGGTCGATGGCCGCGCCCAGGTCGGCCAGGCGCTGGGCCGGGGACGGGAAGGGCGTGTCGGTCAGCTCGAAGTCGGGCCCGAACCAGCCCGCCCCGATGCCGACGGTGAGCCGCCCCGCCGAGACGTGGTCCAGGCTGGTGAGGGCCTTGGCCAACACGGTGACCGGGCGGATGGGCGCGGCCAACACCAGCGTGCCCAGCCGGGCCGTGGTGGTGAGGCGGGCGAGGGCGGCGAGGGTCGGGATGGGGTCATAACCCTCGTGGTTCCCGGGCCGGGCCCCGTAGCGGTCGATGGCCCACACGATGTGGTCGGAGAGCCAGAGGGAGTGGAAGCCGACCTGCTCGGCCCGCTGCCCGTAGGCCGCCAGCGTGGGCCAGTCGAGGCGGTCGCGGCCGGGCACGGAGAAGTCGTACTGCGGCAGGGCCAGGCCGAACTGCACGGTGTGCGAGCGTAGGGGCGGTGCTGGAATGCGTGGTCAACATCAGCGAGGGGGCGCGGCTGGACGTGGTGTCGTCGTTGACCGACGCCGCGGGCGCCGTCTTGTGGGACGTGCACAGCGACGCCCACCACAACCGGTCGGTCTTCACCCTGGGCGGGTCGTCCGACGACGCCGTGTTGGCAGGCGCGCAGGCGCTGGCGTCGGCTGCTGTGGCCTTGTTGGACGTGCGCGATCACGAGGGCGTGCACCCGCGCATCGGCGTGGTCGACGTGGTGCCGTTCGTGCCGCTGCGCGCTTCTTCGATGGAGGCGGCGGTCGGTCTGCGGGACCGGTTTGCGGCCTGGATGGGCGACGAGGTGGGCGTGCCCTGCTTCCTCTACGGCCCACCCGGCCCGTCGGCCCCGACGCTGCCCGAGGTGCGCCGGGGCGCGTTCACGCACCGGCGGCCCGACGTCGGCCCTCCCTTGCCGCACGCGAGCGCGGGCGCGTGCGCGGTCGGGGCACGGGACGTTCTGGTGGCCTACAACGTGTGGCTGGCCGACGGGGTCGGGGTGGAGGCGGCCCGGTCGGCAGCGGCCGCGGTGCGCTCGCCCCACGTGGTGCGGGCGCTGGGATTGGACGTGGGCGGCCGGGCCCAAGTGTCGTGCAACCTGCTGGCGCCCGAGGTGGTGGGACCGGCCGAGGTGTTCGACGCAGTGTCCAGGCTGGCCCCGGTGGCGGGCGGCGAGCTGGTCGGCCTGGTGCCGGAGTCCGTGCTGCGGGCCGTGCCCGCAGCACGGTGGGCCGACCTCGGCTTGTCGGACGAACAGACCATCGAGTCGCGGTGGTGACGCGCCCGAGCCCGACCCGTTCGGGACGGGCCGGGCTCGGCGGGGGAAGTTCTGGTGCGGGCGACAGGGGTCGTGGGCCCCGCCGCCCTGGTGGTTGCGGTGGTTCGGTTGACCTGGCCTGCTGTCGGCCTGGCTTGTGTTGACCTGGCCTGTGTTGGCCTGCCTCGGCTGGTCAGGCCGAGGCCGCGCCGCCGGCTTTGCGGGCCATGGCTCGGGCCCGACGAATACGCCGCCGCTCCCGTTCGCTCATGCCGCCCCAAATGCCGAACTTCTCGCCGTTGGCCAGCGCGTACTCGAGACAGTCCTCGCGCACCACGCAGCCCCGACACACTTCCTTCGCCTCTCTCGTGGACGCTCCCCGCTCGGGGAAGAAGAGGTCGGGATCGACCCCCAAGCAGTTGGCGTGGTCCTGCCAGTTGCGTTCCTCGTCGTGGTTCAACATGTGCAACAGCCGTTCCGTAGGCACCTGGCCTCCCCTCTGCTGTAATCCGGGTTGGGTACCAGTTGGCGTCGGTATCCCACCCTTGTAATTACAACAGTGTCATCATCCCCCGTTCGGCTCGGTCGCGCAAGGGGAGATTTCAGGTGCCTCCCCCCGCGTCTGGAGGCATGGGCTCACCGAGCGGGTAGCTATGAGGCCGCGCGGATAGGTCACGCCGTACCCGCCCTCCGGCGTCCGCCTCCGGGCGATGGCCGCAGCACTCCCCGCTCTCAGGCGGCTTCGCCGCCGGGCCGCTCGGGCCACGGGCTCGCCTATCGGCTCGCCCTCTATGAGGCCGCGCGGATAGGTCACGCCGTACCCGCCCTCCGGCGTCCGCCTCCGGGCGATGGCCGCTGCACTCCCCGCTCTTGGCGGCTTCGCCGCCGGGCCGCTCGGGCCACGGGCTCGCCTATCGGCT
>JAUTXP010000074.1 GCA_030837965.1 Acidimicrobiaceae bacterium | reverse complement strand
CCGCACCGCCGGCGCCCTCCTCGACGCCACCCAGGTGTTCTTCTCCGTCGTCTACCACTTCAACGGCGAGACGGCCTACCCGTTCCCCAACGTCGGCGAGCTACGCACCCAGGGACCGAACTGCCGCAGCAGCTTCGGCGAGGACGCCATGCGCCAGCTGCTGGTGCTCCAACAGTGGTAACCCCAGCACGCCGTCCAGGGTCACGAGCTCACTGAACATCAGCGTCCGCATGCCGTTGAGACCTCGGGTTTGGGCCGAAAGTCGTCGGCCCGGGGGATGATGGTCGCATGATGGGTGACCCGCTGTCGCCCGCCCCCGCGGGGGTCGCTTTCGACAGCACCGCCGGGCGGTGGGTCGTCGCCATCGCCGTGCTCGGCTCCGGACTGGCCTTCCTCGACAGCACGGTCGTGAACGTCGCCCTGCCCGAGATCGGCCGAGACCTCGGCGCATCGACCGGCTCCCTGCAGTGGATCCTCAACGGCTACCTGCTGAGCCTGGCCTCGCTGATCCTGCTCGGGGGATCGCTGGGTGACCGGTACGGCCGGCGCCGGATCTTCGTGCTTGGCGCCGGCCTGTTCACCGCCGCGTCGCTCCTTTGCGCCGTCGCGCCGACGGTCGAGCTCCTCGTGGCCGCCCGGTTCCTGCAGGGCATCGCCGGCGCCATGCTGACGCCGGGCAGCCTGGCCATGATCGAGTCGAGCTTCCGGTCGGAGGACCGGGCCCGGGCCATCGGCGCCTGGTCAGGCCTCGGCGGCGTGGCCACCGCGCTCGGGCCGTTGCTCGGCGGGTACCTCGTCGACGCCGTCTCGTGGCGGGCGATCTTCCTGATCAACCTCCCCATCGGTGTGTTCGTCGTGACCATGGCGGGCCGCCACGTGCCCGAGACGCGCGACCCCACGACCGCTGGGCACCTCGACGTGCGGGGCGCGGCGCTCGCCGCCCTCGGGCTCGCCGGCACGACGTGGGCCCTCATCGAAGGCCCGGGCGCGGCCCTCTCGCCGGTCATCGTGCTGGCCGCGGTCGGCGGCGTGGCCGCTCTGGTCGGCTTCCTGGTCGTCGAGCGCAACAGCCCCAACCCGATGATGCCGCTGGACATCTTCGCCTCCCGGCAGTTCAGCGCCGCCAACCTGGTGACCTTCGTGGTCTACGGCGCCCTGAGCGGCTTCTTCTTCCTGCTCGTCGCCTTCCTGCAGATCTCCCTCGGGTACTCCCCCATCGCCGCCGGCGCGGCGTCGATGCCGGTGACGGGCCTGATGCTGGCCCTCTCGGCCCGCTCCGGCGCCCTGGCCCAGCGCATCGGGCCGCGGATCCCCCTCACCGCCGGCCCGATCGTGATCGCGGTCGGCATGCTCCTCATGACCCGCATCGACCCGGGCGACGCCTACGTCACGACCGTCCTTCCCGGGGTGCTCGTCTTCGGCCTCGGGCTGGTGCTGGTCGTCGCCCCGGTGACCTCGACCGTCCTCGCCGCCGCCGACGCCCGGCACGCGGGCGTGGCCTCCGGGATCAACAATGCCGTCTCACGCGTCGCCGGCCTCCTGGCCGTCGCCGTCCTGCCGGCGGTCGCGGGCCTCACCGGCGGGCGCTTCTACGAGCCGGCGGCGATGGCCGAGGGGTTCCGGACGGCCATGGTCGTGTGCGCGGTGCTGGCGGCGGCCGGCGGGGTGCTGGCCTGGCTGACGATCCAGAGCGACGTCCTCCAGCCGACGCCGGCGGACACCCAGTTCTCCTGCGGCGTGGCCGGCACGCCGCTCCGACCGGCGAGTGAGTCGCGGGCGTAGTCTCGCGGGATGGACGACGTCGAGATCGTGCAGCGGATCGGACGGCTGGCCGACGAGGAACACGAGCTGGAGCGGTCCTCGCGGGCCGGCGTCGGCCTGTCCGACGAGGAGCTCGCCCGGCTCAGGCAGGTGGAGGTCGCCCTCGACCAGTGCTGGGACCTCCTGCGCCAGCGGCGGGCCAGGCGCAACGCCGGCCAGGACGTCGACAACGCCGCCGTCCGGCCCCCCGACGTCGTCGAGGGCTACCGCCAGTAGGTCAGAGCGCCTCGAAGGGAGCGGCGGAGCGGAAGCGGCCCCGGGGCCCTGCCCGGTCACCTGGACCGACTGCCAGGCCGGTCAGGCGGGGACGAGGGCGACCTTTTCCTGCTCCAGCGACTTCCAACTCGTCAACCCGCCGCCTGCGCTCCCGCGGTAGGTGCCGTAGGTGGGTGCGACGTCCGCGTAGTCCCGGCCGACGGCGACGGTGAGGTAGGTATCGCCGGCCCGGCGGTCGTTGGTGGGGTCGTAGGCGACCGCCTCCAGCGCCCCGCCGCCCGCCGCCGACGGCAGGAGCACCTCGACCCAGGCGTGGCTGCCGCCCTCGCCCACCAGGTGGCCCGAGATATAGCGGGCGGGCAGCCGGCACAGCCGGCACAGGGCGAGCATCACGTGGGCGTAGTCCTGGCAGACACCGCGACCCAGGGCCAGCGCCTCGGCGGCCGTCGTGCTGACGGTGGTGAGGTCGTGGCGGTAGCGCATGGTCGACGCGACCCAGGCGTTGATCCTGTCGGCGAGCGCCCAGTCGGCGTCGCCGGCGGCGAGGAGGTCACCCGCCACGCCGGCCAGGGCGCCGTCGGGCTCGGTCAGTCGCGTGGGTTCGAGCATGGGCCCGACCTCGGCGCTCGGGCCGGCGCCGCCCTCGCGCTCGACGGCCACGCGGACGACGAACTC
>JAUTXP010000084.1 GCA_030837965.1 Acidimicrobiaceae bacterium | reverse complement strand
TGCGCTTTTTGTTCGGCTCCATGTCGCGCACCATGCCAGCCATCGCGGCGATGCAGAGCGCCAGCGCGGAGAGCGCGTCCATCGCGCCCTCTTTGTCTTCCTGCATGTCCTTCTGATAGGCGAGCGGAAGCCCCTTCATCACCACGAGCATGGCGTTGAGCGCGCCGATGACGCGTCGCGCTTTGGCGCGCACTAATTCGGCCGCGTCGGGATTGCGCTTCTGCGGCATGATCGAGGATCCCGTGGTGAACTTGTCGCTGAGGCGGATCATGCCGACCAGCGGCGAGGTCCAGATCACGATCTCCTCGGCAAAGCGCGACATGTGCACGGCGCAGATCGAGGCCGCCGACAGCGTCTCCAGGACGAAGTCGCGATCGGAAACCGCATCGAGCGAGTTGGCCATCGGACGGTCAAAACCGAGCGCCTTCGCCGTGGCGTGACGGTCGATCGGGAACGAGGTACCGGCGAGCGCCGCAGCTCCGAGCGGGGATTCGTTCAGCCGCTTGCGCGCGTCCAGGAAACGGCCGCGATCGCGCGCGGCCATCTCGACATAGGCGAGCAGATGGTGGCCGAAGGTCACCGGCTGCGCGGTCTGCAGGTGCGTGAAGCCCGGCATGACAGTTCCGGCATGCTCCAGCGCGCGCTCCACCAGCGCCTGCTGGAACGCGGCGAGCGCGGCATCGGTCTCATCGAGGACATCGCGAACATAGAGCCGGAAATCGGTCGCGACCTGGTCGTTACGC
Source organism: Acidimicrobiaceae bacterium (assembly GCA_030837965.1). Lineage (GTDB taxonomy): Bacteria > Actinomycetota > Acidimicrobiia > Acidimicrobiales > JAUTXP01 > JAUTXP01. The sequence goes on along the minus strand of JAUTXP010000084.1, from coordinate 1,767 downwards.
GAACGCGCGGTGTGCAGGCGGCCGGCGGCAGGGCCGATCAGCTCGGACAGACGGCTCTCGACATTCATGTGAATGTCCTCGAGCGCGCGCTTGAATTCGAAGGCGCCCTTGCCGATCTCTGACAAAATCGTGTCTAGACCCTTGCCGATATTTTTCGCATCAGAGGCCGTGATGATGCCCTGCGCGGCCAGCATCGCGGCGTGGGCCTTGGACGCGGCAATGTCCTGGGCAAAGAGGTGACGATCGACGTCGATGGAGACGTTGATCTCTTCCATGATCTCGTCGGGACGTTCCGAGAACCGGCCGCCCCACATCTTGTTGCTCATGATCCCCTGCTCACGCCTTGCCTGTGGCCGCCGCACGTTTGCTGACGGCTGCCAGCCGTATTAAGAGGCCTCTGATAGCCATATCTGCGACCGGATGACAAACGATATGCTCGACCCCAACGACAGGCTCGACCAAAGGACAGCGCGGTCGGCCACGCGCCGCATCCCCGTCGTCATCGCTACCGTGGTGGTCGGGGGCCTGGCTGGTTTTGCCACGCTGTACGGGCTGGGCCTGGGCCGGTCCCCATCCGGCGATCCCGCCTGCCGGGCCGCGGTGAACACCGCACACAAGATCGCCCCGCTTGCCCATGGCGAGGTGGCGGCGCTGACCATGGCGACCGCACCGCTAAAGCTGCCGGACCTGGCCTTCGAGGACGCCGACGGCAGGCCGAAGAAGCTGTCGGATTTCCGCGGCAAGACGCTGCTGGTGAACCTCTGGGCCACCTGGTGCGTGCCCTGCCGCAAGGAAATGCCGGCGCTGGACGAGCTCCAGAGCAAACTTTCGGGCCCGAATTTCGAGGTGGTGGCGATCAATATCGACACCCGCGACCCCGAGAAGCCCAAGACGTTTCTGAAAGAGGCCAATCTTATCAGGCTCGGCTATTTCAACGATCAGAAAGCCAAGGTTTTTCAGGATCTTAAGGCGATAGGGCGGGCCTTGGGCATGCCCACCTCGGTGCTGGTCGATCCTCAAGGCTGCGAGATCGCGACGATCGCGGGGCCGGCGGAATGGGCGAGCGAGGATGCGCTCAAGCTGATCCGAGCTGCGACGGGCAAAGCCGCCGCGTCGTTCTAAGCGATGATGTTTAGGCGGTGACGTTGATATTGCCGCCGACGCCGGCGCCGACATTGGCGAGCGATGGCTGTCCGGCGCCGAGCAGCGTCAGGACGGTGGATTTCTCCGCATCCGCGTTCTGCTTCATCAGCGTCGCCGAGATATTCGACTGCAGCGCGCCTTGCTGAGAGGCCAGCATGCTGCTGACCATCGCCATCATGTCCATTACGCAAACCCTCGTACCGGCCGTAACCTAGAGGCGAGCGGTTAACGCGAAATGAATTGTCACGAGCGCGGTCGGGTGGACTCTATCCGTGTCCGGGACGCGGCGAGGCACGAAGTGACGCACCGCCGAGCCGGGGCACGAGACCGCCTTATCTCGTCGGAACCGGCTTGGCGCCGCGATAGTCGTAGAAGCCGCGCTGGGTCTTGCGACCGAGCCAGCCCGCCTCGACGTATTTCACCAGCAGCGGGCACGGGCGATACTTGGAGTCGGCGAGGCCCTCATGCAGCACCTGCATGATGGAGAGACAGGTATCGAGGCCGATAAAATCGGCGAGCTCCAGCGGGCCCATCGGGTGGTGCGCCCCGAGCTTCATCGCCGCGTCGATCGCCTCCACGTTGCCCACGCCTTCGTACAGCGTGTAAATCGCCTCGTTGATCATC
>JAUTXP010000085.1 GCA_030837965.1 Acidimicrobiaceae bacterium | reverse complement strand
CGTGACCTGAGGGATCTCGTCGTCGTCGGCGACAACCCCCGCCGCCTCGTGGGCCAGCTTCACTGCGGCCAGCGCCACCAGCATCACGTCGAACTTGTCGGCCAGCGACTCGACGACGACCCGGAAGCCGTCGAGCTCGTCCTCGAGGATCGACTCCTCCAGGGCGGCCCGCGTCAGCTCCAGGCGGCGCGACCGGAGGTCGGCGACCGTCGGCACCTTCTCGACGGTGATCCGCTGCTTGGTCACCCGCTCGATGGTCTTGAGCATCCGGTGCTCGCGCGGCTCGACCAGGGTGATGGCGACGCCCTCCCGGCCGGCCCGCCCGACGCGGCCGATGCGGTGGACGTAGGAGTCGGGCGCCGAGGGCACCTCGTAGTTGACGACGTGGGTCAGCTGCTCGACGTCGAGGCCGCGGGCGGCGACGTCGGTGGCGATCAGCAGGTCGGCCGTCCCGGCGCGCAGCCGGCCCATCACCCGGTCGCGCTGCTCCTGGGTCATGCCGCCGTGGAGGGCCTCGGCGCGATAGCCCCGGCCGTTGAGCGTGCTGGCGATCTGGTCGACCTCGTCGCGGGTCCGGCAGAACACGAGGGCGGCCGTCGGTGACTCCACGTCGAGAATGCGGCCGAGCGTGGCCGTCTTGAACGCCCGGGGGACGACGTAGGCCACCTGGCGGACGAGCGGCGCCTGGCCGGAGTCGACCTGCGACCGGCCCATGTGAATGCGCACCGGGTTGCGCAGGTGCCGGCGGGCCATGCCGTCGATGCGGGCCGGCATGGTGGCCGAGAACAGCACGGTCTGGCGGCCGGGTGGGGTGGACTGGAGGATGGCCTCGATGTCCTCGGCGAAGCCCATGTCGAGCATCTCATCGGCTTCGTCGAGCACGACGACCTCGAGCCCGTCGAGGGGCAGCGTGTCCCGGCCCATGTGATCGAGGGCCCGGCCCGGCGTGGCCACCACCACGTCGACGCCCCGGTCGAGGGCGCTCAGCTGCCGGCCGATCGGCTGGCCGCCGTAGATCGGGAGGACCCGGGCGCCGAGGTCCCGGCCGTAGCGGTGGATGGCCTCGGAGACCTGGATGGCCAGCTCCCGGGTGGGCACCAGGACAAGGGCGGTGGGGTGCTTGGGCCGGTTGCCGGCGGCCAGGCGCTGGAGCAGCGGGAGGGCGAAGGCGGCGGTCTTGCCAGTGCCGGTGGCCGCCTGGCCGAGCAGGTCGCGCCCGGCGATCAGGGGCGGGATGGCTTCGCGTTGGATCGGCGTCGGCTCCTCGTACCCGAGGCCGGCGAGGACGCCGAGCAGCTCGGGCCGGAGGGCGAGGTCGGCGAAGGTGACCGGATCGTCGCCGAGGGTTGTCGAGTCGTCGCCGAAGGTTGTCGGGTCAGCGGTTGGCGTCGGGGTGGCGCCTAGGTTCGTCGGGTCGTCGGCGGTCGTCATGGCGGAGGCTCCTGCCGGGCACGGTCCGGCGCTCAAGCGGCACGGGGATCGTGGCGACTCGGGACTCGTGGCCGGCGCACACGTCGCCTGGCTCGGTCCGGCTGCCAGTTTCCCACGCCGGCGCGAAGAGGGCCGGCGGGGGGCACTGGTGTTCGATGGCATGACGCGCCTACGACGGTGGCCGTTCGTTGAAGCGAAGGGTGTTGCCGAAGGGATCCAGGACGACGACGTGGGTGCCGATCTCGTCGGTGTCGAGCCCCGGCTTGAGGTGGGCGTACTCCTTGCCGCGGAGCTCGGCGTGAAGACTGGCCACGTCGGTGGTGGCGACGTAGACGACGGTGCCCGGCGTGCCGTCGCCATGGTGCTCCGAAAGGTGCAGTGCCAGCTCGCCTCGCGACACCTGCATGTACAGCGGTAGCTCTGGCTCGAAGCGGTGCTCCCAGTCGACGGTCATGCCGAGGTAGCCGACGTAGAAGTCCTTGGCCCTTTCCTCGTCGAAGATGCGGAGCACGGGGATGACACGGTCGAATCTCACTGCGTGGGTGTCCTCTCTTGACAGCCCCTGGCGTGGCGCCGGGCCGGAAGTGGGTGCGAGGAGGCGCTGTCGAGCGGCGGCGTAGGACTCACCCGTCGTGCGCGCTCTGGCCCGCACGAGCTGTTTGAAGTCCTTGTCGACGGTCATCCAACGCCTCGGTCCGCGGGTGTCGCCCCCAGCTGCGTCGCCCTGCGGCAGTGCGTCGGAATGATCACGGCCCGAGGATTCGCTCCCCTTTGTCCCTTCGGGCGGCCTGGACTGGGGCAGGCCGACAGGGATCAAGCGCAGGTCTCGCTACGCCGCATGATGTCGCAGGCGACCCTCGCCGTCAACCCTTCCGCAGGTCGGAGCTAGCGTCCCCTGATGGACATCGTCCAGGCCGGCGACCCCGTCCTGCGCCGGCGGGCGCATGAAGTCCCGCCCGAATTGCTGGCCACCCCGTTCGTCCAGCAGCTCATCGCCAGCATGACCCATACCATGCGCGCTGCCCCGGGCGTCGGCCTGGCCGCGCCCCAGGTCGGCGAGTCGCTTCGGATCATCGTCATGGAGGACGACGACGACAAGCAGCTGGCGGCCATGAGCGAGGCCCGCCGGACCGAGCTCGACCGCCGGCGGCTCTACCACCAGGTGGTGATGAACCCGGTGATCGAGCTGCTCGGCGGCGAGACGGAGGAGTTCTTCGAGGGCTGCCTGAGCGTCGACGGCTACCGGGCCATCGTGCGCAGGGCGACGCGGGTCCGCCTCACCGGCGTGGACGAACGTGGCGAGCCGGTGGACCTGACCTTGGCAGGCTGGCCGGCCCGGATCGCCCAGCACGAGTGCGACCACCTCGACGGCACCCTCTACGTCGACTGCATGGACAGCCGCACCCTTACCACCGCGGCCAACCTCGACCGCTGGTGGAAGGCCCGGCCCGCGACCGACATTCGCCGCGCCATGGAGGCGGAGTGAGCCGGGCGGGGGACCGACCTCAAGCCGGCTGCCGGGCAGGGACTGCCGGCGCCGCCAGCGGCGGATGGCCGGGCCTGGCGGGCGTCGCGTACCTGGCCACCAGGGCGAGAAGGACGTCCTTGCTCACGGGCTTGGC
>JAUTXP010000037.1 GCA_030837965.1 Acidimicrobiaceae bacterium | reverse complement strand
CCACCCCCGCCACCCGCGCCACGGCTGCCCGGCCAGGCGGGCGCCCAGGCGACGGCACCGGCTCGAGGTCGCGCCTGCTGTTGGCCGTCGGTCTGATCGTGCTCGTGGTGGCCGTGCTGGCCCTGGTCGCGTCCCGCAAGGACAGCGGCTCGGGCAACGCGGGCAGCTCCGGCGGCGGCAACGGCTCGCAGTCGGCCAGCGGCGGCGGCGACGGCGCGTGCAAGAAGGACTCGGCCATGGACCACTACAGCGACAAGGACAAGGCTGGCGTGGTCCACACCGACGCGCCGGGCTACGCGGGTCCGCTGTCGCCTCGCAACAACCCGTCCTACTCGGTGAACCCGCCCAGCGGCGGCGACCACTTGAGCTTCGCCGAGTCGCCCGGCACCTACGAGGGTCAGCGGGTCCCGCTCGACGGCAACCTGGTGCACTCGCTCGAGCACGGCTACGTGATCATCTGGTTCCGGCCCGACATCTCCGACGCCGACAAGGCCACCCTCGAATCGGTGCGCCAGCTGTACCCGAGGGACACGCTGGTCGTCGAGCGCCGCCAGTTGGACAAGCCGGTGGCGGCCACGGCCTGGCACCAGCGGCTCCTGTGCGGCCGCATCGACAAGACCGCCTTGGCCAACTTCGTCAGGGACGCCCGCAACAAGGCCCCGGAGCGGATTCCCCACTAGCGCGCGACTCCCTGCCGCGACCCCTCCGCTGGCAGCCCGGTCGGCCTGTCCGCGACTATTGCCCCATGGCCCGAATCCTCGTCACCGAACAGCTCGCCGAACGCGGCCTCACTGTGCTGCGCGAGGCCGGGCACGACGTAGTCGAGCGGCTCGGGCTGTCCGCTGACGAACTCTTGGACGTCGTTCCGGGCATGGCCGCCCTCATCATCCGCTCGGCCACCAAGGTGACGGCCGACGTGCTCGAAGCAGGCCGAGACCTTGTCGTGGTGGGTCGGGCGGGCATCGGGCTCGACAACGTCGACGTCGCCGCAGCGACCCGACGAGGCGTGATGGTGGTCAACGCGCCCCAGTCGAACATCCTCTCGGCGGCCGAGCACACCATGGCCCTGCTGCTGGCCCAAGCCCGCAACGTGCCCCAGGCCCACTCGGCCCTGAAGGCGGGCAAGTGGGAGCGATCGAAGTGGGAGGGCGTGGAGCTGCACGGCAAGACGCTCGGCATCATCGGGCTCGGCCGCATCGGCGCCCTGGTCGCCCAGCGCGCGCTGGCCTTCGGAATGCGGCTGGTCGCCTTCGACCCGTACGTCGCCGTCGACCGGGCCCGGCAGATGGGCATCGAGCTGGTCGACCTGGACGAGCTCGTCCGCCACGCAGACTTCATCACCATTCACGTGGCCAAGTCGCCGGAGACGGTCGGTCTGGTCAACGCCGACCTGTTGGCCCACGCCAAGCCCACGCTGCGAATCGTGAACGCGGCAAGGGGCGGCATCGTCGACGAGCAGGCCCTGGCCGACGCCGTGCGCGACGGCCGTATCGCGGGCGCGGCCATCGACGTGTTCGCCGAGGAGCCCACGACCTCGTCGCCCCTCTTCGGCCTGGACGCGGTGGTGGTCACGCCTCACCTCGGCGCCAGCACCACTGAGGCGCAGGACAAGGCGGGCATCACCATCGCCGAACAGGTCCTGCTCGCGCTGGCGGGCGACTTCGTGCCCTTCGCCGTCAACGTGGCCGCGGCCGAGGCGTCGGAGACGGTTCGGCCCTTCCTGCCCTTGGCCGAGCGTCTGGGCGCGGCCTTCGCGTGCCTGCAAGAGGGCATCCCGACCACCCTCGACATCGCGTACGAAGGCGCCATCGCCGACTACGACGTCCGCATCCTCACGCTGTCCGTTCTGAAGGGCCTGTTCTCAGCCCACGTCGACGAGCCGGTGTCGTACGTGAACGCCCCGCAACTGGCGGCCGAACGCGGCCTCGAAGTCCGCGAGTCGAAGACGTCAACGGCGCACGACTACGTCAACCTCGTGTCCTTGCGCGGCGGCGACAACGCCATTGCCGGCACCCTCTCGGGAGTGCGGGCCGAGCCTCGCATTGTCATGGTCGACGATCACGACGTGGACGTGCCCTTCGCCCGCAACCTGTTGTTCGTGCGCAACGACGACAGTCCGGGGATGGTCGGCGTGGTCGGCCACGCGCTGGGCGACGCAGGGATCAACATCGGCCAGATGGCCCTGGGCCGAGCCGCGGGCACGGCGTCCACCGCGCTCATGGCCCTCACTCTCGACCAGCCGTTGCCCGCCGAGGCCTTGGCCCGGCTGGTCGACACGCCGGGCATCCTCGACGTGCGCGGTGTCGACCTGGGCTGAGGTCCGCTACCGACGGGCCTTGGTGAGCCCGTCGCCGGTGGCCGCCTCCTCGGTGGCGTAGCAGCGGTCAGGCCGGGTGCGGGCGTAGGCGAGCATCCCCGGCAGGTGGTACAGCCTGCTGGCCAGTTTGGCCTTGACCGGGTGGGTGGGCGGGCAGATGCCGCCTTCGGGGTCGACCCATGCCGCCGCCGTCGTGGGCGCCGCGGGTGCAGCCGCCTTCTTGGCCGCCGCCTTCTTGACGGGCGACGTGGCGGGCGATTTGGCCGGGGCCTTGGCGGGCGCCTTCTTGGCCGCGGGCAGGGTGTCGGGCACGGCCTTGGCCGTCTCGCCCTGGGCCCGGGCGGGGGCCTTCTTCACTGCCGACTTGCGCACCCGTGGCGCGGCGGGCGGCGCGGCCGCGGGCGGCGTCGCGGGCGGCGAGGTCGCACCGGGGGACGAGCCGTTGGGATG
>JAUTXP010000016.1 GCA_030837965.1 Acidimicrobiaceae bacterium | reverse complement strand
CTGCGCCTTGGAGCGCAGTTCCACGACGTCGCCCTTGCGCACCTGGTAGGAGGGGATGGTGACCCGCTTGCCGTTGACCGACACGTGGCCGTGGCGGACGAGCTGGCGGGCCTGGTTACGGCTGGATCCGAACATCGCCCGGTAGGCGACGTTGTCGAGGCGGGTTTCCAGCATACGGAGGAGGTTCTCACCCGTGATCCCCTTCTGGCGGGTGGCCTCCTCGTAGAGGCGGCGGAACTGCTTCTCGAGGACGCCGTAGATCCGGCGGGCCTTCTGCTTCTCCCGCAGCTGGATCTGGTACTCGGACTCACGGGGACGGTCGCGACCGTGCTCCCCGGGAGGGTAGGGCCGGCGCTCGATCGGGCACTTCATCGAGTCGCACTTCGGACCCTTCAGGAACAGCTTCATCTTCTCGCGCCGGCAGAGGCGGCAGACGGGACCGGTGTAGCGGGCCATTACACGCGCCTTCTCTTCTTGGGGCGACAGCCGTTGTGGGGGATGGGGGTGACGTCCTTGATGCCGGCCACTTCGATGCCGGCCTGGGTGAGCGAGCGGATGGCCGTCTCGCGACCGGAGCCCGGTCCCTTGACGAGCACGTCGACCTTGCGGACGCCCTGCTCCATGGCGGCGCGGGCCGCCTTCTCGGCCGCCAGCTGGGCGGCGAAGGGCGTGGACTTGCGGCTGCCCTTGAACCCGACGTTGCCGGCCGAGGCCCAGGAGATGACGTTTCCCTGGAGGTCGGTGATGCAGACGATCGTGTTGTTGAACGACGACTTGATGTGGGCGACGCCGTAGGGGACGTTCTTCTTCTCGCGGCGGCGGGGGCGACGACCGCCCGGCTTCGGCTTTGCCATTACTTGCGGACCTTCTTCTTACCGGCGACGGTCTTCTTGGGACCCTTGCGGGTGCGGGCGTTGGTGTGGGTGCGCTGGCCCCGGACGGGCAGGCCGCGGCGGTGGCGGATGCCCTGGTACGAGCCGATCTCCATCTTCCGCTTGATGTCCTGCTGGATGTCGCGGCGCAGGTCGCCTTCGACCTTCAGCTCGTCGTCGATCCAGTTGCGCAGGCGGGCGACCTCTTCGTCGGTCAGGTCGCGGACGCGGGTGCTCTCGTCGATGCCGTTCGCCTTGCAGATGCGCTCGGCGGTGGTGCGGCCGATGCCGAACACGTAGGTGAGGGAGATGACGAGCCGCTTCTCCCGGGGGATGTCGACTCCTGCAATTCGTGCCATGTGGTCTATCGCCTCCGAAGCAGAGCTTCGAAGGCGAGCTCTGCGGTGCTGCGGTCGACCGGCGAAGCCGGCTCGACCTGCGCGCTGTCGGTCTTCATCACTATCCCTGCCGCTGCTTGTGACGGGTGCTGGCCGTGCAGATGACCATGACCCGCCCGTGGCGGCGGATGACCTTGCACTTCTCGCACATCGGCTTGACGCTGGGGCGTACCTTCATCGGTCTTTCTCGCTTACTTGTAGCGGTAGGTGATCCGACCTCGGCTGAGGTCGTACGGGGTGATCTCCACCTGCACGCGGTCGCCGGGCAGGATGCGGATGCGGTGCATGCGCATCTTCCCGGAGCTGTGCGCCAACACCTTGTGGCCGTTCTCCAACTCGACCTTGAACATGGCGTTGGGGAGGGGCTCGATGACGGTCCCCTCGAGCACGATCGCGTCTTCCTTGGGCTTGGGCAGATGGAGCTCCTTCTCGGACTACGGAATGGGCCGAAACACGCGCGGCAAGGCGCGGCAAGCCGACCGGACATGATAACCGATCACGGCAAGGTGAGCACTTCCGGCCCGTTGTCGGTGATGGCGATGGTGTGCTCCCAGTGGCACGACAGGGAGCCGTCGGCAGTGACGACCGTCCAGCCGTCGTCGAGCAGCCGCGTGCCGGGCCCGCCCGCGTTCACCATGGGCTCCACGGCGAAGACCATCCCCGGGCGCAGCTTGGGGCCGCGGCCGGGCGGCCCGTAGTTGGGGACCTGGGGCTCCTCGTGCATGGCCGTGCCGATGGCGTGGCCCACGTACTCCCGCACGATGCTGAACCCGGCCGCCTCGGCCACCGTCTGGACGGCGTGGCCGATGTCGGACAGGCGGTTGCCGTCCTCCATCCGGTCGATGGCCGCCCACAGGCTGCGCTCGGTGACGTCGATGAGGCGCTGGGCCTCCTTGGCCACCTCCCCCACGGGCATGGTGAAGGCGGCGTCACCGTGGTAGCCCTCGATGATGGCCCCGCAGTCGATGGAGACGATGTCGCCGTCCTTGAGGACGTAGCCGCCGGGGATGCCGTGCACGATCACGTTGTTGGGCGACGTGCAGATCACGGCCGGGTAGCCGTGGTAGTTGAGGAAGTTCGACCGGGCATTGCGGCGGTCGAGCACCTCTCGGGCCACTCGGTCGAGGTCCGCGGTGGTGGCGCCCGGCTTGGCCGCCTCCCGGCACGCCTCGTGCATCTCGGCCACGACCTTCCCGGCCCGCCGCATCTTGTCCAGCTCCGGCGCCGTCCGCCTCATGCGACAAAGCCGTTCAGCGCGAAGGTCGATTCGGAGGGACCGCCCGAAGGGCGGAGGGCGGAGGGAGGGGTCGGGCGGGAGGCGGTCGGCCGGAGCACCGTTGAGATCGGCGAGCAACCTCGGATTGCGAGGGGGGCGAGCATGGTTGCGAGCCGAAACGTCATCGGCCGGTGTGAGCGGCGTTGTGGGCACGGCGGCGGTCGATGGCCCGTGTCAGCCGAGCGGTGACCTCGTCGGGCGTGCCCAGGCCGTCGACGGCCACCAGCATGTCGCGCTCCAGGTACCACTGGATGAGCGGCTCGGTCTGCTCCTCGTACAGCTTCAGCCGACGCTCGATGGCATCCTCGGTGTCGTCCTCCCGCTGGACGACCTCGCCCCCGCACACGTCGCACGTCCAGTCGACCCGGGGGCGGCTCTGAAACGAGTAGTTGGTGCCGCAGTCCTGGCACACCCGCCGCCCCGACAGCCGCTTGAGCACGATGTCGGTGGGCACCTCCAGGTCGACGGCGAGGTCGAGGTCACGCGGCGCCAGCATCTTCGACAGCGCCTCGGCCTGGTTGGCCGTGCGGGGGAACCCGTCGAGGATGAAGCCGCGGCTCTTGGTGTCGTTCTGGTCGAGGCGCTCGCCCACCACGCCGAGCACGATCTCGTCGGGAATGAGCTCGCCCGCCCGCATGTACTCGGCCAGCTTGTGCCCGAAGGCGGAGCCCGACTTCTCGGCCGCCCGGAACATGTCGCCGGTGGAGATGTGGGGCACGACGTAATGGCGAGCCAGGCGCACACACTGCGTGCCCTTGCCCGCTCCCTGCTTTCCCAGGATCACCAACCGCGCGCCGGGTACCAATTACTTGAGGAAGCCCTCGTAGTTCCGCATCATCAGTTGGCTGTCGATCTGCTTCATCGTCTCCAGGGCCACGCCCACGGCGATGAGCAGGGTGGTCCCTGCAAACGGGTACCGGTCGATGTTCCAGACAGCCAGGAAGATCGACGGCACGAGGGCGATGAAGGCCAGGAACAGGGCGCCCGGCAAGGTGATGCGGGTGAGGATGCTCTGCAAGTGCCGCTCGGTGGGCGGCCCCGGCCGGATGCCGGGGATGTAGCCGCCCTGCTTGCGGATGGTGTCGGCCTGCTGGTGCGGGTCGAAGGCAATCGCCGTGTAGAAGTAGGCGAAGAGGATGATCATGACGCCGTACGACACGATGTACGGCCCGCTGGTCGGCTCCACCAGGTTGTTGTCGATCCACTCCCGCACACCCGTCCACGGGATGACGTTGGACAGCAGCACCGGGAAGTAGAGGACGGAGCTGGCGAAGATGATGGGGATGACGCCCGACTGGTTGACCTTGAGCGGGATGTAGGTGGACTGGCCGCCGTACATGCGGCGCCCCACCACCCGCTTGGCGAACTGCACGGGGATGCGGCGCTGGCCCTGCTCGATGAACACGATGGCCAGCAGCAGCAGCAGGGTGACGACGAGGATGATGGCGAACTTCACGTTGCCGCCCTCGGCCCGCACCGCGGCCCCACCGGCAGGCATGCCGGAGACAACGTTGGCGAAGATCATGATCGACATGCCCTGGCCGATGCCGCGCTGGGTGATCAGTTCGCCGAGCCACATGACGAACACGGTGCCCGCCGTCATCGACAGGACCACCAGCGACACGCGGCCCACCGTGAATGTGGGGATGAGGTCGATCTCGGAGCTGACGTTGAAGCCTTGGCCGCCGTTGTGGAACACGAAGGCGAGGCCGGTGGACTGCATGAGGGCCAAGGCCAGGGTCATGTAACGGGTGACCTGGGTCAGCTTCTTCTGCCCCACCGCCCCCTGCTCGCGCCACTCCTCGAACTTGGGGATCACCACCATCAGCAACTGCACGATGATCGAGGCGGTGATGTACGGCATGATGCCGAGCCCGAAGACGGCAAAGCGGGTCAGCGCCCCGCCGGAGAACAGGTTCAGGAATCCGAGCACGCCGCCTTGGTCGGCCGAGTCCTGCAGGGTCTGCACGGCGGAGAAGTCGATGCCGGGTACCGGGATGTGGGAGCCGAACCGGTACAGGGCGATGATGAACAACGTGAACAGGATCTTGTTCCGGAGATCCGGGACCCTGAACATGTTCCTGACACTTCCAAGCATTGCGGTGCTCCCTCGGCGCGGCGAGCGGCTAGCGGTTGGTGAGTGCGTTGCCCTTGGCCGGGGGACGCCCGTGGCCGAAGGGGGGCGGGATCACGTCCACGCTACCGCCTGCGGCTGTGATCGCCTGTTCCGCCGACTTGGAGAAGGCATGCGCCCGCACCCGCACGGCACGGGTCAGTGACCCTCGGCCGAGCACCTTGACGAGGCCGTGCTTGTGCACGAGGCCCTTGGCCCGCAGCGTCTCGGGATTGACGTCGTCGCCGTCGAAGCCCTCCAGGGTCTCGAGGTTGACCACGGCGTACTCGACGCGGAACGGGTTCTTGAAGCCCTTGAGCTTGGGCACCCGCTGCGCCAAGGGAAGCTGGCCGCCTTCGAAGCCCGCGGGGACCTGGCCGCGCGCCTTCTGGCCCTTGGTGCCGCGGCCTGCCGTCTTGCCGCCCTTGCCTGCGATGCCGCGGCCGACGCGGCGCTTGGCCTTGGTCGAGCCCGGCGCGGGCTTGAGGTCGTGGACCTTCATTGGGTTTCCTCCACCGTGACGAGGTGCGGCACGCGGGCGATGGCGCCCCGGGCCTCCGGGGTGTCGGCCAGCGTGTTCGTCTTGCCGATGCGGCCCAGGCCCAGCGCCCGCAGTGTGCCGCGGTGCTTGGGCTTGGTGCCGATGGCCGACTTCACCTGGGTGACCTTGAGCTGGGCCATCAGAGCGCCTCCTGAGCGCGGAGGCCGGTCCGGCTTTGGCGGTCGGCCGGAGCACCGCTGAGATCGCCGAGGAAGCTTCGCTTCCGAGTGCGAAACATCTACCGCACCTCCTGCGGCACGTGGGCGCCCCGGCGGCGGGCGTTGTAGGACGCCAGCAGGCCCTTGGGGGTGACCTCTTCGGGCGTCTTGCCCCGCAGCCGGGCGATCTCGTCGGGGCGCTTGAGCCCCTTGAGGCCGGCGATGGTGGCATGGGCCACGTTGATGGAGTTCGACGAGCCCAGCGACTTGGCCAGCACGTCGTGGATGCCCGCCATCTCCAGGATGGCCCGGGCGGCGCCGCCGGCGATCACGCCGGTCCCGGGGGCGGCGGGACGCAACAGCACCCGGCCCGCCCCGGCTTCACCGAGGATGGGATGGGTGATGGTGTTGTCGGCCAGGGGGACGTCGAAGAGGTTCTTCTTGGCCTCTTCGATGCCCTTCTGCACAGCCAGGCCCGCCTCCTTGGCCTTGCCGTAGCCCAGGCCGACCTTGCCGTTGCCGTCGCCGATCACCATGAGCGCGGTGAAGGAGAACCGGCGGCCGCCCTTCACGACCTTGGCCACGCGGTTCACCTTGATGGTGCGCTCTTCGTACTGCGAATCCTGTGCCATCAACAACACCCTTCAGTGCGCAGGCCGGTCCGGCTTTGCCGGTCGGCCGGAGCTCGATTGAGATCGCCGAGGAAGCTTTGCTTCCGAGTGCGAAGCACTAAAACTCCAGTCCTGCTTCGCGGGCGGCGTCGGCCACTGCGGCGATGCGGCCGTGGTAGAGGAAGCCGCCCCGGTCGAAGACGACCTGGGAGACGCCTGCCTCCTTGGCCCGCTCGGCGACCAGTCGGCCCACCGTGGCGGACGCCGACTTGTTGCCGGTCGAGCCCGCGCCCCGGAGGTCCTTCTCGTGGGTCGAGGCCGCGGCCAACGTGCGGCCGGTGGCGTCGTCGATCACCTGGGCGACGATGTGCTTGTTGGAACGGAACACGGCCAGGCGCGGGCGGGCGGTCGAGCCGACCACCTTCTTGCGCACTCGGTAGTGGCGTCGGGCCCTTCCGGTCTGCCGATCCTTCGTCGTGAAGCTCATAGAGAACGCCTTTCAGCATCCCGCTCGATCCGGCTTTGCCGGTCGAGCGGGATTCGCCCGAACTCGCCTCGCAAGCTCTGCTTGCGAGGCGAAACCATCACTTCGCCGCCTTTCCGGCCTTGCGCTGCACGTACTCGCCCAGGTAGCGGACGCCTTTGCCCTTGTAGGGCTCGGGCTTGCGGATCTTGCGGATGTTGGCCGCGACCTGGCCGACCATCTCTTTGTCGATGCCCTTGACGACGATGCGGGTCGGGATGGGCACCTCGAACGAGATGCCCGCCGGGGCGTCGACCACCACCGGGTGGCTGAAGCCGAGGGCCAGCTCGATCTGCTGCGGGCTGCGCGGCGTGGCTCGATAGCCCACGCCCACGATCTCCAACTCCTTGGTGAAGCCGGAGGCCACGCCCGTGACCATGTTGAACACCAGGGAACGGGTCAACCCGTGCAGCGCTCGGTTCTGGCGCTCGTCGTTCGGACGCTCGACCAACAGGGTCGAGTCCTCCTGGCGGACGGTGATCTCGCCCGGCAGCTCGCGCTCGAGCGTGCCCTGGGGGCCCTTCACCGAGACGCGCCGGCCTGCCAGCGTCACCTCGACGCCGCTGGGCACAGGGATGGGGGACTTTCCGATTCGGCTCATGGTTGGCTCACCAGACGTAGCAAAGGACTTCGCCGCCGACGCGGCGCTGGCGCGCCTCGCGGTCGGTCATGAGGCCCTGGCTGGTCGACACCACGGCCACACCGAGGCCGCCCAGGACGCGGGGCAGCTTGTCGGCCTTGGTGTAGACCCGGAGGCCAGGCTTGGAGATGCGCCGGATGCCGGAGATGGTCCGGGTCCGATCGTGCGAGTACTTCATGCTGATCTCGAGGACACGGCCCGGTCGACCGGGGTCGTCGGCCACGTTGAAGCCCTCGATGTAGCCCTCTCGCTGGAGGATCGCGGCGAGCGACTCCTTCAGCTTGGACGAGGGCATGCGGACCGTGTCGTGCATCGCCGTGTTGGCGTTGCGCACGCGGGTCAGCATGTCGGCGATGGGATCGGTCATGGTCATTGCGCGGTCCCTCCCCTCACCAGCTCGCCTTGGTCACACCGGGCAGCTCGCCCGCATGCGCCAACTCGCGCAGGCAGATGCGGCACAGGCCGAACTTGCGGAACACCGAGTGGGGTCGGCCGCACCGGCGGCACCGGGTGTAGGCGCGCACCTTGAACTTGGGCTTGCGCTGCTGCTTCTCGATGAGTGCCTTTTTTGCCACTACTGCCCCTCACGCTGATTCGCGATGGCGCGCTCCGTCATCGGGCGCCCCCTTCTCGTTGGAACGGAAACCCGAACGCATCCAGCAGGGCCTTGCCCTCGGCGTTGGTGCGGGCGGTGGTCACGATGGTGATGTCCATGCCCCGGGCGGTATCGATCTTGTCGTAGTCGATCTCCGGGAAGATGAGCTGCTCGGTGACGCCGAACGTGTAGTTGCCCCGCCCGTCGAAGGCGTTGGCGGGCAGACCGCGAAAGTCGCGGATGCGGGGGATGGCCAGGCTGATGAGCCGGTCGAGGAACTCCCACATGCGATCGCCGCGGAGCGTCACCTTGCAGCCGATGCTCTGGCCCTCGCGCAGCTTGAAGCCCGCGATCGACTTGGTCGCCTTCGTCACCAGCGGCTTCTGGCCGCTGATCTGGGTGAGGTCGCGCACGGCCCCTTCCAGCAGCGACGGCTGCTGGGTGGCCTTGCCCACGCCCATGTTGATGACGATCTTCTCGAAGCGCGGGACCTCCATGATGTTGCCCACGCCCAGCGTGTCCTTGAGCTGGGCGCGGATCTCGGCGTCGTAGCGCTGCTTGAGGCGGGGGCGCTCTTTGGCTGCGGTGGCGGTGGCCATCACAGGTCACCTCCGCACTTCTTGCAGATTCGGACTTTGCGGCGCGTGCCCGCACCCGTCTCCTCGAACCGGTAACCGATCCGAGTGGGCCCGTCCTTCGGGCACAGGATGGCCACGGCCGACGCGGGCATGGGCATGTCCTTGTCGATGATGCCGCCCTGCATGGTGGCCTTCGTGGCCCGCTGGTGGCGCTTGGCCACGTTCACGCCGTCGACGATGACCCGTCCCTCGGCGGGCATGGCCCGCATGATGGTGCCCTCCTTGCCGCGGTCCTTGCCCGTCAGCACGCGCACCCGATCGCCCTTCTTCAGTTTCATTGGGCTACAACACCTCCGGGGCCAGCGAGATGATCCGCATGAACTTCTTGTCCCGCAGCTCGCGGCCCACCGGGCCGAAGATGCGCGTGCCCCGGGGCTGCTGCTGGTCGTTGATCAGCACCGCGGCGTTCTCGTCGAAGCGGATGTAGCTGCCGTCCGGCCGCCGCTTCTCCTTTTTGACCCTGACGACGACGCACTTGACCACGTCGCCCTTCTTCACGGCTGCGCCAGGGATGGCGTCTTTGACCGTGGCCACGAAGATGTCGCCGATCGACGCGTAGCGCCGCCGCGAGCCCCCGAGCACCTTGATGCAGAGGACCTCCTTGGCGCCGGAGTTGTCGGCCACCCGCAGCCGCGATTCCTGCTGGATCATCGGACGGCCTCCAGCGAGTGAAGCGGCCGAGTGAGGGCGAAGCACATCATTTGGCCCTCTCAAGGACTTCGACGACGCGCCAGCGCTTGAGCTTGGACAGCGGGCGGGTCTCCTGGATGCGGACGCGGTCGCCCGTGCGGGCGTCGTTGGCCTCGTCGTGGGCATACAGGCGCTTGGTGCGCTGCACCGTCTTGGCGTACCTGGGATGACGCACGCGCTCGATCACAGCGACGACGGCGGTCTTGTCCATCTTGGTGGACACGACCACGCCCTCACGGACCTTGCGGCGATTCCCACGAGCGGCCTCGGCCGGCGTCTGGCCGGTCTCGTCAGCCATTGGTCACTCCTTCTTCACCGGCGCCACCGTTCCCGGCGGCAGCCGCGTCGGCGTCCGCCTGCTCGGCGGCCACGATCTCGCGGTCGCGAAGGATCGTGTAGATGCGGGCGATGTCCTTGCGGATGACGCCCAGTCGGGACGAGTTGTCCAACTGGCCGGTCACGAGCCGGAAGCGCAGGTTGAACAGCTCCTGCTTGGCCTCGGACAGGCGGGTCTCCAACTCGTCGTCGGGCATGTTGCGAAGCTCGTCGGCCTTGACGTTGGCCATCAGACCTCCACCTCTTCCTGCTGCTCGCGGCGCACGACGAACTTGGCCTTGATGGGCAGCTTCTGAATGGCCCTGCTCATAGCCGAGCGGGCCAATTCCTCGTCCACGCCGGAGAGCTCGAACATGATGCGGCCGGGCTTGACTACGGCCACCCAGTACTCGGGGTTGCCCTTGCCCGAGCCCATGCGGGTCTCGGCCGGCTTCTGCGTGATGGGCTTGTCCGGGAAGATGCGGATCCACACCTTGCCGCCTCGCTTGATGTGGCGGGTCATGGCGATACGGGCGGCCTCGATCTGCCGGGCCGTGATCCACCCCGGCTCCAAGGCCTGGATGCCGTAGTCGCCGAACGCCACCTGGGTCCCGCCCTTGGCGTCGCCCTGCCTGCGCCCACGATGCTGCTTGCGGTGCTTGACCTTCTTGGGCATCAACATGAGGAAACCTCTTGAACACAAAGGCCGGTGCGGCTTTGCCGGTCGGCCGGAGCACGATCAGCGCAGCGAGCGAGTGAGGGCGAAACCATCAATCCACCTCGCGGCGCATGTGGGGCGCTTCGTGATGGGCCTCGCGGGTCTTGCGCTCGATCTCTTCTTCCTCGGCCAGCAGGCGTTCGAGGTCCGGGTCGACCTCGGGAACCAACGGCGCGGCCGGGTCCGCGGCCGCGGCCTCTCCGGCAGCGGCAGGCGCCGCGTCCGGCGCGCCTGCGGTGCCCGGCTCGCCCTGGTCGGGACGACGACGACCGCCGCCCGCCGAGATCACGCGGCGGGGACGGGACTCGCCCGACGTGCCGCCCGTGGCCATGTCCGCCTCGCGCTTGATCTTGTCGTCGGCCGAGACCTTGTAGGGGAGGATGTCGCCCTTGTAGATCCAGACCTTCACACCGATGCGGCCGAAGGTGGTCTTGGCCTCGCGAAAGCCGTAGTCGATGTCGGCCCGCAGCGTGTGCAGCGGCACCCGACCCTCGCGATAGGCCTCGGAGCGCGACATCTCAGCGCCGCCCAGGCGGCCCGAGCACTGCACCCGCACGCCCTGGGCGCCCGCCTTCATCACCGTCTGCACGGCCCGCTTCATGGCCCGGCGGAAGCTGACCCGCCCCGCCAGCTGGTCGGCGATGCCCTGGGCGATCAGGGCCGCATCCAGCTCCGGCTGCTTGATCTCCTGGATGTTGAGCTGCACCTTGGCGTTGCCGGTGATCTCGGCCAACTTCGAGCGCAGGCGGTCGGCCTCCGCGCCCCGCCGGCCGATGACGATGCCAGGACGGGCCGTGTGCAGATCGATGCGGAGGCGGTCACGCGTGCGCTCCACCTCGATGCGGCTCACTGCGGCCCGCTCCAACTGGCCCATCAGGTAGTCGCGGATCTTCCAGTCCTCGATCACGTAGTCCTGGTAGTCCCGGTCGTTGAACCAGCGGGACTTCCAGTCCGTCGTCACGCCGAGTCGGAACCCGTAGGGGTTGACCTTTTGGCCCATTACTCGCCCTCTTCCTTCTCGGTCTCGGTCTCGGTCTCGGTCTCGGTCTCGGCCGCTTCTTCAGCGACGGCCACGGCCTCGGCCTGCTGGTCGACGATGCCTGCTTCCTCGACGGCCTCCGCCACCTCGGCCGCCGTCGGCTCAGTCGTCTCGACCGTCTCTTCGTTCACCGTTTCTTCGTTGACGGCTGCGTCCTGCTCGGCCACCGTCTGCTCCACCGTGGCCGCGGCCTCGGTGGCCACCGGCTCGGTGGTGCCGGGCAGCTCCTCGTCGCGACGCCGGCGTCGGCCCTGGCGGCCGCCAGCCACGCGACGGGCCCTGCGGTTAGACGTCTCCGCGGCCCGCTTGGCCCGGAGGCGCTGGAGCCGGTCCTCGGGCAGTCGGCTGACGATCACCGTGATGTGCGACGTGCGCTTGCGGATGCGGGTGGCCCGGCCTCGAGCGCGGGGCCGCCACCGCTTGTGGGTCATGCCCTCGTCGGCGTAGCAGGCCGAGACGAACAGCTCTTCGGGGTCGAGCTCGTCGTTGTGGGCCGCGTTGGCCACGGCAGAGTCGAGCAGCTTGCCCACGACGAAGGCGGCGTCGCGCTCCGAGAAGCGCAAGATGTCGCGCGCCTCGGCCACCTCCTTGCCCCGAACCAGGTCGAGGACAGGACGGATCTTGAACGCCGAGATCTGGCAGAACTTGAGGACGGCCCGGGTACCCGGCCGCTCGTTGGTCTTGGGACCCGTCATCGGCGGCCGGCCCGCTCTTGGCCCGCGTGGTAGCGGAACGTGCGGGTGGGCGCGAACTCACCCAACTTATGACCGACCATCGACTCGGTGATGTAGACGGGCACGTGCTTGCGGCCGTCGTGGACGGCGATGGTGTGGCCGACCATGTCCGGGATGATCGTGGACCGGCGGGACCACGTCTTGATGACCCGCTTGTCGTTGGCCGTGTTGAGGGCGTCCACCTTCTTCAACAGGTGGTCGTCCACGAACGGGCCCTTCTTCAATGAGCGCGGCATGCGTCTCCCCTACTACCGGCGCGAGCCGCGCGTGCGGCGACGTCGGATGATGAGCTTCTGAGATTCCTTGTTCTTGTCACGGGTGCGCCCCTCGGGCTTGCCCCACGGCGACACCGGATGGCGTCCGCCCGACGTCTTGCCCTCGCCGCCGCCCAACGGGTGGTCGACCGGGTTCATGGCCACGCCGCGGGTCTGCGGGCGCACGCCCTTCCAGCGGTTGCGGCCAGCCTTGCCGATCTTGATCAGCTCGGCCTCGGCGTTGCCGACCTCGCCCACCGTGCCCCGGCAGTCGATCGGGACCCTGCGCATCTCGGTGGAGGGCAGGCGCAAGGTGGCGAAGTCGCCCTCCTTGGCCACGAGCTGCACGCTCATGCCCGCGCCCCTGGCCAGCTTGCCGCCCGCGCCGGGCTTGAGCTCCACGTTGTGCACCGTGGTGCCCACGGGGATGTAGCGCAGGGGCAGGGCGTTGCCGGGCCGGATCTCCGAGCCCTGGCCGCTCTGGAGCAGGTCGCCCACCTGCACACGGGACGGGGCCAGGATGTAGCGCTTCTCGCCGTCGAGGTAGTGCAGCAGAAGGATGCGCGCGTTGCGGTTGGGGTCGTACTCGATGGCCGCGACCTTGGCGGGCACGCCGTCTTTGTTCCGCTTGAAGTCGACGATGCGGTACTGCTGCTTGTGGCCGCCGCCGCGGTGACGGGCCGTCTTGCGGCCATAGCTGTTGCGCCCGCCGGTGCGGGGCTTGGGGGCCAGCAGGGTCTTTTCCGGCTTGCCCTTGGTGATCTCCGAGAAGTCGGAGACGGTCTGGAAGCGGCGACCGGGGCTGGTGGGCTTGCGTTTGCGAAGAGGCATCGTCGATCCGCCTAGCTCTGGAACAACTCGATGGACTGGCCGGGCACCAGCGTGACGATGGCGCGCTTGGTGTCGGACCGCTTGCCGAACGTGGCCTGACGCCGGTTGCGCTTGCGCTTGCCCTTGCGGTTCAAGGTGTTGACCTTCTCGACCCGCACGTTCCAGATGGCCTCGACGGCCTGGCGGATCTCGGTCTTGTTGGAGTCCGGGTGCACGATGAACGTGTAGACGCCCTCGTCCAACAAGGCGTACGACTTCTCGGACACCACCGGCTCGATGATCACGTCCCGGGGGTCCCTCATTCGCCCGCCTCCTCGGTCTCAGTGGTGTCGGCCGCAGGCTCGGCAGGCGCAGGGGCCGGCTCAGGCTCGGCGGCGACAGGCTCGGCGGCCGGCTCAGGCGCTGGCGCAGCGGCCACAGGCTCGGTCACCGGCTCGGCCGACACCGGGGCGCTGGTCTGCACGCCGCCCTGCTTGGCCCGATCCGATGCGACCTGGCCTGCGGGCAGGGTGGCCTGAGTGAACACGACCCAGTCGCTGCACAGCACGTCGTAGGCGTTGAGCTCGCCGGTCAGGATGACCTGGACCTCTTGAAGGTTGCGGAACGACTTGTAGACGATCTCGTCGTCGCGGGTCACGACCACGAGCACCTTGCCGTCCAGCCCCAGGGCGCCGAGAGCGGCCTTGGCCGTCTTGGTCTTGGGCTGGTCGAACGACCACTCGTCGATGACCACGACCTTGCCGTCCGCAGCCCGGTCCGACAGGGCCGAGCGCAGGGCGAGTTGGATCATCTTCTTCGGGGTCTTCTGGGCGTAGCTGCGGGGCTTGGGCCCGAGGGCCACACCGCCGCCTGCCCAATGGGGCGCCCGGGTGGAGCCCTGACGGGCCCGGCCCGTCCCCTTCTGCCGCCACGGTTTCTTGCCGCCGCCTCTGACCTCGGCCCTGGTCTTGGTCGACTGGGTGCCGGAGCGGGCCGCGGCCAACTGGGCGGTGACGACCTGGTGCATGACCGGGACGTTGGGCTGGATGCCGAAGGTGGCGTCGTCCAATTCGGCCGTGCCCGCCGACGACCCGTCGATCCGCTTCACTTCAACGCTGGCCATTTACTTGCCGCCCTTCACCGCGTCACGGATGAGGACCAGCCCACCGCGCGGACCGGGGACCGCACCCTTGACCAACAGCAGCTCGCGCTCGGCGTCGGCCTGCACGACCTCGAGGTTCAAGGTGGTCACCTTCTCGGCGCCCATGTGACCCGCCATCTTCGTGCCCTTGAACACTCGGGCGGGCGTGGCGCAGGCGCCGATGGAGCCGGGCGACCGGTGCTTCTTGTGGTTGCCGTGGGACGCGCCCTGGCCCTTGAAGTTGTGGCGCTTCATGCCGCCTGCGAAGCCCTTGCCCTTGCTGACCGCGGTGACGTCGATCTTGTCGCCAGGGGTGAGCACGTCGACCTTGATCTCCTGGCCCACCGAGTAGGCGCCGGTGTCTTCCAGGCGAAGCTCGACCAGCTTGACGCCGGGGTCCACGCCCGCCTTGGCGAAGTGGCCGGTCTCGGGCTTGTTCACACTGCGGGCCCGCTTGGTGCCGAAGGTGACCTGGAGGGCGGAGTAGCCGTCGTTCTCGGGCGTCTTGACCTGCACGACGCGCACCGGTCGGACCTTGACCACGGTGACGGGGACCAGACGGTTCTGGTCGTCCCACACCTGGGTCATGCCGACTTTCTCGCCGACGATCGCTTTGGTTGCCATGAGTTCGTCTCTCTCCGGAGGTGAGGGAGGACAGATCCCCCGTCACGCGGACGCTCCGCACGAGCACAGCCCGGCGGAGCGTTTCTTCGGTTGTGCTGCGGCGTTCCCCACGGGCGACCGCAGACGTCAGTTCGTGAAGCCAGAGGAGTGTAGCAGCACGCCCCGTGCAGGCAACTGGGGCGCTGGGGAGATCGTGCAGTTCAGCCGGTCAGCGCAGGGCGAGGTAGGCCGCGAAAGCGAGCACCAGGGCGCCGTGGGCGACGGCGTACGCGCTGAAGCGGCGGAAGTAGGCCCGTGACGGCAGGTCCACCCAGGTAGGAAGCAGCAGGTAGGTGACCGCGCTGACGGCCGCGTTCAGCGCCAGCAGCGTGAGGCCGGACCTGGTCACCTCCAGCGCGGCGGCTGCCGTCAACAGCCCCGCGGCCACCCGGTAGGCCAGGACGGACCGAGCCGTGCTCGCGGCCGCGCCTGCCGTGGCTGCCGTGCCGGTGTTCGCCATGTCCCCCGTGGCCATGTCCCCCGTCGCCATCCGACGATGGTACGCCGCCCGCACCCGCCACCTCACCCCGCCGACTGGAGGACATGGCCTGCGGATAACGCGGTCTATGTCCTCCAGTCCGAGCAGGTGCGGCGACGTACAGGCGCGCGGGGCGATGTGCTGGCCCCGGTGCGGGCGATGGCACGCATGGCCCGAAGGAGTCATTCGCCTTGACATTCCTCGTTTGCGTCCTGAAATACCTACCGCCTCCTCTAGCGGGTCACTTCGGAGCCGATGGTTCAGCCGGACTGGACGAACCGCAGTGGGCGAACGTCCAACGGGGGACGACGATGCGGACACGACGTGCGGCGCGGTTGGCAGTCCTCGGTGCCCTGGCGGCGGGCGTGATCGCCGGGTGGGTCGGGGCCGGCCCCGCGTCGGCGTCTTTCGCCTTCGCCTCCGCGTCTGTCTCTGCCTTTGCCCCTGCCGCCACCCACGCGGGCACGTCCGGCTATGTGTTGGTGGACGGGGCCGGGGCCACGACCCCGTTCGGCGATGCCGTCAGCCCGGGGTCGCTGGCCGGCACCCCCCTCAGCGCCCCCATCGTTGACGGCGACATGACGCCGAGCGGTGCGGGCGCGGTGCTCGTGGCGTCAGACGGCAGCGTCTTCGCCTTCGGCGACGCCCCCTATCTGGGCGGGCTTCACGGCCTGCCTCTCAACCAGCCCATCGTGGGCGTGGATGTCACCCCGACCGGCAACGGCTACGTCCTGGCCGGGGCTGACGGGGGTGTGTTCGCCTTCGGCGACGCCCCCTACCGGGGCTCGCTCGGCGGCATGGCCCTGGCCGGACCTGTGGTCGACATCGCCTTGGACGCCGCTAACGACGGCTACCGGCTGGCCGGGCGCGACGGCGGGGTGTTCGCCTTCGGCGGCGCGCCGTTCGGCGGATCGGCGGCGGCCTTGCACCTGAACGGACCCATCGTCGCCATCATGAGCGCCAAGACCGGGCCGGGCTACGGGCTGGCAGGGTCGGACGGCAGCGTCTTCGCCTTCAACGGGTTCGGATTCCACGACTCATTGGGCGGCCGGACCTCAGCGCCCCCATCGTGGACGCCGTCCCCAGCGCCACCGGAAAGGGCTACAACCTGGCCGGAGCCGACGGTGGCGTATTCGCCTTCGGCGACGCCCCGTTTGCGGGATCGCTGGCCCCGAGCCCGCCCCGGCCCATGGTGGCCATCCTCGGCCTTTCCAATGTGGCCCCGTCCGCGGTGAACGACGCATACGCCGCGGTGGAGGACGTCCCGTTGGTCGTGAGCGCAGGCGCAGGCGTCCTGGGCAATGACACCGACAGCGATGGCGACACGCTGTCGGCCGCGATCAAGACCGGGCCCGCCCACGGCGCCGTGTCCCTCGCCCCCAACGGCTCGTTCACCTACACGCCCGCCCCCGACTTCAACGGCGCCGACGCGTTCACGTACACGGCCTCGGACCCCTATGGCGGCACCGGCACGGCGGCCGTGGCCCTGACCGTGGCCGCCGTCAACGACGCCCCGGTGGCGTCGGCCGCTTCGCTCACCACTGCTGAGGACACGGCCGGGCAGGTCGCGCTCGGCGCCACGGACGCCGAGGGCGACCCGCTCACCTTCGACGTGGCCTCGGGCCCGTCGCACGGCCAGCTCGGCTGCACCGTCGCCTGCACGTCCCCGGTCGCCTACACGCCCGCGGCCGACTACAACGGCCCCGACCAGTTCACCTACACGGCCAGCGACGGCACCGCCGACTCGAACTCGGCCGTCGCGGCCATCACCGTGAACGCCGTCAACGACCCGCCGGTGGCCGCCGACGACGCCGCGGGCACGGACGAGGGCGGCCCGGTCACCTTCGACGCCGTGGGCAACGACTCCGACACCGAGGGCGCCGTCGC
>JAUTXP010000057.1 GCA_030837965.1 Acidimicrobiaceae bacterium | reverse complement strand
CGGTCACCGGCGCCTGCTGCTGGGCCTGGGCGGGCTCGGCCTGCGCGCCACCGCCACTTCCCCCGCGCGAGTCGATGACGGCCAGCACGTCGGTACGCGTGATGCGGCCGCCCGCGCCCGTGCCCTGAATCTCCTCGGGGTTGAGGTTGTGCTCGGCGATCAGTCTGCGCACCACCGGCGACAGGACGCGCCCGTCGCCTCCACCTCCACCGCCGCCACTCGGCCTGCCCGGCGGCCGGTCGTTCGAAGGACGGGTGCCCGCCCCTGCATTCCCGGTGGGCGAAGGCGCGCCTTCCTCGACGGCCGGGGCGGCATCGCCCTCGCCCGCCCCGTCCGGGTCGCCGGGGGGCTCGTCGGCGGGCTGCTGCTGAGGCTCCTCCGCTGCGGCCTGCTCCTGTTCGGCCGCGGCCTGCTGCTCGACCGTGGCCGTCTTGGGCTCAGGCGGCTCGTCGGCCTGTGGCTCGGCCTGTGACCCGGCCTCGGCCCCGGCACTGCCGTTGTCGGACGCGCCCGAGGGCGGGGCGTCGGAGATGACGGCCAGCTTGGTGCCCACGTCGGCCGTCTCCCCTTCCTGCACGAGGATCTCGGCCAGAAAGCCGGTGGTGGGCGAGGGCACCTCGGAATCGACCTTGTCGGTGGAGACCTCGAACAGGACCTCGTCCTCTTCGATCTTGTCCCCGACCTGCTTGGCCCATCGGGTGATGGTCCCCTCGGTCACGGTCTCGCCAAGCTGCGGCATCGTGATGTCTGCCATCAGGCGTGCAGTCCTCTCCCGGTCAGCGCCAGAACGGTCTCCCCGAACACCTCGGACAGCGTCGGGTGCGGTTGGATGAACTGGGCCACCTCGTCGGGCGTGGCCTCCCAGTTCACGGCCAGGTAACCCTGGCCCAATTGCTCAGTGACCCATGGGCCGACCATGTGCACCCCGAGGATGCGCCCGGCCCGGCCGTCCGGCAACTTCTCCGCGATCACCTTCACCATGCCCTCGGGCTCGCCCACGATCAGGGCCCGGCCGTTGCCGATGAAGGGGTCCTTCTTGGCGATGACCTCGAAGCCCGCCTCCACCGCGGCCTCCTCGGACATGCCCGCAAAGGCGACCTCGGGATGGCAATAGATGCACCACGGGACCTTGGCGTAGTCGACCGGCACCGGGCTCTCGCCCAGGATGTCCTTGATGGCGACGACGGCCTCGGCGAAGCCGATGTGGGCCAGGGCGGGCGTGGCCACCAGGTCGCCGACCGCGTAGACGCCGGACTCGCCCGTGCGCATCACCTCGTCCACCTTCACGAAGCCGCGCTGGTCGACCTCGACCGCGGTGCCGTCGAGACCGAGGTTGTCCGACAGCGGCCTGCGCCCGACCGACACCACGACGGCGTCGACCGTGATCTGCTCGCCCTCGCCGAACTTGACGGTGGTGCCGGTGTCGTTGGGCTCGTGGCCGTGGACCTGCACGCCGAGGCGCACGTCGATGCCCCGCTTCTTGAACGAGCGGGCCACCACGTCGACCACGTCCTTGTCGCAGCCCGGCAACAGCTTGGGCAGGGCTTCGAGGACGGTGACCTGCACGCCCAAGTCGCTCATCATCGAGGCGAACTCGCAGCCGATGGCGCCGCCGCCGATGACCACCGCGGACGACGGCAGCTTGTCGAGGGCGAGCACCTCGTCGCTGGTCATGACGTAGCGGCCGTCCACGTCGAAGCCGGGAATGGTGCGGGGCACCGAGCCCGTGGCCAGGATCACGTGGCGGCCCCGAAGCTCGGTGCCGTCGGACACCTTGACCACCTTGTTGGCGTGCAGCGTGCCGGTGCCCTCGATGGTGGTGATCTTGCGCCGCTTCATCAGGCCTTGGAGGCCCTTCCACAGTTGGTCGACGACCTTTTGCTTGCGCTGCTGGCTGGTGCCGAAGTCGACGCCGGGCTGCTCGGCCATCACGCCGAACTCCTTGGCCCCGGCCACGGTGCGGAACACATGCGCCGTCTCCAGGAACTCCTTGGCCGGGATGCAGCCGCGATGCAGGCACGTCCCCCCGACCTTGTCCTTCTCCACGACCGCGATGCGCAGTCCCGCGTTGGCGCCGTACAGCGCGGCGGCGTATCCCCCTGGGCCGCCGCCGATGACGACGACGTCGAATTCCTCGGCCATGGCGCGGCAGCCTACCGGGCTACTGGGCCTTCAATAATTGGAGGAAGAACACGCCTCCGGCGGCCAGGATGACCAACCCGGTGACCAACGCCGCGATGACGAGCTTGTGCGTTTTCACGGCCCGTCCAACGGCTCGGGAAGGTCCGTCAGGCGGCGCCTGCCCGCGAAGCCGGCCTGGGGCGCATGGCACCACTCGATGTCGGGCTCGTCGGTCTTCCAACACAGGAAGTACACGTCGCCATCGTCGCCCACCGCGGGGAAGTCGACCAAGCCGTTGGCCAACTGGCGCAGCACCACGCCCTCGTCCTCCAACTCCTTGAGGGCCTGCTCGACCGTGCCCAGCAGCTCTTTGACCCTGGGCAGGTAGGCCCGCGCCTCCTCGACCGTCCAGAAACGCATGGAGGGGTACCCTACGAGCGAGATCGCAGGGGAGCTCGGCGAACCGGGCTGAGAGGCGGGCGTGCGGCCCGCGACCCTCTGACAGGCCCGGTAATGCGGGTCGGAGGAGCGCACCATGGACGAGCTGTTGATCGGGGGACGGGCCTTCGCCTCCCGGCTGTTCCTGGGCACGGGGAAGTTCCCCTCCATCGCGTCACTGCGCGACACGATCGCCGCGTCGGGCACGGAGATGGTGACCGTCGCGCTGCGCAGGGTGGACCCGAGCGCCGAGGAGGACATCCTCGACGCCATCCCCCTCGACCGCGTGCAACTGCTTCCCAACACGAGCGGCGCGGTCGACGCCGACGAGGCCGTGCGGCTGGCCCGACTGGCCCGGGCCGCCGAACTGCCCACGTGGATCAAGCTCGAAGTCACGCCCGACCCGCGCTACTTGTGGCCCGACCCAGTGGAGACGCTGCGGGCCGCGGAGGTCTTGGTGCGCGACGGGTTCACGGTGCTGCCGTACTGCTCGGCCGACCCGGTGCTGTGCAAGCGGTTGGAGGAGGTGGGCTGCGCCACGGTCATGCCCCTCGGGTCGTGGATCGGGTCGAACCAAGGGCTGCGGACGCGCGCCGCGCTGGAGATCATCGTGGAGCAGGCCATGGTGCCGGTGGTGGTGGACGCAGGGATCGGCGCCCCTTCGCAGGCGGCCGAGGCCATGGAGCTCGGGGCCGACGCCGTCTTGGTCAATACGGCCATCGGGACCGCGGGCGACCCAGTGGCCATGGGCCGGGCCTTCGCGGGCGCGGTGGCGGCCGGGCGCGCTGCGTTCGTGGCCGGGCTGGCCGGCGTGGGCACGCAGGCGTCGGCCTCGTCGCCCCTCACCGGCTTCCTTTCACCGTCGGGCTCGCCGTCGGGCTCGCCGTCGGGCCGCCCGTGACCGGCCTTTCCAACTTTTCCACAGCAACAGGTGCTGTGGAAAAGTTGACGTTGGAGTCGCGGCCGACGGGTGTGCCGGAGGGGACGGCGGGGGCCGACCTGCTGGCCGTCGACCTGGACCGACTGCGAGCGTTGGCCGACTCGGCGTGGGCCACACCCGAGCGCGTCCAACACGTCTTGGGCCGGCTCGGGTCGGGCGGGGGCCGGGGCGGGCGCGGGGGGCGGCTGGCACTGGACGACTTCGCCGTGCTGTTGTCGGACGCGGCCGGGTCGCGCCTGGAGGACATGGCCGCGGCGGCCAACCGACTCACCGTCCAGCGATTCGGCCGCACCATCCATCTGTTCGCGCCCCTGTATCTGTCCAACGAATGCGTGTCCACGTGCACGTACTGCGGGTTCTCGGCCGAGCACCAGATCGCCCGGCGCACGCTGTCGGTGGACGAGGTCGTGGCCGAGGGCCGGGCCCTGGCCGAGCGCGGCTTTCGCCACGTGCTGCTGGTCAGCGGCGAGCACGCCCGCATCGTGAGCAAGGACTATCTGGTCGCGTGCGTGGAGGCGTTGGCGCCGCTGTTCCCTTCCATCTCCGTCGAGGTGCAGGTGTGGGACACGGACACGTATCGGCGCCTGGTGGCGGCCGGGTGCGACGGGCTGGTCGTCTATCAGGAGACGTACGCCCGGTCCGCCTATGAGGCCGTGCACCTCAAGGGCAAGAAGCGCAACTACGACTGGCGGTTGGGCGCGCCCGACCGCGGGGCCGAAGCGGGCATGCGCAGGCTGGGCGTTGGGGCGCTGCTCGGCCTGCACGACGACTGGCGTTTCGAGGCCTTGGCCGTGGCCGCCCACGCGGGCGCGCTCATGCGTCGGCACTGGCGCAGCGAGGTCACCGTGTCGCTGCCGCGCATGCGCCCGGCGGCCGGCGTGTCGGTGCCCGTGGCGCCGGGCGGCGACGTGGACGACCGGTCGTTCGTGCAACTGGTGTGCGCCATGCGGCTGTTCCTGCCTGACGTGGGCCTGGTGCTGTCGACCCGGGAGGCGCCGGAGCTGCGGGACGCGCTGGTCCGGCTGGGCGTGACCCACATGTCGGCGGGCTCGCACACCGAGCCGGGCGGGTACGCGGCGCCGTCGGACGCCGAGCCGCAGTTCTCCATCGCCGATACCCGCTCGCCCGCCGAGTTGGCCGCCGTGCTGCGCGCCGCGGGCTACGACCCGGTCTGGAAGGACTGGCAGCGCACCTGACCACTGGCCCACCGCCCCGCGCCCGCCCCCCTCTCGACTTTTCCACAGCACCTGCTGCTGTGGAAAAGCGCGGGGGGTGGAAGGATGTGGGGGATTTGGCCGGGTTACCGACAAACGTTAGGCTGACCTAACCATGTTGACGCCCCTGGTGATCATGGTCCGGGAGGGTTTCGAGGCGGCGCTGATCGTCGCCATCGTGTTCGCCTACCTGCGCCGAATCGACCGGCTCGACCTGTCCAAGTACGCGTGGGGCGGGGTGGCCGCGGCCGTGGCCCTGGCCTCGGTGGCGGGCGTCGTCATCCACCTCACCGTCGGCGCGCTGGAGGGCCTCCCCCGCCTGCGGGCCTTCGCCGCCATCTCGGTCATCGCCGCCATCGTGCTCACGTGGATGGTCTTTTGGATGCGGCGCCAGGCCCGGGCCATCAAGGGCGAGCTGGAGCACAAGGTCGACGACGCCGTGGGCCACGGCGACGCCCGTCGAGCCATCGTCGCGGTGGCCTTCTTCTCCGTCCTGCGCGAGGGCATCGAGGCCGCCCTGTTCCTGGTGGCCAGCGCCACGACGGCCGAAGGCGGAACCGTCGTCCTCGGCGCGGTCATCGGCCTGGTCATCGCCGCCGTCCTCGGATGGGCCGTCTACGCGGGCGGCCGCCGCATGCCCATGCGGGCGTTCTTCCGCGTGACCGGCATCGTCGTCGTCGTGTTCGCCGCGGGCCTGCTGGCCAAATCGGTGCTGTTCCTTCAGGCCTCGGGCGACCTGCGCACCATGCACGACAACGTCTACGACCTGACCCGTTTCGCGTGGCTGACACAGCGCACCGAAGTGGGACGCACCCTGGCCGCCCTCGTCGGCTGGGACCCTCGGCCCTCCATCGAGCAGGTGCTGGCGTGGGTCGGCTACTTCATCCCGGTCACCTGGCTGTTCCTGCGCTCACCCGCCTCGGCCCAGCCCGCCGCCCCCGCCGGCGCGAGCACCAGCGACGCCGGCACCACGGCCGGCTCCAACGGCGCCACGGCCGCGGAGGGTGACCGGGTGACTATCGAGCGGTAGGAGCCTTCAGCGCACTGGTCGAAAGGCCGATGTTCATTGGGTGTTTCGGCGGCTTCTGACCCTCATCGCATTTCTCGCCCTCTTCGCCCTGCCCGGCCTTCACCACCCGGGCGCGGCCCAGGCCGACCCCGCCTATCGGGAGATCCACTTCCCGGTCGAAGGCGCGGTGTCGTTCAGCGACGACTTCGGCGCCCCCCGCGTCGGCCACACCCACGAGGGCAACGACCTCATGGGCAAGAAGCTCCAGCATCTCTTGGCCACGACCGACGGCACCGTCACCTACGCCAAGACCGACACCACGGGCACGTCCGGCAACATGCTCACCATTCGGGACGCCGACGGCTGGTCGTACCGCTACATGCACATCAACAACGACACGCCGGGAACGGACGACGGCCTCAACCCGCCCGACTTCATCTTCGCCCCCGGCATCGTCAACGGCGCCAAGGTCAAGGCGGGCCAGTTCGTCGCCTTCATGGGCGACAGCGGCAACGCCGAGACCACCGGGCCCCACCTCCACTTCGAGGTGCGCACTCCCGCGGGCGACGCCGTCGACCCGTGGACCAGCCTGCGCCTGGCCCAAGGCCTGCCCGCGGGCACGCGCTGCGCCTATGACAAGAACCCCAAGCCCACGCCGTCGGCCAAGTCGGCGTCCGGGTACTGGGTGCTGGGCACGGACGGCGGCGTGTTCAGCTTCGGCTCCGCCGCCTTCTACGGATCGACGGGCGGCATGAAGCTCAACCAGCCCATCGTGGGCATGGCCGCGTCGCCCACCGGCAAGGGCTACTGGCTGGTGGCCAAGGACGGCGGCATCTTCGCCTATGGCGATGCGGGCTTCTTCGGATCGACCGGCGGACTGAAGCTAAACAAGCCCATCGTGGGCATGGCCGCGTCGCCCACCGGCAAGGGCTACTGGCTGGTCGCTTCTGACGGCGGGATCTTCGCCTTCGGCGACGCGGGCTTCTTCGGATCGACCGGCAACCTCAGGCTCAACAAGCCGGTCAACGGGATGGCCCCGACCAAGACCGGCAAGGGCTACTGGCTGATCGCGTCCGACGGAGGCATGTTCGCCTTTGGCGACGCCGCCTTCTACGGGTCGGTCCCCGGCCTCGGGATCACGACCACGGTGGTGGCCATGGGCGCCACGGCCAAGGGGTCGGGCTACTGGCTGCTCGGCGGCGACGGCGGCGTGTTCAGCTTCGGCGACGCGCCGTTCAAGGGGTCGCTGCCCGGCGCAGGACTGTGCCGCTGGCCCACCGGCGTGCGGCTGCGCCCGACGCCCTCGGGTGGCGGGTACTGGGTCCAGGGCAACGACGGGTCGACGTGGGCCTTCGGCGACGCGGCCGACTACGGCGCCGTCAACCGGCTGGGCCTGCCCGGGGCCGTGTCGACCATCGACATGGTCCCCGTCCCCTAGTTCCTCCCCGCTCTGGAAGACATGGACTGCGGAATCGGCAGGTCATGTCCTCCAGACGGAAAATCGCGGCCGGACGGGGCTTACTTAGGCGGCATGCGGAGGGCGCCGTCCAGACGGATCGTCTCGCCGTTGAGGTAGCCGTTCTGGGCGATCTCGAGGACCAGCGACGCGAAGTCGTCGGGGGTGCCCAGCCGCTTCGGGAACGGCACGCCCGCGCCCAGCGCGGCCCGAGCGTCCTCGGGCAGCAGTCCGAGCAACGGCGTGTCCATGAGCCCCGGAGCGATGGTGCAGACCCGCACGCCCACGGGCGACAGGTCCCTGGCGATGGGCAGCGTCATGCCCACGATCCCGCCCTTGGAGGCCGAGTAGGCGGCCTGGCCGATCTGGCCGTCGAAGGCGGCGACCGACGCCGTGTTCACGATCACGCCGCGCTCGCCGTGCTCGAGCGGGTCGGTCTTGGAGATGGCCGACGCGGCCAGCCGCAGCACGTTGAACGTGCCGATCAGGTTCACGTTCAGCACGAACTTGAACGCTTCCAGGTCGTGCGGGCTGCCGTCCTTGGCGATGGTGCGCATGGCGATGCCGAGGCCCGCACAGTTGACGGCGATGCGCAGCGGGCCCAGCTCGGCCGCGGCGGCTACGGCCTGCTCGACCTGCTCGGGGTTGGTGACGTCGGCGGGCGTGAAGATGGCGTTCTCCCCACCCAGCTCGGCCACCAGCTTCTCCGCCCCCTCGGCCTGGCGGTCGAGGTCGAGGATGGCCACCTTGGCCCCGGCGCCGGCCAAGCGGCGCACCGTGGCCGCGCCCAGCCCTGACGCGCCGCCGGTGACGATTGCTGCGACTCCGTTGATCTCCATGCCGGGGACATTAGAGGTACAGGCGATGATGGGGTCATGGCCGGGACCGCGGAGACGGGCGCCGAAACGCAGACCGACGCCCGCCTGCTGATCCCAGGCCGCAGGCCGCTCACCATCGGCCTGGTCCTCGTCATCACCGCCATCGCCTTCGAGGCCCTGGCCGTGTCCACCGCCTTGCCCGTGGTCAGCCGCGAGCTGCACGGCGTGCGCCTGTACGGCTGGGCCTTCAGCAGCTTCATGCTGGCCAACCTGGTCGGCATCACATTGGGCGGCCCGCTGTCCGATCGCATCGGCCCGGCCCGACCGGCCCTCGTCGGGCTGGTGCTGTTCGGCGGCGGCCTGGTCGTGAGCGGCGTGGCCCCGACCATGTTGCTCGTCGTCGTGGGCCGCTTCGTGTCCGGGCTGGGCGCGGGTGCGGTGATCTCCACGGCCTACGTGGTCATGGGACTCGGCTATCCCGAGGCGGCCAGGGCCCGCCTGTTCGCGGTCATCTCCAGCGCGTGGGTCCTCCCGTCGCTCATCGGACCCGTCCTGGCCGGAACGCTGGCCGAGCACGTGGGCTGGCGCTCCGTCTTTTTGGTCCTCGCTCCGGTCATGGTGCTCGACGCCATGCTGATCCTTCCGGCCATGCGCGGCATCCGGCCGCCCGAGCACGACGAGGACCGCAGGCCGCTGCCCGTCCTCGACGCCACCCGACTGGCCGGGGGCGCGGGCCTGCTGGTGGCGGGTTTGGGCAGCCGGTCGCTGCCCCTCGGCGTCGGCCTGGTCGTGCTTGGCCTCGTCCTGGCCGTGAACCCGTTCCGCAGGCTGGTGCCGGAAGGGACGCTGCGAGCCCGGGGCGTGCTGCCTACCGCGGTCGCCCTGCGCGGGCTGCTGGCCTTCTCCTTCTTCACCTTCGACGGCTTCCTGCCACTGACCCTCACCTCGCTGCGGGGCCAGTCCCCCACCCGGGCCGGACTGGCCCTGACCGCGGGCGGGGTCAGTTGGGCCGCGGGCTCGTGGGTACAGGAGCGCAAGGGCGGCCGGTGGGGCAGGCGGCGCACCGCGTCCACCGGGGCGGGCCTCATCATCGGCGGGATCGTGGTGGCAGGCAGCGTCCTCGACCCGGCCGTGCCCGTCGCCGTCGCGCCCTTGGGCTGGTGCATCGCAGGCCTCGGGATGGGCATCTGCTATCCGACGACGGGGCTGGTCGTGCTGGACGAGTCGCCCGTCAACCGAGTGGGCGCGTCATCCTCGGCCTTGCAGTTGGCCGACGTGCTCGGCGTGGCCCTGGGAACCGGCGCCGCGGGCGCGGCCTTGGCCTTCGCATTGGCGGCCGGGTGGGGCAGGCGCAGGGGCATCGAGATCATCGACGCCATGACCTTGGCCGTGGCCGGGCTGGCCCTGTTCACCGCCCGCCGCCTGCCTGGCCGGGCCCATTCGCACACCCCCTGAGGCTCACACCACGGGGCTGCCGGCCGAGAAAACACGTATGGACCGGGAGGTGCAGCAGCACAAGTGGCTGTGCCGATACATCGGCGCGGTGGCAGTGCTCGGCGCGTTGGGCGTGGCGGGGGTGGCGGTGGCCGCCGACCCGCACCAGTCGGGAGCCTGGCTGGACGTGTTCATGGTGGCCGCGCTGGCCGCCCTCACCTTCTGGTTCCCCTTCCTTCGCACGGGCACGGCCGGCGCCCGCAGCTACCACCTCATCGAAGCGCCCCTGGCCGCGGGCCTGCTGCTGCTCGACCCTCGGCGGGCCATGGCCGCCTTCGTCTTGGGCGTCACCGTCCACTGGGTGAGCAGCAAGCGCTCGGCCCTGAAGACGGTGTATGGCATCGGGTCGCACGCGGGCGGGGGCGCGGTGGCCGTTCTGTTCGTGGTGGCCGCGGGCGCGCTGCACCTGCCGGGCGGGCCGCGGGCCTACGTGCCCATCGCCATCCTCGGCTACTTCGCGGCCAACCTCTTGATGAACTCGGTGGTCTTCGAGCTGGCCGGGGTGCGCAGGCCGGGCGAGCCCTTCTTCGTGGACTTCGGCTGGTCGGCCTTCGTCTCGGGCGTGGCCTTGGCCACGGGCGGCTTCATGGGGCTGGCCGGTCGCTCGGGCGCGGGCGCGGTCGTGTTGTCGACCGTGCCCATCGCCTTGGTCTTCGTGCTTTCACGCGCCCACGCCAACCGGAGCAGGACGGTGGAGCTGTTGCAAGGCATCGTCGACGCCAGCGGCGACACCCACGCGGGCATGTCGGTGCCCGAGGTGGAGGCGGCCGTGTGCGCCCGGGTGGTGCAGGTGCTCGACTGCCCCGACGCCGAGATCCGTCCCGACCCGCCCATCGCCTTCGAGATCGGCGCCGCCATCCCCACCCAGAACGGCAGCCGATGGCTGGTGGCCAAGCCCCGGGCCGTAGAGCGCTTCCGGGCCGAGGAGACACGGCTGCTGCGGGCCTTGGCGGGCATGGCCTCGCGGGCGTTGGAGAACGCCAGCCTGCACGACCAGTTGGCCCGTCAGGCGTTGCACGACCCGCTCACCGGCGTGCCCAACCGGCGGCTGGTCATCAGGGAGTTGAACGCGGCCGTCGCCAGGGCCAGGCGGGCGTCGGGCCGGGTCGGCGTGGCCTTCCTCGACCTCACCGGCTTCAAGGCCGTCAACGACGGGCTGGGGCACGACGCGGGCGACGAGCTGTTGTGCCTCATTGCCGAGCGGCTCATGAGGTCGGTCCGTCTGGGCGACGTGGTCGGGCGTTTCGGCGGCGACGAGTTCGTGGTGCTGTTCCTTCCCCACGACGACAGCGACGTGGCCGCGGCCGCGGCCCGCGTGGTGCAGTCGTTCAGGCAGCCGTTCGTCATCAGCGGTCAGTCGGTGGACGTGGGCTGCAACGTGGGCCTGGCGCTGTGGCCCGACCACGGCGACGACGCCGACGAGTTGCTGCGGCGGGCCGACTCGGCCATGTACACGGCCAAGCGGGCGGGTGCGACCCTGGCCATGGCCACCTCCCCCCTGCCCACAGCCGCCCTGCCCACCTCGACGGTGGCCGCCCGCTGATATCCCAACTTTTCCACAGCAACAGGTGCTGTGGAAAAGTCGAGAGGGGGGTGGATCAGCCGACGCGGATGCAGTCGCGGCCCGCGCGCTTGGCCTCGTACAAGGCCGCGTCGGCCCGACCCAGCGTGGTCACCGAGCCCTCGCCCGGCTGGCACACGGCCACGCCGGCGGAGAACGTGGTCAGCGGCTCGCGCCGGGCCCAGGCCTCGCGCAGACGACGCAGCACCGACGACGCGCCGTCCTCGGCGGCGCGGGACAACACCACCGCGAACTCCTCGCCGCCCATCCGGGCCGCGCAGTCGCCTTCACGCGTGACGGCCCTGAGGCAGTCGGCCATCAGCCGCAACGTCTCGTCACCCGCCGCGTGGCCGTGCTCGTCGTTGACCTTCTTGAAGTGGTCGAGGTCGATCACCACCAGCGCGTCGCCCGGCTTGGCCCCGCCCAAGGCCCGGTTCAGCACCCGGCGGTTGGGCAGGCACGTCAGCGGGTCGTTCTCGGCCTCCCACGCCAGCCGGGCCGTGATCCCCAGGCGCTCCAACACCCAGCCCGACTCGGCCGACAGCACCTCGGCCGCGCTGACCGCGATCGGATCGAGGAAGGCGAGGCGACGGGACCAGCCGATGACCAGCGCGCCCACGGCTCCGTTCTGGCCGATGAGCGGCAGGAACAGCAGCGACCGGGCGCCGATGGACTCGTTCACGCGCGAGCTGATGAGAGGCGACTCGGCCACGTCGCGAACGAAGAGGCGCTCGCCGCCCCGCACGGCGACGCCGACGCCGGTCTGCTCCTCGGCGATGTTCACGGCGATGGGGCCTTGGTCCTCGGGCAGGCCCGCGGCCGCGGTGCTGATGTAGCGATAGGGCACGGTCGGGTCGGCCAGGAAGACGAGAGCGAAGTCGGCCGAGAAGACGCCGAGCGCGGAGCCCGCCAGCACCTCGCAGGCCTCGGCCACCGTGTCCGTGCGGGCCATGGCGCGCGCCGCGTCGATGACCCGGCCTAGGCCCGCCTCCGTCTCGCGGCCTCGCAGGCCGGCCACGGCCAGCAGCTCGGCCGTGACCATGGCGACGGCCGCGCTGGTGGCGGCCACCACCGTGCCGCCGTGCCCGCCGTGGGACGCCACCGCGTAGGACAGCATGGCCGCGGGCGTGAGCAGCACGCCGAAGCCCGGCGGCTGGGTCAGCCCCACGTACACGTAGCTCAACGAGTAGAGGGCGAGGTAGGCCGGCATCACGCCCGGGGCCAGATAGCCGGTCACACCCAGCAGGGCCAGGGCGGCCAGCGGGAAGCCCATCAGGGTGGGTTGCGGCCAGTGGTCCCAGGGCAGGGCCCGCACGGCCACTCCGACGACGAGGGTGGCCGCGGAGAAGACGAGCAAGGGCTGCCAGGCGTGCGGGAAGGCCCACGCCGTGCCCGCGACCGTGAACCCCTGGATCATGAAGAAGGCGGAGCCGAGGCGGCCTCCCACCGACGTGCCCGCCGCGCCGCGCTCGCCGACGAGCCACTTGCGCACGACGTCGACGTCAGGCCGCCCCACCCAACATTTCTCGGCCGGGTCACAGGCAGGTATGAGGAGTGCAGGCCTTCGACGCACGGCGGCAATCCCGTTTCGCGGCATATGCCGCACACGCGTAGCGTCGGATCATGCGCTTCGGCTTCAAGACCTCGCCCCAGAACACGACGTGGCCCGACATGCTCGCCGTCTGGGAGGCGGCCGAACAGATCGAGCTGTTCGAGTCGGGCTGGACGTTCGACCACTTCTATCCCATCTTCAGCGACCCCACCGGCCCGTGCATGGAGGGTTGGATCACCCTCACCGCCCTGGCCCAGGCCACCCGGCGGCTACGCGTCGGCGTGCTGGTGACCGGCAACGTGTACCGGCACCCGGCCGTGCTGGCCAACATGGCCGCCACCCTCGACATCGTCTCCAACGGCAGGCTGGAACTGGGGCTGGGCGCGGGATGGAACGAAGAGGAGTGCGCCGCGTACGGCATCGACCTGCCGCCGCTGAAGGAGCGCTTCGACCGCTTCGACGAGGCCTTGGAGGTCATCGTCGGCTTGTTGACCAACGTGACCACCACCTTCGAAGGGACGCACTACCAACTGCGCGACGCGCGCTGCGAGCCCAAGCCCGTGCAGCGCCCGCACCCGCCCATCTGCATCGGCGGGTCCGGCGAGAAGCGCACGCTGCGGACCGTGGCCCGGCATGCCCAGCACTGGAACGTGCCCGCAGGCGACGTGCAGGAGTTCATCCGCAAGCGCGACGTGCTGCGCCGGCACTGCGAGGACATCGGCAGGGACGTGGGCGAGATCATCACGTCGACCCACCTGCGCCTGCCCGGCGACGGCGACGTGAAGCCGTTGGTCGAGCAGGCCTCCGCCTTCGCCGACGCGGGCATGGACCTCGGCATCGTCTACCTGCCTCCGCCCCATCGGCCCGAGGTGCTCGAGCCGGTGGCCGAGGCCCTGGCCCACCTGGCCTGACCATGACCGATCTCGGGGGCGCGCTCGTCGAAGGGCAGGGGCTGACCAAGCGGTTCGGGTCCTTCACCGCGGTGGCCGGGATCGACTTCACCGTGGAGCGGGGCAAGACCTTCGGCTTCCTCGGCCCCAATGGCGCGGGCAAGACCACGGTCATGCGGATGATCGGCTGCGTGTCGCCCGTCTCCGAGGGCAGCCTGCGGGTGCTGGGCATGGACACGGCGAGGGACGGTGCTCGCATTCGAGGCAGGCTCGGCGTGGTCCCGCAGATGGACACGCTCGACAGCGAGCTGACCGTCTGGGACAACCTGTTGGTCTACGGCCGCTACTTCGGCCTCCCCCGTTCCGTGATCCGGCCCCGCGCCGAGGAGCTGTTGGAGTTCGTGCAGCTCACCGATCGGCGCAACGACCGGGTCGACCCGTTGTCCGGCGGCATGAAGCGGCGCCTCACCATCGCCCGGGCCTTGATCAACGAGCCCGACCTGCTCCTGCTCGACGAGCCGACGACCGGCCTCGACCCCCAGGCCCGGCATCTGGTGTGGGAGCGGCTGTGGCGGCTCAAGGCCCAAGGCGTGACCCAGGTCTTGACCACGCACTACATGGACGAGGCCGAGCAGTTGTGCGACCGGCTGGTGATCATGGACCGGGGACGGATCGTGGCCGAGGGGTCGCCGCAGGAGCTGATCGCGCAGCACGCATCGCGCGAGGTGGTGGAGTTCCGCTTCGAGGACAGGGCCGTGCAGGACGCGGCCGTCGCCGCCGCGGGCGAGGCCGGGCTGGCCGGTGGCAGTGTGGACCGCGGTGTGGGCGGGGCCGGGTCCGGCCGGGTCGAGTCGGTGGGCGACCGGGTCGTGGTCTACACCGACAACGGCGAGCGGGCGGCCGAGGCCATGGCCGGCCGCGGCGTGCGGGCCGCGTCGGTGCTGGTGCGCAGGGCGACCTTGGAGGACGTGTTCTTGACCCTCACCGGCCGGACGCTGGAGGACTGACGTGGCCAACAGCGGCGCGGGCGTGTTGCGCGTGGTCGAGCGGGAGGCGACCGTGTACCGGCGGCTGTGGCGCGCCAGCGTGTTCAGCAGCTTCGTCACGCCCGTCCTGTTCCTGGCCGGCATCGGCGTGGGCCTGGGCGGCCTGGTCGACGAGCGGGCCGGGCGGGTCCAGGGCCTCAGCTATCTCGTGTTCGTGACGCCCGGGCTGCTGGCGGGCACGGCCATGCAGGTGGGCGCGGGCGGGTCCCTGTGGCAGATCATGGCCGGGACCAAGTGGATGCGGTTCTTCCATGGAATCGTGGCCACGCCGGTGACGGCGACCGGGGTGTACGGCGGCTACCTCATCTGGCTGGCCGTGCGCACGGCCATGTCGTGCGCCGCCTTCTTGCTGGTGGCCGCCGTCCTGGGCGGGGTGCCTTCGTGGTGGGCGGTGCTGGCCCTGCCCGCGGCCGTGCTCACCGCGGCCGCCTTCGCCGCGCCGCTGTGCGCCTTCTCGGCCACGCAGGAGACCGACCTGTCGTTCCCGCTCGTCATCCGCCTCGGCGTCACGCCCCTGTTCCTGTTCTCCGCCACCTTCTTCCCGTTGGCCCAACTGCCGTCGTGGCTGCGTCCGGCCGCGTGGGTCTCGCCGTTGTGGCACGGCGTCGAGCTGTGTCGGGCGGCCACCACCGGACGGGCCGCGCTGGGCGGCGGGCCTGCACGGCTGGTGGTCCATGTGGTGGTGCTGGTCGTGCTCATCGCGTGCGGGGCGGCGTGGGGCACGCGCACGTTCACCCGGAGGCTGGCCCAGTGAGGGCCGCGTGATCGTCACCCGCAGGGCGTGGCACGTGGTCGAGCGCAACGGCCTGGCCTATCGGCGCATGTGGTACGTGTTCGCCGCCGGATTCGTGGAGCCCATCCTGTATCTGCTGTCCATCGGGCTCGGTGTGGGGGCCTTGGTGGGCAAGCTGCCGGGGCCGGGCGGACGGCTGGTCCCCTACGACGCCTTCGTCGCTCCAGGGATGATGGCGGTGGCGGCCATGAACGGCTCGGTGCTGGACACCACCTTCAACTTCTTCGTGAAGTTCAAGTACCTGGGCACGTACGACACCATGCTCGCCACCCCCGTCGGCGTGGGCGACCTGGCCTGGGGCGAGGTGGCCTGGGGCCTGCTGCGGGGGGCCATCTACGCGGGCGCCTTTCTGCTGACCATGGTGGTGCTGGGGCTGGTCGACTCGTGGTGGGCGGTGCTGGCCGTGCCCGCCGCGCTGTTGATCGGGTTCGCCTTCGCGGGGGTCGGGCTGGCGTCGACCACGTTCATGCGCTCGTTCGTGGACTTCGACTACGTTAACCTGGCCCTGATCCCGATGTTCTTGTTCTCGGCCACGTTCTTCCCGTTGGCCCGGTACCCGTCGGCCGTGCAGGCCGTGGTCCGGTGCACGCCGCTGTATCAGGGGGTGGCCCTCATCCGGGCGCTGACGTTGGGCGCGGTGGGGTGGGGCCTGTTGTGGCACGTGGGCTACCTGCTCGCCCTGGGTCTGGCCGGCGTGCGGGTCGCGTCCCGCCGCCTGCGCCCCCTCCTCCAACCCTGACCTGCCGCCCGCCCGCCGCGCCCACTTTTGCGCTTTTGCACGTCTGGAGGACATGGGTACCGACTGGGTGTACCTATGTCCTCCAGTCCGGCTTGGAGGGGGGCGCGCGGGGCGGCGCCGGAGGGCGCGGGGCGGTCAGGCGTTGGGGTGGGGGGCGGCGGCCGGGAAGGCCGGGAAGTCGGCGGCCGCGCCGTTGACGTACGAGCGCAAGCCGTTGACCTGATCGGCCGCCTTGACCAGGCGTTGGCTGGCCCGTTCGTCGGCTGCGTCGACGGCGGCGGCCACCGTGGGCATGTCCGCCTCCAGCGCGGCCCGGAAGGCCCGCAGCCGCACCAGTTCCCCGTGCAGTTCCACGGCGGCCATGTGGACCTCGGTCAGGGCCTTGGTCACGGCCGCCACCACCGAGTCCTCGACCGATCCCGACATTGCCGGTGGCAGTTCCCTGGCCACCACCTCGAGGGCCCGGGGCATGCCCGCGTGGGCCAGAGGCGGCGGGCCGGCGGGCTGGCTGGCGTTGCGGAGCTGGTCGCGCAACGGGGCCAGGGCGATCTGGATGGAACGGGCCACCCGTTCGGCCAACACGTCGGGATCGGCCGCGTCCAGGCGCGCGCTCACCGCTCGGAGCGAGTCCACCACCGGGGTCAACTGCTCGGTCAGCGCGCTGCGCACGGCCTCGGCCACCTTGACCGGGTCGACGGGGGGCGCGGGCGGCGGCGCGGGTGCCGGAGGCGGCGGCGGGTCAGCTCGGGGCGGCGGGGCGTCGGCCCTTGGCGCGGGCGCGGGTGCGCTGGGAGGTGTCGGTTCGCTGGGAGGTGCGGGACGGGGCGCGGTGACGACTGCACTCACTGGCGCAGCCAGGGGTGCGGGTGCTGGCGCAGCCGCGGGCGGGACCGGCACCGGCCTGGTCGCGGCACCGTTGCGCACGGCGGCCCCGAAGCCGGCGGCCCGACGCGAAGGCGTGGGGTTGGGCGCACGGAAGGCCACCGGCCGGGGCGCCACAACGCTGGACCACACCGCCTCGCACCCGCCATAACGCCCGGTGCAGGTCACGCCGCAGGTGGCACAGACACAGCTCTGCCCCTCGACGGTCATCGGGTGGGAGCAACCCTCCCGAATCTGCGGTCCGAACTCGTGGCACCAGCCCATAGAAGGTCCCATGGTAGGGCACACCCTCTGATTTCATGACGGGCCGGCGGGCTACGCTCGACCCTCATGGCTGTGCAGCCCTGGCGGGCGATCCTGCTTGTCCTCGGCGGCGCGGGCGTCGGCATCGCCATCGCGGGCCTGCCCAACCACAGGGACGACCCGCCCCTGCGGGTGCGAACCGAGGCCGTGTCCACCACGACCTCGGTCCTCGTGACGACCACGACCGCACCCCTCTTCACGACCACGACCACGGTCCCGTCGACCAGCACGACCCGCCGCCGCCCCTAGCTTCCCAGACCCGCACCTATCCTTGACCGGGTGCAAACCGGGGCAACAGACGACAGGCAGGCCCGTCGTCCCGTCCTGATCCAACTGCGGGGCCAGACGCCGGTGTCCCAGGCCTTGGTCGACTCCCTGGCCTGGACCCTCTCGCTCCTGCTGGCCACCCTCATCCGGTTCGACTTCCACTGGAGCAGGCTCGACGTGCTGGGCGTGGCCGCCATGGTGCCGCTCGCGGTCGAGGCCCAACTGGTGGGCGGCTACGTCACCGGCCTGTACCGGGGGCGCTGGCGCTACGGCAGCTTCGACGAGGTGGCCGCCCTGGCCCGGGCCGCGGCCGTCACCACCGGCCTCCTCTTCCTCCTCAGCCTGGTCCTCGACCGCCACCCTGTGCCCCTCAGCTCGGTGGTGGGCGCAGGCATCGGCGCCCTGGTCCTGATGTCCGGCGCCCGGTACGCCTGGCGGTTGCGCCGCGAGCGCAGGCTGCGCCCGAGCGGCGGCACGCGTCTGCTCGTGCTCGGCGCGGGCGAAGGCGGGGTGCAGGTGGTCACGGCCATGCTGCGCGACCCTCGCAGCCCTTACGTCCCCATCGGCCTGATCGACGACGACCCGGCCAAGCGCAACCTGCGCATCCTTGGCGTGCCCGTGGTGGGAAGCAGGCGCAAGCTGGTGGACACGGCCAAGCGCCTGTCGGCCGACGCCTTGCTGGTCGCCATCCCCAGCGCGCCCGCGGCTTTGCTGCGCGAGGTGTCGGAGGCGGCCGACGCCGCCGGCCTGCCCGTGAAGGTGCTGCCGCCGGTGCGGGACCTCTTCGGGGCGAGCATCGGCATCGAGG
Organism: Acidimicrobiaceae bacterium; assembly: GCA_030837965.1. Taxonomy (GTDB): domain Bacteria; phylum Actinomycetota; class Acidimicrobiia; order Acidimicrobiales; family JAUTXP01; genus JAUTXP01. Next base: position 14,833 of record JAUTXP010000057.1, on the reverse strand, counting down.
ACATCCGCGACATCGACACGCGCGACCTCCTCGGGCGCAGGCAGGTGCAGACCGACGTCGACACGGTGGCGGGCTACCTCACCGGCAAGCGCGTGCTGGTGACCGGCGCAGGCGGGTCGATCGGGTCCGAGTTGTGCCGACAGATCGTGCGCTTCGAGCCTGCCGAGCTGATCATGCTCGACCGCAACGAGTCGGCCCTGCACGCCGTGCAACTGTCGATCGAGGGACGGGCCCTGCTCGACTCGGAGAACCTGGTGCTGGCCAGCATCCGCGACACCGAGACGGTCGACGAGGTGTTCGCGGCCCGCAGGCCGCACGTCGTCTTCCACGCTGCCGCGCTGAAGCACCTCCCCCTGCTCGAACGCCATCCGGCCGAGGCGGTCAAGACCAACGTGCTCGGCACGCTCACCGTGTTGCAGGCGGCCGCGGCCGCGGGCGTCGAGCACCTCGTCAACCTCTCCACCGACAAGGCGGCCGACCCCGTGAGCGTGCTGGGCTACAGCAAGCGCATCTCCGAGCGCCTGGTCGCCCACTTCGCCGAGGCCACCGGCCACCCGTACCTCAGTGTGCGGTTCGGCAACGTGCTCGCCAGCAGCGGGTCGGTGCTCACCACCTTCCAGGCCCAGCTCACCTCGGGCGCCCCCCTCACCGTCACCGACCCCGAGGTGACCCGCTACTTCATGACCGTCGAGGAGGCGGTGGAGTTGGTGATCCAGGCGGGCGCCATCGGACGCAGCGGCGAAGTGCTGGTGCTGGACATGGGCGAGCCCGTCCGCATCGCCGACGTGGCCCGCAGGCTGGCCGACAAGGAGGCGGCCCAGGACGGCCTGGCCCGCGAGATCGTCTTCACCGGGCTGCGGCCCGGGGAGAAGCTGCACGAGGACTTGTTCGGCCAGGGCGAGGTCGACCGCAGGCCTGTCCATCCGCTGATTTCCCACGTCCCCGTGCCGCCGCTGTCACCCGACGCCGTGTCCCATCTGCACGAGGCCCATGGCGACGAGGCCGTGGCCGAGCTGCGCGAGCTGTGCCAGGGCACTCCCATCGAGCACGGCATCCTGCGCCAAGACGGGTGACCCGCCTCTACCTGTCCCCTCCCGACGTGGGGCCGGACGAGCGCGAGCTGCTGCTCGACGCCTTCGACTCCAACTGGATCGCGCCCCTCGGGCCGCACGTCGACGCCTTCGAGGCCGAGTTCGCGACGGCCGTCGGCATGGACCACGCCGTGGCCCTGTCCAGCGGGACGGCGGCCTTGCACTTGGCCTTGCTGCTGGCGGGTGTGGGGCCGGGCGACGAGGTCGTCGTGCCCACCCTCACCTTCGTGGCCACGGCCAACGCGGTGCGATATGTCGGGGCCACGCCGGTGCTGGTCGACAGCGAGTGGGCCAGTTGGAACCTCGACCCGGGGCTGGTGGCCGAGACGCTCGACGCCCGGCGCGCCGGCGCCGGCGCGGGCGCCGGCGCCGGAACGCGCCCGCGCCCAAAGGCCGTCATCAGCGTCGACCTCTACGGACAGTGCGCCGACTACTCGCCCCTGCGGGCCGCGTGCGAGGGCGACGGCGACGGCGTGGTCCTCATCGAGGACGCGGCCGAGGCCCTGGGCGCGACCTACATGGACCGGCCCGCGGGCTCGCTGGGCGACATGGGCGTGTTCTCCTTCAACGGCAACAAGATCGCGACCACGAGCGGCGGCGGGATGCTCGTCACCAACGACGGCGACGCCGCCGCGCAGGCCCGCAGCCTCTCCACCCAGGCCCGCAGGCCCGTGCTCCACTACGAGCACGACGAGGTCGGCTTCAACTACCGGCTCAGCAACCTGCTGGCCGCCGTGGGCCGGGGCCAGCTCCGCAACCTGAGCGCCAAGGTCGACCGCCGCCGGCGCACGGCCGAGATGTACCAGAAGCTCTTGGCCGACACGGCCGGCATCACCTTCATGCCCGAGGCGTCGTTCGGCCGGGCCACCCGCTGGCTGACCGTGGCCCTGATCGACCCCGAGCAGTTCGGCCCCGGCCGCACGCGTGACGACGTGATCGCGGCCTTGGAGGCCGAGGACATCGAGGCCCGTCCGGCGTGGATGCCCATGCACCGACAGCCCGTCTACGCCGACGCGCCCGTCGTCGGCGGGACCGTGGCCGACGCCATCTTCGAGCAGGGCGTGTGCCTTCCGAGCGGGTCGGCCATGACCGACGCGGACGTGGAGCGGGTCGCCGCCGTCGTCCAACGGGTGGCGGGCCGATGAGGGTCGTCGTCACCGGCGGGTCCGGGTTCATCGGGGCCCATGTGTGCCGGGCGTTGCTGGCCGACGAGGCCGTGAGCCGCGTGGTGGTGATCGACAACTTGTCGACGGGAGACGCGACGAACATCGAAGGGCTCGACGTCGAGTTCCATCAGGCCGACATCGTGGACCCCACCGCGCTCGATCGGGCGCTGCACGGCGCGTCGAGCGTCGTCCACCTGGCGGCTCGGGCATCGGTGCCGCGCTCCATCGCCGACCCGATGGCCAGTCACGCCAACAACGCAACCGGCACCATGGAGGTGCTGGAGGCCATGCGCCGCAACGGCGTGGGCCATGTGATCGTGGCCTCGTCGTCCTCGGTGTACGGGTCCAACCCGGCCATGCCCAAGGTCGAGTCCATGGCCACTGTGCCCATGAGCCCGTACGCGGCCAGCAAGCTGGCCACCGAGGCCTACGCGCTGGCCTACCAGTCCTCGTTCGGGCTGGGCGTGCTCGCCTTTCGCTTCTTCAACGTATTCGGCCCGCTGCAAAAGGCCGGGCACGCGTACGCGGCCGTCGTGCCCGCGTTCCTGTCGGCCGCGCTGGAGGGACGCCCGCTGCCCGTCAACGGCGACGGCACCCAGAGCCGCGACTTCACCTACGTGGGGACGGTGGCCGAGGTCATCCGCCAGGCCGTCGTGGGCCGGGTGACCCATGCCGGGCCGGTGAACCTGGCCTACGGGACGCGCACCGACCTGCGCTCGCTCATCGCCGTCATCGAAGAGGTGCTCGGGCGCACGCTCGAGGTCGAGCACCGCGACTCGCGGCCCGGTGACGTGCCCCACTCGCAGGCCGACTGCGCCCGGCTGCTGTCGCTGTTCCCCGACGTGACACCCGTGCCCTTGGACGTGGGCGTGCGGGAGACAGCGACATGGATGGCGTCGGTGCAGTCGCCGGCCTCGTCGTGACGGTGACGGAGAGCGGGCCCGCCGCGTCTGGTCCGAAGCGGGCGCCCATCGCCCGGCTGTGGCCCAGCCTGCGGCCGTTCGTCCCCAACGGCCGACGCCGACTGGCCGTCATCAGCCTCAGCTCCGTGGTGGCGGGTATGGCCCAAGCGGGCATCCTCTATCTGCTCGTCCAGGCCGCGGTGGCAGTGGCGGGCGGCAGCCAGGCCGTCACCGACCACCGGTCGATCATCGGGCGGGTCCACCTCGAAGTGCCGCAGGCCGTGGCCGTGGCCCTCGGCCTCGTCCTGGTCATGCTCGTCGCGGAACTGGTGGCCGTGAAGACGGGCGCCACCATGTCCGCCGCGGCCCAGACCAAGGCCCGCAACGACGTGTTCGGCCACTTCCTGCGGGCGTCGTGGGACGTGCAGTCGCGCGAGCGGCAAGGCCATCTGCAAGAGCTGCTGACCACCCATGTGGAGCGCGTCGGCCTGGCCGCCATCCTGCTGGGCACCGGGACTGTGTCGTTCTTCAACTTCATCACGCTGATGATCGCCGCCTTCGCGGTAAGCCCGGTGGGGACGCTGGTCATCCTGGTCGGCACGGGCGTGCTGTTCAGCATCCTGCGGCCGTTGGCCAAGCTCACCCGGGCCAGCGCCCGCGAACAGGCGGGCGCCAACGCGGCCTACGCGGTGCGCGTGGCCGAGGCCGTGCGCCTGGCCCAGGAGATCAGGGTGTTCGGGTCCGAGTCGTCCGTGGAGGACCTGACGCAGGACGCGGCCCGCGGCGCCGAGGGCAGCTTGTCCCGCACCCGCTTCCTGGTGCGGGCCCTGCCCAACGTGTACCAGGCCGCGGCCCTGGCCCTCGTGCTGGGCGCGGTGGCGGGCATCTACTGGGCCGACCTGAAGCACGTGGGCGGGCTCGGCGCGGTCGTGCTGTTCCTCGTGCGAGGACTGAGCTACAGCCAGTCGATGCAGGGCGTGTACCAGCAGTCGGCCGAGATGGTCACCTACATCACCGAGCTCGACGGCTGGCAGCGCACGTACCAGGCCCACGCCGTGGTCGACGGCGAGCGGGCCTTGGAACGAGTGGACCGGGTGCAGTTCCGGGACGTGAGCTTCGCCTACGTCGAGGCCGTGCCCGTCTTGCGGGACGTCTCTTTCTCGGTCGAGCACGGCGAGTCCATCGGCATCGTGGGGCCTTCGGGCGCGGGCAAGTCGACGCTGGTGCAACTGCTGTTGCGACTGCGCGATCCAGCGCGGGGGGAGTTCATCGTGAACGCGGCGCCGGCCCAGTCGTATCGACTGGCCGACTTCCACCGGACCGTGGCCTTCGTGCCCCAAGAGCCACGGCTGGTGCGGGGGACGGTGGCCGAAAACATCCGCTTCTACCGGCCCGGCATCAGCGATGAGGCCGTGGTGGCCGCGGCCCGCCTGGCCCACGTGCACGACGACATCGCCCGGTGGGCGGGCGGCTACCACAGGGACATCGGCGACGGCGCCGACGACCTGTCGGGCGGGCAGAAGCAGCGCCTCGTCATCGCCAGGGCCTTGGCCGGCGACCCGAGCGTGCTCATCCTCGACGAGCCGACCAGCGCCTTGGACGCCCGGTCCGAGGAGTTGTTCCAAGGATCGCTGAACCAGTTGAAGGGGCGGCTGACCATGTTCATCGTGGCCCACCGGCTCTCCACGCTCGACGTGTGCGACCGCATCATGGTCATCGAGGATGGCAGGCTCACCGGCTTCGCGGGCTCGGCCGAACTGGTGGGCCAGAGCGACTTCTTCCGAGACGCGAGAAGGCTCTCCCGGCTTCCCGAATGACCGCGGCCCGGGGCTTGCGTGTCGCCCACCTCACCACGGTCGACCTGAGCCTTCGCTTCTTGCTGCTGGCCCAACTGGACGCGGTCGTGGCCGCGGGGGGCGAGGCCTTCGCCATCAGCGCGCCGGGGCCGTACACGGCCGAGTTGGAGGAGCGCGGGATCACGTTCGTGCCGCTGGCCGCGTCGACGCGCAGCATGAACCCGTGGGCCGACGTGCGGGCCGCGGTCGAGCTGTTCCGCATCCTGCGCAGGCTGCGGGTGGACGTGCTCCACACCCACAACCCGAAGCCCGGCCTGTACGGGCGCGTCGTGGGCCGACTGGCCCGGGTGCCGGTGGTGGTCAACACCGTGCACGGCTTGTACGCGGCTCCCACCGACCCGGCGTGGAAGCGGGCCCTCGTCTACACGGCCGAGGTGGCCGCGGCCCGCTTGTCTCATGCCGAGCTGGTGCAGAGCCCGGAGGACTTCGACCTGCTTTGCGGGCTGCCGGGCTACCCCCGGGCTCGGGCCCGGTGGCTGGGCAACGGCGTGGACCTGGCCCGCTTCGACCGGGCCCGTTTCGACGCCGCTCACCGCACCCGGATGCGCGCCGAGCTGGGCATCGAGGACGGTGAGGTGGCGGTCGGGTGCGTGGCCCGATTGGTGGCCGAGAAGGGCATCCCCGAGCTGTTGGATGCGGCCCGGCGCCTGGGGCCTGGGTACCGGCTGGTGCTGGTCGGGCCGGCCGATGAGGACAAGCCGGGGGCCGTGTCGTCGGCAGTGCTGGAGCGGGCCGTGCGGGAGGCGGGCGTGCGGGTGCTGGGGATGCGCGCCGACGTGGACGCGCTGTATCCGGCCTTCGACGTGTTCGTGCTGGCCTCGCACCGAGAGGGCTTCCCCCGGGCGGCCATGGAGGCCGCGGCCATGGGCCTGCCCGTCGTGGCGACGGACGTCCGCGGCTGTCGCCAGGTGGTGGACGACGGCGTCACCGGCCTGCTCGTCCCCGTTCGCGACCCGGGTGCCCTGGCCGCGGCCATCGCCGCCGTGGGCGGGGACCCGGCCCGGCGCTCGGCCATGTCCACCGCGGCCCGAGCCCGGGCCCGCGCCCAGTTCGACGAGCGCCGCGTCGTGGACACCGTGATGGAGACCTACGCGGCCCTGACCCCCGCCATCTGACCCCCGCCTCTCGCGCCGTTGTTCACCGTCTGGAGGACATAGCACCCCGTATCGGTTACTCGGTCCGTGACTTTCGCCCTTCCGAGCCCTTCTTTCGCACTTCACCGTTCTGGGCACCTTTTCTGAGCACAGAGGCAAACAAAGGTGCCCAGAACGGGGACAGTGAGGTTGCGGGCGTCACGGGAGGCGGATCACGGCAGGCGGATCACTTCGCCTAGCTATGTCCTCCAGACGGCGAAGAACTGGCGGCGCGGAGGTGGTGGTAGAGGGCGAGGCGGCGCGGGGTCAGGACCGACGCGCTGTAGTCCCTGGCCGCGGCCAGGTTGCGGGCCGAGGCCGCGGCCATCCAGGCCGGGTCGCCGACCACCGCGGTCAGCCGCGCCGCCAGCGCGTCGGGATCGCCGGGACGCACCAGCGCGTCGGGCGGCAGCAGCTCCGGTATCCCGCCCACCGCAGTAGCCACACAAGGCAGGCCCCGGGCCATGGCCTCGATCACGACGCGCGGCAGGCCCTCGGTCGTGGACGCGAGCACGAACACGTCGGCCTCGTCCAGCGCGGCCCGGACCGCGGGCCCGGCCGGGAGCTGGCCCGCGAACGCGACCACGTCAGCCACCCCTTCGACGCGCGCGTGGGCCTCCAACGCCGGTCGCAACCTGCCCTCCCCCACCACCGTCAACACCACATCGACTCCCGCGGCCCGGCACCGGGCCACGGCCGAGATCAGCGTGTCCACGCCCTTGTAGGGCTGGGCCAACGCAGCCACCGTCACCAACCGAACCGGCCGCACCGGCCGCCCGCCAAGACCGCCGAGACCGCCCAGACCGGCGAACGTCCGGGCCTCGGTGGCGAACGCTTCGTCGGGCAGGTCGATGCTCGAGTAGTGGGTGGTGAAGACGCCGGGCGGGGGCGGGTACTTGGCCTGCAAGGTCGACCCGGTCACATAGGCCACGGCCGACGCGCCGGACACCAGCCTGCGCAGGTCCCGCGGCCACGCCCACCGCAACACCCGGCCGACAAGGGGCGGCCCGGACCCGCCTTCGAACGAGAAGGCCGGGTCGCCAATCACCTCGGCCCCGTACGGCCGTCCTTGGGCCCGCAACCGACGTGCGGCCAGCGTCGCCAACTGGCCAGGGGCGATGACGACGGTGGCGTCGCCGTGCTCCAACTCGGCCCGCAGCCTGCGATCGACTGACGGCAGCAGGCGCAAGAAAGCCGCCGCGCCGGTCCAGTCGCCCAACGACACGACGGACAGCCCCGGCCCCTCCGTCTGAAGGTCGCCGCGAGGCCTGGGCGGCGGACCTTCGGACACCCGCCCCAACACCCGAACGGCCTCGAACACCTTGAGATAGCGCCGCTCGAAGAGGCCGTAGTTGTAGTTCTGGGGCGAGAAGACGACCCCGTCCGCGTCCCTGTAGAAGCGGTGGTCGATAACGAGATTGAGGATCACGCGGTAGCGGCCAACGACCTGACCACTCGGGCGGGCACGCCCGCCACCAGGCTGTCGGTGGGCACGTCGTCCACCACCACGGCGCCAGCGGCCACCACCACGTGGTCGGCGATGCACACCCCGCCCAGCACGCGGGCCCCCGCGCCGATCCACACGTCGTTGCCGATCCGCACCGGCTTCAGCAGCACAGGCGCGTCCCTGATGGGCGTGCCCGGCCTGGCGTGGTCGTGGTCCATGGTCAGGATGGACGCGCCGTGGGCCACGGACACGTCGTTGCCAATGTTCAGCCCGCCCGCGGCGTCGATGTAGCACGTGGGGTGGATGGACACGTTGTCGCCCACCTGCAGCAGGTGGGCGTTGTGCAGGTACACGTCCTCCATCACGGCCACGTTCTCACCGCACGAAGGGGCCAGCCTGCGCACGATGACATACCGGATGCCCACGCCGAACCGGGTAGGCACGCCCCTCACCAGCACCAGCAACAGCCGGGCCACCGACGGCGGCAACAGGGCCAGACCGTCGGACAGACCGAGCAGCAGCGGACGGAACCGCCGGAACAGGTCGCGGCCCCGCATCAGCCCGACACCACTGCGGGCCGGCGCGCGGCCTGGCTCATGCGCGGCTTGCGGACCGTCGACCCCAGCACCGAACGCACCAACCACGCCACCGCGTACGGGAAGGCCACGGCCCAGACGAGCTGTCCGGCGCTGATCGACGTGGAGACCAGGAACGGCAGCTTGAGGACCATGCTCAGGCTGAGGAGCATCATCAGCACGCGCGTCGAGGCCGCCTTCTCGTCCAGCCAGGCCACGAGCCTGCCCAGAGCCGCGAACACGAGCACGATCCCGAGCACCCCGAAGTTGAGGTAGCTCTCGGTCACCAAGGACGTGGCGTAGGACACCGGCAGGTTCCACGAGCGGGTGCCGGCCAGGGCCTTGGCCGTGGCCGCGGTGCCGTCCACCCGGCCCCGCCCGCGCAGCGTCGGCACCCAATACGTGAGCGCGGTGCGGAAGGTCTTGCCCCAGAAGTAGCCGAGCTTGCTCTCCTGGAATCCGGCCAGCGCGACCGTGCTCACCTCGAAGCGGGAGAAGTCGGCGGCCAGCACCGTGTTGACGCCTTCCCCCCGAAGCTCGACGTCGCGGCCACCCGCTCGGTACAAGGCCCACAGACTCATGGTGGGGATGAGCACGCACAAGGCGACAACCAGCACCTTGGCCGAGAAGCGATAGACGTAACGGTGGTAGAGCGCCAACAGGAGCAGCAACGGGATGAGGGCGCGGGCTCGACCTGCGGTGTACAGGTACAGCGGGAAGAGCGGCACGTAGAGGAGCGCCACCCAAAGCGCGCCGCCGACCTTGCCCATGCGCCGGCGCTGGGTCACGTAGTACCAGACCAGCGCGGCGCCCAAGGGCACGCCTTCCATCCATCCGCTGAACCGGTAGGTGCCCGCGCCCAACACCGCTCGGGCCGCGGCCCGTTTGCCCCCGAGCGAGAAGGCCCCCAGCACCGAGCCGGTGGCGATCGTGAGGCCGACGACGCCGGCCAGGATCAACCCCATGCCGGTGATCACCATCCAGTCGGCTGGAGGCTCGCGCTCCTCGCCGCGCACCGGGGATGGATCGACCGACACCCGTCGACCCGGCCTCTGGCTGACCAGATACGTGAGCAGGGCCGCGCCCCACAGCAAGGCCGCGGGGAGCATGTAGCTGTAGACGCGCTGCGTGTCCCACGTGGCCGAGCTCAAGATCCACAGGCGCGGCAACAGCTCGCCGAAGAGCATGACGGCCGGGCCCACCACCATCGAGAAGAAGAAGAGGAAGGCGATGTAGTTGCGGGGCGAGAACAGGGCGCGCCGGTTGACGCCGTGGGGGAAGGCGACCATGGCCGACCAGAAGATGGTGGCGCTGACGACGGCTGCCACCGGAGAGCGTTGCGACCGGTCCGCCAACACGGCGAGGACGCAGTAGTTGGCGATGAGGCACAGCGCGATCCGCGATGCGTACGATGCCCGACGCCCGGCCACCGCGGCCTCAGCCACCGGTCGGCTCCTGCGAGCGCGAGGCGGCCAGGCCGAGTTCCTCGTGGAGTCGGATATAGGCGGGCACCACGTGCTCATAGTGGCACTCGGCCAGCACCCACTCGCGACCGGCCTGGGCCAGGTCCCGGCGCTCGGCGGGCGACATGGCCAGGCAGCGCCGCACCGAGTCGCGCACACCGTCTGGCGTGGTGGGCGTGTGGATCACGGGCGGCGGCCGACGGTGGACGCGCAGTTGGGCCTCGGGCGCGGCGTGGGTGATGACAGGCGCGCCCACGGCCAAGGCGTCACGGGCCACGCCGCCCAGCGCGCCGCCGCGGAAGTCAAGGTTGGGGATCTGGTCGATGACGACGACCTCGGGTCGGGCGAACTCGGCCCACAGGTCCTCCTTGGACAGCATGGGCTGGAACTCGACCAGTTCGCCCAAGCTCAACTCGGCGACGAGGGCCTTGCTGCGGGCCGCGTCCGCGCCCCAGTCGAACGCGGCCACACGAATCGCGTCCCGCTCGGACTGGCTCAGCAGGGCCAGCCCCCGGAACACGATGTCCTGTCCTTTGAAGGGCCAGTGCTGGCGGGCGGGGAGCAGGAGTCGCAACGGGCCGGTCGGCGGCGCGGCTTCGAGTCGACGACGGGCGTAGGGCTCGGCCAGCTTCACGTCGTAGGCGATCGGGATGGTGACGAGCTTGTGGCCGAACGCGCTGTCGGCCACCTCGGCCTGGTCGATAGCGGTGGACGCGATGATCCGAGCGGCTCGGCCCATGGCCCGGCGGAAGCGCACGACCGTCGGCACACGACGGGGCGACAACGCTCTCGGCCCGTCGATGCCCTGCCACCACGCGGACGTGCGGGCGAAGCTGCCGATGGTGTGATGCACCTGCGGATGGCCGATGCGGTCGACGGCCATGGCCGCTGCGGGCGAGAACGTCTGCACTGCGTCAAACCGCTCGAGGGCGCCGACCACCCGCGGGTCGGGCTTGCCCACGGCCCGGGCCAAGGCCGAGCCCGCGGTGTAGAAGTGGACCCACGGCGGCGGGCGGTCGGGGTCGTAGGTCGAGTCCTCCCACTGCGGATGGTTGCGGGGAGAGGGGTCGTCGTCCTCGATGAGGGCGTGGGTGTCGTAGCCGAGCGCCTGACCCCACTTGGCGAACCAGTAGGCGAAGTTGCAGACATTGCCCATGAACAGCACGGTCATGGTCGATCCCACCGTGTCCCGCCGACCAAGGCGGGGAAGGCGGTCGACACTTGCTCGTGCACCCGGCGCACGCTTGCTTCGTAGGTGTGGTCGGTGGCCGTGCGGACGCCCGCCGCCGCCAGCCGCGTGCGCAACTCGTCGTCCGCGACCAGCCGTTGCACGGCCGCGGCGCAGGCCGCGGCATCGCCCCTCGGGACGAGCAGCCCGTTCACGCCGTCGACCACGTACTGCTCCGCGCCGGTCGGCGTCACCACGACGGGCACGCCCACGGCCATGGCCTCCAGCGGCGCCTTGGGCAGGCCCTCGTGTTCGGACAGGAAGACGAACACGTCGGCCCGGCCCACGGCGTCGAGGGCTTCGGTCCACGGCAGGCGGCCGAGGACGGTGACGGCGTCGGCCACGCCGTGGCGGGCCAGCAGGTCGTCGAGCGGGAACGCGGGGTCTGACCCGCCGACCAGCACGGCCCGGTGGTCGCGTCCCGATGCCCGGGCCAAGGCCAGGGCCTCGATCAGGACGTGGACGCCCTTGCTGTAGCTCAGGGTTCCCGCGTAGGCCCACGTCACCGTTGACCCGAGTGGTTGGCGCCGGCCGCCGGGTCGGATGTCGGACTCGGAGAACACGGCGGTGGAGAAGGGCACCCCCTTTTGCAGCCGGTCGACGTGGCCTTCACCTGCGACGAGCAGCAACTGCGCCTTTCGAGCCATGAGCCGCTCGATCGCCGCGGTCGCAGGGGCGGCAGCGCGATAAGCCAAGCGGGACAAGGGTGATCGGGCCCTGGCCGCCCTGCGGGTGAACGACTCAGCGGGCGATCCCACGACCACGGCCAGCAGCGGGCGTCGGAGGGCGAAGGCGAGGAGCAGGCCCGCCAACGACACCGGCTCGAACAGCCAGACCACGCCGACGGCGGCCGCGGCCCGAGCGGGCCCGCGGTGGCGCCAGGCCACGGCCCCGATGCCGCAGGCCGCGGCCAGCCGCCGCTTCATCGAGGGGCGCGTTCCCGGCGGGTTGAAGTCGGCGTGGGCCAAGATGACGTTGATCGTCGGGGGAAGCGCGACCCAGTCCTCGCCGGACGAAGCGGCCTCCACCGCGACCAGCGTCACGTCGGCGAAGGCGCCGAGCAGAAGCTGAAGGCGCTTCCAGTTGGAGGGGTCGACGAAGAAGCCGTCGGGGCGGGGCGCGATGCGCACCCCGCTGTAGAAGGCGAGTCCGCCCGTCGAGCGGGCCTGTGGCCTGCGGTCAGCCTTCGCCTGCACCTGGCCCCTTGACCATGCGCACGTCGGCGCCCTCTCCCTCGACACGGCCCACGACACGGGCAGGAGAGCCCGCGACAACCGTCCGATCGGGCACGTCGACAGTGACCAGGCTGTTGGCCCCGACCACGCACTGGCGGCCGATGCTGACCCCCGCGGCCACGACCGAATGCGGGCCGATGTAGGTGTGGGGGCCGATGCTGACCCGGCCTTCCGTGCGGGCGGCCACACCGCCGGACAGGGTGCGAAGCACCGTGTCGTGGGTGTAGACGTGCACGCCCGCCGAGAGCTGGCAGCCGTCGCCGATGACGACGCCGCCGCCGGACCCGTCGATGACGGTGAAGGGCCCGATCCACACGTCGGCCCCCACCTCGACGGGCTCGAAGACGAGCGCGCTGTTGTAGATGCTCGTGCCCGCGCCGAACCCCAGTCGCTGGGCCCGCTGCCACCGGTCGAGCACGGCGTCGCCCAACGGGAGCGAGCGCTGCCAGTCGCGGCGCAGGGCCTCGTCGTGCTCCTCATAGACGCGGCGCAGGTCCTCGATGCCCACAGCGTTGGGAGCCGCTACGGCCTGCCCGCGGCGGCCGCGGCTGCTTCCACGCAGGCGACGAGGGCGGCGGCCACCTCCTCCTGCTGGCCCGGGGTGATGCCGGGATAGAGGGGCAGGGTGAGGGAGCGGACGAAGACGGCGTCCGTACTGGGGAAGTCCCCCTCGCGGTGCCCGTAACGATCGCGGTAGTAGGCGGCGAGGGGCATATGCCAGGTGCCGATGGTGGTCTCGACGCCGCGGTCGCGCATGGCGGGCACCACGTCGGTGTTGCGCAGCCCGTCGGGCAGACCGACGACGTATGACTGGTAGACGGACTGGGCTTGGGCGGGCTCAGCCGGCGGCGTGATCGGAGTGCCGCGGAACAGGCCGTGATAGCGAGCGGCCGCTTCCCGGCGGGCCGCGATCACGCGGTCGAGCTTGGCCAATTGGGTGACACCCAGCGCGGCCTGGAAGTCGGTCATGCGGTAGTTGAATCCGGGCCGTACGAACTCGACGGTGGTGCCACCGGTCTGGCCGTGGTTGCGGAGTTGACGGGCGGCGTCGGCCAACGCGTCGTCGTCGGTGACGACCATGCCGCCCTCGCCCGTGGTCACTGCCTTGCGGGGGTGGAAGCTGAAGCAGCCCATGCCGCCGGGGTTGTGGGCCGCGCCCGCCCGTCGACCGGACCAGGTGGCGCCCAGGGCACAGGCCGCGTCCTCGACCACAGGGATGTGGTGGACCGCGGCCAGCGAGTTGACGGCGTCCATGTCGGCCATGAGGCCGAAGGCGTGTACGGGCATGACGGCGCGCACAGACGTGTGCTCAAGCGCCCGCTCCAAGGCCGCGGACGACATGTTGCCGGTGGTCGGGTCGACGTCCACGAAGAGGGGCCGGGCGCCGCACAGCTCGATCACGTTGGCCGTGGCGATCCACGAGTACGCGGCCGTGGCCACCGCGTCGCCCGGTGCGACGCCGAGGGCGAGGAGGGCCACGTGCAGCGCGGCCGTCCCGCTGGACACGGCCACCGCGTGCCGGGTGCCGGCCACGTCCGCCACCGCGGCCTCGAACTCGGCCACATGGCGGCCTTGGACGAGGTAGCCGGTCTCGAGGACGCCGCGCACTGCGTCGAGGTCGTCGTCCTCTATCACCGGGATGCTCAGACGGATCACGCCACCACCGGGCTGTCGCGGTAGAAGTCGGCGGTGAGCCGGATGCCTTCTTCGAGGTCGATCTTGGGCTCGTAGCCGAGGAGCTGTTGGGCCTTTTTCACCGAGGGCACGCGCAGCTCGACGTCGGCGTACTCCTTCTCGATGAACGAGATGGCCGAGGCCGAGTTCAGGACCCGGACGACGGTGTTGGCCAGGCCGTAGATGGTGGTGACGGCCCGCTGGTTGCCGATGTTGAACGACTGGCCCACGGCCTCAGGGCGGTCGAGGGTAAGCAGGATGCCGTCGACCATGTCGTCCACGTAGCACCAGGCCCGGATCTGGGTGCCGTCGCCGTGGATGTGGATGGTCTCGTCCCGCAGGGCCTGGTTGACGAAGGTCCGCAGTGCGCCCTCCCCGACCTGGCCCGGTCCGTACACGTTGAAGGGGCGCACGGCCACGGTGGGCAGGCCCTGCTCGACGAAGTAGGCGTTGGCCAGGTGCTCCTCGGCCAGCTTGCTCACCGCATACGTCCAGCGGGCCTCGCCGACGGCGCCGACGACGGTCTTGTCGATCTCGGTCGACTGGAAGCCGTGGGTCCCGAAGACCTCGCTGGTGGAGAAGCACACGACCCGCTCGCAGTTGTCGAGCCGGGCCGCGGCTTCGAGCACGTTGGCCGACCCGACCATGTTCACCCGCATGGTGGTGACGGGTCGTTTGACGACGGTGTCGATGCCCGCGATGGCCGCGCAGTGGATGACGATGTCGGTGCCCGACATGGCCTGGGCCACGGCGTCGTAGTCGAGCACGTCGCCCTCGATGACGGTGAGGTTGGGGCTGGTGCGGAAAGGCTTGAACTGGAGGGCGTTGCGGCTGAGGTTGTCGTAGACGACGATCTGGTTGGCCTCGATCAGCCGGCCGATGAGCGTGGAGCCGATGAAGCCCGCGCCGCCGGTGATGAAGATCCGCTTTCCCTCAGTCATGCCCTCTCCGACTCGCCGTGGCCACCCCAACCTACTGGCCCCACCCCGGCCTGGCCCCACCGTGCCCACCGCGTCCTGCCTTTCTCGTCGCACTGTGTCCCGAGGACCGGGACACAGTGCGA
>JAUTXP010000024.1 GCA_030837965.1 Acidimicrobiaceae bacterium | reverse complement strand
CCGACGGCCGTCCTCGCCGAGGCCGGCCGCCACCACGCCGTCTACGAGCCGGTTTCGCCCTCCCGGGCCAAACCCGCCGTAGTCCTGTCCCCCTGACCCCCCGGCCCCGCCGCGCGTTCGCCCCCCCGGTTTTCCGTTCTGGGCACCTTTTCTTGCCTGGGTGCCAAGAAAAGGTGCCCAGAACTAGCGTCGGCGGGCGATGCAGGTCATCAGCGACCCCGGTGCCGTCGACCCCGGCGCCGTCGACCCCGGCGCCGTCGACCCGAGCGCGGTCGCGGCGCCGCACCAGGGCACGGTGGTCACCATCGGCGCGTACGACGGCGTCCACCTGGGCCACCGGGCCCTCATCAGCCGGGTCCGGTCCATGGCCGCCACCCTCGGGTGCGCCAGTGCGGTGGTCACCTTTGACCGCCACCCGGCCACCGTGGTCAGGCCCGACTCGGCCCCCAAGTTGCTCACCGACCTGGACCAGAAGCTGGAGCTGCTGGCCCAGACCGGCGTCGACTACGCCCTCGTCGTGCACTTCGACCAGGCCCGCTCGCACGAGTCGGCCGAGGACTTCGTGCACGACGTCCTCGTCGGCCGCCTGGCCGCCCGGGCCGTGGTGGTGGGCCACGACTTCCACTTCGGCCACGGCAGGCGGGGCAACGTCCCCATGCTCCAGGCCATGGGTGCCGAACTCGGCTTCGACGTGCTCGGCATCTCGCTGGTGGCCGACGAGGCTGCGGCCCAGCCCATCTCGTCGACCCGCATCCGCGGCCTGCTGACCGACGGCGACGTGGCCGGCGCGGCCGAACTGCTGGGCCGTCCCCACGAGGTGCGAGGCGTGGTCGAGCACGGCGACGCCAGGGGCCGGGACCTCGGCTTCCCCACGGCCAACGTGGCCGTGCCCGGCGAGATCCTCCTCCCGGCCGACGGGATCTATGCGGGCTGGTACGCCCGTCCCGACGGCTCCCGCCTGCCCGCGGCCATCTCGTTGGGCCGACGGCCCACGTTCTACGCCGACGCCGACCGGTCTCTGCTCGAAGCCCACCTCCTCGACTTCAGCGGCGACCTCTACGGCGAGCGGGCGAGAGTGCAGTTCAGTGCCCGCCTGCGGGGTGAGATCCGCTTCGACCGCGTTGAAGACCTGGTGGCCCAGATGGACAAGGACGTGGCCGCCACCCGCGCCGCCCTGGCCTGAGACCGGGCCGCCCATTTGTTCGGAGCGGGCGAATTGTCGGGCTGTTGGCTCAAAACGCATCGTGAGCCGCCGATGGATGTTCCATGCGCGCCGCCCGCTCCGCTGTCACCGGGCTGGCGCTGATGGCGGGGCTCGCCCTCGGACTGGCACCAGGCGCACGGGCCGACTGCCCGGCCGGATCGGCCGGGTCAGCCGGCCCGGCCGGATCGGCCGGGTCAGCCTGCCCGCCCCCGCCGAACGCCCCCACGGCGGACGCACCGCAGCCCGTGACCGACACCGCGGCCAAGGCGTCCCGACTGTTCGACCTGGTTAACCAGGAGCGCGCCGCCCGGGGCTTGCCTGTGCTGAGCCGCAGGGCCGACGTGGACGCCATCGCCCTGGCCCAAGGAGTGCGCATGGCCGCGGGCTACGACCTGTGGCACAACACCGACTTCTTCACCCCGGCCACCCATGCCGCCTTGGGCGCCGTCTACCTGGGCGAGAACGTGGCCAAGAACGCCTCCATCGAGGACATGCACCAACGGCTGATGGCCAGCCCGCACCACAGGGACAACATCCTCGACGCCCGCTTCCGCCAGATCGGCGTGGGTGTGGCCGTGGCCCCCAACGGGATGTTGTTCGCCACCGAGGACTTCGTCGAACCCCGCACCGCGGCGGCCGCGGCCCACGTGCCCGCCGCTGCGGCCGTCCACGCCGTGGCCAAGCGGACCGCACCTGCCCCCAGCACCACGGCCCCAACGCCCGCCCCCGCGGCGGCCGCGTCGGCCCCGACGTCCGATCCGGGCTCCGCGTTGACCGAAGCGGCCTTGGCCGCCGACCTCCCGGGCCCCATGGCCATGACCGCCGCGGCCTCCAGCACGGCCCGTCTCCCCGGACGACGGCCCCGCCCTGGGCCGATGGAGCCCGCCGCCCTGCTGGCCCTCATGGCCTTGATCGCGGCTGCGACATCGGTCGCGGCCGCTGCCAGCCAAACGGCCCGCGCCCGCCGATAAGCCCTCCACCCGCCGTCTGGTTTGGCCGATACGAGCAGCATGAGCCGGGTGCTGGTGGTGGACGACGACTCGTCGATCCTCTGGCTGCTCAACCGCGTCCTCACCACCAACGGCTATGACGTCATCGAGGCGGCCGACGGCCTGGAGGCGGTGGCCGCCCTCGACCACGCCCCGGACGTGGTCATCCTCGACCGCATGCTGGCGGGCATGGACGGGCTCGAGGTGTTGGCCGAGATCAGGCGGCGGGGCGACACGCCCGTGCTGCTGCTCTCCGCCCTGTCGGGCGAGGCCGACCGCGTGCGCGGCCTGGACCTGGGCGCCGACGACTACCTGGGCAAGCCCTTCTCGGTGGCCGAGTTGGAGGCTCGGGTGCGGGCCCTGCTGCGCCGAACCCGACAGTCAGAGGCCGCGTCCGACCGAGCCGACCGAGCCGACCGCGCCCGCGACCACGACGCCGACCATCAGACCCTGCACGTCGACCGGGCGGCCCGATCGGTCCTGCGCCATGGCGCTCCCGTCGCCCTCACGCGGATGGAGTTCGACCTGCTCGCCTTCCTGGTCGACCACCCGGACCGCGTCGTCGGCATCCCCGAGCTGTTGGAGCAGGTCTGGCACTCGTCGGCCGACTGGCAGGACCCGCGCACCGTCAAGGAGCACGTGCGCCGGCTGCGCAACAAGCTCGAGCCCGACCCGGCCCGTCCGACCCTCATACGCACCGTGCGGGGCGCGGGCTACCTCTTCAGCGCGGTCAGTGCCTTCGGTGGCTTCAGGGCCGAAGCATCCGAGGTCACTCGTCAGGAGCGGGACGGGCAGACCGCCCCCGTTTGAGGTCGCTGCGCTTGCGCTTGTCGTCGACCCGACGCTGCTTGGACGAGCGGGTCGGCTTGGTGGCGTGCCTGGGCCGCTCCACCTTCAGGGCCTCGGCCAGCTTGGTGCGCAGCCGCTCGACGGCCAGGGCCCGGTTCTGGGCCTGCGAGCGCCGGTCCGACGCCACCACCCGCACGTCGGGGCCGAGCTTGTCCAGCAGCCGGGCCCGCTGGCGAGGCCCGAGCGAGGGCGACCCGGCGATGTCGAACCGCAGTTCCACCCGGGTGTTGGACGTGTTGGCATGCTGGCCGCCCGGCCCGCCGCTGCCGGTGAAACGCCAGGCCAACTCGTCGTCGTTGATGACGCACGACCGGGTCACCCGCAGGTCGCTCACACTCGGCCACGCTACCGGGCCTGTGGACCGGCGTCCGGCAGGTGCTAGCCTGTCCAAACAGCGCTGATGCGACCGCATTGGCGCGTCCCCGCAGACCCCGAGGAACCTGCTGCATGCCCGACAAAGCCGCCACGATCGTCACGCACCGGCTCCACGACACTGATACCGGCTCGCCCGAGGTCCAGATCGCCATCCTCACGGAGCGCATCAACCACCTCACCGAGCACCTTCGGGTGCACAAGGGCGACCACCACACCCGTCGTGGGCTGATGAAGCTGATCGGCCGTCGGCGTCGGCTGCTCGACTACGTCCGCAAGAACAACGTCGAACGGTACCGGGAGATCATCGGGCGCCTCGGTCTGCGCCGATAGACCACCGCCCCCGCCCAGTGCGGGGGCGTTGTCGTACCTAGAACAATCAAACCAGCGGCGACCGCGGTCAGCTGCCAGTGGCGACGAGCCGGCATGGGTCAAGCAACGATTTGGCCCGTCTCGGAGCGCCACCACTGGGAACTGGCCGGCGCCGCTCCACATGAGAGGAGCGCAAGTGGCTGAAGCCATTTCCGTCTCCGGTCCCATCTCAGGGACCGAAAAGTCACTTTCCTTCGAGACGGGCCGTCTGGCCCAGCAGTCCCAGGGCGCCGTCGTGGCCCGCATCGGCAACACCGTCGTGCTCGTGACCGCCAACGCGGCCAAGGACGTGCAGGAGGGCAAGGACTTCTTCCCCCTCACGGTCGACATCGAGGAGCGCATGTACGCGGCGGGGAAGATCCCCGGCTCGTTCTTCCGCAGGGAGGGGCGCCCCACCGACAACGCCATCCTCACCTGTCGGCTCATCGACCGGCCCCTGCGCCCCAGCTTCGCCGAGGGCTACCGCAACGAGACCCAGGTCGTGGGCACCATCATGGGCGCCGACCAGGAGAACCCGCACGACGTGCTGGCCATCAACGCGGCCAGCGCGTCGCTGATGCTGTCGGGCATGCCCTTCGAAGGGCCCATCGGCGCCGTGCGCCTGGCCTATTCGCAAGAGGGCGAGTGGGTGCCCCACCCCACCTATCAAGAAGGCGACGAGTCGACCTTCGAACTGGTCGTGGCAGGCCGTCGCGTCGGTGACGACATCGCCATCATGATGGTCGAGGCCACCGGCACCGAGAAGGCGTGGGAGTACTACGAGGCCGGCGCCCCCAAGGTCACTGAGGCCGTGGTGGCCGACGGGCTCGAGGCCTGCAAGCGCTGGATCGGCGAGTCGATCGACCTCCAGTTGGAACTCATCAAAAAGGTCGGCGCGCCGACCCCGATGGCGTTCACGCCGCAGTCGGACTACGGCGACGACGTGGCCGCGCGAGTGGAGGCAATCGGCACCGACCTGCTCGACAAGGCCACCCGCATCTCCATCAAGGCCGAGCGCAACGCGGCCACCGACGAGGCCACGGCCCAGGTCATCGAGCAGCTCTCGGGCGAGTTCGAGGGCCGCGAGCGCGAGATCAAGGCCGCCGTCCGCTCGCTCACCAAGAAGATCATCCGCAAGCGCGTCGTCGAGGAAGGCGTGCGCATCGACGGCCGCGGCCCTCGCGACCTGCGCCCGGTCTCGGCCGAGGTCGGCCTCATCCCCACGGCCCACGGCTCCGGCCTGTTCCAGCGGGGCGAGACCCAGGTCCTCAACGTGACCACGCTGGGCATGCCGCGCATGGACCAGCTCCTCGACACGATCGGCATCGACGATCGCAAGCGGTACATGCACCACTACAACATGCCGCCCTACGCCAACGGCGAGACCGGGCGGGTCGGCTCGCCGAAGCGCCGTGAGATCGGCCACGGCCTGCTGGCCGAGCGGGCCCTGCTGCCCGTCGTGCCCTCGCAGGAGGACTTCCCGTATGCGCTGCGCCTGGTGTCCGAGGTGTTGGCGTCGAACGGCTCCACGTCCATGGGCTCGGTGTGCGCCTCGTCGCTGTCGCTGATGGACGCGGGCGTTCCCGTGAAGGCGCCGGTGGCGGGCATCGCCATGGGCCTCATCTATTCGGAGGGCAAGTACACCACCCTCACCGACATCCTCGGGGCCGAGGACGCCTTTGGCGACATGGACTTCAAGGTGGCGGGCACGGCCGAGTTCGTGACCGCGTTGCAGTTGGACACCAAGATCGACGGGCTGCCCGCCGACGTCCTGGGCCAGGCCCTCGACCAGGCCCGTGAGGCCCGGCTGGCCATCCTCGAGGTCATGCAGGACGCCATCGCCGAGCCCCGCCCCGAGGTGCAGGGCACGGCGCCGAAGATCATCAGCTTCGAGATCCCGATGGACAAGATCGGCGAGGTCATCGGGCCCAAGGGCAAGGTCATCAACACCTTGCAGCAGGAGACGGGCGCCGACATCAACGTGGACGACGACGGCGTGGTCGGCACGGTCACCATCGGCTCGCGCGACGGCGAGGCCGTGACCGAGGCCCGGCGCCGCATCGAGATGATCCTCGATCCGCCCAAGGCCGAGATCGGCGCCATCTACGACGGCAAGGTCGTCAACATCACCAAGTTCGGCGCCTTCGTCAACATCCTTCCGGGCCGCGACGGCCTGGTCCACATCTCCAAGCTGGGCCAGGGCAAGCGGGTCGAGCGGGTGGAGGACGTGGTCGACCTGGGCGACGACATCCAGGTCCGGGTGGACGACATCGACCCCCAGGGCAAGGTCAGCCTGTCCTTGGTGGGCGACGGCCCGGCCGACGGCGAGTCGTCCTCTGGCGGCGGCAACGGCAGGGACGAGCGGCGCTCGTCCAACGGCGGCGAGTCCGGGTCCCGGTCCGGCTCCGGCTCCGGCTCCGACCGCGAGTCGGTTTCCGACGCGGGTTCCGCTGGTGACGCAGGCGATGCGCGCGACGGCGAGGTCGTGAGCTTCGAGGATGCTTGGGAGGGCGAGGCGGCCAAGGAGTTCGGCGACCTGGGCCCGGCCGAGGCAGGCTCGGGCGCAGGCGGCCGGGGCCGGGGCGGCGAGCGCGGCGGCGAAGGCGGCCCCCGTCGCAACCCCCGCCGCGGCGGCGGCCGGCGCTAGCCGTCCCCACGTCGATCCACTCTTGTCGCGCTCATTCCGGTACTCCGGCGTGAGCGCGACAAGACGGCACCGATGATCCGCACCACCACACTGGACAACGGCATCGCGGTCGTGACCGAGCGCATGCCCGACGTGCTCTCGGTCACCGCCGGCTTCTGGGTGGGCACCGGCTCGCGCGACGAGTCGCCCGAGCTGTTCGGCGCGTCGCATTTCCTCGAGCACCTGCTCTTCAAGGGCACGCCGACCCGCACGGCTCGCTCCATCTCCGAGGACGTGGACGCGGTGGGCGGTGACATGAACGCCTTCACCACCAAGGAGTACACGGCGTTCTACGTGCGGCTGCTGGCCGAGTCGGTCGACCTCGGCCTCGACATCCTCTCCGACATCTTGTGGAACCCCGCCTTTCGACCCGATGAGGTCGAGACCGAGCGCCAGGTCATCCTCGAAGAGATCCTCATGCGCGACGACGAGCCGTCGGACCTGGTCCACGAGCTGTTCGCCGAGGCCCTGTTCCCCGCTCATCCGCTGGGCCTGGAGGTGCTGGGCGACGAGGACAGCATCAAGGGCATGTCGGTCGATGACATCCGAGGCTTCTTTGCCGACCACTACCGGCCCGGCAACATCGTCTTTTCGGCCGCGGGCCTGCTCGACCACGACGCCGTGGTCGAGGGGCTGTTGGCCCGCTTCGCCGGGCCGACCGGCGGCGTGCGCCCCGTCCGGGTGGCCCCGGCCGAGCCGCCCGTCCCGTCTGTCGTGTGCAAGCGGTCCACCGAGCAGGCCCACCTCGTGGTTGGGTGCACCGCCCTCGACCGCCACAGCCCGGACCGCTACGCGTTGGCCGCCTTGAACCACGTGCTCGGGGGCGGCCTGTCGAGCAGGCTGTTCCAGACCATCCGCGAGGAGCGGGGCCTGGCCTATTCGGTGTACTCGTACCGGGTCGCCTTCGACGATGCGGGCGCCCTCGCCGTCTACGCGGGCACGGCGCCGGCGCGGGCGGGCCAGGTGCTCGACCTCGTCTCCGCCGAGCTCGACCGCCTGGCCGCCGACAGCATCGACGCCCGCGAGCTTGAGGTGGCCAAGGGCCACCTCAAGGGGGAGATGGCCCTCTCGCTCGAGGACTCGGCCGCCCGCATGAGCCGGGTGGGGCGCAGCCTGTTGGTGCATGGCGAGGTGCTGGAAGTGGACGACCTGGCCGCCCGCATCGACGCCGTCACCCTGGACGACGTGGGCCGGGTGGCCGCCGACGTCCTGGGCCGGCCCCGCGTGGTGGCCGCCGTGGGCCCCGTGGACGGGGCCGCCCTCGGCCTCGCCCCCTAGCGCGGCCCAGCCCGCCCCCGGCCCCGCGCTTTTCCACAGCAGCAGGTGCTGTGGAAAAGATGGGGGGTGCGGGGAGGGGGGAGTGGGGTCGGGGGAGCGCCTACCATCGCCCGCCATGCGAGTGGGCGTGTTCGGAGCGGGCGGGCGCATGGGGTCGACCGTGTGCCAGGCCGTGGCCGACGACCCCGACCTCGAACTGGTCGCTGCCGTCGACCCGCACCACGCTGGGATCGACCTGCGCCAGGTGGCGGGCGTGGACGAGGGCGGGCTTCAGGTCGGCGGCGACGGGGCGGCGATGACCGAGGCGGGCGTCGAGGTCGCCATCGACTTCACCGTGGCCGGCGCGGCCATGGAGAACCTGCTCTGGTGCGCCAAGAACGGCGTACACGCGGTGGTGGGCACCACCGGCTTCTCCGATGCGCAGGTCGCCGAGCTGCGGGCCGCCTTCACCGGCCCGCCCGACGGGGCCAACTGCGTGCTCGCCCCCAACTTCGCCATCGGGGCCGTGCTCATGATGCGCTTCGCCGAGTTGGCCGCGCCGTGGTTCGAGTCGGCCGAGGTCATCGAGCTGCACCACGACAACAAGGTCGACGCCCCTTCGGGCACGGCCATGCTCACCGTCGAGCGCATGGCCAAGGCCTCACCGGATTGGGGCGCCGACCCCACTACCAAGACGGTGGCCGAAGGGGCGCGCGGCGGCGAAGGCCCGGCCGGCATCCGGGTGCACTCGGTGCGGCTCAAGGGCCTGGTCGCCCATCAAGAGGTGCTGTTGGGCACCACCGGGCAGAGCCTGACCATCCGGCACGACTCCTACGACCGCACGTCGTTCATGCCCGGCGTTCTTCTGGCCGTGAAGGCGGTGGCCGACCATCCCGGCCTCACCATCGGCCTCGACACGCTGCTCGGCCTCTAACCCACGCCCTGGAGGACGCTCTGGAGGACATGGCCTGCGGGTTCCGCAAGGCATGTCCTCCAGACGCCGGTCAATAGCCCTCGAGGCCGACGAGGGGCCGGAGCAGCTTGACGTTCGTGGGTGCGCCGAGCTGGGGCGCCTGGCCGAAGGCGTAGACGCCCCCGTTGCCGCCCACCAGCCAGTAGCCGTCGCCGCCCGACGTGGCGGCCAGGCCCACGACGTCGTTCACGCCTCGACCGGCCATGGAGCCGAAGAACCGCCTGCTGGCCTCGCCGTAGGCGAACACCCCGCCGTCCTTGGCCACCAGCCAGTACCCGTCGCCCGCGGGCGTGGGCTCCATGCCCGTGATCGGGCTGGCCAGCGGCAGCCCGCCCGCCGACCCGTAGAACCGGCCCACCGCGCTGCCGAAGGCGAAGATCCCGCCGTCCGACGCGACCAGCCAATAGCCCGAGCCGTCCGGCGTCACGGCCATGCCCACGATGGGCTTGTTCAAGTGCTGGCCGCCCATCGATCCATAGAACCGGCTCTGGGCCGCCCCGAAGGCGAAGATCCCGCCGTCTGACGCCACCAGCCAATAGCCGCTGCCATCGGGCAGCGCGGCCATGCCCACCACCGGCGAGTTGAGCGGCTTGCCGCCCATCGACCCGTGGAAGGTGGCGTTGCCGTAGGTGAAGATCCCGCCGTCCGACGCCACCTGCCAGTACCCCAGGTGGTCGGCCTTGGACGCCATGCCCACAATGGGCGAGTTCAACGGCTGCCCGCCTCGCGACCCGACGAACTTGGCGTCGCCGTAGGCGAACAGGCCGGCGTCCGCCGCGGTGAGCCAGTACCCGTGCACGGGCACGGCCGCGGGCGGGATGAACACCTTGGAGGTGACGGCCCCACACCGGGCCGTGCCTGCGGCCTGGTCCACCGCGCTCGGCTCCCGCCGCAAGGGCACCACCGGTGCGGTGATGGCCGACGCGGCCGACAGCGCCTTCACCGGGAACTTGGCCACCTGAGCGCCGGGACCGTTCAGGCCGATGGTCACGTCGTCGATCCACACGCCCGAGTAGCCCGCGTCCGCGCTGCTCGTGCCTCCGTCGGACTCGAACCGGTAGCGCACCTGGACCTCAGGGGCCACGGGCACGTCGACGGCGAGGTCCTCACGGTCCCAGCCGCCGTTGTCGAAGTGGGTCGACTTGCCGCTGAAGCTCCCTGCCTCGACCCAGCCCGCGCCCACGTTGTACTCGACGTGGAGGATGTCGAAGCCCTCCTCGGTGTCAATGCGCTGGAACCAGGCGATGTGCAGCTTGCCCGCGGCGGTGTTGAACGTGGGCGAGGTCAAGATGGCCTCGTCGTTGTCGCCGTAGGGCGCCACCTTGAAGCTGTGGGTGGGGGAGTTGGCCGCATCCGTGGCCAACGTCCAGTTGTCTGCCGGATTGGTGGGCGAGCTGTCGGAACGCGTCCCTTGGCTGGGCACCCACGCGTCGCCGCTGGGCTCGAAGTCCGAGCTGTTGATCAGCGAGTACGGCGCGGCCGCGGGCGGAACGAACGCGTAGCCCGCCCCGCCGTTGCTGTCCGTGCTGTTCTTGCCGTTGCAGCTCGCCGAGTTGACCACGAACTCGTAGTCCACGTTCTGCCCGAGGTTGCGCACCTCCACGATGTGGTTGGTCGTGCGGCCCGGCACCGACACCTCCACCCACGAGAAGCTGTTGGACCCTCGCGGCCTGATGAGCACGGTCGAGTCGGACGGCACGTCGGTGGTCCACGAGACCACGCCGCTGTACGTCAGCCCGTTGCTGTTGGCGTTGTGCTCCACTCGCACGTCGGAGATGGCGGGGGCGGGCGCGTTCGAGTCGCACGGGCGGGGATCGAGGAGGCTGCCGTCCGGCTGCTGGGTGTAGAGCATCAAGTTGGGCCGGAACTGAGGACCGCGGGACCGCCGGTTGGCGCCGGGCTCGAAGCTGACGGCGGCATCGAGCGGGCCGGTGTCCGCCTCCATCCGCACGGCGACCTGCTTGTCGGCCAGGTTGGACCGGAAGGCGCTGAGGCTGTCACAGGTGACGGCCTGGTCGTAAACGGCCTGGTTCCCATGGCGCACCCCGGTGACGGGGTTCAGCGTGGCCACCGGGGCCGCGCCGTGGATGGTGCCATAGGTGTTCGATCGCCAGTTGGCCTCCAGGCTGTCGGGCAGTACCTGGCTGCGCTCGATCCACTCCTGCGAGTCATGCGAGGTCAGGTCGTGGCCGCTGGTCGCCTCCACCACCGCAGCCCCGACGGTCGTCGGGTCGACGCTGTCCGGCACGGTGAACTTGTAGGTGCCAAGCAGGTTCCCGAGGCCGCCGCTGAGGTTGCCCACGTACATCTGCGTCGTCTTGCTGTTGAAGCCGCCGTACGTGGCGTCGTCGCTGGCGAACTGGGCGATGTCGTCGAGCGGGGCCTGGTACAGGCCCGCGCCCTCGCTGAGCAGCCCGAGGAAGACCGTGCTCGTCCTGCCCTCCATGTCGGTGAGGTCGACGGTCATGTTCACGTCCCTCGTCCGCGGCCCGGTGATGAGGATTCGGTGCCGGCTGGAGATCATGTCGTGCGCGCCGGCCGCGGGCGGGAAGCCGGTGTTGTCGGGGATCTCGGCCGTGAACCCGCTGGGCAGGCCGGGGAACCCGGACGCGTCGACCGTGTCGACTGACGGGTACACGCCCCCGTTGCTGGTCCGCAGCACGGCCTTGGTGGGCTCGTTGGTGTTGACGTAGACGACAGCCGTGTCCGACGACGTGGTCTGCACGGTGCTCGACGTCACCGTGGCCGGCGCGTTGGGCGTGGGGTCGGCCTTCCATCCTGCGCCCGTGGCCGGGGCCGCGCCCGGGCCGGTGATCTTGCCGGACGCGGCCAAGGCGAAGCCCTGGGCGCCGACGAAGTTCAGCGAAGGTGCGGTGACCTTGACCGTGTACGTGCCGCTGACCGGCGCGGCCAGACGCACCTTCTCCACGTTGTTCTTGGTGTCGGCGCTGCCGCCCGCAGGCGTCTCGTAGTCCGGGGCCTTGGGGGTGGCCACGGTGTTGAAGTTGTTGCCCCGGTACACGTTGCCGCCAGGGTCGGTGACCGTGAGGTCGAGGTTGTTGATCAGCGCGGGCGCGGCCTGCGGGGTGCCGGACGCCAAGGACGGCGCGTCGATCCACGCCAGGCTCACGGTCAACGGCTGACCCGCCTCGACGGCGATGTCGTAGGACTTGACCTGGGGCGAGGCCGACGGGCCGGTGAAGGCCTCGGGATTGCCCACGGTCGCATCGGCCGGGTTGACCAGCTTGCCGTTGTACGTGTCTCGCCACACGTCCTTCACCCACAAGGTGGTGGGGTCATTGGGGAGGAACAAGGAGTTGTCCAGGTTGACCAGGCCGAAGCCCTGCCCGGCCGACGGGTACTTGCCGTCTTGAGCCCTGCTGGTCCCGTCGTCTCCCGTGTAGAAGCCGCGCATGCGCTGCGCCCCGTTCACCAGCACGGCCTTGACCAAGGCCGACGACGGGTTGAAGCGGCGGTCGACAGACGGAGCGCCGACGGCGATGCCCTCCGCGCTCTTGTCGGTGGGAAGCGTGGGCCCGAAGCCGTCCCAGAAGTACTGCCGGACCAGCGTGGAGATGCCGGTCAGCAGCGGCGCCGACATCGACGTGCCCTGGAGGTAGTGGGTGTCGGATGCCGTGGACCCCTTGGCGCTGACCACGATCTGCCCCGGCGTCACCAGGTCGGGCCCGTAGCGGCCGTCGGCCGTGGGCCCGTGCGACGAGAACGCGGCCAGGGTCTCGGGCGAGGCCTGGGGCTGGTCGCCGTTGGCCGAGGCGCCCGACGTGAGGTCGTTCTTGGCCGTGGCCGGGGCCCCGACCGTGCCCACCACGCCGGGACTGGACCCGGTGGCGTCGTTGCCCGCCGACACGATGATGTTCATGTCCTCGTGGTCCCACACGAACTGGTCGAGCCCGGTGGCGTTGGCCACGGCCAGATTCGGGTCGCCGCCCCAACTGTTGTTGTGGGTTCGGGCGTCCTCGGACGGGTTGTAGAGGGCGTACTTGGCCGGGTCGTGCCCGGCGACCGACGGTGGCGCCGAGGGCCGGTAGGCCTCGAGGAAGAGCTGAGCGATGGGCGAGGGGATCCCGCCCAGCCCGCCCGCCGGGTCGGCGATGTTCTGGTGGACGAGCCGGGACGCCCACGCCATGCCGTCGGCCGCGTTCAACTGATCGGTGGGGGCGATGTTGCCCGTCACCGAGCCTGCCGTGTGGGTGCCGTGCGAGTCCGGGTCAGACGGGCGCGTGCCCGAGCCGCCCAGGTCGAAGTAGGCGGCCAGCTTGCGGTGCCCGGTGTGGTTGGCCACTACTGCGTTGGGGTCGGCGCCCGAGGAGGTCAGCGTGTAGTCGGCCTCCTTGCACGTGGTGGGCGTGGGGCAGTCTGAGAAGTAGGCCTGGGCGTCGCCCTTCACGTCGGGCAGGTAGTTCCAGCCCGTGTCGGCCACGGCCGCGGTCTGGCCTGCGCCGGTGAGCCCGCCCACCGGATTGGTGAGCCGCAGCGTCTCGCGCGACCCCGTGTCCGTGACCCAGCGGGCGGTGGCGTTCAGCAGCTTGAAGTGGGCGGGCGTGTCGACCCACTCCACCTCTGGCCGCGCCGCGATGGCCGGCACCCGGGCCCCGTCGACTGTGATGCGGACCGCGTCCTGGCCTGCCGACCCCTGCTTCACCTGTACGCCGGACAAGGCGGTGACGGCGCCGAATGCCGCCGCCTTCTGGGCCTCGGTGAGGGCGTGGAAGAAGTTGACCACCAGGGTCTGCGTTCCGGTCAGCTCGCTGACCGCCTTGTTCGCACCCACCGCAGGCCGCACCCGCCAGCTCGGCTGGAAGGGCCCGGAGAAGTGGACCAGCGGCCCGGCCTGGTTGACGAAGACGACCCGCTGCTCAGGGGTGGCGTAGACGGCGTAGGCCTGGTCCGAGAGGTAGCCGAGCACGGTGGCCCCGCTGGCCTGGACTGCGGCCACGACCGCAGGCTGGGCCGCGGCATCGGTGGCCTGCACGATCCATGCCGCCGGCTTCCCGGGTGTGGCCTGCCCAGGCGAGTCGACAGCCACCTCGGTCAGACCCGGCAGCAGAGGCGTGGACGCAGCCGGATCGAACGAGCCGATCTGGAGGTGCAGCTTCGGACCTGACGGACCCGCGGCGATGGCCTGGACGCCGAGGACCGCGCTGAGCGGCAGCAGCACGACGGCCAGGAGGACGGCGATCAGCGATCGCTTCTGCGGCATGGGGGACCTCGCACGCATCGGGGGAATCCGTCCAGGCTATAAGCGGTCGGTGCCGGTCTCGTCCGCGCGGTGGACCCGCATGGCCGTGGCCTGGTCGGTGGGCAGGAGCACGATCTGGTCCACGTTCACATGGGCCGGGCGGGTGGCCGCCCACACCACGGCGTCGGCCACGTCGTTCGCGGTGAGGGGGGTGACGCCCCGATAGACCTGGGCCGCCCTGGCCTCGTCGCCCCCGAAGCGCACGACGCTGAACTCGGTCTCCACCATGCCCGGATCGATCTCGGTCACCCGCACGGGCATGCCGTTCATCTCCAGGCGCAGCGTCTGCGTGACGGCGCGCAATGCGTGCTTCGCCGCGGTGTAACCGGCGCCGTTGTCGTACACCTCCAGCCCGGCGATCGACCCGATGTTCACGATGTGCCCTGCCCCTGACGCCACCAGCTTGGGCAGCAGGGCCTTGGTCATCCGCATGGTGCCGAGCACGTTGGCGTCGTACATCCAGCGCCAGTGCTCCTCGTCGGCCTCGGCCACTGGGGCCAGCCCCAGCGCCCCGCCCGCGTTGTTGACCAGCAGGTGGCATTCGCCGACCTGGTCGCAGAAGGCGGCGACGGACCGGCTGTCCGTCACGTCCAGGGCAAGGACCGTCGCTGTGCCCCCGGCTCCGGCCGACTCGGCCACCTCACGGAGGCGATCGAGCCTGCGGGCGCCCAACACGACATGAAAGCCCGCGGCCGCCAGCAGCCGGGCAGTGGCCGCGCCGATGCCGCTGCTCGCCCCGGTCACCACCGCCGTCTTGGGCCCGGCGTGCTGCGGCCGTGCCATTTGTCCCGCTCCTTGCCCTGTTCCCGGGCCCGTCATCGCCATGGCGGCATTCCTAGCAGTGGGGTGTAACAGCAACGTCCGGACGCGAAAAGGGGCGCCCCGGAAAGGGACGCCCCAGTGCGAACGCTTCGAGCGCTCAGGCGTTCTGCTTGGCCCGCTGAGCCGCCTTTTGACGCTGCTCCAACGCCTCGGCCTTGGCCTCCTTGGCCTCCGCCTTGGCCTCCTGGCGCAGGGCCTTCAACTCCTCGGACGCCCGCTCCTGCTGGGCCTCGCCCTCCTGCTGGAGCCGGTCGCTGCCGACCAGGGTGCCCACCAGTTCTTTGTTGAGGCCGACGAACTTGTCGCCGATGCCTCGCAGCTTGTTGAGGTCGATCCGACCGATCTGCATGTGTCCTCCTTGGGGGGTTCGCCTCGACTCTATAACCACAACAAGCAAAATGCAAACTATTGCAAGCGTTCCCCGTCGTCGTCAGCAGCAGCCCCACCTCCGCCTCCGTCTTCCCCGTCACCTTCGCCCCCCAAGGCCCGTTCCACCTCGGCCAGCGACGTCATCTCCGACTTGCCCCGCCTGCGCTGGTCCCACAGCCAGTAGATCGTCAACAAGATGGAGATGGCCGTGAACACGCGGAAGTGGCGGTCGATGAACCCGGTGAAGGCGCTGACCGGGCCGTTGAACACGTCGCCGAACTGGTACAGCACGATGAGGATGGCCAGCGTGCCCGACACGTTGAGCAGGCCGAACACCAGCGGGCTCATCCCGGTGGCCCCGGCCAGCACGCAGATCAGCGAGCCGGGGAACAAGAACACGAGCACGGGCGCCAGCCGGCCGAAGTTCTTCTCCAGCCACGGGACCAGATCGGTGTCGGGCGCGAAGCGGCGCTCGACCCAGCGCACGGCCCGGTCGCCATACAGGTAGCCGAGGACGAAGAACAGCGGGTCGGACGCGACCCGTCGCAAGAACCCCACGACCATGAACGGCACCAGGCTGACCCTGGTCGAGGCCAGCACCAGGAACCGGTTGCGCCCGTCCAGGCCGATCAGCAGAAGCGGGTGCTTCTTCAGCAGCGCGGGCCAAATGGCGTTGCCGATGGTGCTGGCCACCACCAAGGCGATGATGGGCGCGACCAGCAGGACCAGCGTGCGCCTGCTGGGCTGGGCTCGAGGGCCCGCGCCCGACTGGTGGCCCGACCGATCCGGCCCCTCATCGTGCGGCGGCCCGGCCCCCGTCGACCCCTCTCCGTCCAAGACCACCGACGCTAGTGGCACGGGTCGCGGCCCCAACTCGGGGCCTAGGCTTTGGCCATGCAAGGGCTCATGCAGGACTATCCGCTGACCGTCCCGCACATCTTCAGCCGGGCCGAGAAGCTGTTCCCTGAAAAGACGGTCGTGACCGCGCTGCCGTCGGGCCGGGAGCGCCTCACGTACGGCGAATGGGCCGACCGCACCCGCAGGCTGGGCGGCGTTCTGGACACGCTGGGCATTACCGAAACTGGCCGGGCCGCCACCTTCATGTGGAACAGCGCCCGCCATCTCGAGTGCTACTTCGCCATTCCCTGCACGGGCCGCGTCCTGCACACGTTGAACCTCCGGCTGTTCCCCGAGCAGCTCGTCTACATCGTGAACCATGCCGAGGACGAGGTCGTCTTCCTCGACCGGTCCCTCGGCGCGTTGATCGGCCCGCTGCTCCCGCAGTTCGAGACGGTCAAGCACATCGTGGTGGTGGACGACGGCAAGGGCGACGTGCCCGACGACCCTCGCGTCCTCGACTACGAGGAGGTGCTGGCCGAGGCCAAGCCCGTCGAGTTCCGCGTGGACGACGAGAACCGGGCCGCGGCCATGGCCTACACCAGCGGCACGACCGGCAACCCCAAGGGCGTGGTCTACTCGCACCGCTCGACTGTGCTGCACACCATCGGCACGCTGACCGCCGACGTGCTCGGTGTCTCGGAGGCCGACACCATCCTGCCGGTCGTGCCCATGTTCCATGCCAATGCATGGGGGTTGGCCCACGCCGGGGTGATGGCAGGGTCGACCCTGGTCTTCCCTGGCGCCGACCTCACGCCCAAGCACATCGCCACCTTGATCGAGGAGGAGCACGTCACCTTGGCCGCGGGCGTGCCCACCATCTGGATGGGGGTGCTGCCGGAATTGGAAGGGCGGGACCTGTCCAGCCTGCGGGCCATCCCCTGCGGCGGATCGGCCGTGCCCAAGGCCTTGTCCGAGGCCTACCGGGCCAAGATCGGCCTGCCCATCCTCCAGGCCTGGGGCATGACCGAGACCAGCCCCATCGCGTCGACGGGCCACATCAAGACGTCGCTTCGGGCCGGACGCAGCGAAGACGACCTGGCCGACATCCGGGCCATGCAAGGGCTCATCGCGCCCTTGGTCGACTGCCGCATCGTGGAGTCAGGGACCGTCGACGAGCTGCCGTGGGACGGCGAGGCCCAAGGCGAGCTGCAGGTGCGAGGCCCGTGGATCGCCAAGGCGTACTACAACGACGAGCGCTCGCCTGAGTCCTTCACCGACGACGGCTGGCTCAAGACGGGCGACGTGGCCGTCATCTCGCCCGAGGGCTACATCCGGCTGGTCGACAGGACCAAGGACGTCATCAAGTCGGGCGGCGAGTGGATCAGCTCGGTCGACTTGGAGAACGAGATCATGGGCCACCCGGCCGTGGCCGAGGCCGCGGTGATCGGCATCAGGCACGAGAAGTGGCAGGAGCGGCCGTTGGCCTGCGTGGTGGTGAAGCCGGGGGAGTCGCTGACGAAGGAGGAGCTGCTCTCCTACCTCGACGGGCGGGTGGCCAAGTGGTGGCTGCCCGACGACGTGCAGTTCATCGACGAGGTGCCCAAGACGTCGGTGGGCAAGTTCTCCAAGAAGGACCTGCGGGACCGCTTCGCCGACTACGTGCTGCCGACCTGACTCCGTAAAGCGTCAGCAGCGTCAGCAGCGGCCGGGCGGGGCCACGACGAACTCCCAGTTGCCGGTGGAGCCCGAGCGCTTCCGCCCGGTGTCGGACTCGTCGATGGCCGCGGCCATCAGGTCGGCCACGCCGTACAGCGCCGTGGGCTTGACCTCGACGGTCCACGTCAGCGACCCCTTCGAGTCGCTCGTGCCCCGCGTGTTGTCCAGCCCGGAGAACTGGTCGTTGGGCCACTTCATCTGAGCGGCGATGGTCATGCCCGGCTCGGAGTGGAACACGATGGTGACGGTCTGTCCCGTCTCCGCGCACGGCGGGGTGATCTTGGCCGTGAGAGGCACGTCGCCCTTCACGCCGCCCAGGTCGGCCTGTCGGAACTTGGGGGAGGGGGGCGACGAGGCCGTGTACAAGTCGTTCTCGCCGATGTTGCCCTGCTTGCCGGTCTTCGGATCGACCAGCGTGGGCGACGGCTCGTTGGCTCCGTGGGCTGCGGGCGGCGCCGTGGTGGGCGTGCCCGGGAGAAGCACGGTGGTACCGGTCGTCGACTTGCGCCCGGCCGTCGTCGAATGGCTCGACTTGGCGCACGCCCCGGTGCTGCTCGCCGCCAGCAGCACGGCCAAGGCGGCCGCGCTGAAGCGGCCGCTCACGCTGAGGTGCTCCGAGGCCGCCGGGGCCGACTGGTCCGAGCCGGGTGCTCAGCCGACCCGTTCATGGAGCCGTTCATAGGCGAGCCGTTCATGACCCCCCGGCCGTTGGACCCAATCCCATTCGACCCAATCCCGTTGGACCCGTTGAACCCGTCGCTGCTGGACCCGTTGGACTCCGCGGGCGGCGTCTTGGGCTCGACCACGTACCCCGCGGCCGCGGCCCCCTCCTCGCCCAGGTACGACGACACCAGCTCGGGGTCGTCGAGCAGGGCCGCGCTCGGCTTCTCCATGCGGACCTCGCCCTTGCCCAATACGTAGGCCCGGTTGGTGTTGGCCAGCACCATGTGCACGAACTGCTCGACCAGCAAGATGGCCGTCCCAGTGGCGTTGACCTCGCGCAGGATGCCGAAGAGCTGCTCCACGATGATGGGGGCCAGGCCCAGGGACAACTCGTCCACGATCAGCAGACGGGGCTTGGACATCAAGGCCCGGGCCACGCCGAGCATCTGCTGCTCGCCGCCGGACAGCGTCCCCGCGGCCTGCGATCGCCGCTCCTTGAGCCGCGGGAAGTAGTCGAACATCCCCTCGAGGCGGTCCTTGTACTCGGCCCCGGCCGTGCGCCGCCTGCTCCAAAAGCCGTAGCGCAGGTTCTCCTCGACGGTGAGCGAGGGGAACAGGTCTCGGCCTTCGGGAAGGTGGGCGATGCCCAGCCGCACCAGCTTGTGGGCGGGCACGCCCGCGATGTCGTTGCCGTCGAAGCGGATGGACCCGGTACGCGGGGCCAGCAGCCCGGAGATGGTCCGCAGTGTGGTCGTCTTGCCCGCGCCGTTGGCGCCCAGCAGGGCCACCATCTCGCCCGCGTCGACGCGCATGCTGATGCCGCGCAGGGCTTGGACCGAGCCGTAGAAGACGTCGATGCCCTCCACCTCGAGCAGCGAGGTCATCGACCAGCCTCAGCCGCCGCGTCCTCGTGCACGGCCCGTCCCAGATAGGCGGCGATCACGGCCTCGTCGCGCGCCACGAGGAAGGCAGGACCCTCGGCCAACAGCCGGCCGCGCTCGAGGACGTAGAGGTAGTCGCTCACGCTGGTCACCATCTTGACGTCGTGCTCGATCAAAAGGATCGACACGCCCAGCGAGCGAATGAACCGGATGAGCTCGACCAGCCGATCGGTCTCCGTGTTGTCGAGGCCGGACGCGGGCTCGTCCAGCATGATGAGCTTGGCCCCGGTCACCAGGGCGCGGGCCACCTCGACCATGCGCAAAACGCCGAAGGGCAGGTCGGCCACGCGGCGGTCCGAGACGTCGCGGAGGTCGAGCAGGCGGATGACGCGGTGGACCTTCTCGCGGGCCTCGGCCTCGGCGTGGAGCGACCGGGGCGTGACGGCCAGGTGGGCCAGCATGCCGGTGGGGTTGTGCTGGTGGGTGGCGACCAGGAGGTTGTCGAACACCGACAACTGCCCGAAGAGCTGGATGGCCTGGAAGGTGCGGCCCACGCCGAGCAGCGCCCGCTGGTGCACGGGCAGGTCGGTCACGTTCTGGCCGAACAACTCGATGGAGCCGGACGCGGGCTGGTTCAGCCCGGCGATGGCGTTGAACAGCGTCGTCTTGCCTGCCCCGTTGGGGCCGATGAGACCGACGACCTCGCCCTCGCAGACCTTGAGGGATACGTCCTCGTTGGCCACCAGGCCGCCGAACTTCACGGTGATGCCGTCGGCGGCCAGCACGGTGCGGCGCTCGTCGCGGTCGGCGGCCATGACCACGGACTTGCGGGCCACCTTGTTGAAGGGCACCACGGCGGCGACGCTGTCGGGGTCGGTCGAGCGATTGACGGGCAGGTTGTGGATGGACGCGACCTGCGGCTCGCCTTCCTCCTTGGGCGGGCCCAGGTCGAGCGGGGCCTCGGTGCGGATGACGGCCCGGGGCGCCTTGATGCGCCCGCCCGTGAGCCGCGACAGCAGCGTGAGGACGGGGCTGGACGACTGGATGACGACCTCGCCGGGCTCCTCGCCCGAAGGCAAACGTCCTCGCAACCGGTTCACGTGGCCCATGACGAAACGGCCGATGGCCTCGGCCATGCGGTTGAAGCGGTCCACCACCGGGTTCAAGAAGGGGTCGATCTTGGAGCGCAGCGTGTCCCACTTGGGCGCCAGGTCGTGGGGGATCTGGGCCAGCCCGCCGCGGTAGAGCAGCAGCACCACCGCGAGC
The DNA here is from genome assembly GCA_030837965.1 of Acidimicrobiaceae bacterium. GTDB lineage: Bacteria > Actinomycetota > Acidimicrobiia > Acidimicrobiales > JAUTXP01 > JAUTXP01. Next base: position 3,157 of record JAUTXP010000024.1, on the reverse strand, counting down.
AGGGCCGCAGACGCGACGGTGAGGTAGCCCTCGAAGGCCTTGATGCGGAAGAAGGCCTCGTTGAGGAAGGCGAAGACGAAGGCGGCGGCCACGCTGCCGCCCAGGCTGGACAAGCCGCCGACCACGGCGATGGCCAGGAAGAACAAGGACCGCTCGACGGTGAAGGCGTCGGGCGTGACGGTCTGCTGGCCGACCAGGATCAGCGTCCCCGCGGCCCCGGCGAGGAAGCCCGACACGGCGAAGGCGACCAGCTTGGTCCGCATCACGTCGATGCCGAGTGACGCGGCCGCCACCTCCGAGCCGCGCACGGCGAAGAAGGACCGACCCGTCTTGGAGTCCCGCAGGTTGGCCATGAGGTAGATGGCCACGGCCACGGTGGCCCAGGCCCCGTAGTAGAAGACCTTCCTGTCCGGCCAGTTCCAGTAGAAGATCGTGTCCCACTTGCCCACCGGGGCCAGCGAAACGCTGGAGTGCTTGGTGAACCAGGCCTGTCGGAACAAGAACTCCTGGCCGATCCACGAGAAGATCAACGTGGCCACGGCGAGATATAGGCCGCGCACCCGCAGGGCGACGACACCCAACAGCACGGCGATGAGCATGCCGCCCACCGCGCCCCACAGCAGGCTGACCGGGAAGCCGACCTTGAGCCCGCCCATGGCCAGGCCGGTGATGTAGGCGCCCGTGCCGACCAGGCCTGCGTGGCCCAACGAGATCTGGCCGACCCAGCCGACCAGCACGACGAGCGAGATGGACACCAGCGCGTACTGGGCCGCCACGTTGACGTTGCCCAACACGGAGAAGGGCACGAAGGGCAGATAGGGGAAGGCGAGGATGAAGGCCAGCAGGCCGATGAAGGCCAGCCGCCTGCCGCCCGCGCTGAGCTTGGCCGAGCCGGTGGTCGGCGCGTGCTCGGTCTTGTCCGGTCGGGGCGCCGACTCGGGCGCCCGCAGGGGCTCGCTCAACCGCCGCGGCTCGCTCACAACCCGCTCCTTACATCACTCGCCACGTAGCGCTCGCCTCGCATGGCCATGACGGCCAAGGCCACGAAGCCGAGCAGGAGCTGCTGCATGCCCTGCACCCGCTGGAGGACGGCGAAGGCGGGGACCAGTCCCGTCGCCCCTCCCACGACCGCGGCGCCGATGATGGCGCCGTACAGCGAGCCCAGCCCGCCGATCAGGGCGGCCACGAACGCGGGGATGGCCTGTAGAGAGAGGGTGAGCGGGTTGAGGTTGGTGACTGCGGCCAAGAGGATGCCCGCGATGGCCGCGGTGGCCCCGCCCAGGATCCACGCGCCTGAGATGGCGATGTCGGGATCGACGCCCATGAGCGACGCGGCCCTGCGGTTGTCCGCCGCGCCCCGCATGGCCAGGCCCACGTCCGTGAACTGCAACAGCGCGGTGAGCCCGCCCGCCACCACCAGCATGACGAGGAACAGGCCGAGCTGCCCGGTGCGCAGGCTGGCCGAGCCGACGTGCATGGCCTTGTCGGGGAACACGGACGGGGCGAGCTGCGTGCCCGTGCCCCAGATCTTCCCCGACAGCGCCACCATGAGGCCGAGGGCGGCGACGGTGCCGACGGTCTGGGCCGTCACCGACACGTGGCGCAGCGGGCGCACGAACACCCGCTCCACGGCCAGCCCCAGCAGCCCGCCCGACGCCACGCCCAAGGCGAAGGCGATGGCGATGGGCACGCCCGCCTTGGACATGGCGTACACGAGGTAGGCGGGCACCATGGCCATGGCGCCGTGGGCCACGTTGAGCACCTTCGAGGCGCGGAAGATCACGACGATCCCAATGGCGAAGATGGCGTAGGCGGCCACGTTCGGCAGCGACAGGAGCATGAACCGCAGGATCGTCGTCATGTCGTCAGTCCCCGCTCGGGAAGTGGCCGGGGTCAGGGTCGCGGATGAAGCCGGTGCCTGCATCGGCGAACCCGCTGAAGCTGCCTGCTGCGGTGCGCACGGCGAAGGCCTGGGCGCCTTGGTTGGCGTAGTGCTTGCCCGGCCCGTAGATGAGCTGCGAGGACAAGTCGCTGTCGTAGGACATGGTGTCCATCACCTGCTTCAGCCGGGCCCTGGTCAGTTCGGGGCCGACCTTCTTCAGGGCCTCGACGAACACCGTCATGCCGAGATACGAGCCTTCGAGGAACTGGTTGCTGAAGTCGGCGCCGGGGTCGATGGCCTTCACGTCGTTGAGGTACTTGGCCACGCCGGGCAGGTTCTGCTTCTCGCCGATGGGCGGGTTGTAGCCCGTCCACAGCAGCATGCCGTTGCACGGCTCGCCGCAGTCCCTGGCGAACTTGGCGTTGAAGAGGGGCTGGGCCCCGCCCGTGCCCTTGGAGCCGAAGCCCAGCCGCCTGCCCTCGCCGTCGTCGCCCATGGAGTTGATCCACGAGATGGCCGTGCCCGGTTCGAGCAGCATGGCCACGAACTCGCAGCGCTTGGCCGCGCCGCACTTGGAGTTGAACGTCTCTGCATCGGGGTAGCTGGGCTGGCCGGGCTGGATGCCGACGTACGCGTCCACGTGGGCGCCGGGCAGCTTCTCGACGTAGTCCTTGAACGCCCGCGCCCCTTCCTTGCCGAACTTGTACCGGTTGTCGTAGACGATGCCGAACTGGCGCGACCCGCTGTCGTACGCGTGCTTGGCCATGATCCGCATGGTCGACACCGTGGCCGTGGCCACCGGCCACACGAAGGGGTCCTGGTACTGCTCTTTGAGCATGCCGTCGGTGCCGATGACGGGCATGCCCGCGTTGCCGATGTACTTGCTGCGGATGGCCTGGGTCAGACCCTCGGACGAGGGCACCACCGGCAGGGCGAAGTAGCCGTTGCCGTCGTTGATGAAGTTCTGGATGAACGACGCGCCGAGGGCGGCGTCCCATCCGTCGTCGCGCAGGGTCAGGTCGAGCAGTCGGCCGCAGATGCCGCCCTGGGAGTTGATGTTCGACACCACGGCCTCCATGCCGACGTGGCTGGAGCCGAGGAACGACGCGCCCGGCCCCGACAGCACGTGGGTGGAGGCCAGCCGGATCTTGTTCGCGGTCACGCCCTTGTCGGTGGCGCCGCCGTTCTTGCCCGCCGCGCACTGCAGCCCTGCCGCGCTCGGGGCGAGGGCCTTGGCCGCCGCGGGCCCGGCCGCCTTGGCCGGTCCGGTGGCCG
>JAUTXP010000002.1 GCA_030837965.1 Acidimicrobiaceae bacterium | reverse complement strand
TCGGCCATGGGCCTGCGCGAGGCCAAGCGCAAGGACCGCAGCAGCGCCGTCGTCAAGGCCGGGTCCATCCAAGACGTCAAGGCCACGCCCACCGACAAGGTCCACACCTGGCCCCACCTGTTGGTCGTGGAGCTGTGCGCGTCGGCGGCCATGACCGCCTTCCTGCTGGTCTTTTCGACCTTCGTGAACGCGCCCTTGCTGGGCATGGCCAACTACAACCTCACGCCCAACCCCTCCAAGGCACCCTGGTACTTCCTCGGCCTTCAGGAGCTGCTGACCATGTTCCACCCCATGGTCGCGGGCGTGACCGTGCCGGGCATGGGCCTCATCTTGTTGGGCGCCGCGGGCTACATCGACAAGAACCCGTCGAACGCCCCCGAGGACCGCAAGATGGCCATCGCCCTCATGACCCTGTTCCTCATGTTCTGGGCCACCCTCGTCATCATCGGGTCGTTCTTCCGAGGTGAGGGCTTCAACTTCATCCTGCCGTGGCGCCAAGGCGTCCACGAGATCTTCGACCTGTAAGGAGGCGGGGTGAACGGAGCCATCGTCATCGCCATCGTCGCCGTCGTGGTGGCGGCCGCCCTGTTCCTGTTCGTCACGTCCGCGCGCCGCGACCGCAATTCGGCCATGGGCCTGCGCGAGGCCAAGCGCAAGGACCGCAGCAGCGCCGTCGTCAAGCGTCTGGGCCGCGAGGAAGGCCGCCGCTCGGCCGAGGACGTGGAGCGCGAGGCCCACGCCGAGGCCAGAGGCACCGAGCTCGTCCCCGTCTCGAAGGCGGCCCCGCCCGCGCTGCGGGCGCCCATGGACGAAGAGGTGCTGGCCGTCACCCGACGTCAGTTCTTCAACCGGGGCATCGTGGCCATGTTCGGGCTCGGCATCGCCGGGTTCGGCACTGCGGCCATCGGCTTTTTGTGGCCGTCGCTGTCGGGCGGGTTCGGCTCCAAGATCAGGGCTGGGAAGCTGGAGGACATCCTCGGCAGCATCAAGGAGAACCGCCAGCCCTTCTACGTGCCCGAGGGCCGCTTCTACATCAACCCCTATCCCAAGGACGACATCGCCAAGGCCAAGAACATCTACGTGGGCGGGGTGCTGGCCGGGATGGAGGAAGGCGTCGTCGCCCTCTACCAGAAGTGCGTCCACCTCGGCTGCCGAGTCCCGTGGTGCTCGGCCTCGCAGTGGTTCGAGTGCCCCTGCCACGGCTCGAAGTACAACCGGGTGGGGGAGAAGACCGGCGGCCCCGCGCCCCGCGGCCTCGACCGCTTCGGCGTGAGCGTGGACGGCGGCGTGGTGGTGGTCGACACCAAGCAGGTCATCCAGGGTCCGCCCATCGGCACCAACACCACCGGCCAGCAGGCCGAAGGCCCCCACTGCGCATGACGCATCTGACGCATCGAACGCCCATCATCAGCACGCACGACGAGGACGTGACGGAGACCGCGTGACCCTGCTGCTTGCTGCAACCGCACAACAAAAGATCGGCATCGGGGTCGCCATCCTCACGGTGCTCGGCGCCTTCTTGTACCTGCTTCTGCACTTGAAGCGCAGGGAGAGCCCGCCGGTTGGCGCCGAGGTCGAGCTGGCCCCCAACCGGCGGCCGTATCTCAGCGACGACGAGCTGGAGACGGACAAGCTCGAGGTGGCCCAGAAGTTCGCGCTGGCCATGATGGTGATCATCGCCGTCGGCCTGCCCGCCTACTGGCTGAAGGAGCCCAGCAGGCAGGCGGGCGCGACGAGCGGCTTCGAGAACCGGGCCGTGCGCCGGGGCTTCGAGCTGTTCCAGCCCACCAACTCCACCGAGCACGGCGCCCACTTCGGCTGCGCCAACTGCCACGGCCCGAAGGGCGAGGGTGGCGGCGCCAACTACACGCTGAACGACCCCACCAACAAAGACGCTCCGCCCCGCGTCGTGAAGTGGCAGGCGCCCGCGCTGAACACCGCGCTGTTGCGCTTCGCCCCTGACGAGGTCCGCAACATCCTCGTGTACGGCCGGGCCAACACCCCGATGCCCGCGTGGGGCGTGCTGGGCGGCGGGCCCATGAACGACCAGCAGATCGACGACCTGGTCGAGTACATCAAGTCCATCCAGCTCTCGCCCAAGGAGGTTCGGGCCAAGAACCTCACCACCTACGGGCTCGACGGGGCCAAGCTGTTCGACGCCTTCTGCTCGCGCTGTCATACCAAGGGCTGGTCCTACGGCGAGTCGGACGTCATCGGCGGGGGTGCCTTCGGGCCCAGCCTGGTCGGCGGCGACACCACCCGGCAGTTCCCCAATCGCGAGGACCACATCGACTTCGTCCTCAACGGCACCGAGTACGGAAAGCCCTACGGCGTGCGGGGCGTGGGCGGCAACGAGGGCGGCGGCATGCCGGGCTTCGCGGGCATGCTGACCCGTCAGCAGGTCGAGGCCATCGTCGACTACGAGCGGAGCCTGTGATGCACCTTCTGGCCACCGAGCTGCTGGCCGCGCTGCGTTGGGACCCGCAGATCCGCGGCGCCCTCATCGTGCTCACCGCCATCTTGATCCTGCCCGGCAGCGTCTACCTGCTGCTGGCGACCAACTCCGGTCCCCGTCTCGGCTTCCTGTTGGCCGCCGCGGGCCTGTCCGGCTGGCTGGCCGTCATGGGCATCGTGTGGATGGTCTTCGGCATCGGGCTCAAAGGCCGCGAGCCGGAGTGGAAGCCCAAGGAGTTGATCACCGGGTCGTTGGACAAGCGCACCACGGTGGACGCCATGTCCGACTTCCCGGCGGGATGGAAGAAGCTCAAGACGGGCGACGCCACGTTGGCCGACGCCCAGTCCGCGGCCGACCGCATCCTGGTCCCGACGTCGGCCCCCACCGCCGGGCACGAGGCGCCCAAGGGCCCCACGCCCGAGCAGATCGCCCGCTTCCAGTCGCCTTTCAAGAAGGCGGGCACGTACGTGCAGGTGGCCGGGTACGAGACCGGCGGCGACAACCAGTTGTTCACGCTCGGGCACCACGAGTTCTTCTTCCGGCACTCGGCCCACTACGCCGTCATCCAGGTGCAGCCCATCCTTGACGACGACAACGACCCGAACACCACGCCCAACAACTTGGTGCCGGACACCAGCCAGCCAGTGACCACGCTGATCATGGTCCGCGACCTGGGCAACATCCGGCTCCCGCCGTTCCTCGTCGCCCTGTTTGCGCTGACCGTGTTCGGGGTGACGTGCTCGGCCTTGCACCAGCGGGACAAGGAGATCATGCGCGCACGCGGCCAGGCTCCGGCCACCGCGTAGGCGGACGGATGGACGGAAGGACGGGGTCCCCATGAGCGACTACCTGCCGTTGCTCACCATGCTGGTGCTGGCCACGCTGTTCGCGGGCCTGTCCTTTTTTGCGTCGTCGCTGCTCGCCCCCAAGAACCCCAGCGCGGCCAAGAGCGCGCCCTACGAGTGCGGCATTGTGCCCACCCGAGAGCCCGCCGAGCGCTTCCCTGTGCGCTTCTACCTGGTGGCCATGATCTTCATCATCTTCGACATCGAGATCATCTTCTTGTACCCGTGGGCCGTCATCTACCAGCGGGACCTGCGCACCTTCGGGCTCATCGAGATGGTGGTGTTCGCGGTCACCGTGTTCGTGTCGTTCGCCTACCTCATCAGCAACGGCGCCCTGGACTGGGGGCCGACCAAGCGGGCCCGCCCGGGCGTTGGTGTGCGCACGTCCGAGTCGACCGTGCGCCGCATCGCCACCGGCACAGGTCCGACTGACCCGGGCACGGGCGACCCGGGCACGGGCGACCCGGGCACGGGCGACCAGGCCGCGTGACCACGATGCCCGCCCGCGACCGCACGCCCACGTTGACTTTTCCACAGCACCTGCTGCTGTGGAAAAGATCGGAGGGAGGCCCCGATGGGGCTTGAGGACCTGAGCCACAACTTCATCACCGGCAATCTGGAGACGCTGGTCAAGTGGGCCCGGCGCAACAGCGTGTGGCCCGCGACCTTCGGGCTGGCCTGTTGCGCCATCGAGATGATGGCCACGGGCGCGGCCAACTACGACCTGGCCCGCTTCGGCATGGAGGTCTTCCGGGCCTCGCCCCGTCAGGCCGACCTGATGATCGTGGCCGGCCGGCTGTCGCAGAAGATGGCGCCCGTCCTGCGCCAGGTCTACGACCAGATGATGGAGCCCAAGTGGGTCATCTCCATGGGCGTGTGCGCGTCGAGCGGCGGAATGTTCAACAACTACGCGCTGGTGCAAGGTGTCGACCAGGTCGTGCCCGTCGACATCTATGTCCCCGGCTGCCCGCCCGGACCGCAGACGCTGATGCACGGGATCATCACCCTCCACGAGTTGATCCGCACGGGCGAGATCATGCAGCGCCGCCAGTCGTCGGGCGCGGGCGCGGGCCTGACGCTGGAGGGTGCGGGCCGATGAGCGACAGCACCGTCGAGCAGACCGAGACGGAGACGGCCGCGGAGACGGAGCCGGAGACGGCTGCGGCGACACCCGGCCAACACGTCCTCCATGCCACGCGTGAGTCCTATCTCGACGTGGTCAAGGGGCTGCAGGACGAGGGCTACGACATGCTGGTCGACCTGTGCGCGGTCGACTACCTCTCGCATCCGGGCCGAGTGCTGCCCAACGGCGTCGAGCCCGAGCGCTTCGAAGTGGTGGTCAACCTGTTGTCCCGACCCCTGCGCAAGCGGGTCCGTGTCCGCGTGCAGGTGCCCGACGCCGACCCCACGCTGCCTTCGCTGTTCGACCTGTGGCCGGGCACCGAGGCCATGGAGCGCGAGGCATTCGACCTCATGGGCATCGTCTTCACCGACCACCCCGACCTCACCCGCATCCTGATGCCCGAGGACTGGGAGGGCCACCCGCTGCGCAAGGACTACGGCGTGGGCCGGGTGCCCGTTCAGTTCAAGGCCGCGCCCTCCACCCGGTGATGCCATGACCGTGCACGAGACGTTCGAGGGCGGCCAGGAGATGAAGGGCCGCGACGACACCGGCCTCAAGGAGCTGGCCCGCGAGAAGGGGGCCGTGCTTCGCCTGCCCGAAGGCGTCACCGTCGATCCCGCCGACGTGGACGTGGAGGTCGGCGAGGACGAGACCATGATCATCAACATGGGGCCGCAGCACCCTTCGACGCACGGCGTGCTCCGGGTCATGTTGGAGTTGGACGGCGAGACGGTGCTTCGGTCCAAGCCGGTGATCGGCTACCTCCACACCGGGATGGAGAAGAACCAGGAGGAGCTGATGTACATCCAGGGGTCCACCAACGTGACCCGGATGGACTACCTCTCTCCGATCTTCAACGAGACGGTGTTCTCAGTGGCCGTCGAGACCCTCCTTGATGTGCAGGTCCCCGACCGGGCCACGTGGATCCGCATGCTGATGATGGAGTTGAACCGGGTGGCCTCCCACCTGTTGTTCATGGCCACCAACGGCATGGACGTGGGCGCCATCTCGATGATGCTCTACGGCTGGCGCGAGCGCGAGATCATCCTGTCCTTCTTCGAGAAGGTCACCGGGCTCCGCATGAACCACAACTACGTCCGCCCGGGCGGAGTGGCCGCCGACCTGCCCGAGGGCTGGCAGGACGACGTGCTCGACATCTGCGACGCCATCCCGCCCCGCTTGGCCGAGTACGACGACCTGCTCACCGGCCAGCCCATCTTCAGGGAGCGCACTGAACAGGTCGGCGTCATCACCGCCGACCAGGCTTTGGCGCTCGGTGCCACCGGCCCCATCCTGCGGGCCGCGGGCGTGCCGTGGGACCTGCGCAAGGACATGCCGTACATGTTCTACGACCAGCTTGAGTTCGACGTGGTCGTGGGCACCTACGGCGACGCGTTCGACCGTTACGCGGTGCGGCTCAACGAGATGCGCGAGTCGATCAACATGATCCGGCAGATCGTCGACCTCGTGCCCGCGGGCGACTACCGCGTGCAGGACAAGAAGGTGACCCCGCCGCCGCGGGCGCGCATCGACGAGTCCATGGAGGCGTTGATCCACCACTTCAAGCTCTTCACCGAGGGCTTCAAGGTGCCGACGGGCGAGGTCTACGTGGCCATCGAACAGCCTCGGGGCGAGCTGGGCGCGTACTTGGTCTCGGACGGTTCGGCCAAGCCCTACCGCTTCCACATGCGCGATCCGAGCTTCGTCAACCTCCAGTGCCTGCCCGTCATGCTCCGGGGTGGTTTCGTGGCCGACGCCGTGGCCGTGATCTCGTCCATCGACCCGATCATGGGCGGGGTGGATCGATGATCAAGCCTTTCAGCGCGGAGGCCGATCCAGCTCCGCCGGTCGGCCGGAGCACGATGCAACTCAGCCGAACGGAGCGAAGCGAGTGAGGCTGAACGCCGAAAACGTGCAGCGGGCGCGGGACTTGATCGCGATCTATCCGCGGCCCCGGTCCGCCCTCATCCCCATCCTGCACATCGCCCAGGAGCAGGACGGCTGGCTCACCGAGGACGCGATGGAGCACGTGGCCGAACTGCTCGGGCTCACGTCGGCCGAGGTCTACGGGACGGCCAGCTTCTACGACATGCTCTTCACCGAGCCCGTCGGCCGCCACCTCGTATCCATCTGCACCAACATCGCCTGCCTCCTCAATGGCGGCTACGAGCTGTTGGAGCACGCCGAGGAGACGCTGGGCGTCAAGCCCGGCGGCACCACCCCCGATGGCGAGTTCACCTTGGAAGAGGTGGAGTGCATCGCCGACTGCGGCCGGGCCCCGTGCCTAGCCGTCAACTGGCGCTTCTTCGGCAACGTGACCAACGACGACTTCGACACGCTGCTGGGCGATCTCCGCTCGGGGGCGTTGCGCGAGACGGTGCCGCCCCACGGCACGCTCAACCGGGTGCGACGCGACCTGACCGCGTGGGCGGGCGGTGTCCCCGCGGCGCAGGCGGCGCGCCAGCAGGTCGAGGCCAAGTGGGCCGCGGCACCACCCCCCGTGTCCAGCCCGGCGCCGGCCACGCCGCCCACGCCGCCACCCCCGCCCGGCCAGGCCCCGGCAATCAAGGACGACAGAGGCGAGCGCCAGCCCGCATCCCAGCCCGCCAGCGAACAGGCTGCGGACCAGGCGGCCACGGTGGAGGACAAGGGGGACACGGCCAAGTGACCGTGACCAACGCCGCGCCCATCGTCACCCGTCGACACGGCCTGCCCGAGGCGTGGACGCTGAAGTCGTACCTCGACAATGGCGGGTACACGTCGTTGCGACGGGCCTTGGCCATGCCGCCCGAGCAGATCACCCAGGAAGTGCTGACCTCCAACCTGTTGGGCCGGGGCGGCGCCGGGTTCGAGGCGGGTCGCAAGTGGGGCATGCTGCGCAAGGCCCAGCCCGTGTACTTGGTGGTGAACGGCGACGAGAGTGAGCCCGCCACCTTCAAGGACCACATGCTGTTGGAGAACGACCCGCACCAGTTGATCGAGGGCGTGGTCATCTGTGCGTACGCCATCGGCGCGGCCCAGGCCTTCATCTATGTGCGGGGCGAGTTCGCCTTGGCCCAGGAACGCTTGCAGGCCGCCCTCAACGAGGCCTATCAGCACGGCGCGGTGGGCGAGGACGTCTTCGGGTCCGGCTTCACCGTCGACGTGGTCGTGCACCCAGGCGCGGGCGCCTACATCTGCGGCGAGGAGACGGCCCTCATCGAGTCGTTGGAGGGCAAGCGCGGCTTCCCTCGCATCAAGCCGCCGTACTTCCCCGCCGCCATCGGCCTGTACGGCGCGCCCACCGTCGTGAACAACGTGGAGACGCTGTCCAACCTCCCGTGGATCGTGGAGAACGGCGGGGCCGCATTCGCCGCGTTGGGCCAAGGCCGCTCCACCGGCACCCGCATCTTCTCGCTGTCAGGGCATGTCAACCGACCCGGCAACTACGAGGTCGAGATGGCCAAGACCACCTTCCGCGACCTCATCGAGCACTACGGCGGTGGCGTCAGGAACGGCCGCCAGGTCAAGGCCTTCATCCCCGGCGGCGCGTCGTCCTACTGGTTCGGCCCCGAGTCGCTCGACATGGCGCTGGACCAGGACGTGGTGGGCAAGGCCGGGTCGATGCTCGGCTCGGGTGCCATCACCGTGATGGACGACCAGACCTGCATGGTGCGGGCCGCATGGCGCATCACCAAGTTCTTCAACCGCGAGTCGTGCGGCCAGTGCACGCCGTGCCGCGAGGGCAGCGGCTGGGTCGAGAAGGTCATGCGCCGGATCGAGGAGGGTGCAGGCCGGGAGGAGGACCTCGACCTGTTGGTCGACGTGCTCGACAACATCGCACCGGGTTTGTCCTGGCCGCCGCAGCAGACAACGATCTGCGTGCTGGGCCCCTCCATCCCGTCCGCCATCATGTCGGGCCTGCGCATGTTCCGCGACGAGTTCCTGGTGCACATCAAGGAAGGTGCCTGCCCGTATGGCTGAGTCGACCACGGAGACCGTGACCATCACGGTCGACGGCAAGCAGGTCGAGGCCAAGCCCGGCGAGATGATCATCGCCGCGGCCGAGCGGGCGGGCGTCTACATCCCGCGCTTTTGCTACCACCCGCGCATGCGCCCGGTCGGCATGTGCCGCATGTGCCTGGTCGAGGTGACGGGCCCCCGCGGCCCCGTGCTCACCCCCGCCTGCTTCGTGCCCGTGGCCGACGGCCAGGAGATCGTGACCGACTCGCCCAAGGTCAAAAAGGCCCAGGACGGCGTCCTCGAGTTCCTGCTGATCAACCACCCGCTCGACTGCCCGGTGTGCGACAAGGGCGGTGAGTGCCCGTTGCAGGACCAGACGCTTGCCTTCGGACCGGGCGAGTCGCGCTTCGTGGAGGAGAAGCGGCACTGGGAGAAGCCGATCAGTCTGTCCGACCTCGTGTATCTGGACCGCGAGCGCTGCATCCAGTGCGACCGCTGCACGCGCTTTGCCGACGAGGTGGCGGGCGACCCGCTGATCGAGTTCGTGGGCCGAGGCGACCACATCGAGGTAAACACCTTCCCCGACCAGCCGTTCAGCTCGTACTTCTCCGGCAACACCGTGCAGCTCTGCCCGGTGGGCGCGCTGCTGGCCAAGCCGTACCGCTTCAAGGCCAGGCCGTGGGACTTGGAGCAGGTCGAGTCCACCTGCACCATGTGCTCGTTCGGCTGCCGCGTCGCCGTGCAGTCGTCGGCCAACCAGTTGACGCGCTACATCGGCATCGACAGCGACCCGGTCAACCACGGGTGGCTGTGCGACAAGGGCCGGTTCTCCTACCAGTGGGTGAACAGCGAGGAGCGCTTGAGCGCGCCGCTGGTGCGCAAGGGCGACGAGCTGGTCGAGGCGTCGTGGGGCGAGGCGCTGGCCGCGGTGGCCAAGGGCGTCAAGGGCGCCATCGACGTACACGGCCCGTCGACGGTGGCCGTGCTGGGCGGGGCCCGACTGCCCAACGAGGATCAGTACGCGTGGGCCAAGCTGGCCAAGTCCGTGATCGGCACCGACCACGTCGATGCCCAGATGGGTGACGGCCTGCCCGCGTCGGTGGTGCTGGGCCTGCCCCGCGCCACCATCGACGAGGCCTGCGCGGCCGACGCCGTCATCCTGTTGGCGCCGGACGTCAAGGAGGTGCTGCCCGTCCTGTACCTGCGGCTGCGCTCGGCCGCGGTGGACGGCCGCGTGCCCATGGTCGAGCTGTCCCCCCGCTCCAGTGGGCTGACGCGGTATTGCGCGGCGAGCCTCGGCTATCGGCCGGGTGAGGCCGCGGCCGTGGCTCGGGCCTTGGTGGCCAACCAGTCGCCCACCGCGGAGGTGGGCGGCGTGTCGGTCGAGGCATTGACCGCGGCCCGACAGGCCATCGGCGGCGCGAGCCGGGTCGTGGTCGTGCTGGGCCGGCCTTCTCTGGCCGAGTCGGCCGAGTCCGTGGTGGAGGCCGCGGCCGTGCTGGCCGGTCTGCCCGACGCGCGGTTCCTGCCCGCCCTGTCGCGCTCGAACGTGTTGGGCGCGTTGGACATGGGCCTCGCTCCCGGCGTGCTGCCCGGGCGTGTGGCCTTGGACGCAGGCCGCGCCTGGTGGTCGCAGGCCGGCGCGTGGTCGTCGGTACCCGAGACGGCCGGGCTGGACGCGGCGGGCATCCTGCGGGACGCGGCCGTGGGCAAGATCCAGGCCCTGGTGCTGCTGGGCGCCGACCCGGCCACCGACTTCCCCGACCGCGAGCTGGCCCGACAGGCCGTGGTCGGCGCGGGCTTCGTGGTCGCGGTCGACACGTTTTTGAACGAGTCCGCCAAGCAAGCCGACGTGGTGTTGCCCGCGGCGGGCTTCGCCGAGCGGCCGGGCACGACGACCAACATCGAAGGGCGCGTCACCCGGCTGGGTCAGAAGATCGTGCCGCCGGGCACGGCCTGGCCGGACTGGATGATCGCGGTCGAGCTGGCGGCGCGCCTGGGTGGCGACCTGGGTGTGGAGACGGTCGAAGGCCTGTGGGACGAGATCGTGCAGTTCGCCCCGTCGCACGCGGGCGCGAGCCGGGCCGTGCTGGCCGACCGGGCTCACCGCGACGGCCTCGTCCTCCCGCTGCCGTTCGCCGCCGCCGCCGAGCCCGCCGAGGAGCCCGCCGAGCCCATGGACCCGACTGCCGCGCCAGGCATCGCCGCCGTCGAGGCCCCCCCGGCCGACTTTTCCACAGCACCTGCTGCTGTGGAAAAGATGGAGAGACCGGGGATGATCGAGTTCCGGGCGCCTGCGGACGCCGCTCCGCTGCCGCAGTTGGACTCGTATGCCCTGCGGCTTGTCGTCACCAAGCCGCTCTACGACGACGGCACCCTCGTCCAGCACAGCCCGGCCCTTGCCGGATTGGCGCGCGAGCCGCGGGTACGGGCCAACCACTACGACCTCGACCGGCTCGGCCTGGGCACGGGCGGGCGGGTGCGGGTGCAGTCGCCGCGCACCAGCTTCGTGGCCGAGGCCGAGGTGGACGACGGTGTGCCCCGCGGGTCGGTGGCCCTCACCTTCGGCGAGCACGCGGGCGCCCTGATCGACGTCAGCCAGCCCGTGATCGACGTCCGCCTGGAGACGCCGTGATCGCGGCGACGCTCACTGCGGCTGCCCGCCTCCCCCTGCTGCTGGCGGGCGACCCGCTGTTCGAGCGGGGCATCGACCTGGGCGTGTTCCTCGTCGTCGTGGTCAAGACCTTGATCGTGTTCGCGGTGCTGATGATCTCGGTGCTGTTCATGGTCTGGTTCGAGCGCAAGGTCGTGGCCGACATGCAGAACCGCTTCGGCCCCAACCGGGCCGGCCCCTTCGGCCTGCTCCAGACCTTGGCCGACGGGATCAAGCTCTTCTTCAAAGAGGACCTGCTGCCCGAGCGGGCCGACCGCAAAGTGTTCCGCCTGGCGCCGTACCTCAGCGCGGTGCCCGCCTTCCTCGCCTTCTCCATCGTCCCCCTCGGTGGGCGCATGGAGATCGCGGGCCACCAGACCCTGCTGCAACTGGCCGACCCGCCCATCGGCATCTTGTTCTTGCTGGCCATGTCGTCCATCGCCGTGTACGGCGTGATGCTGGCGGGCTGGTCGTCAGGGTCGAAGTACCCGCTGCTGGGGTCGGTGCGGGCGTCGGCCCAGATGGTGTCCTACGAGGCCGCCCTCGGCCTGTCGGTGGCCGCCGTCGTACTCGTCACCGGCTCGCTGTCCACCCGGGTCATCGTCGACCACCAACTGGGCGGCATCGCCAACTGGCACATCCTGCGCCTCGGCTTCATCCCGTTCGGCGTGTTCATGGTGGCGGCCACGGCCGAGTTGAACCGCCCACCGTTCGACCTGGTCGAAGCGGAGCAGGAGCTGGTCGGCGGCTTCCACACGGAGTACTCCTCGATCCGCTTCGCCTTGTTCTATCTGGCTGAGTTCATGAACACCGTCACCATGTCCGCGGTCATCGTGACCCTGTTCCTGGGCGGCCCCAACGGCGTGCACCTCGGCCCGGTGAGCAGGCAGTCGCCCATCTGGTTCATCCTCAAGATCTTCATCTTCCTGTTCACCTACGTGTGGCTCCGGGCCACCCTCCCGCGGTTCCGCTACGACCAGCTCATGGACCTGGGTTGGAAGGTGCTCATCCCTGTCTCGCTGTTCTGGCTGCTGGTGCTGGCCGCCATGCAGGAGAGCAGGAAGTGGGGCTTCGGCGTCTTCGCGGGCGGCGTGGTGGCGGGCGCGGTGCTGACCAGGGCGGTGTTCCTCGGGCATGTCAAGACGGACGAGGCCGAGGCCGCCAACCTCAGGGAGGTGAGGTGATGGGGTACTTCAAGGGCTTCGGCGTGACCTTCAAGACCATGTTCGAGGACGAGGTCACCACCCAGTATCCCGAGGAGAAGAAGGCCAAGCCCGAGCGGGCCCACGGCAGGCACGTCCTCAACCGGTACGAGGACGGCATGGAGAAGTGCATCGGGTGCGAGCTCTGCGCGGGCGTGTGCCCGGCGAAGTGCATCTACGTGCGCGGCGCCGACAACCCGGTCGACGCGCCCGTCTCGCCCGGCGAGCGCTACGGCTTCGTCTACGAGATCAACTACCTGCGCTGCATCCATTGCGACCTGTGCGTCGAGGCGTGCCCCACCGAGGCCATCACGGAAAGCAAGCTCTTCGAGTTCTCCTTCTTCAACCGCCAGGACGCGATCTACACCAAGAACGAGCTCGTGGTCGGTGACGACGGCAAGCCCAAGCAGATGCCCTGGGAGGACTGGCGCGAGGGCGACGATCTGGCGACCTCGGCGTGGGTGCGGGCCACGTCACCGTCCGGGTCGGCCCAGTACGAGGGCAAGGTGCAGTGGTCAGGCGAGCTCGGCTACGGCGTGCGCCCCCCTGAGAAGGGCCAGTCGGAGGAGGGCAGCAGCTCGTGACGATGCTCCTCGCCGCCACCAAGGTGGACATGGCGGTGTTCGTCCTCGCGTCGGTCATCGTGCTGTCCGGCGCGCTGTATCTACGTCCGCGGCGCCGACAACCCGCCC
>JAUTXP010000018.1 GCA_030837965.1 Acidimicrobiaceae bacterium | reverse complement strand
GCCCGAGCTGACCCTCGAGAAGCTGGTCGGCGTCTACCGGGTGCTCATCCCGCACAAGGTCGCGGCCTACACGTTCCACATGAACAACACGAGCACGATCACCGATGCGCCCACGATCCGCTCGCTGAAGTTCGCCCTCCAGGACGAGTTCGAGGACTGGCGGGACGGCGAGATGCTCATCCAGTCCCTCATCGAGACCGAGGAAGAGGTCGAGCGGGCCGCATCCCATCAGGCCCGACTCGAAGCCATCCTGGTGAAGGCGGGCGGGATCGCGGGCCCGGGCTCCATCGGCGGCCCGGTGGCCGCGGCCCAAGAGGTCAGCGCATGAGCGAGGTGTGCAGTTGAAGAAGCAGATGCCGCCGGAGGAGTTGGCCAGGGACGAGCGCTTCTTCAAGTTCGACCGCGAGGCCCGATTCGCCGATACCCGCTTCCTCCGCCGCAGCGGCCCGGCCCGCGCGGGCAGGCTCACCCCCGACCGCCCGGAGGCGCCGGACACGGCGAGGGCGCTGATGCACGGCATCTTCGTGGGCGAGATCCAAGCCCTCGAAGGCGCGGGCCGAACGTGCTGGGACTTCGAGATCGGCGCGGGCCATGACGACGTGCCGTTCCAACTGAAGCTGGACATGGCCAGGCAGTGCTGGGACGAAGCCCGCCACTGCGAGATCTCCGTCAAGCTGTCCGACTGGATGGGCACCGACATCGGCGAGTTCGCGGAGAACACGATCCTGTTCGAGGCGGCCTGCAACCCGGACCCTGTGCTGCGGCTCACTGGCGTGAACCGGGCCTTGGAAGGCCTGGCCATCGACGTGTTCAACACCATGCGCGACTTCGGCATCGAGTCGGGCGATCCCGTGCTCGAGTTCTGCGAGGACTGGATGCTGGCCGACGAGGTGACCCACGTGAAGATGGGCTCGGACTGGCTTCGCCGCCTCACGGAGAAGGACCCGGATCGGCGCGAGCGGGCGTTGGAGTTCCAACGGGTCGTGGACAAGCTGTTCTCGGCGGGCGGCTTTCGGGGTGAGGAGGACGAGAACCCCATCCAGTTGGGGCGTCGGTTCCGAGAGCTGGCGGGCTTCACCACCGACGAGATCGACGAGCTGGCCGACATCTCCCGCGCCTCGTTGCGCGAGGCCTAGGAGCAGACGTGGCCGTCATCACCGTCACCCCGCAGCAGTTCACCATGGTCCACTTCGACGCGGCGCGCATCGCCGAGTTGGCTTCCGACGTGGCCGACCGCGTCGGCCTGCCCGCGGACCTGGCCGTCACTGTCGAGGTGGATGAGAAGGTGCCGTTGGGGCGGACGCGCATCGCATCGCTCGACCCGCTGGTGGTGGCCGTGCAGGGCGGCGCCTTCGAGAACGCCAAGAATCTGCGCCACCTGTCGGACCACAGCGTGGTCGACGTGTTGGGCCGCATCTTCCATCGCGTGGCCGACCGGCTCGACCCCCGCTTCGCCGACGCGCCCGACGACGACGGGCTCACCCTGCAACAGGCCACGGCGTGGGACGCGTACGCGGTGGGTCGCTGCGAGCAGGCCGGCTTCACGCCGCAGAAGCAGCGCAGGCTCTACCACTTCCGCAACCGCCATGGGTTCAACGACGTGGCCGACCGGGTGTTCGAGCGGCTCTGGTCGGCCCCACCGGGGTCGCTCGGGTGGGCCGACATTCAGGCCGCGTGCGACGAGACGGCGGCAGGTCGAGAGTCAGCGGCCTAGGGGCGCGTGTCTAAGCGGAGCGTCTCGACGGTTCATGCCGGCGGCATCGCCGCAGGCGCCCCGGGCGCCGAAGACTGACCAGGCCGAGGGTCGACTGCCGGCTCAGGCCAGGTCGTGGGCCGACAGTCCTTCGAGCAGGTCGATGGCGGGCATCCGGGCCAGCAGCCCGTCGCACGCCTGGGCCATCTCCACCATCTCGGACGAGTCGAAGTGGGCCCGTTGGGCCTCGGGCGAGTCCCACTTCTGGATGACCACGAAGCGGCCGGGCGTGGTGGCCGACTGGCACAGGTCCATGTTCCGGCAGCCGGGCTGGCCTCGGGACACGACGACGTATTTGGCCAGGATGCCGACCAGGCGGTCAGCCGCGCCGTCGAGCGCGTCGAGGGCCATGGTGACGATCGCGAGCTCCACCTCGTCGGGCATCGTGCCGACGCTATCTGTGGCGGGCCCAGGGGAACATCGGCGCGCTGTCGAAATGACCGATCGAGGGAGCTTGACGCCGCCGGTAAGGTGGACACCGCGGCGGCCGGTGCTTTCCCGGGAGGGGAATGCCGGTTCGGCAGGAGTGGTTTTGCACCAGACCGGCCTAGCAGTACCACGAAGGGTTCAGATCTTGGCCAAGGATCGTGTCGAGCGGGACGAAGAAGACCTCGTCCGGCTCTACCTCACGGACATCGGGCAGTATCCACTGCTCACCAAGGACGATGAGGTCCGCCTGGCCCAGGCCATCGAGGCGGGCACCGAGGCGCGACAGGAGCTGGACAAGAAGGGCAAGGACCTGGCCCCCGCCCGCCGCCGCGAGCTGCGCCGCCAGATCCAGGGCGGCGAGGACGCCCAGCGCACGTTCGTGCAGTCCAACCTGCGCCTGGTGGTGTCGATCGCCAAGAAGTATCAGGCGTCGGGGCTGCCGCTGCTGGACCTGATTCAAGAGGGCAACCTGGGCCTGATGCACGCGGTCGAGAAGTTCGACTGGCGCAAGGGCTTCAAGTTCTCGACCTATGCCACGTGGTGGATCCGTCAGGCCATCACCCGCGGCATCGCCAACACGGGCCGCACCATCCGCCTGCCCGTCCACGCGGGCGACACGCTGGCCCGCTTGCAGAAGGCCCGTTCCCGACTGGAGCTGAAGTTGGGCCGTCCGGCCACGCTGTCGGAGCTGTCGGCCGAGGTGGAGATGCCGGAGGACAAGGTCACCGAGGCGTTGCGCTTCGCGGCCGAGCCGCTGTCGTTGAGCGAGCCGTTGCGCGAGGACGGCGACGCCGAGTTGGGCGACGTGGTCGAGGACCGTTCGGCCGAGTCGCCCTTCGAAATGGCCGCCACCTCGCTGCTGCCCGACGAGATCGCCCGACTGCTCGGTCCGCTGGACGAGCGCGAGCGCGAGATCCTGCGCCTGCGCTTCGGCCTGGACCGGGGCGAGCCCCGCACGCTGGAAGAGGTGGGCGAGCACTTCAACCTCACCCGCGAGCGCATCCGCCAGATCGAGGCCAGGGCGATGTCGAAGCTGCGCCACCCCTCCAGCGACACCGGCGCCCGCGACCTCCTCACCGTCTAGCTCCGCGGCCGCCGCCGCGCTCCCGGCCCCCGCGCCTGCCCACGGGAGTGGGTGTTCCCGCATTTGGGCGTACTTCCGTCGCCTTTTTGTGGCCCAACTACACCCAAATGCAAAAACCACCGGGCCAAACCCGTCGCGAGACTGGCCGTCGCCAGGGAGTGTCGCGAGACTGGCGGTCGCTAGGGAGCGGCGGGGTGGGGCCCCCGCTTGCGACGACTTCGCCGAGCCCGCGAGGCGGAGTCGAGTGTGATCGCGGAGGTGGACGGGAATCGAACCCGCCGCACGGGGATCGCCCGTGCCACCCGCTTTGAAGGCGGGGGAGCCCACCAGGTGCCCGGACACCTCCGGGCCGCAGCGTAGGGCCCGTCGCCCGTTCAGAATCGCTGGGCTAGGGTCCGCGGCATGAAGAAGCTCATCCTGCTTGCCATCCTCATCGCCCTCGGCGCGGTTGCGGCCAAGAAGCTGCGCGTCGAGTAAGTCGAGTAAGTCGAGTACGTCGAGGACGTCGGGGAAGGGGCCGCCGCCGCCGCAGCCCGAACCCCGGCCAGTCGTCGCCACCGCCACCACAGCGCCCCACCTGCACCGAACGCCACCACCGCGCCTGCGGCCGCGGCCGTCAGCCCGACGCCGGGCCGTCGCACCCGAGCGTCCCCGTCCCGCAGCGGCACCGGTCTGCTGAAGGTGCGCACCTCCCAGCCCCGCTCCTCGGCCAGCTTCCGCAAGACCCGGTCGGGGTTGACCGCCACCGGATGGCCCACCGCCTCCAACATGGGGACGTCGGTGTAGGAGTCCGAGTAGGCGTACGAGGCAGCCAGGTCGATGTCCTCCTCGACCGCCAGCGCCCGCATGGCCTCGGCCTTGAACGGCCCGTATGCGTAGAAGGCCATCTCCCCGGAGTACCTGCCCTCGTCGTCGATCAAGGCCCGGCTGGCGATGGCCCGGTCGACCCCCAGGTACTCGGCCAGCGGGGCCACGATCTCCTCGGGCGAGGCCGACACCAGCAGCACCCGCCTGCCCGCGGCCTGATGGGCGGCGATGAGCTCGGCCGCCTCGGCGTAGACGATGGGCTCGATCACCAGTTCCAGCGTCTCGCGCACGATCCTGCGCACCCGCTCCTGGTCCCACCCACGGGTCAGCCGCAGCACCGACTCGCGGATGCGGGCCAGCTTCTGCTCGCTGGCCCCGATGTGCATGAAGACGAGCTGTCCCCACACGGCCCGAACGACATGGCGGCGCGAGATCAGGCCTTCGTCATAGAACGACCGGCCGAAGGCGACCATCGACGCCTTGGCGATCACGGTCTTGTCGAGATCGAAAAAGGCCGCCTCCACGGCGGCCGATCCTAGGAGTGGCCGCTCACTTGGCCCTGCGAAGCATCTCCTCGAACTGCTTGGCCACCATGGCCTCGGTGTATTCGGGAGTGCTGCGACGGGCCCGCACCGTCGACAACACGACGGCCCGAGGCGACAGGAAGCGCTGCTCGACAAGTGCGGAGAGGAACAGCACCCCTGCGAGCAGCAGCACCACTGACGGGATGCTGAGCACGAGCAGGAGCATGTCCCCACCCATTCCCGCATCACCCGGCCGGAAATCCCCTTGCCCCATATCGGCCATCTCCGTAAGGTCCCGCCGTCGCTTCCCCCTGACATCCGCTTTGCGCGCTCAGGGGAGGCCCCATGCTTTTCGCCTGCTGGTCCGTCAAGGGCGGCAGCGGCACCACGGTCGTGGCCGCGTCGCTCGCTTTGCTGTTCGCCCGCTCATCGCCCAACGGCGTCCTCTTGCTCGACGCGGCGGGCGACCTGCCCGGCGTCTTGGGCCTCGACCACGGCGAGCGCCCCGGTCTGGCCGACTGGCTCGTCATCGCCGACGCCGACGCCGCCGCGCTGGCCCGTCTCGAGATCGACGCCGCGCCTGGGCTTCGGCTCGTGCCTTGGCGGGCCGGTCTGGGTCCGCCGGGTGATGTGACCCCGGGTGGCGTGGCCGCGGGCGGGCTCGACCGGCTGCTGCTGACGCTGGCCGCCGAGCCTCGGCCCGTCGTGGTCGACTGTGGGTCCACCGGCGGCCCGCTGGCTTACACGTTGGCGGGTGCGGCCAGCCTGTCGCTGCTCGTGCTCCGGCCTTGCTACCTCGGACTGCGCCGGGCTTTGGCCGCGCCGGTTCGGCCGTCGGGCGTGGTGCTGGTCACCGAGCCGGGCCGCAGCTTGACGAAGGCCGACGTCGAGGACGCGCTGGGCGTGCCCGTGCGGGCCGAGGTGCCGTGGTCGGACGGCGTGGCCAGGGCGGTGGATGCGGGCCTGTTGGCTGGCCGCCTGCCACGACAGTTGATCCGCTCGCTGGGGCAGGCGGCATGACGGCCTCCCGGTTGGACCCGGCTGGTTTGGCCTTGGCCGACCGGCTCCGGCGCCGGGTCGTGGGTCTGGCCCCAGGCGAGGCGGTCACCTCTCGACTGCTGACCGATTGGGCCCGGGAGGAGGCGCCCTTGGCCTCACGGGCCGACGTCGACGCCGCGGTCCGGGCCGTGCTGGCCGTGGCCGTCGGCCTGGGTCCGCTCGAGCCGCTGCTGGCCGACCTCACCGTCAACGAGGTCATGGTCAACGGGCCCGGCCCCGTGTGGGTGGAGCGTGCCGGCCGCATCGAGCGGACCGACGTCGTTGTCGACGGGCCGGCCATTGCCCAGTTGGTCGAGCGGATCGTGGCCCCACTCGGCCTGCGAGCCGACCGGGCCTCGCCCTGTGCCGACGCCCGATTGCCCGACGGGTCGCGCGCCCATGTGGTGATGCCCCCGCTGGCCGTAGACGGGCCGTACCTCACCATCCGCCGCTTCGCGGCCAGGCCCATGTCGGTCGACGACTTCTGTCCGCCGCAGGTCGCGGCCCTGCTCCGGGCGGCCGTAGCCGAGCGCCGCAACCTGTTGGTCGCCGGGGCCACGTCGTCGGGCAAGACCACGCTGCTCAACGCCTTGGCCGCCGAGATCCCCGAGGGCCAGCGCATCGTCACCGTCGAAGAGGCGGCCGAGCTCCGGCTCGGTCAAGAGCACGTGGTCCGCCTCGAAGCCCGCCCGCCCAATGCCGAAGGGGCAGGCGAGTTCCGGGTGCGCGACCTGGTCCGCAACGCCTTGCGCATGCGGCCCGACCGGCTGGTGGTGGGCGAGGCCAGGGGCGCCGAGGCGTTCGACCTGCTTCAGGCCATGAACACCGGCCACGACGGCTCCTTTTCGACCTTGCACGCCAACAGTCCGGCCGACGCCCTGCGCCGGTTGGAGTCCATGACCCTCTTGGCCGACGTGGGCCTGCCGTTGGCCGCCGTCCGCCAGCAGATCGCGGCCGCGGTGGACGTGATCGTGCAGGTCGCCCGGCGACCGGGTGGGCGCAGGGCCGTGGTCGAGGTGGCCGAGGTCGGGGCCCGCCCGCCGGACGTGTGCGTCCTGGCCGACGAGCGGGTCGTGCACCGGCAGTTCGCCCGCCCGCCGAGGTGCGACCCGTGAGCGGGTCCGGTGCGGCGCTGGTCGTTGCCGGTCTGGTCGCGGCCACGGTGCTGTCGGCCCGGCGGGCCACTCTGGCGGGCCGGCTCGGGTCGAGGCGCCCGATCCGGGCCCGCGCGCCCCTCCTACGTCCGCCGCCGTGGGCCGCGGAGCTGCTTCCCGGCAGCGCGCGCCCGGACGTGACGTGGACGGCGTTGGTCGGGTTCACTGCTGTGGCCGCGTGCGGGGCATGGGCGGGCGCGGGCCTGGTGCCCGCGCTGTTGGTGGTGGGCCTGGCTGTCGGCGCGCCCATCGGGGCCAGGCGGGCAGTGGACCGCCGCCGATTGCAACAGGCCGGTGTCGACCTGCCCGTGGCCTTGGAGGCCGTAGCGCGAAGCCTGCGGGCCGGGTCGGGCCTGCGGGTCGCGTTGGCCGATGGCGCGGGCGCGGTGGGTGGGATTGTCGGCGCGGAGGTGGCCCGGGTCGTGGCCGCGGCGGCGAGAGGGCAGCCCCTGGTCGACGCGCTGGCGGACTGGCGGTCCTCGTCCGGCGTGGCGGGCACGGCGTTGGCGGTGAGCGCCCTGTCAGTGGCGGCCGACATCGGCGGTCCGCAGGCCGCGGCCATCGACGGGGTGGCGGGCACCCTGCGCCAGCGCCTGGCCGCCCAGGCCGAGGCGCGGGCCTTGGGGTCGCAGGCGCGCCTGTCGGCATGGGTCATCGCCGCCGCCCCGCTCGTGTTTTGCCTGCTGTCCTCGGCCGCCGATCGGACCAACGCCGCCTTCCTCGTACGGACCGGGTTGGGCCAGGCCCTGCTTGTCGCGGGCCTGGCCATGGACGGGATGGGCGCGCTGTGGATGGCGCGCATCACCCGACTGGGCGGGCCGCCATGACCGGGCTGGGGCTGGCCGGAGCATGGGCCGCGGTGGTCGTGGCCGCGAGGGCTCGGCGCGGGCCGATGCCGGCGCGGGTCAGGGCCTTGGTGCCCGCGCCCCCGGCCGCGGCCGGTAGGTCGGGCTCGGGCTTGGGCGCGCCCCCGTTGGTGGCCGGCGGAATGGCGGTGGGGTCGCCAGCGGTGTGGTTGTTGGCCGTGGGATTGTTAGCCGTGGCCCGGCCCCTCGGGTTGGCGGTCGTCGTGGCGGCCGCGTTGGGTCCGCGTCTGCGGGCTCGTCGTCGGGCCCGCGCCGCCGTGGAGGCGGTGGTGGCCGACCTGCCCGAAGTCGTCGACCTCCTGCGCATGTGCGTGGGCGCCGGTCTGACCGTGCCCTTGGCTGTGGCCGCCGTGGCCCGTCGCGCCGAAGGCCCCGTGGCTCGGGCCTTGGCCGACGCGTTGGCCGTGGCCGGATCGCGGGGACGGCGGCTGGCCGACGCGTTGGAGGACGTGCCGGTGGTGTTGGGGGAGTCGGTGCGGGCGCTGGTGGGCGTGCTGGTTGGGTCGGAGCGTTACGGCCACGCCATCGGGGCTGGGCTCGAACGGCTGGCCGACGAATGCCGAGCCGACGAGCGCAGACGGGCCGAGTCCGCGGCCCGTCGGGTGCCCGTGCTCCTGCTGTTCCCGCTGGTGGTCTGCGTCCTCCCGGCCTTCGCGCTGCTCACGGTGGCGCCCCTTCTCGCCGGCGCCCTCCGGGCGCTGCGCCTCTGACTTCAAGGCAACGAACACGAAAGGAGCCGTCGTGCTCAACCTCTATGTATTCATGCAGACGTTGTTGGCCCGCCGGGTGATGACGTGGTTCGACCGAGACGAGCGGGGCCAGGCCACGGCCGAGTACGCCTTGGTCCTGCTCGGGGCCGCAGGCGTGGCCTTGCTGGTGATGGCCTGGGCCAACGACTCGGACCGCGTCACCCGCCTGCTGAACAAGGTGTTCGACCACCTCCTCGGCCGTGTCCAGTGACCCGCCCCGCCTCCGCCGCCCCGCGAGCCGGCATTTGGGCGCAGTTCACCACCGGGGCGGTGGTCAAGTGCGCCCAAATGCGAAAGGCGCCGGGCCGGGCGGGCAGGGCGGGCAGGGCGGGTGGCGCTCGCAGGGCGGGCAGGGCGGACAGGCTGCGGTGGAGTTGGCCCTCGTCCTCCCACTCCTTGCGGGCCTGCTCCTCGGCCTGGTGCAGGTCGGCCTGCTCGTGCGGGATCAGGTCCTCGTCGTCCACGCGGCGCGGGAGGCGGTCCGGGAGGCCGCGATCAGAGAGGCCGCAGTCAGAGAGGGTTCGTCCCAAAACGGGCCGGACACGGCCCGCAACGCCGCGCTGGCTGCGGTCGGTTCCACGCTCGACCCGGACCGTCTACGGGTCGATCTCACGGAGGGCGGCGGACGGGTGTCGGTGCGGGTTGGTTATCGCGACCCCATTCGGCTTCCGTTGCTGCGCTTCGTGGCCCGAGATGTCCGTCTCGCGGCCTATGCCGAGGCCCGCAGGGAAATTGACTAGTCCAACCGAACCAGGACGCTAAAGGTCACGGCCAGGAATTCCGACCACAAACTGCGTCATCAAGCGACAGTTGGTCCGTCTGGTTGGGTGATTTGGTAAGGCCAGGCCAGTCAGGTCGGGCCATCGGTGAAGAGAAGAAGGGACACCACGTCAATGCAGAGGATCCGACGGCTCGCCGTAGTTGTGGGTGTGACCGCCCTGTCCGGCGCTTTCGTGGCCGGGCCCGCGACGGCTGACAACGCCGAGGCCTACCTGGGCAGCGCGGCGGCGCGGGGCCTGAACGTCTCGCTGGTGAACCCCCTCGACGCCAGCCAGACCCTCCAGGCCACGCTCGGCTCCGCCTCGGCCAACGTCAGCTCGGCGCTGACCGCCGAAGCCACCGGCGTGGGCCAGGTGCTGCCCGACCTGGCCACCACCAAGAAGGTCGCATCGGCCTCGGCCCAGAGCCCGACCAAGGACGCGGGCTCGGAGTGCGCCAAGGCCCTCGGCCTGGCCGACGTGGTCAACCTCGGCCTGGCCTGCGGCAGCGCCTCGGCCACCGTCGCCAACAACCTCCCCTCCGCTTTCAGCGAGGGCTCGGTTGCAGGCCTGACCCTGGACGGTCAGACCGCGCTGGCGGGCCTGAACTCGGTCACCACGGTCATCGGCAGCACGCTGAACTCGGCCCTCGACACCGTGTGCAACACGATCAAGGGCGTGTCGTGCGACGCCACCACCACGGTCAAGGACCTGGTGACCAGCGTGCTCCAGACCCGCACGCTTGACGTGAGCGTCGGCAAGTCCACCTCGTCGGTGGTCACCGACGCCAACAAGGTGACGTCGTCGGCCCAGGCCAGTGGCGCCATCATCAAGATCCTGCCCCTTCCCCAGGTGAGCGGCCTGCCGTCCACCGATCCCATCGCCACCATCGAGGTGGGCTCGGCCAAGGCCACTGCCGTCTACGACCGGGTTGCGGGCCAGTCCCTCGAGCCGGTGGCCGACCCTGCCCTGGTCCGGGTCAGGTTCAACAGCACGCTGACCAACGCTCTGAACGTGCATGAGCTGGCCGTGGCCCCGAACCAAGACGTGCCGATCCTGGCGGGTACGCCGCTCGAGTCCCGGATCATCGTGTCGGGCAAGCAGATCGTCACCAACCCCGATGGCAGCAGGGGCGCCATCGCCGATGGTGTGAAGCTGCGCCTCCTCATGCCGCTGGGCGAGTCGAAGCCGGGCGCCCTGGACGGCGGCATCACCCTGGAGCTGGCCCATGCCGAGGCGGGCGTGGCGGGCAAGGCGGCGCACATCACGCCCCTGGTCCCGAACCTCGAGACCCCGAGGTCCGACGGCCCCGCCGAGCTGCCCCGCACCGGTGGCACCCCGTGGATCCCGTTCGTCGGCGTCGGCGTCCTGGGCCTGGCCGTGCTGGTCCGCCGCACGACGGTGCGGGCCGCGGCCTCCCGCTAAGCACGTAAGCACGCACACCTTCTTCACCGAAACGTCGGCCCCGGGGTCTTTCACCCCGGGGCCTTCGTTTACCCTGGGATCCCCATCCCGCAGCCGCACGACGTCGTAGGAGAACCCCTGTGGACGCCCTCATCGCCTACCTGCGATCCCATCGCTGGGCCCGCCGAGGCCTGTCCGGCCTGTCCGTCGCCCTGCTCGTGGCCGCCGTCGGCCTGCTCGGCTATCCCTTCTACACGAACCTCTACCAGGGCCGGGTGCAGAACCGGCTGGACCGGCAACTGGCCAGCCCCGAGTTGAAGCAGCGCTACCGCAACAAGAGCCTGCAAGTGGGCGACAGCCTCACCCGCATCAAGATTCCGAAGATCGGCGTCGATGTGGTGGTCGTGGAAGGCACCACCCCCGCCGCGTTGCGCGCCGGTGCCGGGCACTACCCGGACACGGCTCTGCCGTGCGAAGAGGGCAACGTGGGCATCGCGGGCCACCGCACGACCTACGGCAAGCCCTTCACCAACATCGACCGCCTGGCCCCAGGCGACACCGTCATCCTCGAGACCCCGGTCGGCGACTGCACGTACGAGGTCGACAAGCCGTTGGCGGGCCGGACCGTCGCGGCCGGGAGCGCGGCCGCGTTCGTGGTGCTTCCCTCGGACCGCACCGTGGTGGCCGAGACCCCAGGTGCCCGCAACCTCACCCTGACGTCGTGCCACCCCAAGGGCTCGGCCAAGCAGCGCATCGTGATCCGGGCCCACTTGGTCAAACAGGGGTCGGTGGGCGCCTGACATGAGGGGGTCTGTTCGCGTCGGGCTGACGAGCGTGGCTGCCGCCGCGCTGGCCGCCGCGGGCCTGGCCTTCGGCGCGGGCCCAGCCCAAGCCGTGCCGCCCACCATCAAGCTCACCTCGCCCAACGCGTCGGCCCCGCTGACCGCGGCCACGATCCACGTCGAGGGCCAGGCGTCGATGCCGCAGGGCGGCACCGTGACCGGGCAGTTGCAGATCGACGTGACGTCGCTCGACGGCGCGGGCGGCCGGTCGGTCACCCTTAACGTGAACAGCAACCCGGTGCCATTCGCTTGGGACTACGCCACCAGCGTCAACGGGCGCTATCGGGTGACGGTGACGGCCCGGGGCAGGGACGGGACCATCGACCAGACGCCGTCCGAGACGGCCGTGCTGACCCGCGACGTGGCCGTCGAGGTCAAGCCCGCCACCCCAACCGGCGTGGGCGCCAAGGTGGGCAAGGGCCGGGACGTGGTCGTGTCGTGGAACCCCAACACCGAGCCCGACATCCTCGGCTACCAAGTCCAGCGCCGTCACGGCGATGACGTCGACTGGACGGCCGCGGGCAACGTGGCCGAGACCACGTTCGACGACACCGCTACCACCACGCAGGGCGGGTCGTACCGCTACCGGGTCCTGGCCATCCGCAGGGGGTCGACGGCCGAGCAGGGGCTGGCCTCCGATCCTTCGACGGAGCAGTCGGTCGACGTGCCCAACCCGCCGCCCACCACGACCACGACGGGCCGTAATGGCTCCGGCGGCTCCACTGGGGGTGCCGGCGGCTCCGGTGCAGGCGGGTCGAGTGGAGTGGCTGGGTCCGGTCAGCCCGGCTCGGCGGGCAGCACCAGCCCGGAATTGGCCAGGACGGGCAAGGTCGACCTGTCCGGCTTCGCAGGCCTGTTGAGCGACAGCAAGGTGGCCACGCCCAAGCCCGGCAAGGGCAAAGAGGCCGACGGCACCTTTGACGAGACCCTGCCGTTCAAGCCCGGTGACGAGGCCGTGGGTGAGGACGGCACCGCGTTGGGCGTGGGCATCAAGGAGGCGGGCGGCGGGGCGCGGGGACGCAAGCCCATCGCCTTCGTGGCCGCCAGCCTGTTGGTCACCGTGTTGCTCATGCACCTGCTCTGGCTCAAGCGAGAGGTCGAGCGCGTGCCCGAAACCACCCACCCGGTACTCGACCCCGAGTAGGGAACCGGCCCCGCCGCGGGCGTCGTCCAAGCCGCACACTCCACAACGCACAGGAGGCGGGACGATGCAACCAGGCAGGGGACGTACGACGCGGGTGCTGGCCATGGCGGTGGCCGGATTGTTTGCCGTCGGAGCGGTGGTCGGCTTCGTCGGGGGTCATGGCCCACGGTCGGCCCAGGACTCGGCCCAAGACTCGTCCAAGGACGCAGCGACCAGCGACATGGCCAACGTCGGCGCGGCCTCGCCCTCGACGACCATCCCGTCGGCGGTGGGCGGACAGGTCGGCAGCGCGGGAGCGGGATCGTCGGCCAACGTTCCGGCGATGGCGTCCCAGTCGGCCCGCAGCTCGGCGCTGGCCCAGGGCACGGTCGGTGGCGCAGGCGGTTCGGCCACTGACGAGGTGGCCGACGTGACCGCAGGCGCCCCCGCGGGCGGCGGGTCGCTGCCCGCCGTCGGGGCCACGCCGGGCTCGCAGCCCAAGATCGTAAAGGACGCCACCATCAGCGTGGAGGTGAAGAAGGACGGCTACCGCCAGGCCTTCGACACCGCGTCGGGCGTGGCCGGTGCCCATGGCGGCTTCGTCGTCTCGTCCGACAGCAACACCCAGAAGGGTCGCATGTCGTTCGGCGTGCTCGTCCTGCGAGTCCCGGCCGCGGCCTTCGACGCGGTGCGCGCCGACCTGTTGAAGCTGGGCACGGTCAAGGACGAGCACCTGACCGGTGAGGACGTGAGCGGCAGGCTCGTCGACCTGGACGCCCACATCCGCAGCCTCCAGGCCCAAGAGGACGCGCTGCGCCAGCTCATGGCCAAGGCCAGGACGATCGGCGAGACCATCGAGGTCCAGAACCAGCTCACCCAGGTGCGCCAGCAGATCGAGCAACTGTCGGGCGAGAAGGCCAGGCTCGACGACGCCGCCAACCTGGCCACCATCCGGCTGGAACTGGCCGAGCCCGGCGTGGCCGTGACCCCCGCGCCCAAGCCCAAGCCGCAGGAGAGCCCGCTGGCCGACGCCCTGTCCACCTCGGTTCGGGGCGCGGAGACGGTGCTGGCTGGGACCATTGTGGTGCTGGGCTGGGCGTTGCCGCTGGCCCTGCTGGCCCTGATCGGACTGGCCGTGGTCCGGCCCGTCCGCAACCGGGTCCGCGCCCGCGCCGCCATCTTGTAGCCCGCTGCGGCTCGTCCTCCCGCCCGCCCCTGTCCACCGAGTCCTTTGGTGGACAGGGGCCTGGGCGCGCCGCGGGTCAGGCCGACAGGACGGCGCGCAACAAGGCGATGGCGCCGGACTTGTCGAGGGGCTCGTTGAGGTTGCCGCACTTGGGCGACTGGACGCACGAGGGACAGCCCCGCTCGCAGGGACAGGCGGCCACTGCCTCCAAGGTGGCCTCCAGATGCCTGCGGCCCGCGGCGAACCCCAGCTCGGCGATGCCCGCCCCGCCCGGGTAGCCGTCGTAGATCACGATGGTCGGCAGGCCGGTGTCGACCTGCCAGGCGGTGGACACCCCGCCCACGTCCCACCGGTCGCAGATGGTGAACAGCGGGAGCATCCCGATCCCCGCGTGCTCGGCCGCATGCAGCGTCCCGGGGACGGACGCGGCGACCACGCCCGCCTGCAGCAGCAGCCGCTCGTCGACCGTGTACCAAAACGCTCGCGTGGTCAGGACCGTGGGCGGCAGGTCCAGGTCCACGTCGCCCAGCACCTCGCCCGTCCCCAACGCCTTCTTGCGATACCCGGTCACCTGCTCGGTGATCTCCACCGCGCCGATGGACAGCCGGGCCCGGCCCACCGACACCGTCTGCTCGGCCGACAGCACGCGCACGTCCGTCTCCGATCGGGCCTGCGTGTAGTAGTCGGGGTCGGCCGTCTCGACCCACGCGGCCCGGTCGTCCATGTCGAGTCGGACGACGCGGTAGTGCTGCCCTTGGTGCAGATAGATCGCGCCCTCGTGCACGGACGTGAACGCTCTGGCCCCCTCGACCGTGCCGACCAGTCGCATCGACTCGCCCGCCCCGCCTCCGACCACGATCCGGAACTCGTCGTTCGACCCGGTGCGAAGGCTCACCGTCGACGCGGGTGACGGCCTGCCCGCGTGCACGGCCCTGCCCCTGCGCACCACCAGCCGGTCGTCGCGCACCAGGCGGGCCACAGCCTCATCGAGGTCGTCGCCCCAGAACTCCTCGTCGGCCGGGCCCAACGGGCGTTCGTAGGCCGCGCAGGCAATGTGGGGGTCCAGCACGAACGGGTTGGACACGTTGATCACCGCGGGCTCGGGCGAGCGCGTGAACAGCTCGCGGGGATGGGCCACGAACCACTGGTCCAACGCGTCCTCGCCCGCCACGAGCACGGCCAGCGAACGCTGTTGCGTGCGTCCCGCTCGACCGGCCTGCTGCCACATCGAGGCGATGGTGCCCGGGAACCCGTTGAGGATGCACGCGTCCAGCCAGCCCACGTCGATGCCCAGCTCCAACGCGTTGGTTGCCGCCACGCCCCGCAAGTCCCCGGAGAACAGCCGTTGCTCGATCTCACGCCGCTCCGCGGCCAGGTACCCGCCTCGATACGGCCGCACCGAGTCGGCCAGCTCGACCGACAGCCGGTCGCGGGTGTAGCGGGCCACCAACTCCGCGCCCTTGCGGGATCGGGCGAACGCGATGGCCCGACGGTCCGACTCCACCAGCGCGGCCAGCAGCATGGCCACCTCGCCGTTGGCCGATGCCCGTTGGCCCGACGCCTCGTCGACCAACGGCGGCTCCCATACGGCGAAGACGCGCTCGCCCCGCGGCGACCCGTCGTCACTCACCTCGGCCACCGGCAGGCCGCACAGCTCGGAGGCCAGATCGGCGGGCCTGCCGATGGTGGCCGAGCCGAACACGAACACAGGCGACGAGCCGTAGTGGGCGCACAGCCGCCGCAGTCTGCGCAGGACGTGGGCGATGTGGGTCCCGAAGATGCCGCGCAGCATGTGCAGCTCGTCCACCACGACGTAGCGGAGACGCATGAGGAAGGTGGCCCAGCGGGCGTGGTTCGGGAGGATGCCGACGTGGAGCATGTCCGGGTTGGTGAGCACGGCGGTGGCGTGGCGCCGGGCCCAGGCCCGTATGTCGGTGGGCGTGTCGCCGTCGTAGACCGCGGGCACCAGTCCTGCCGCGCCTGCCGCGCCCGCCGCGCCCGCCTCTGCCAGATCGCCGAGCGCTCGAAGCTGGTCCTGGGCCAACGCCTTGGTGGGGTACAACAGCAGGGCCGTGCCCTTCTCCAACGCGGCTTCGGCAATGGGCACCTGATAGCAGAGCGACTTGCCCGATGCCGTCCCCGTCGCCACCGCGACCGACTGGCCGTCGCGCGCCAGGTCGATCGCCGCGGCTTGGTGGGTCCACAGCCCGGCCTCGGGCAGTATGCGCGCCAGGTCGTCGGGAAGGGGCCGGGCCAGTTCGGCGAAGCGGGCCGGCCGCACGGGCAGGTGTTCGACATGGGCCAGTTGGCCGTCCCCCGCCAACGCTTCGAGAAGGTCCTCGAAGGTGCCCATGTGCCGACCCTACGGTGGGTTGGGTAGGTTTGCAGCCGACGCGTCTGCGCCACAGGAGGAAGCCGATTCAATGGAGCTCGGGCTCGACGTAGAGGAGAAGAACGGGGCGACGGTTCTAGCCGTGCGCGGAGAGGTCGACGTGTACACGGCCCCCCGCCTGCGCGAGAAGCTCGTCGAGCTCGTGAGCCAAGGCAAGTACAAGATCGTCGTGAACCTGGAGGGGGTCGACTTTCTGGACTCCACCGGACTCGGCGTCCTTGTCGGGGGCTTGAAGCGGCTTCGCAGCCACGACGGCGATCTCACCCTGGTGTGCACCCAGCCCCGCATCCTCAAGGTGTTCGAGATCACCGGGCTCACCAAGGTGTTCGCCATCCACGACACCGTCGACGACGCCGTCGCCGGCTAGGCGCGAGCGAGTCGGCGTCGTGGATCCGGTGATCGAGCTCGAGATACCGGCCCGGGCCGAGTATGTGGGCCTGGCCCGGCTGGTCGTCTCGTCGCTGGCCTCGGGTCGACGGGCGTTGCCCGAGGAGCGGATCGACGACTTGAAGCTCGCCGTGTCCGAGGCCTGCACCAACGCCATCGAGGCCCATCACGAGGGTGACGTTGAAGAGCGCGTGCTGGTCCGCTGCGCGGAGGCCGAGGACCGGCTCGAGGTGAGCATCCAGGACAGGGGCAAGGGGTTCGACCCGGAGACGCTGCCCGAGCACCCGCCGGTCACCGACCCCGAGCGGCTCAACTTCGAGCGGGGGCTTGGCATCCCGCTCATCCGCACGCTGGTGGACGAGGTCACGTTCGAGCCTTCGAGCCAGGGCACGGCCGTGCGCATGGTCATGTACTGCGACCCGGCCTTGGAGTTGGACGTGGACATCGACCACATCGACCACATCGACCTGACCGGGCTGGACGAGGCCTGAGGCCGGGGCGAAGGGGGCGACCGTGGCCTTCAAGAAGGTCCTCCACCGGCTGACCGCCCCGGTCCACGAGCTGGACGAGCAGCACCTGCGCGAATTCGCAGCCGCCATCGACGAGGCCGTCAACATCGCCGATGCCAAGCCGCGCGAGGAGGTCACGGTGGCGGGCGAGATCAAGTACGTGCGCATCGTGCCCCGGCCCGACGGCTCGCCGTGGCTGGAGGCCACGGTGGCCGACGGCACTGGCTCGCTCACCGTCATGTGGACCGGTCGCAAGAAGATCGCGGGCGTGCGACCTGGCCAGCGCGTGCTGGTCACCGGCCGGGGCGCGCCCAACGGCCCCGGCGGGCGGCTGCTGATCTACAACCCCCGCTACGAGCTGCGCGCCTGACATCCCGACTTTTCCACAGCAGCAGGTGCTGTGGAAAAGTTTCGAGGGGGCGTCAGCCGCCGATGAGAATCGCCTTCACCGGGTCCTCGGACTCGGGCGTGACCAGGGCCAGGACCTCGTCGCCGACCTGCAACACCGTGTCGCCTCGCGGGACCACGACGTGGTTGGACCGCACCACGGCCACGATGGTGGCGTCGCGGGGCACGGCCAACTCGGAGATGGCCTTGTCCGCGGCGGGCGAGTCGTCGGCCAGCGTGACCTCCACCAGCCGGGCCTGTCCGCCTTCGCCGCCGAACTGGAGCAGCCGCACCAGCGAGCCGACAGACACCGCCTCCTCCACCAGCGAGGTGAGCAGGTGCGGGGTGGACACGGACACGTCCACGCCCCACGACTCGTTGAACAGCCAGTAGTTCTTCGGATGGTTGACCCGCGCCACGACGCGGGGGACGGCGAACTCCTGCTTGGCCAACAGCGAGACGACCAGATTGTCCTCGTCGTCGCCCGTGGCCGCCACCATCACGTCCGCATCAGCCACGCCCGCCTGCTGGAGGTGGTCCACCTCACACGCGTCGCCCACGTAGAAGTTGATGCTCGACGTGGCCCGCAGCTTGGCCACCAGGTCGGCGCTCTCCTCGATGACGAGCACCTCGTGGCCCGCCTCCTTGAGGTCCTGGGCGATGTAGGTGCCGACGTTGCCTGCGCCTGCGATGACGACCTTCATGCCGACCGCCCCTCGGGACCGGACGCCAACCGCTCGTCCAACTCGGCCACGTCGTCCTTGGACACCACGATGTGGAGGACGTCGCCCTCCTGTCCCACCAGATCGGGGCCCGCCAACCTGGCCTCGCCCGCCCGGGTCACGGCCGAGATGCGGTACTTGCCCGACTCGCCCAACCCCTTGAGCTTGTGGCCCGCCCACACGTCGGGGATCATGCGCTCAACCAGGGACAGCCGCCCGCTCGGATCGGTCCAGTCGACGGTGGTGGACGAGGGGAACAGCCTGCGCAGCACCTGGTCGGTGGTCCACGTCACCGTGGCCACGGTGGGAATCCCGAGGCGCTGATAGATGACGGCTCTTCGGGGGTCGTAGATGCGGG
Source organism: Acidimicrobiaceae bacterium (assembly GCA_030837965.1). Classification (GTDB taxonomy): domain Bacteria; phylum Actinomycetota; class Acidimicrobiia; order Acidimicrobiales; family JAUTXP01; genus JAUTXP01. The sequence goes on along the minus strand of JAUTXP010000018.1, from coordinate 15,654 downwards.
CCACGACGCTGTCGATCTGGTACGTCTCCCTGGCGATCCGGGCCGTGAGGATGTTGGTGTTGTCGCCGCTCGTCACCGCGGCCAGCGCCTTGGCCTCCCGAACACCGGCCTGCTCCAAGTGGTCGCGATCGAATCCAAAGCCCAAGACGGCTCGACCGCTCCAGCGCTCAGGCAGTCGGCGGAAAGCGTTGCGGTTCTTGTCGATGATGGCGACGCTGTGGCCCGCCGACTCGAGGTTGACCGCAAGTTCCGATCCGACGCGGCCACACCCGACCACGATCACGTGCATGGGTCGTCATTCCAACAGGACGCAGGTTCGAATGCCAGTTGACCGTCGGCCTATCGTCGGCCGCCGTGTTCACGTTCCTGAAGCGGCTGCTCGTCGGACGGCCGCTGGCCACCACTGAGCAGGAGCACCAGCGCATCCCCAAGGCCATCGCTTTGGCCGTGTTCTCTTCGGACGCCATCTCGTCCACCGCCTATGCGACGGAGGAGATCCTCTTCGTCACTGCGTTGGGCGCGTCGAGTCTGGACAAGGGACTCTCCGTCCTTGTCCCGATCGCCATCGCCGTCTCCATCCTGCTGGTGATCGTGGTGACGTCGTACCGGCAGACGATCTTCGCCTATCCCAGCGGCGGCGGGTCGTACGTGGTGACGCGGGAGAACTTCAAGAGCAAGTACCCGTCACTGCTGGCGGGCGCGAGCCTGTTGGTGGACTACATCCTCACCGTCGCCGTGTCCATCTCCGCGGGCGTGGCCGCCATCATCTCGATCCCCGCCTTCGATCAGTACAGGGACAAGCGGGTGCTCATCGGCTTGGTCCTCATCGCGCTCATCACCGTGGCCAACCTGCGCGGGGTGAAGGAGTCGGGCCGCATCTTCGCCGTGCCCACCTACATCTACATCGTGGTCCTCACCTTGCTGGTCTCGGTGGGGTTGGGCCGCACGCTCTTCGGACACCTCAGCCACGTGCCCTTCGACCCGCACAAGTTCGACGGGGCCAGGCAGGCGGGCGGCAACCTCGGGCTGTTCCTCATCCTCAAGGGCTTCTCGTCGGGTGCGGTGGCCCTGACCGGCGTGGAGGCCATCAGCAACGGCGTGCCCGCATTCCGCAAGCCCGAGTCCAAGAACGCGGCGGCCACCATGGTGTGGATGGGCACCATCCTCGGGGTCCTGTTCTTCGGCGTGTCGCTCCTGGCCCACCACTTGCACCCGTACCCGAGTCAGGAGGAGACGGTCTTCTCGCAGATGGGCCGGGCCGTGTTCGGCGAGGGCCCGCTGTACGTCGTGCTCCAGTTCGCCACCGCCGCCATCCTCACCCTGGCCGCCAACACCGCGTACGCCGACTTCCCCCGGCTGTCGTCGATCATCGCCAGGGACAGCTATCTGCCCCGGCAGTTCGCCAACAGGGGCGACCGATTGGTGTTCTCGAACGGCATCGTCTTCTTGGCCGTGGCCGCGGGGGCACTGCTGGTCGCCTTCGGCGGCCTGACCAACGCGCTGATCCCGCTGTACGCGGTGGGCGTGTTCACGTCGTTCACCCTCAGCCAGATGGGCATGGTCATCCACCATCGCAAGGACCGACAGCCCGGCTGGCAGCGCGGCGTGGCCATCAACTCGGTGGGCTCGGTCGCCACCTTCGTGGTCCTGCTCATCGTGGCCATCACCAAGTTCAAGTCGGGCGCGTGGGTGCCGCTGGTGGTCGTGCCCGTGATCATCACCATCTTCGTCTCCATCAGGCGGCACTACGACTACCTCGCGCGCGAGCTGGCCATCACCCCGGCCGAGGTCCGGCCTGAGGCCGTCAACCACACCGTCGTGGTCCTTGTCGGCCGCGTGCACAAGGGCGTGATCAAGGCCGTGCGCTACGCCCAGTCCCTGCGGCCCAACCACCTGTTCGCCGTCTACGTGGCCTTCGAGGACGAGGACCGCGAGGAGATGGAGCGCCAGTGGGAGGAGTTCGGCTTCGACATCCCGTTGGAGATCGTGGCCTCGCCCTACCGCGAGCTGGTCGAGCCGGTGGAGCGGTACTTGGAGGACTTGGACGAGCGCTGGAACAACGACACCGTCACCGTCGTCATCCCCGAGTTCGTGCTGGGGCGCCTGTTCGACCCCCGCAACCTGCTGCACGGCCAGACCGCGCTGGCCCTCAAAGCCGCCCTGCTCAACAGAGAGGGCGTGGTGGTCACCTCAGTGCCCTACCACGTGGGCGGCGCGGCGTCGTCCTCGGACTAGCTTCGGCACCAGGTGTGCCGGGAAGCCTGGTCGGCGTCAGGACCGACGCGACCATGGACCGCCACCCTCACTCTCACCATCAGTCCGACTCTCGCCCATGGCCGGCGAACGCGGCCTCGCTGCTGCTGTTGGCCGCCACCGGGGCCGCACTGGTCTGGGCCAATTCGCCATGGCACCTGGGGTACGACACGGCCTGGCACGGCTGGCGTCACCACGCGGTCAACGACGGGCTCATGTCCGTCTTCTTCCTCGCCGTGGGCTGCGAGGTCAAGCGGGAGCTGACCATCGGCACGCTGCGGGACCGGGCCCATGCAACCGTGCCCGCGCTGGCCGCCCTCGGCGGCATGGTCGTGCCCGCGCTCGTCTACCTGGCCGTGGCCCGCCATCAACCCGGCGGCTGGGGCGTGCCGATGGCCACCGACATCGCCTTCGCGCTGGCCGTCCTGTCCGCGGCCGGGCCGCGGGTGACGCGTTCGATGCGCGCCTTTCTGCTGACGCTGGCCGTGGTCGACGACATCGGCGCCGTCGTGGTCATCGCCCTCTTCTACCGGCCCCCCGGGCTGCCCGTGCATCCGACCCTGCTGGCCGTGGTCCTTGGCCTGGCGCTGCCCGTGCGCCATGCCGGGCGAGTCGAGCGGGCCCTCGGACCGTGGTCGGCCCTGGTTGTGCTGCCCGTCTTCGCCTTGGCCAATGCGGGCGTGCGGATCGTGGGCGGCGACGAGCGGATCGTGGCCGTGACGATTGGCGTGGCCGCCGGGCTGGTGGTGGGCAAGGTCGTGGGCATCACCGGGGCCACCGCGCTGGCCGTGCGCTTGCGGCTCGGGCGCCTGCCCGCCGACTTGGGCCTGGGCGACGTGGCCGCCGTCGGCCTGATCGCCGGGGTGGGCTTCACCGTCGCCTTGTTGGTCGCGGGCCTGGCGTTTCCGGGCTCACGGCCTGCGACGACGGCGGCCAAGGTGGGCGTGCTGGGCGGGTCGGCCCTGGCCGCGGTGGCAGGGGCATTGGCCGTTCGCCTGCGGGCTCGTTCCGGCCGCTTTTGACGTTTTGCCTCAGCAAAACCTATCTTCTCGCACGGCGAAACATGGACCTCACCCTGTCGAAGTCTGAGCGCGAGACGCTGAAGGCGATCTATCGCCTGACCGGCCCGCAGAGCGGGGGCGATGACGCGCATACCGGCGCGCTGGCCGACCACCTCGGCGTCAGCCCGGGCACGGTCACGGCCACCGTGAAGCGGCTGGCCGACCGCGGCTTCGCCGATCACCGTCCGTATCGAGGTGTCCTTCTGACGGACGTGGGCCGCATGGCCGCGGTGGCCGCCATCCGCCGTCACCGCATCGTCGAGCGCTTCTTGTCGGACATGCTCGGCTACGCGTGGAACGAGGCCGATCGCTTCGCGGCCAGCTTCGAGCACGAGCTGCCGCAGGAGGTCGAGGACCGGCTGTTCCAGGCCCTCAACCGGCCCGCCACCTGTCCCCACGGGTTCCCCATCCCGGAGCCGGAGACGGGCGAGATCCTCGAACTGCCGCCGCTGTACGACTTGGAACCCGGCGATGTGGCCGTGGTCGCCGTGCCCGGCTCGACCGAGGCCGACGTGGTGGCCTTCCTCGACACCCTCGGGCTGCGGCCCGGCGTTCGGGTCGAGGTCCGTGAGAAGCACCCGTTCGACGGCCCTCTCGTCCTGTTGGTCGAGGGCAAGGCCAGGACGGTGGGCGAGAAGGTCGCCCGTCAGATCTACGTGCGCAAGGAAGAGAGAAAGGAATCGGCATGAGCGAGCACTACGCGAGCGGGGCCCGAGCGGCCCGCTGCCGCAGGGAGCAGGAGGGGGCGAGATGATGCACCTCCTCGCCAGTGAAGGAGGATGGCAGGACTTCACGCTCGGAGGGGCTGAGTGGTTCTGGCTGTTCTTCTCCGGCGCCACCGCGCTGCTGGCCATCGCCACCGGCTTCGGCCTCATGCGCGGCGTCCTCGCCGCCGACCAGGGCACCCCGAAGATGATCGAGATCGCCACCGCCATCCAGGAGGGGGCGTGGGCCTACCTCAAGCGCCAGTTCAAGACCATCGGCGTGATCCTGATCCCGTTGGCCGTGGTGGTCTTCTTCACTGCGACCGCGGTTGACAAGCCCAACGGCTCCGTGGCCCTGTCCTTCGCCCAGTCGGGCATCTTCCGCACGCTCGCGTTCATCGCGGGCTGCGTGATGTCGGGCCTGACCGGCTACATCGGCATGACGCTGGCCACCCGCGGCAACGTGCGCACGGCGGCCGCGGCCAAGACGGGCTCGCTGCCCGCGGCCTTGAAGGTCGCCTTCCGCACCGGCGGTGTGGCGGGCATGTTCACCGTCGGCCTCGGCCTGTTCGGGGCGACGATCATCATCATGCTGTTCCAGAACACGTCGTCGGCCATCCTCGTCGGCTTCGGGTTCGGCGGCTCGCTGCTCGCCCTGTTCCTGCGAGTGGGCGGCGACATCTTCACTAAGGCGGCCGACGTGGGCGCCGACCTGGTGGGCAAGGTGGAGGCGGGCATCCCCGAGGACGACCCCCGCAACCCGGCCACCATCGCCGACAACGTGGGCGACTGCGCGGGCATGGCCGCCGACCTGTTCGAGTCCTACGAGGTCACCTTGGTGGCGTCCATCATCCTGGGCGTCGCCGCCTTCCATTCGATCTATCCCGACAACCCCAAGAAGTGGGCGTTGGGCCTGATCTTCCCGGTCATCGCCAGGGCCGTCGGCGTGCTGGCGTCCATCGTCGGCGTGTTCGCGGTGCGGGCCACTGACAAGGACAAGTCGGCCATGGCCCCCATCAATCGGGGCTTTCTGACCGCGGGCGTGCTGACCATCATCGGCACGCTGCTGGTGTCGCTGCTGTACGTGAAGAACGACCCCGGCACCATCTCCAACGTGGGCTGGCGGCTCTTCGGCGCCGTCGTCATCGGCCTGGTGCTGGCCCAGCTCGTCTCCCGCCTGACCGAGTACTTCACCTCCACTGAGACTGCTCCCGTTCGCGAGATCGCCGAGGCGGCCCGCACCGGCCCGGCCACCACCGTGCTGTCGGGCATCTCGTCCGGGCTCGAGTCGTCGGTGTGGGCCATCGTGGCCATCGCCGGCGCGCTGGGCGTGGCCATCGCCTTGGGCGGCGGCAACCTCCAGGTGTCGCTCTATCTCGTCGCCTTGGCGGGCATGGGCATGTTGGCCACGACCGGTGTGGTGGTCTCCGAGGACACGTTCGGACCTGTGGCCGACAACGCCGCGGGCATTGCCGAGATGTCCGGCGAGTTCAGCGGCGAGCCGGAGCGGATCATGGTGTCGCTCGACGCGGTGGGCAACACCACCAAGGCGGTCACCAAGGGCTTCGCCATCGGCTCGGCCGTCATCGCCGCCGTCGCCCTGTTCGCCTCCTTCGTGGAGACGGCGGCCAACGAGTTGCTGCCCAAGGCCGAGTTGAACCGGCTGCTGGCCGGACCTCGCGGCCTGTTCGACCGCTTCCCCATCAACGTGGCCGACCCCAAGACGTTCATCGGTCTGCTCATCGGCGGGTCGGTCGCCTTCTTGTTCTCGGCCCTGGCCATCCGGGCCGTGGGCCGTACTGCCGGAGTGGTGGTGCAGGAGGTGCGGCGCCAGTTCGCCGACGGCGGGATCATGGCCGGGACGAAGAAGCCCGACTACGGCCCCGTCATCGACATCTGCACGGCGGCGTCGCTGCGCGAGCTGGCCACCCCGGCCCTGCTGGCCGTGCTCACGCCGGTGATCATCGGCTTCGGGATCAACTACCTCGCCCTGGGCGCGTTCCTCGCCGCCGTCATCCTCACCGGCCAGTTGATGGCCAACTTCTTGTCCAACGCGGGCGGCGCGTGGGACAACGCCAAGAAGTACATCGAGGACGGGCACGAGGGCGGCAAGGGCTCGGAGGCTCACAAGGCCGCCGTCATCGGCGACACCGTGGGCGACCCGTTCAAGGACACGGCCGGGCCGGCTTTGAACCCGTTGATCAAGGTGATGAACCTCGTGTCGCTGCTGATCCTGCCTGCCGTCATCTCACTGCGGGACAACGACGGGGCCCGCTTCGCCATCGCGGGCGCGGCGCTGGTGATCCTGGGCCTGGCCATCGCCTTCTCCAAGCGCAAGACCGGTGGGCTGGACGCAGGCACGTCGGTGGCCGCTGCTTCGGTGGCCGACGGACAGCACGCGGTCAACCCGGGCGACGACCCCATGAAGCTGGCGGGCGACGCCCTCGACCGGTGGATCATGGACCTGGGCGACGAGGACGCCGACCTCCGGGCCCAGCTCCGGGACGCCAAGTCCCGCTTGCAGTCCACGTCGTAGCCCCACCCGGGCCACCCGGCCTCGGCGCTTGCCTTTCGTTTCTGGAGGACATGGCCTGCGGATTCCGCGGGCTATGTCCTCCAGTCGCGTCTACGGCCCGGCGGGGCCGGCGGGGCCGGTGGGGCGGGCGGGGCCGCCGCGGCCGGCGGGGCGGGAACGGCGGCGGCGGAACTCGAGGAACACGGGCACCAGCGACACCAGCACGACCAACGCCACGATCGGATACAGGTAGCGGTCCACGTTGGGGACGGTCTTGCCCAGGGCGTAGCCCGCCAGCGTGACGCCCACGCTCCACAACAGCCCGCCCACCAGGTTGGCGACCAGGAACGTGCGAGCGGGCATGCGGGCGATGCCGGCCAGGGGGTTGAGGAACGTGCGCACGATGGGCACGAAGCGGGCCAGCACCACCGCCCTGGTGCCGCCCTTTTCGAAGAACTCCTGGGCTTCGTCCACATACCGCTGCTTGAAGAAGCGGCCCTCCTTGCGTCGCAACAAGGCGGGCCCGGCCCGATGCCCGATGTACCACCCGGTCTGGGCGCCCAGCACGGCGGCCACGAACACGCCCGGCAGCACGATGGCCAAGTTGAGGTGCACGGGGTCGTGCATGCCCGGCGCGCACAGCAGACCGGCCGTGAACAAGAGCGAGTCGCCGGGCAGGAAGAACCCCACCAGCAGGCCCGTCTCGGCATAGATGATGAGCAACAGGCCGAGCGTGCCGAAGGCCTCGAGGAGGTGCTTGGGGTCCACGGGATGGGCACCGTAATGGGCGCCCCTGTTTGACAGCAGGCCACTCGTCTGCCAACCGTGGAAAAAGAGATGCCCAAGCCCCTCGTCATCGTCGAGTCGCCAGCCAAGGCCAAGACCATCGCCGGATTCCTCGGGCGCGACTTCCTCGTGGAGTCGTCCATCGGCCACATCCGCGACCTGCCGCGCAACGCGGGCGACGTGCCGCCCGCCTACAAAGGGGAGTCCTGGGCCCGGCTCGGCGTCGACGTCGACAACGACTTCAAGCCCCTCTACATCGTGCCCACGGGCCGGTCCAAGGAGCAGGTGAAGAAGCTCAAGCAGCTTCTCAAGGACGCCAGCGAGGTCTACCTCGCCACTGACGAGGACCGCGAGGGCGAGTCCATCGCCTGGCACCTGCTCGAAGTGCTGGCCCCCACCGTCCCGGTCAAGCGCATGGTCTTCCACGAGATCACCCCGCAGGCCATCCAGCGCTCCGTGCAGGAGTGGCGGGAGTTGAACCTCCCCCTGGTCGACGCCCAGGAGACGCGCCGACTGTTGGACCGGCTGTACGGCTACGAGGTCAGCCCGGTGCTGTGGAAGAAGGTGCTCCCCCGGCTGTCCGCGGGCCGGGTCCAGAGCGTGGCCACGCGATTGGTGGTCGAGCGAGAGCGCGAGCGCATGCGGTTCCGCTCCGCGTCGTGGTGGGACATCGACGGCACGTTCGACAAGGACGCCACCGCATTCACCGCCGCGCTGGCGTCGGTCGACGGCCGTCGGGTCGCGGACCGCAACAGCTTCGACGAGAACGGTGCCCTCAAGCGCGAGGACGTCGTCGTGCTGGACGAGGCCTCGGCGCGCGGCCTGGCCGGGCGACTCGAAGGCAGGGACTACACGGTCGCCAGCGTCGAGGAGCGGCCCCACACCGAGCGGCCCAAGCCGCCGTTCATCACGTCGACCCTGCAACAGGCGGCCGCTTCCAAGCTGCGCTTCTCGAGCAGCAGGACGATGCAGGTGGCCCAGCGCCTGTACGAGAACGGCTACATCACCTACATGCGCACCGACAGCACGACGCTGTCGGAGACGGCGCTGGCCGCGGCCCGGTCCGAGATCACCCGGCTCTACGGGCCGGAGTACGTGCCGGACGGCCCCCGCATCTACACGCGAAAGGTCAAGAACGCGCAAGAGGCGCACGAGGCCATCCGGCCCGCGGGCGACCGCTTCCGCACACCGGACGCGGTGGCGGCGGAGGTGGGCGCGGACGAGTCGCGCCTGTACGACCTCATCTGGCGGCGCACGGTCGCGTCGCAGATGCGCGACGCCGAAGGCAGGCGCACGACCGTGCGCATCGGCGGCACGTCGTCGCAAGGCGAGGACGTGGAGTTCGCCACCAGCGGCACAGTCGTCACCTTCGCCGGCTTCCGTCGGGCCTACGGCGAAGGGGCCGACGAGGTGGAGGGCTCGGGCGGCGGCGACGAGCAGGAGCGCAGGCTGCCCGCTCTGGCCGTGGGCGACGCGCTGGTGCTGGCGGGCCTCGAGGTCGAGGGCCACCAGACCACGCCGCCCAACCGCTACACCGAGGCCTCGCTGGTGAAGGCGTTGGAGGACAAGGGCGTGGGCAGGCCGTCGACCTATGCGTCGATCATGTCCACCATCCAGGACCGGGGCTACGTGTGGAAGCGGGGCGCCTCGCTGATCCCCACGTGGACGGCGTTCGCGGTGATCAACCTGCTCGAACGCCACTTCCCCGACTTGGTGGACTACGGCTTCACCGCGGCCTTGGAGGACGACCTCGACGCCATCGCCCGCAGGGAGAAGGAGCGGGTGCCCTGGCTGCGCCAGTTCTACTTCGGGAACGGCAAGCCGGGGTTGAAGGCACTGGTGTCGGAGCACCTCGACGAGATCGACGCCCGCGAGGTCAACAGCTTCCCGATCGGCGACGACGTGGTCGTGCGCGTGGGGCGCTTCGGCCCGTACATCCAGCGGGGCGAGGAGCGGGCGTCCATCCCCGACGACCTGCCGCCCGACGAGCTGACCGTCGACAAGGCCAACGAGCTTCTGTCACAGCCCGCGGGCGACATCGTGTTGGGCGAGGACCCGGCCACCGGCCAGCCCGTCATCGCCAAGGCTGGGCGCTACGGGCCGTACGTCCAGTTGGGGCCCACGCCGGAGAGCGGGTCCAAAGCGGAGAAGCCCCGGACCGCCTCGCTGTTCAAGACCATGTCGCTGGAGACGGTCACGTTGGACGACGCCCTGCGCCTGCTCCAGTTGCCGCGCCTGGTCGGGGTCGACCCGGCCGACGGCGAGGAGATCGTGGCCATGAACGGGCGCTACGGCCCCTACGTCAAGAAGGGCACGGACAGCCGCAGCATCGACTCCGAGGACAAGCTGCTCACCATCACGCTGGACGAGGCCTTGGCCGTGTTCGCCGAGCCCAAGCGGCGGCGGGGCCAGGCTGCGGCGGCAGGCCCGCTGCGGGAGATGGGGCCGGACCCGGCCACCGGCCAGCCCATCGTGGTCAAGGACGGGCGCTTCGGGCCCTACGTCACCGACGGCGAGTACAACGCCTCGCTGCGCAAGGGCGACACGGTCGAGGAGCTGTCCATCGAGCGGGCGGCCGAATTGCTGGCCGAAAAGCGCGCCGCCGGGCCGCCCAAGGCCAAGCGCGGCGCCAAGAAGGCCACCAAGACGACGAAGGCGGCCAAGAAGACGGCCAAGACGACCAAGAAGGCGGCCAAGAAGCCGCCGAAGAAGCCGGCAGGCTGACTTCTTCGCGGACTGGAGGACATGGACTGCGGTTTCGGCAGGCCATGTCCTCCAGACAGGCAAGGGGTAAGGCGGTGCGTGGTTTGGGGGAGGCGCTCACCTACCTTGTAACCCGTGCCTGAGGCCGCGGGCGACGCACCCACCGAGCCGGGCCGGCCGATGCCCCGCGAGGTGGCGCCCATCGACCAGGCCTCGACCCTTCGCCTGTTCGGCACGCCCGCGTTCTTTCGACTGTGGCTGGCCCAGGTCGTGTCGTCGCTGGGCGACTGGATCGGGTTCGTGGCCGTCACCGCCATCGCGGCTCGCATCGGCAAGTCGTCCCCGGACGCGGCCATCGGCGTGGTTCTGTCCGCCCGCCTGGTGCCCGGCTTCTTCCTGGCCCCGGCCGCAGGGGTGTTCCTCGACCGCTGGGACCGCAAGAAGGTCATGGTCGTGTGCGACATCGGACGGGGGTTCGTGTTGGCGTCGCTGCCCTTCGTGGACACGCTGCCCGGCCTGGTGGTGGCGTCGTTCATGCTCGAAGTGCTGACGCTGCTGTGGTCGCCGGCCAAGGAGGCCAGCGTCCCCAACATGGTCCGGCCCGAGTTCTTGGCCACGGCGAACTCGCTGTCGTTGGTGGCCGCCTACGGGACCTTTCCTGTGGGCTCGGCCGTGTTCGCGGCGCTGGCCGGCGTGGCCACGTGGCTGAGCGGCTACTCGCTGCTCCACTCGCTGCGGGTGAGTCAAGAGACGGTGGCCATCTGGTTCGACGTCACCACCTTCTTCGTCTCGGCCGTGATGATCTCGACGCTGCGCCTGCCCCGGCGCCCCAAGGCCGACGGGCCGAGGGAGCGCATGGATTTGGGCCGCACGTTTCGCGACCTGGCCGACGGGTGGCGCTTCATCGGCGCCAGTCCGGTGGTGCGGGCCGTCATCGTCGGGATCGGCACCGGGCTGGTGGGCGGCGGGATGCTGGTCCCCCTCGGCGTGGTCATGTCCCGACAGGTCTTGGGCGGCGGCACTGCGGGCTTCGGCCTGTTGTTGACCGCGCTGGGCTCGGGCGTGGCCGCCGGAATCGTCAGCCTGTCCATCGTGCAGAAGCGGGTGTCGCACTCGCGCCTGTTCGTGTTCGCCGTGTTCGGCGCCGGCCTGTCCCAGGTGGCGGGCGCATCGATGACGTCACTGCTTCCGGCCATGGCCTTCGTGGCCGTGCTGGGACTGTGCGCGGGCGCGGTGTACGTCCTGGGCTTCACCATCCTCCAGGCCAACGTGAACGACGAAATGCGGGGCCGCATCTTCGCCACCCTCTACACGCTGATCCGCTTCTGCCTGCTGCTGGCGTTCGCGTTGGCACCCATCCTGTCCGGGCTGTTGGACCGGCTGTCGCAGTCGCTGTTCCACAAGCACGTGGCGCTGGCGGGCCTCGACATCTCATTGCCGGGGGCGCGCCTCACCCTGTGGCTCGGCGGGCTCATCATCATCGGGGCGGGGTTCCTGGCCCAGTACTCGTTGAAGGGCCGGGACCACACCGGCTCGCCTGCTTCGTGACCGACGCGGCCGCCTCAGAGGGCACGCCGGGGCGCACTCGGGGGCGGCTCATCGCCTTCGAGGGGGGCGAGGCCAGCGGCAAGTCGACGCAAGCGGCCCGGCTGGCCAACCGGCTCGGCGCCTTGCTGACGCGCGAGCCGGGCGGCACCGCGGTGGGCGAGCGCATCCGCGACCTGCTGCTCGACCGGGCCGTGGCCGACTTGTCCGATCGGGCCGAGGCCCTGCTGATGGCCGCGGCCCGGGCCCAGCACGTGGCCGAGGTGGTGCGCCCGGCCTTGTCGGCCGGACAAGACGTGGTCACCGATCGCTATGCCGACTCATCGCTGGCCTACCAGGGGTACGGGCGGGGCCTCGACCTCGACGAGGTGCGCTCGCTGTCGGCCTGGGCCACCGAGGGCCTGTGGGCCGACGTGGTGGTGCTGCTCGACGTGTCCGCCGAGGTGTCGGCCTCGCGGCTCGGCGCGCTGGACCGCTTCGAGGCCGCGGGCCCCGAATTCCACCGAAACGTCTTGGCCGGGTTCGCGGCCTTGGCCCAGGCCGACCCCGGGCGGTGGGTCGTGGTCGACGGGACGGGGCTGCCCGACGAGGTCGAGGCCAGAGTGTGGGACGCGGTGTCGGCCAGACTGTCGGCGTGATCGACGTCCTCGGCCAGGACCGGGCCAGTGAGCAGCTTCGGGCCGCGGCCCGCGCCCCCGTGCACGCGTACCTGTTCGTCGGGCCCCACGGCGTGGGCAAGCGCAGCGCGGCCCGGGCCTTCGCCGCCGCGCTGTTGTGCCCCGAGGGGGGCGAGGACGAGTGTGAGATCTGTCGGCGGGTCGGAGAGGGCGCTCACCCCGACGTGCTCGTGTACGAGCGGGAGGGCGCCCGCCTGTCGGTGGGCGACGCCCGCGAGATCACCCGGCTGGCCCTGCGCTCGCCGGTGGAGGGCGTGCGCAAGGTCATCGTGATCCCCGACCTCGACCTGGCCGCCCAGATCGCGCCCGCCCTGCTGAAGACCTTGGAGGAGCCGCCGCCAGGCACCGTGTTCGTGGGGCTGGCCGAGCACGTCCCCACTGAGTTGGTGACCATCGCCAGCCGGTGCGTGCGCATCGACTTCCGGCCCATCCCCTCATCGCTCGTCGTCGAGGCCCTGGTGGCCGACGGGGTCGATGAGGCCCGGGCCCGCCAGGTGGCCGAGTCGGCGGGCGGCAACATGGACCGGGCCCGGCTGTTGGCGTCGGACCCGGGCTTCGTCGAGCGGCGGCGGCTGTGGGCGGGCGCCCCCGACCGGCTGGACGGGACCGGCGCGGCGGTGGCCGCGCTGGCCGACGAGCTGTTGGCGTCCATCGACGGACTGGTCGAGCCGTTGCGGGCTCGGCAGGCCGCGGAGCAGGCCGAGGTCGAGGCCCGGGCTGAGCGCTATGGCGAGCGGGGGAGCGGGCGCAAGGACCTGGCCGAGCGGCACAAGCGCGAGCAGCGCAGGATTCGCACCGACGAGCTGCGGGCCGGGCTGGCCACGCTGGCGGGCGCGTACCGCGACCGGCTGGCGACTGTGGCCGGACCGGCGTCGAACGCCCGGTCGGCCGCCGCGTCGCTGCGCGCCCTCGACGCCATCGCCGCCGCGGCCGAGGCCATGGAGCGCAACCCCAACGAGGCCCTGCTCCTCCAAGCCCTCCTGGTCCGCCTGACCGCCTGACCGCCTGACGCCCGCGCCTGACCGCCGCAACCCCCGCGCTTTTCCACAGCACCTGCTGCTGTGGAAAAGTCGAAAAGGGTGGGTCGGCTACCCTCTCAAACCGCGCCCGGGTAGCTCAGCCGGTAGAGCAACGCACTCGTAATGCGTAGGTCAGGGGTTCGATTCCCCTCTCGGGCTCTCACCCCATCCTCACCGAACGGCCCCGCCAGCCGATAGGAAGACACGGTGAACTTCGCAGCCGTGCGCGTACCCGGCATGGACGCCGCTTTGGCGGGCGCCGACACGGGCGGGTTCGACACGTTCCGCATCGGGCCCAACGACTGGGGCGTGCTCGTGACCGACCCCGTGGGGCTGCCCGCCGACGCGGCCGCGACAGCCGCGGCCGTGGCCCGACGCGCGGTGCACGGCTACGCCCAGGCCGCCTTCTTGCCCTCCGCGTCCCTCATGCGCCTCAACGACGTACTCCTTCAGACGGCCGGCGCCGACGAAGGCGAGTTCTGCGCGGCCGTGTTCGCCCGTCTCGAACTGGACAAGTGCGGGGCCTGGATCACACTCGCCAGCGCGGGCCATCCTCGGCCCATCGTGGTGCGCCGGGCGGGTTGGATCGACGTGCGCGGCCACGTGGGCCTGCCCCTCGGGCTGCTGGGCGGGATCGACGTTCGCGACGACCGCGTTGGCCTTGGCCCGGGCGACGCCCTCGTGCTGGTCACCGACGCGCTGGTGTATGCGGCCGACAGCAACGGCGAGCTGTTCGGAGACGAGCTGTTGGTCGAGGCCCTGTTGGACTGCGCGGGAGCGCGGGCCGAGGCCTTGGCCGCGCATGTGCTCGACGCAGCCCGACAGTTCGCTGCCGGTCCGCTGCGAAATGACGCGGCCGCCCTCGTGGTGCGCGTGCCCGAGGAGGGTGACCGCGACCCGATCCTGCGCGTTGTCGAGGCGACGGGTGTGGCAGCCGAGGACCTGCGTCTGCCCGGCTATCCGCTGGGTGACGAGCAGCCCGACCTGTGGAAGCAGCCGCCCGCGCCGCCCCGGCAGGCCCGCATCCGCCTCGAGCCGGTGGCGGCCAGCCTGCCCCGCATGCGCGAGGTGCTGCGTCGACTGTTGCGGAGTTGGCGGATGGAGGAGGCGGGCGACGGGGTCATCGAGCTGCTGGCCACCGAGCTGGCGGCCAACGTGGTGAAGCACGCCGGGTCCGACATGACGGTGATCGTGCGTTACCTCGGGCCCGTCGTGCGCATCGAAGTCGGAGACGGGTCGCGCGAGCTGCCTCGGCCCCGCGTCGCCGACGACGAGGACATGGACGGCCGGGGTCTGGCCCTGATCGAGGCGCTGGCCCAGGACTGGGGCGTGCTGCCCACCCGCACCGGCAAACGGGTCTGGTGCGACATCGCTGTGGCCGCGGCTGCCTCCTGAACCGCGTCGCCGGCGGCGCCTGGTTGACCCTTGCCGGGTAGGGTCCACCTATGGCCGACCAGGCGACGTTCGCCGACCAGGCGATGGAGTTCATGCCCTCGCTCTACACGGCCGCCCTGCGCATGACCCGGAACCCGGCCGACGCCGAGGACCTGGTGCAGGAGACCTACCTCAAGGCCTACCGCGCCTTTCACACGTACCAGCAGGGCACCAACCTCAAGGCCTGGCTCTACCGCATCCTTACCAACACGTTCATCAACGCCTACCGGGCCAAGAAGCGCAGGCCCGAGCTGAGCGACATCGAGGACGTGGAGGATCTCTACCTGTACCACCGGCTGGGCGGGCTGGAGGCGGCCGCCGCGGGCCGCAGCGCCGAGGAGGAGGTGCTCGAGCGCTTCACCGACGATGAGGTCAAGCAAGCCATCGAGGCCCTCCCGGAGAACTTCCGGATGGCCGTGCTGCTTGCCGATGTCGAAGGGTTCTCGTACAAAGAGATCGCCGAGATCATGGACATACCGATCGGGACCGTCATGAGCAGGCTGCACAGGGGAAGAAGGGCGTTGCAGAAGCGGTTGTTCGAGTTCGGTATGCAACGAGGACTCGTAGGGGAGCGGTGATGGGCGACTGTGACGACGCTGTCCACCGGCTCTACCACTTCCTCGACGGCGAGCTCGACGACCGCAAGCGGGCCGACATCAAGCGCCACCTCGACGAGTGCAACCCATGCCTCGAGGCCTTCGACTTCGAGGCGGAGCTTCGCGTGGTGATCGCCCAGCGCTGTCGTGAGCAGGTGCCGGATCGACTGCGCGAGCGCATCGCCCAGGCCATCCAGCACGAGAGCATCCACCCGGAAGGCGGGGGCGGGCTCCCCACCCTGTAAAAGGCCGCGCGGATAGGTCACGCCGTACCCGCCCTCCGGCGTCCGCCTCCGGGCGATGGCCGCTGCACTCCCCGCTCTTGGCGGCTTCGCCGCCGGGCCGCTCGGGCCACGGGCTC
>JAUTXP010000063.1 GCA_030837965.1 Acidimicrobiaceae bacterium | reverse complement strand
CCGACCGCGACGTGCCCCGTTGGTCGGACGCGGATGTCGACGTGGGCGTCGGTCGCTTCGGCGCCGCTCGCTCGCCGGTGCTGAACAGCACCGAGAGGAACGACCGGGGCCGCTCCTTCTGCGGGCTGCGGCTGCGGCTGCGGCTGCGTGGCGGTGCGTCCGGACTCTCTCCTTCGGCCAAGGACCGCTCGTCGGAAATGCCCGTCTCGGCGGTCTCGGCGACGAGCGCGCCCAGCCGGGCCCGCACCCATGCCAAGGCGTCGGCCAGGTACGCGTTGTTGCGCTCCTCCCAGCCGAGGCGGGCGTGGGTGGTCATGGCAGGACGACCTGTTGGGCCGGGTCGAACGCGGTTGGAAGGGGGACGGCCTCGTCGGCCGACGGGTCGGGCAGCGGGATCGAGTCCACGCCGTCGACCCGCACCCGCACGACGAAGGTGGCGGCCACCGGCGGCGGCGTGACCTCGAAGGCCAGGTCGACCCCGGCCTGCACGGGCTGCGCCGCCGCGACCTGCCGATCGCCGATCAGCGCCACCACGGCCTGCCCGTCGGCCAGGCGATCAGCCGGGACGACCAGGGTGACGCCGCCAGGCTGGGCCTGCTTCACGATGGGGCCGAGGCGGGTGGCGACGGGCAAGGCGAGTGTGTTGCTGACGAGGGGCGGGTCGGTTCCGCGGCCCAGCCGGATGGCGACGGTGGCGAAGCCGGCCGGGATGGCGGCGGGCAGGTCGACCACGACGTGGTTGTCGTCCGACTCTGCCGCGGCGGCGACGATGACGCCGTCGGGCGAGGCCAGGCGCGGATGGCGGAACACGGCGTCGACCACGTCGGCCGCGAGGCGGGCGCCCTCGATCACGAGCCGGTCGCCGGTCCTGGCGGGCAGCGACTGGTTGCCCCGCCACGCCTTCACCGAGATGCCATGCAGTTCGGGCGCGCTCCCCGACCACACCACCACTCCTTGATCGCGCCCCGCATCGTCGGGCGCGTGGCGGCCGCGGCGCAGCACCGGCAGCGCGGCCCGTCCGGGATCGGCCGTGTCGATGAGGACGACCGATGCCTGGTAGGCCACGGACAGGCGGTAGTTCGTCTGGAACGCCGTCCAGAGCTTCGACACCTCGTCGGCGGGCAGATGGACCGGTGTGAGTCGCACCCGCTCGCACTGCTGGTGCACGCCCGCGGCAGCCAGCGCGTTCTCCAGGTCGGCCGTGGCCAGAACGGCATTGTCGTGCAGGATGCGCATGGCCTCGCCCAGCAGGCCGTGGGCGTCGCCGTCGTCGTCCTCGGTGCTGCCGAACGCAGTGAGCAGATAGCGAAGGTCGAGGGCGAGGGGCGGGTGCAGCCCGTGGCCGCCTCGTCCGGTGGGCGGCTCCATGTTGCGCATGGCCCCGTTGGGCACGACCTCGTACAGGAACAGGTTGAGCTGGGCCGCGGACGAACTGGAGCGCACCCGGTCGAGGGCGCCTGCGGTGACCACTTGGGTGACCGGCGCCAAGACGTTGCGCAAGGTACTGGTCACGGCCTGGATGGCGGCCGACGTGCTCATGCCTGTTGGCGCGCCCGGCGGCGCAGATAGGCGTCCAAGGTGGTGACCGCGGGCTCGGTCGATGGCGCAGGAGGACGCGGGGTTTGGGCGGACGGGGTGGTGGCTCGAACCTCGATCCGTCCGATGGTGACGTGCACGATGGCGGGGGCCGCGGCCGCGGCCATGGAGGTGGCCGTGGCCTGGTCGCGCCTCGGCCGCGGCGCCATGGAGGTGCGGGCCTCTTCGGTTTCTGGCCTCCGTCGGGGACCGTAGTGCTCACTGGCCGCGGGCGCGGGGGCGAGCGTCGGGGTCGGGGCAGGCGGCGACGGGGACAGCGCGGGGCCACGGCCGGCGCGGGAGGCGGCCGGCGCCGTCGGCATGTCGTCGCCGTGGGCTGGGTGCACAACGGGCTTGACGGTTCGGGGGCCTGGGCCGTCGGGGTCGCCTGCGACAGGCATGCGCTCGCGAGGCGCGGCGGCATCAAAGGGCGCCGCTTCCTCGCGGGCCGACCGGCGCTGCGGTCGAACCGGACCGTCCGATTGAGGCACGCGGTCTTCGGCGTGGCTGCGCGTGGCGGCCTGGCCCGAGCCCGCCTCGTGGATGGGCGGCCTGTCCCCCGCCAACGGCGAGGGGCGGGGCGACGGCGACGCCGCCTGGCCCGCCGCGGCCACGCCGTCCCCTTCCAGCGCGGGGTCGTGGTCGTCCAAGGACGACGACTCGTGCTCGAACCGGGACGACAGCCGCGGACGCAGCGCGGGCGACGGAGCGCCGTCCCCGCCGCCCACCCGGGCCGACAGCCGGGCGAACAACCCGGTCATCCCCGCGCCAGCTCCAGATAGCGGCGACGCCGCCAGGGACTGAGGGCGAGGACGTCGGGCTCCCGCCAGCCGTAGGCCCGAGCAAGCACGTCGACCTCGGCCAACGTGCACCGGGCCGCGTGCTCGACTTCAGCCCAGACGAACGCGGCCAGGTCGAACGGGGCCGACCAGGCCGCCAAGCACGTCGGGCATGACAACGACAGCTCCATGTCGGCGCCGGGGTCGGCGTCGGCCAACGCGGCCTCGACCGCGGCGCGCGCCTGCGGCGAGAGGGCCGCGGGCTCCACGGGGGAGGCCACGATGCACCGCTCGAACAAGGCCCGTTCGGGGTCGGGGCCGTGGGCCGCGGCCAACAGGTCGGCGGTCGACGGGGCCCGGCACACCACCGTGCCCGCCTCCACAGCCACTTCGACTTCGGCGGTGACTCCGACCTCGGCTGACCCGACCGCCCCGCCACCGGCGGCCCACACGGCACGTCCGTCGAAATGGACCTCGACCACCTCGCCGCACTCGGGGCACGCAGTGGTGGCGTCGAGCATGGCCCCGGCCATGGCCTCGCGCAGCGTGCCCAGCCTGGCGTCGCGCCGACCCAGCGGCTCCGCGGCCAGCGCGTCCCACGACCGGCCTGGCTCGGCGGCCGACAGCAGCACGAGGGGGCGGGCCGCGGGCTCCGCCGCGCACGCCTCCTCCCACGCGTCGAGCAGCGTCTGGCCGGTCAGCGGGTTCACGCCTTTACGCCTTCATTTCCGTGGGCTCGGAGACATCGATGTCGCGCTCCCAGCCCTCGTTCTCCAGCTTCAGCGTCTGGATGGCGACCGCGTTCGCGTTGGCGTCGAGGTCGGGCATGGCGTGGTACTCGGACACCCAACAGCGGAAGACCTTGTACGCCAGCGCGAGCTGGCCCGCCTCGTTGTACAGCTCGATGATCAGGTCCTTGCGGAAGTCCTTGAGCGCCACCTCGGTGCCGACCGAGTCGTAGTTCCAGACCTTGTTGGCCCACTGCTCGAACTCGAGGTCGTGGGTGACACCCCGTTCGAGGGTGATGGCCTCGTAGTCGGTGCGGCCGGGCGACTTGCGGGTACTCGACGGGTCGCCCCCGTCCCTGTGCTTGACCACCTCGGTGGTGCGCTTGAGCGAGGTCACCTTGCTCACGCCGAGCACATAGCGCCCATCCCATCGGACGCGGAACTTGAAGTTCTTGTACGGGTCGAAGCGGCTGGTGTTCACCGTGAACTGGGCCATGTGGTCCTCCTACGTCTCGATCTACGTCTCGATCTACGTCTCGATTTGGCCGGCCAGTTGCTGGAGCCGGATCACGACGAACTCCGCGGGCTTCAACGGGGCGAAGCCGACGTTGATGTTCACCACGCCCAGGTTGCGGTCGGCCTCCGTCGTCGTCTGGCCGTCGCACTTGACGAAGTAGGCGTCCTTGGGCGACGAGCCCTGGAAGGCGCCCGATCGGAAGAGCTGATGCATGAAGGTGCCGACGCTCAAGCGGATCTGGCCCCACAAGGGCTCGTCGTTGGGCTCGAAGACGACCCAGCGCGTGCCTCGGAACAGCGACTCCTCGATGAAGAGGGCCAGCCTGCGGATGGGGACGTACTTCCACTCATTGGCCAGCGAGTCGGCGCCCACCAGCGTCCGAGCGCCCCACACCACCCGGCCCGCGGGAGGCATGGAGCGCAGGCAGTTCACGCCCAGCGGGTTGAGCAGTCCGTTCTCGTCGTCGCTCATGCGCACGGTGAGGTCGGGCACGCCTCGCAATGCGGCATCCAGTCCGGCCGGGGCCTTCCACACGCCGCGGGCCGCGTCGGTCCGCGCCATCACGCCGGCCACCGCGCCGCACGGCACGAACTCGCCCGGCCCATCGCCGTTCAGCGGGTCGGGCTGGCGAAGCCGCGGGTAGTAGACGGCGGCGTTGGCCGAACGCCCGCCCAGCTCGTCCACCTCGGACCTGAACCCGGCGACCGCCCTCGCGGGCGTGGTCCAGGCCTGGGGCGCGTCGACCACGAGGAAGGCCCGCCGGGCCTGACAAGCGGCCGCGGCCCAGTCGTAGACCTCGGGCCCGACGTCGCCGCCGTCTTCGGCCAGGGGCGGCACACACAAGATGTTGAACAGGTCGACCTTGGCCAGGGCGGGCCCGGCCTGGGCCTCCACGTGGGCCAGCCCGACCTCCCCGCCCTCGTCGCCTCCGAAGTCGGCGGCCGCGGCCGCGGCCGTAGCCGCGGCATCAGCCGCCTGCTTGGCCGCGGACAGGTCGGTGTCGGCCGTTCCCGCCGCGGTCGCGGCGTCGGACTTGGCCGTCTGCGCAGCCGTGAGCGCGGCCGCGGCCGCGTCGTGCTTGACCTTGGCCGCGGCCTGGACGGCCTGGGCGTCGCTCACCTGGCCCGCTTTGGCCGGGTCGGCGTCGTCCAGGGCCTGGGCCTGTTGCACCACGGCGTCGGCCGCGTCCAAGGCGGCCTTGGCCGCAGCCTCGGTTGCCGTGGCTGTTTCTGCCGCGGTCGTGGTGGCCGCGGCCGCCGCGGTGGCCGTCGACGCGGCGCGGGCCTTGGCCTTCACCCCGGCGTCGGCCGTGGTCGCCGCTGCCTCCGCGGTCGTGGCCTTGTCGGTGGCGTCCTTGGCCGGGCGGACCCGTGCGCCCCCCGGCGCGGGCGCGGCCACCAAGGCCGCATCCCAACGGGCCAGGCTGGACTGGCGGGCGAGCACGTCCTTGACGTTGCGGTCCCGGTCGGCGTACACCGACACGCCGTCGAAGCGCTCGGCCTTGCCACCCTTCTCGCTGACCAGCAGATTGAACATGTCGCCGTCAGCGGGCACGCCGTGGTAGTCGACGGCGACCCGAATGCCGTTTCCCCACGCGCCAGGCGAAGCGGCTACCAACGCGACCTTGGCGTCGCCCGCCCCGAAGGCGATCCGGGCCAGTCCGTCCGCGCCGTTCGGCGGCGCGTACAGACGGACGATCACCGCTTGGCGCCCGCCGTTCACATAGAAGTCGCGCACCGCATATCCGAGGCGGCTCTTGGCCCAGAGCCCGCCGAAGCGCTCCACGAAGTCGGCGTAGCCGGTGAGCATGGCCAACGGCTCGGCCGCGGTGTCGCCCTTCTTGGTGCGCCCGATGAAGGCGGCGACCGACGTGGCCACGCCCGTGATGGGGTGGACCCCGCTGGGCACCTCTTCCACGTAGACGCCCGGATAGGTGAGTTGTTGCGGCACGCCGCCTCCTAGGCCTCGGTCTGGCCGGCCATTTGCTGCAACCGGATGACGACGAACTCGGCAGGCTTCAAGGGGGCGAAGCCGACCTCGATGTTGACGACGCCGAGGTCGCGGTCGGCCTGCGTGGTGGTGTCGGCATCGCACCGCACGCGGTAGGCGTCCCGCGGCGTCGCCCCTTGGAACGCGCCCTGTCGGAACAGTTCGTGCATGAACGAGCCGACGCTGAGTCGGATCTGCCCCCACAAGGGCTCGTCGTTGGGCTCGAAGACGACCCAGCGCGTGCCTCGGAACAGCGACTCCTCGATGTAAAGGGCCAGCCTGCGGACGGGGAGGTACTTCCAGTCCGAGGCCAAGACGTCGGCGCCCACCGCGGTACGGGCACCCCACACCACGCGCCCAGCGGGAGGCAGCGAGCGCAGGCAGTTGATGCCCAGCGGGTTGAGGAGCCCGTTCTCCTGGTCGCTGAGCCGGACCGACAGGTCGGGCACGCCTCGCAGCGTGGCGTCCAGGCCGGCCGGGGCCTTCCAGACGCCCCGGGCCGAGTCGGTGCGGGCAATCACGCCCGCCACCGCGCCACACGGAGCGGCATCGCCCTCCGGTCGGCGCAGCCGCGGAAAGTAGACGGCCGCGTTGGCCTTGGCCCCGTCGACCTCGTCGATCCACGCCATGGCGTCCGACACGTCCGTCCAGTCGCGGCGCGGGTCCACCAGGAACACGGCCCTGCGCTTCTCGCAATACGTGGTGGCCGCGGCCACCAGCCCGAGCTCGATGTCGGTGTCGGCCGCGTGGGGCGGGATGCACAGCAGGTTCACGGTGTCGGCCCCGTCCAGGGCGTAGAGCCCGGTGTGGGCCGCGGCCGCGGCGTCGTCGGTGAAGTCGGCCGCCTTGAGGGCCGAGCCGTCTCCGGCCGCAGCCCTGGCCGTGTCCACCGCAGTGCGCAGCGCGGTCTCCTTGGCCGTCACCGCCGCCTTGTCGCCCGTGCCGTTGCGATAGGCCGCTTGGGCGTCGGCCAACTCGCCCTCGAGGGCGCCGAGCGGGTCGGCGCCGTCGGCCGGGTCGGCCGCGACCCACGCCGCGGCCACCCGCACGAGCTTGGACTGCTCTTCCAAGATGGCGACCACGTTCTGGCGGTTGTCGGCCACGGACAGGTTGGCGTAGCGCTCGGTCCCGCCGCCGCCCACCGCGTGGCGAACCGTCAGGTTGAACAGCTCGTTGGCCCCAGCCAGGCCCAGGTCGGCAGCCAGCTTGGCGTTGACGTCGTCGTGGTCGACGGTCACTCGCAGGTCCGCGCCCCACGACCCAGGGCTGGCGGCGACGAGGTCGAGGCCGCCGACCGACATGGTGGCCACTCCCGCGTCGGCCGGGGCCAGGCGGACGATGACGGCGTGGCTGCCGCCGTTGAGGAAGAAGTCGTAGACGGATTGGGTGAGAGGGCTGTCCGGCCACCGTCCGCCGAACTGGCGCGCGAACTGGTCGAGGCTGAAGACGTCGACAGCGTCGTCGACCGGGCCCCAGCGGGTGCGGCCGACAAAGGCGGTGTTGGACGTGGCCACGCCGACAACCGTCCGGACCCCGCTGGGCACCTCTTCGACGTAGACGCCTGGATACGTGAGCTGGGCGGGCATCGGCGGCGCTCCTCTCTTCGAGGGCACTGTCGCAGCGGCGTGTCGCGGGGGAATCGCGTCGAGCGTCGCGGCCGCGTCGCGGCGGCGCGGGCTGCGACGCGCGCGGGCACGGTCCGGTGACGCGCCCATCGGATGATGTCGACGTGCCCGGCGTGCCCGAACCGATGGCGACAGTGGTGGTCACCGTGTGGCGCCATGGCGCCGAGGTGGTGGGCCGGGTTCGGCTGGCAGGGACGACGCCGCAACAGGGCGACGCGGGACGGGCCTGCCGCTCGGTCGACGAGGTGTGCGCCGCGGTGCGGGACCTGGTCGAGGAGGCGGTGCGGGTGTGAGTGGCGGCCCCGGCTTCGCCCCGGCCGGGCCTGTGGCCGCGGGACCGATTGCGGCCGCGGCCGGCCCTGTGGCCGCCCGACCGATTGCGGCCGCGCCGGTGCAGGCCGCCGAACGGGCTGTAGCGGGTGGGGGCATGGCCCTCGACACGGCGGTCCGGGCCGGGATGGAGTCGGAGTTGGGCCACGACTTCAGCGCCGTTCGGGTGCACCACGACCGGCAGGCGGCGGCCGCGGCCGACGCTTTGGATGCGGCCGCCTTCACGCTCGACGGCCACATCGGCTTCGCGGCCGACGCCTTTCGCCCGACCACGCCTTCGGGGCTCGACCTGTTGCGCCACGAGCTGGTCCACGTCGTGCAGCAGCGGGCAGGTGGCGGCCCGGCGCCGGACAGACCAGCACTGCGACAGGCCCAACTCGGCCCCACCCACAGCCCGGCCGAGGCGGAGGCGGAGGCGGCCACGACGGTCCGGGGCGCCGGCGCGGTCCCGGTCAGCGGGCGGATGGTCCAACGCGCCCCCCGCACGGCCGCGCCGAGTCGCCACATCACGCACGTCTACGTGGACCAGGGCGGCCAGTCGCAGACCGTGCGCTGGCGGTGGAGCGACACAGGGATGGACGGGCGCGTCGCACCGTGCTCGGCAGGCAAGGGGCACTGCTGCTGTGAGGACCCGGGCACGCCCGCATGCAGCGCGCAGGACACTCGCGCCACGGACAGCAACTACACGCCGGTCGGCAACTTCGTGGTGGCCCGTCCGGCCCACTCCAACCACCCGCCGTTCTGGACCGAGTTCGTGCCCAACAGGGGCATCGCGCTGCACCAGTACACGCCGGTCGACGGAACGCCCTTGTCGCACGGCTGCGTGCGCATGGACGAGGCCGATGCCGAGATCGTCCACACCGGGGCCCGTCCCGGCGTCACCGTGGTCCACGTGACCGGCCTGCCCACGCCACTGTGCTCGCGTCCCAGTCTGCGAGCCGAGTGGGCCGACGACTTCAACACGGCAGGCACCGAGCGGCGCGACGGGGAGCACCGCACGCTGCTGCGCAGCGCCTTCGGCGTCGACGACGCGGGCCTGTCGTCCACCCTGACCGCGGCGGGCAGCCCGGCCACCGCGGCCTCCGTGGCCGGGCGCATCCCGCGCTGCCTCGGGCCTTCCGTGGAGGAGCAGGAACTGGCCAGGCTAGCCCCAGGGACGGTGGCGCCTACCACCGGCCTCCGTGACTTCGCGTCCAGGCTGGGCCAGACCCGCTCGATGGCGGCGGCCGAGGCCGAGGCCCGTCGGTTCGGGCGGTCGTTGTGGAACGACGCCACCGCTCGGGCCCAGCGGAGTCGCACGCCGAACACCGACGACCGGCTGCTGTACTTCGCCCGGCTCCAGGCCCTGTCCGCCATCCGGGCCTGGCAGCCGCGCTGGACGGCCAACCCGGACGAGCGGCGTCGCTCCATCCCCCCGTTGCTCGCCATCTTGGAGCAGGCGTCGCGCGGCTTGGACACGTTCAGCTTCCCGCAGCAGCGGGCGCGCGGCACCGGGGCCGAGGCGGTGGGGACCAAGCGCATCGTGATCAGCGGCTTCGACCCATTCGACGCGTCGGGGAGCACCGACATCGCCTCCGCCGACCGCACCAACCCGTCGGCGTCCGCCGTCCTCGCCTTGGACGGCACCCTCGTCACGGCAGGCAGCGGGGCGGCACGGGTGCAAGGCCGGGTCGAGGGCGTGGTCTTCCCCGTGCGCTATCGCGACTTCGACGCGGGCATCGTCGAGAACGCGTTGCGGCCCCACCTGACCGGACCGCCGGTGGCCGACCTGGTCATGACCATCAGCAGGGGCGGCTCGTTGTACGAGCTGGAGGAGCAAGCCGGGCGGCGGCGGTCGGGAAGCCCGGACAACGAGCGGGTGGGCGGCGTGGCGGGCTCAGTCACGTCGGGCGGTGCGGCCAACGATCCGGAGTTCATCCGCACGAGCGTGTCGTCCATCACTCTCGCAGGCATGCGCGGGGCCATCCCCAGGACGGGTGCCATCCCTGAGGAGGTCAACGTGGTCGAGCGCGACCCGTCGACGGGCGCAGTGGCCAGGGTGCCCACGCCGACGCCCGCGCCCGCGCCAGGACACGGACCGGCTCGCGAGGCGGTGGAGGGCTCGGGTGGCAGCTTCTTGTCCAACGAGGTCTTCTACCGGACCAGCCGACTGCGCCGAGGCACCAATCCATCGGTGCCGGTGATCCATCTGCACGTGCCCCAGGTGACCGGCGTCGACCCGCCCGCCGAACGGGCCGCCGTCATCGCCAAGGTCCGCCAGATCATCGCGGGCGCCCTCCCCACCCTCTAACGCCCCACCCGTCCCAGCGCGTCTTGTCGCGCTCTTTGCCGTATGAGAGCGCGGACACGATGTCCACCGAGTCAGACGTGGGCCCAGGGGCATGGTTCGGACTTGCCGATTGGGCAGCAAGCCATTGGCAAGCCCGTTTCCGAGATCAATGCTGCCCGCCGGGCGCGTCCGCAGTTGCGCAGCGCGCCCGACTGGTCTTTCTCCTGTCCCTGAAGGACAGTCGAAAGCCACCGTCCGGTGTGGACGCTCAAACGACATGACCGGACTGGCAACGCCTGGCACAATGCTGGGATGGCGAGACGACGGGTAACCGTGAGCCTTGGCGACGACGTGCTTCGTGCGCTGGATGAGGTGGCCCGAGGGTCGGGCGAGACTCGCTCCCGCCTTGTCGAGCGGACGCTGGCCAGGCAGCTCGCCGGGTTGAAGTTGCAGCAGTTGCGTGCCACGGCGAGAGGCCCCCGGCTAAGCGACGACGAGGCGACGGAACTCGCCTATGCCGAGCTTCGGGCCGCCCGCCGAACTCGCCGGTCGAAGCGAGCGGCGTCGTAGGTGGCCCGGGTCGTGCTCGACCCGGGCGTGATCGTTTCAGGGCTGCTGAACCCCGACGGGCCGCCCGGCCGCCTCCTCGACGCCTGGGTCGACGGAGAGTTCGACCTCGTCGTGAGCCCCCATCTGCTCGAAGAGCTCACCGACGTGCTGTCGAGGCCCAAGCTCGCCTCGCGCCTCGACAGCACCGTCGTCAGCGAAATGCTGCGGCTCGTGCGTGAGGCAGCGGTCATCGCCAGCGACAGCCCTCCCACTACGGTTTGCCGCGATCCCGATGACGACTACCTCGTCGCCCTTGCGCTCGGCACGGGCTCGCTGTTGGTTTCCGGCGACAAGGATCTCCTGAGCGTGCAGGTGGAACACGTCGAGGTGCTGGCCCCTGCCGAAGCGGCGGCGAAACTCCTTCCCGCCTGAGTGACTGGCAGCCCGTTACGAGCACGACGGGAGTGAGCGGCGACGGTTTCGTGAACACGCCCGCCGCGCTCTCATACGGCAACCAGCGCGACAAGACTGCTCAACGGGTGCGGGCGGCGCGGGCCAGGGCGGGCAGGACGTGGGCCAGGTAGCGGCCCAGCTTCACGAACGACCGGCCGTGGCGGCGGCGGGCATAGGTGATGGGCACCTCGGCGTATCGGAAGCCCTTGCGCAACAGGTCGATGGTGAGGACCTGGGCGTAGTTGTAGTCGTGGTTGATGCGGGCGACAGCCAGCGCGTCGCGGCCCAAGGCGCGGAACCCCGACTGGCCGTCGGTCAGCCTTCGCCTTCCCACCAACGACGTGAGCCATGTGAGCGCCATGTTCCCGACCCGCCGATGCAACAGCATCGACTCGATGCGCCCGGCGAAGCGCGACCCCACCACGTAGTCGGCTTGGCCCTGAACGATGGGCGCGGCCACCGCGTCCAGTTCGGCCGGGTCGTACTCGCCGTCGCCGTCCAAGAAGGCCACCACCGACGCGTCCCGGCGCCGGGCCTCGTCCAGTCCCGTGCGCACCGCCGCGCCCAGCCCGCGCCCGCGGGCATGACGAATCACGGCGGCCCCGGCTGACGCGGCCACGCCCGCGGAGTCGTCACTCGACCCGTCGTCCACCACGACCACGTCCCACCCAGCGGGCACGCGGGCCAACACCGAGGGCAAGGTCGTCTCCTCGTCGCGCACCGGGAAGACCACGACCCGCGGGCCGACGGCCACGTCGGGGGCGGACGCGCACAGCAGGCACGTGCCCACCGACCGGTCGGGCGCGGCCACGCCGGCCCGATGGACCAGTGTGGGAGCCACGTCCATGATCGACACGTCGTCCCGCGCCCGCGCCCGCGCCCGAGCCGCAGCCGGGAGCTCGGACGGCACGCCGAAGCCCCACCAGATGCACGGCACCCACCGCTCGGTCGGGGTCCAGTGCCCGTGCCCGCCGATGCCCCGCCCCTGCCCGTGGTCCGACAGCACGCCGATGGTCACGCCGTCGAGCCCGTCCCACCGCTCGGCCAGCCACCTGACCAGGGCCTCCAACTCCTTGTCCGTGGACTCGATGTGCTCGAGGTACTCGTCGTAGTACGAGCCTCGGAAGTGCCCGGTCTGGTCGACCGACAGCGTCTGCACCACCAACACGTCCGGGTCGTCGGCCAGCACCACCTCGCGCGCCTTGTTGCACAAGGCCGCGTCGATCTCGTCGTTGGGCATCACCGCGGTGACGGTCGAGACCCAGTCGCCAAAGGCATCGACCAGGTGGGCGATGCCCACCATGCGCGCCGACGGCAGCACGTCGAACACGGACTGGCAACGCACGCCCAGACGGGGCACGAAGTTGGACCGCATGCCGTGCACCGCGGGCGGCGCGCCCGTCAGCATCGAGGAAAAGCCGGTCACCGTCCGGGCCGGGTACACGGTCGAGCACCGTTCGTACGACAGGCCCTCGGCCGCCAGGCGGTCGAGGAATGGCGTGTGGGCCTCGGCCAAGCGGTCGGCCCGACACCCGTCGATCACCACCAACAGCACCTTGCGGCTCGACTGGCCGTTGCCGCACAACACCGGCCCGGCGGGACGGGGCCTGCGGTCGGCGGACCTGTCCCCTGTGGCCCAACCGGGCACCCATGTGATGCACCTTCGGGTGACGAACCCGCCTACGGCCCAAGCCCCCAACCCGGTCAGCCACAGCACCGGGAAGGGGCGGGACGAATGGCCGACCGCCAGCAAAGCCGCGACCTTCGGGACCTGTTCCAGGAGGTTGCCCGACGTGGGGTCGGGGTTCTCGAGCACCAGCCGCCAGAAGCGCACGAAGTTGGTCAGCGGCGCGCCGATTCGCAGGTGGTAGTAGACGGTGCCCCAGAGCAGCACGGTGAAGGCGAGATACAACCCGAGGGCGAGCACGCCCGCGCCCAGCGGCACGCCCCCCGCCACCACGACCACCGCGGCGGCCGCCAGCCACAGCACGGCCCGCAGGTGCAAGGGGAACGCATGTCGCCACCAGGCCACGGCCAGCGGGACGCACGCGACCACGCCGCGGATCGACGCGCCGCTCACAACCAACACGCACAGGCCGAACACCAGCGTGAAGGGCTTGCCTTCGTTGAGCACGTTCCAACACCGCGCCGCCCACTCCTCGAACCGACCGGCCGCACGGGACGTGCCCGACGTGCGCCGGTGCAAGACGCTGGTCATACGGCCACGGCCGGCACCGCGTCACGACGCCACGCCAACGCGGGCAGGCCCACGCCGAACGCGTAGACGAACTTGACCGCGTGGGTCGTGGCCGCCACGGCCAACGACTCGCCCGCGGGCGCGCCCAACGCGACGAGCACGCTGGCCACCCCGGCCTCGTAGGTCCCCACGCCGCCGGGCAGCACTGCGGCCACCTGGGCCAAGAGGCCGCCACACGTGGCCAGCATGGCCGCGGCCCACCCGAGCCGCAGGCCCGCGGCGGACGCCACGGCCCACAGCATCCCCACCTCCAACGCCCACGACGGAAGGGCCAGCACGGCCACCCGGAACAAGCGGGCCCAGCCCAAGTCCGCGCCCCGCCTCCGTGCCACCGTCCACGCGCCGACCGGCAAGGCCAAGGCCACGAGCGAGGCAGCCCGCAGCCAGCCCGGTCCCTCGCCCAGCAACAGCCCACACGACACGGCCAGCACGGCGATGCACGCGGCGTCGACGACTCGCGCCGCGGCCACCGACACCAGCGCGGCCCGCATCGTCAGCCCGGGCCCGTCGGCCACCACCCGCGCCCTGGCCACTTCGCCCACCGGTCCGGGCAGGGCGTGGTTGACGGCCAGCATGGCGAACACGGCCCGCACCCTTCGGCCCAGCGGCACGACCACGCCTGCCGGCATCAGCGCGCCCCACGCCGCGGCCCGCAGCACGAAGCCCGCCGTGTAGGCGGCGAGCGCGACCACCAATACAAGCGGCTCTGCGGCCAGCGACCGCCAGGCCCGATGCAGGGCGTCCCAGTCGGCGAGGCGGACGACGACAATGGCCACCACACCGGCCCCGGCCAGGGCCGCCCACGACCTGCGACTCACTCGACGGTGAGGGTGGACTTCATCCCCAACTCGGCGTGGGTCTTCGACCCTTCCTTGATGAGGCATTGGATCGTGTAGGAGCCCGGCACCAGGACGACGGCCAACGTCTTGGTCTCGCCCACGCCGAAGGCCGCGATCTCGCCGACGGGCTCGCCGTCGGCGCCCACCACTTCGAACTCGTGCTCGGTATGCCCGGCGTTGGCCACGGTGAAGAACACGTTGGGCCCCTTCACCGAAGTCGGCAGCCCCTCGTACGCGTAGTCGACCGCCTTGGCGTCGACGCTGGCGTTGGCCGCCTGGGGCGAGAACGCGGGCGGCGGTCGGGTGGTGGACGCCGACGCCGAGTCGGTCGTGCCCGGACGGTCCTCCCCGTGGCCGCAGCCGCTCAGGCCAATGGCGACAGCGCCCGCAGACGCGGCCAGCACCGCCACTCGCAGGGCCCGGGTCCGAGGCATGGCCCGAATATTAGGGACACCTAACATGGGCTCCGCAAATGCAGAACCGGGCCGCAGCGGCCGCAGGCTCTAAGTGGAGGGCGGCACCAAGTCGCCGGACAGGATGCTCTGGGCCACTTCACGCATCGTCTTGCGCTCCTGCATGGCCGTGGTGCGGATGAAGGTGAAGGCGTCGTTCTCGGACATCGAGAACTTGTCCATCAACATCCCCTTGGCCCGGTCCACCCACTTGCGGTTCTCGAGCAGCTCCTCCAGGTTCTTGGCCTGCTCGGCCAAGGCCTGCATCTCCTTGTGCCTGCCCAGCGCCACCTCGATGGCGGGCACCAGCTCGGACTTCTGAAAGGGCTTGACCAGATAGGCCAACGCCCCCGCGTCACGGGCCTCTTCGATCAGGTTGCGCTGGCTGAAGGCGGTGAGGATGAGCACCGCGGCCATGCGCTCGGACGTGATCTCCCTGGCTGCCGAGAGCCCGTCCATGCCCGGCATCTTGATGTCGAGGATGGCCAGGTCGGGCGAGTGCTCGCGCACAAGCGTCACGGCTTCGTCCCCCCTGCTCGTCTCGGCCACCACCTCATAGCCCTCCTCCTCAAGGGTCTCCTTGAGGTCGAGGCGGATGATGGCTTCGTCTTCGGCGATGACGACGCGCACGGCCACGTGGGGTCGCTCCTTGCGATCAGCGGGGGTTGGTCACGAGCTTGTCCAGGAGTTCGTCCTGGGCCCGCTCGAGTTCGGCAACGGCGGCCTGGGCGGCGTCCCTGCCGCGGCGCATGGCCTCGGCAGACCGGTCCGCATCGCGGTAGTCGCGATCGGCCATAGGCGAGTCGGCCACGAGGGAGCGCACCCGCGCGTCCTCGGCGTCGTCGGCCAGCGCCATGAGCTGCTCGTCGAGCACGGCCAGCTCTTCGCGGGCGCGCTTGAGCCGCGCGTTCACGTCCAGCAGGCGGCGCTCGATGCGAGACGGCGACATGGCCGGGTCAGTCTAAACGGTGCCGATACGGCCGGACCCGCCGGTAGGTTGCAGGGGGTATGCGCCGGGTCGTCATCCTCGCCTTCATCTGGGGATGGTCGTTTCTGTTCATCAAGGTGGCGGTGGCCGGCATGTCGCCCGCGCTGGTCGCCTTCTCCCGCATCGCGTTGGGGATGGCGGTCATGCTGGTGGTGCTGCGGGTCCGGGGCACCCGCCTGCCACGGGACCTCACCATGTGGCGCCATTTCGCGGTCATGGGACTGGCCTACAGCGCCGTCCCCTTCACGCTGCTGGCATGGGGCGAGCAGCACATCACGAGCGCGCTCACCTCGGTGCTGAACGCGTCGACGCCGCTGTTCGCGGCAATGGCCGCGGCCATTGGACTGGGCGAGCGCTTGAAGCGGGGCCAGTTGGCCGGACTGGCCTTGGGCTTCGTGGGCGTGTCCGTGGCCGCCGGCCTCGGTGGCAAGGACCTCACGTCATCGTCCGGCGCAGGTGTGGCCGCGGCCATCGTGGCATCGGTGTTCTACGGCTTCAGCTTCGTGTACGCGCGCCACAACCTCACCGGCGTGAGCCCGTTGGTGGCGGCCTGCGGACAGTTGGTGATGGGCGCAGTCATCATCGCTCCCGTCGCCCTGGTGACCACGATTTCGCGCGGTGGCGTCGACCTCGACGTGCACCGCGTCGTCTCCATCACCATCCTGGGCGTGATGGGAACGGGCGTCGCCTACATGATCAACTACCAGTCCATCGCCGAGATCGGGGCCACGCGGGCCTCGTTGGTGACGTACCTCGTGCCCATCGTGGCCGTGACCGTGGGGGTGGTCTTCCTGTCCGAGCCGTTCCACTTGCAGCTTCTGGTCGGCGGCGCGTTGACCGTCTTCGGGATCGCCTTGTTGCAGGAGCGGGTACGGGTCCGGCCGCTGCTGGCGGCCATGCTGGCCCTCGCCGCCATGGCTGGCCTGGGGGCGTGCGTGGACGACACCGGCGGGGCGGTGGGATCGGAGTCGGGGGCGGGCAAGTGCGCCAAGCCGGTCACGGAGCCGTTGGCGCCCGACTCGCTGAAGCACGTGCTGCCCGGCGCGCCTGAGCCCGCCTATCCCACTGACCCGCCCACGTCCGGCCCCCATCAACCCGGCGCGGTGAACGTGGTGGGCGCGCTGACGAACCCGGTGCCCCGGCCCGTGCAGGTCGGCGTGCTCGAGGAGGGCGGCATCATCGTGCAGTACAAGGGTCTGACCGCCACTGACCAGGCCCGGATCGTGCGCCAGGCGGGGGGCGACGTGCGCGTCGCGCCCAACCCGGCGCTGCCCGCTCCGGTCGTGGCCACCGCGTGGCGCCACAAGCTCGTGTGCCAAGGGGTCGACATCGACGCGCTCAAGTCGTTCGTCCGCGCCTACGCGGGCAAGTCGTTGACCTCGCACTGAGCCCGCCGTCGCTAGCGTGGCCGACCATGCTGATCGAGGGGCTGCCGCTCTGGCTGGCCGAGACCAACGCGTGGATCGTGGCCCCGTCGGGCCCGGGCGGCGAGTGCGTGTTGATCGACGCGCCGCCTGACCCCACCGCCATCCTCGGGCGCTTGCAGCACCACGGCCTGCGGCTGGTTGCGCTGCTGTCGACCCACGGCCACGTCGACCACATCGGCGGGGTGGGCTCGGTCGTCCACCCCCAGGATCACGACGTGCCCGTGCACATCCATGACGGCGACCGGCACATGCTGCTCGACCCGGTGGGGACCAGCGGGCAGTTCGGGCAACTGCTCCTCGGCGCCGGCCTCGACCTGCGCCCGCCCGAGTTGTTGTACGGGCTGGACGACGGCCAACAGGTATCGGGCGCGGGGCTGACGTTCACCGCGGTGCACACGCCCGGCCACACCAGGGGCTCCACGTGTTTTCTGCTCGAGGTGGAGGGCGAGGCGCCCGTGCTGTTCAGCGGCGACCACCTGTTCCAGGGGTCCATCGGGCGCACCGACCTGCCCGGCGGGTCGTACGACGACCTGATGGCGTCGATGGCCGAGAAGATCCTCCCGATGGACGACGCCGTGCACGTGCTGCCCGGCCATGGCGCCACCACGACGGTGGGCACAGAGCGCAGGACCAACCCGTTCCTGCTCGAACTGCAACAAGACCGCTGACCCCCCCATCTTTTCCACAGCACCTGCTGCTGTGGAAAAGATGGGAGTTGGTCAGATGAGGGTCAG
>JAUTXP010000009.1 GCA_030837965.1 Acidimicrobiaceae bacterium | reverse complement strand
CCGTGTGCTCCATGATCTCGCACCACTCGTCGCGGGTCTTGGCCTTGAACACCTCGGCCATCCGCTCCTTGAGGGCCGGCCACTGGCCCTTGTCGTTCTGCCAGGGCAGCTCCTCGCCCTCCAACCCGGTGAGCCGGAGCAGCTCGGCGTAGAACTGCGGCTCGATGGAGCCGATCGAGACGTACTTGCGGTCGGCCGTCTCGTACACGTCGTAGAAGTGGGCGCCGGTGTCGAGCAGGTTGGTGCCCCGCTCGTCCTTCCACATGCCGATGGCACGGAAGGCATGGAACATGGTGGTGAGCACGGCGGCCCCGTCGACCATGGCCGCGTCGACCACCTGTCCCTGACCGCTGCGACCGGCCTCCAACAGGGCGCACACGACCCCGAAGGCGAGGAGCATGCCGCCCCCGCCGAAGTCGCCCACCAGGTTCAGGGGCGGGACAGGCGCCTCACCCCGTCGGCCGATGGGATGGAGGGCGCCCGCCAGCGCGATGTAGTTGATGTCGTGGCCCGCGGTCTGCGCGTACGGACCGTCCTGTCCCCACCCCGTCATGCGCCCGTAGACCAGCTTGGGGTTGCGGGCCATGCACTCGTCGGGGCCGATGCCGAGCCGCTCGGCAACGCCGGGACGGAAGCCCTCGATGAGCACGTCGGCCTTCTCGACCAGGTGCAGCACGGTGTCCACGCCGTCCGGGTTCTTGAGGTCCACGCCAACCGAGCGCCTGCCCCGGTTGAGCAGGTCCCAGTGCGGGCGCCCGGCCCCGGCGCCGGCCGCAGCCGGGTCAGGACCGACGGACTGCGCCCGGTCGATCCTGAGCACGTCGGCCCCCAGGTCGGCCAGCAGCATGGCCGCGAACGGCCCCGGCCCGATGCCCGCGATCTCGACGACGCGGACGCCTTCGAGCGGGCCGCTCACCGGTTCACGGCGGCGCGTGCCGCGTTGCGGACGACGGCGTCGATGATGCGAGGCCAGGCCGCCTCGGGCATGTCGTGGCCCATGCCGTCGATCTCGACCAGCTCTGCGCCGGGAATGGCCGCGGCCGTGGCCTTGCCGCCGCTCGGGTCGACCAGGCGGTCGTCCGAGCCGTGGATGACGACAGTGGGCACGTCGAGGGCGGCGAGGCGCTCCGTGCGGTCGCCCGAGGCGAGGATGGCCAGCAACTGCCGGCCGAAGCCGATGGGGTAGAAGCAACGGTCGTAACCCTGCCCGGCCCGCCTGCGGATGAGGTCCCAGTCGACGGGCAGGCCCTTGGAGCCGAAGGCCCGCACGGCCTGCTCGGCCCGGTCGACCGCCTCCTCCCTGCTGTTGGGGCGGGGGCCCAGGAGGATGGGAAGGACCTCGGGATGGGGCTGGCCCGCTTCGGCGTGGCCGGTGGTCGACATGATCGAGCACAGGCTCAGGATGCGGTCCGGGTAGTTGATGGCGAAGGTCTGGGCGATCATCCCGCCCATGGACGCGCCGACCACGTGGGCCTTCTGGATGCCGAGCGCGTCGAGCACGCCCGCGGCGTCGGCGGCCATGTCGTCGAGGTTGTAGGACGCGCTCGAGGTGTCGCCCTGCATGGCGGCCAGCACGTCGGGGCGGGGCCCGCCTTCGATCTTCTCGGACAGGCCGACGTCTCGGTTGTCGAAGCGCACGACGTGGAATCCCTCGGCGGCAAGCTGCTCGCACAGGCGCTCGTCCCAGGCGATCATCTGCGTGCCCAGTCCCATGATGAGGAGCAGGGCGGGGTCGTCGGGGTGGCCGAAGTCGTCGTACTCGATGGTGATGCCGTTGGCGCGCACGTTGGGCATGGCGGCGATGCTTGTCCTTCTTGACCGAGCGGTCAAGTTGCCCCGTCGCTAGCGTGCGCGGCCATGACGGTCTTCGGCGTCCACACCGGTTTGCAGCACACGACGGTCGACGAGCTCGTCGATCTGTGGCATCGCATCGAGTCGCTCGGCTTCGACTGGATCTCGATCTGGGACCACTTCTATGCGGCCGATATGACGGGCAACCCGCACTGTCTCGAGGCGGTGACCGCCCACGCCGCCCTGGCCTGCTCGACGTCGCGGGTGCGGGTGGGGTCCCTGGTGTACTGCGTGGGGTACCGGCATCCGGCCGTGCTGGCCAAGGCGGTGACGACCATCGACCACCTCTCGAACGGCCGGGCCGACATCGGTCTGGGCGCGGGCTGGTCGGAGGTGGAGTACAAGGCCTTCGGCATCCCGTTCCCCTCGGCGCGGGTGCGGCTGGACATGTTGGAGGAGGCGGCCGCGTGCGTGCGAGGGCTGTTGCGGGACGAGCGCACGACCTTCGCGGGCGAGCACTTCCAGTTGACCGATGCGCAGAACTCGCCCCGGCCTGTGCAGGACGCGCTGCCGGTGTGGATCGGCGGGGGCGGCGAGAAGCGGACCCTTCGTATCGTGGCGCGATATGCCGACGGGTGGAACGTGCCCTTCATCTCGCCCGAGCAGTTCGCGGCCAAGCGGGCCGTGCTGGCCCGGTGGTGCGAGTCGATCGGGCGGGACCCTTCGGAGATCCGTTGCGCGGTCAACCTGGGTTACGCCAAGGACGACGACGACCTGACCGAGCAGTTCGCCAACCTGCGCATGGTGGTCGCCCCCGGCGTGCTGGTCGGCGGGCCCGCGCAGGTGGCCGAGCGCGTGCAGCAGTACGTCGAGGCGGGGGCGGACCAAGTCAACCTGGCCTTGCGCGCGCCCTGGGACGCCGAGCGCCTGGAGCAGGCCGCCGCCGCGTTGGGCGTCGGCTGACCTCGGCGCGCGTCGGCGGCAGTGGCTTTCCCGCATTTGGGCGCAGTTCTGTCGCAGAAACGCACACAACTGCGCCCAAATGCAAGAGCGGCGGCCGACGTCAGTGATGGCGGCGGCGGCCGTGGTGTCGGCAGTCAGCGCGCCGCGGCAGTCAGCGCGCCGCGGCGGCGCGCACGCGGGAGCGAGCACGCGGGCGGATCTCGTAGGCGCACTGGCGGGCGCCGGCCATCATGTGCGCCACCCGCTCGACCTCGGCGTCGGGCAGCACGGTGCGGATGAACTCCAACTCGCTGACGCACGCCTGCCCGTACTTGGCGGCCACGCCGAGGATGGCGCAGTTGTGCTCGATGATGCGCATCCCGCCCGGGCCTGCATCCGGCCAGTCGACCACCTCGGCCAGGTACCCGTCCTCGTCCAGGATGCGGGCCAGTTCCCCGACCCGAGCGTCCAGCGGTCGACCGGCCGCGGCCAGTCGGGCCAATGCGCCCGCCACCCGGCGCTCGCGCCGACGCTCGAAGACCCGCTCCAACATGGCCGGGTCCTCGTCGGACACGTAGTCGAGCAACTCGTTCGTCAGCTCGTCGTACGTCTTCGGGAACAGCGTCTCGGCCGCGGGCGTGAGCGAGTACACGTGCTTGGGCCGCCCCGGCCCCGAGCGCACCTCGTGATGGGACACCAGCCCGTCCAGGGCCAACCCGGTCAAGTGCTGGCGCATGGCGCTGACGGTCACGCCCACCGCGGCAGCCAACTCCTCGGCCCGCGCCTCGCCCCGCTTCTTCAAGGCCAGAAGGATGGCGTCCCGAGTCGTCCGGCTAGCAGCCACGTCCGCCAGTTTACGCAGCCTTTTCTCTCCAAAGGCGCCGCCGCAGAGAAGCAGCCGCGCCGACCCGCCCGCCTCAGCCCGCCCGGGTCAGAACGACGACGGCAGCGACGCCAGCCGCTCCCCCAGGCGCCGCAAGGCGGCCGAGGTGCGCACGCCCCACCAGAACAGGTCCTGCCCGTCGACCAACGCGACCGGGGCCACCGCCCGCAGCTCCTTCACGTGCCGGGGCCCGAACGGATAGGGCTCGCTCGGCGCCAACACGGCATGGGGCGACAACGCGGCCGCCTCCTCCAGCGTCACCACCGGGTACCGCCGGGCCGCGGCGTCGAAGACGTTCACCGCGCCCAGCAAGGACAGCAGCGACGAGCCGTAGTTGTCCCCGTTCAGCGTCATCCACGGCCGCTTCCAGATGGGCACGAAGACCCGCAGCCCGTCCACCGGCCGGACCCGCAGGTCGATGGACGGGATGACAACGTCGGCCGGGTTGAGCCCCACCCGCTCGGCCAAGCCCTTGAGCGCAGACGGCACGTCCTCCAACGACCGCACCGCGGTGGTGTGCAGATCGAGCCCGGCCCCGGCCAGCTCCTCGGCGTGCTCGCGTCGGTTCTCCTCCTCGTCCATCACCACCAGGTCGGGGGCCAGGTCGATGATCTTGTCGACGTCGGGGTCCTTGGTCCCGCCCACGTGGTCGATGCTGGGCTGCTCGCAGAAGCGGGTACAGGCGATGGGCCGCACGCCCCACGCCAGGAGCGTCTCCGTCACCGAGGGGACGAGCGACACGATCCGCACGCTGGACGACGAGCCCTTGGTGGAACCCGCCATCACAACCGGTCCAGGAGTTGCGCCTTCTTGGCGTCGAACTCGGCCTGGGAGAGGGTGCCCTTCTGGCGCAGCTCGTCAAGCTTCTCGATCTGCTCGGGGATGGACAGCTCGCGCCGGCCTGCCATCCGGTCCGCGGTGCGGGCCTGGGCCCGCTCGATCTCGGCATAGATCACGTTCTGGACCTCGAACGGCCTCGGGATGTTGGACACCACCTCTTGGCCTCGCTCGCCACCCGACTCCAACAGCACGTCACCGGCGCGAAGCAGCCGCTCGAAGAACGACTGCGAGACGGTGATGTCGTTCAGCCGCTCGAGCGGGATCTCCTTGCCGTGCTTGGCCATCACGCCATGGCGCAGGATCAGCCGATCCGTGGTGATGACGAACACCGTCGTGCTCCACCGCATGTAGCGCAAGCCCGTCCACACCAGCGCCACCAGGCCTGCACCCGCCAGCACGAAGGTGAGCACTCGGTTGTCGACCGCGATCTGGGCCACCACGGCCAGCACGAACAACAGCACCACCGTGGCCACCGGCTTCACGAACACCCACCAATGCGGGCGCAGCTCGGCCACCACGTCCTCGCCGTCGTTGAGCAGCTTGCGAGGGAAGGCCATGACGATGGACGAGCCTACCGGCGGCCTCGGGGTCCCCCGGCCCCGACCACGCTGGCCCCTCCGGCCGCTCCGACCGCTCCGACCGCTCCGACCGCTCCGACCGTCATCGGTACACCTTCCTGCGAAACAGGGCGTCGCCCGACGTGACCCTGTCGATGAACAAGAGCCCGTCGAGGTGGTCGATCTCGTGCTGGACGGCCCGGGCCTCGAATGCGTCGACCGAGAGCACCCTGTCCTCGCCCTCGGGCGTGAGGCCGCGAACGACCAGTCGGGTGGCACGGGGGACGTCGCCGGTGAGGTCGGGCACGCTCATGCACCCTTCCCTGGCCGCCACCGGGCCATGCGCCAAGAGGATCTCGGGATTGAACAGGACGAACTCGCCGTGGCACGACTTGGCCTTCTTGTGACCGGTCACGTCGACCACGAAGGCCCGGACGCTCACGCCGATCTGCGGAGCAGCGATGCCCACGCACGCGGGCGAGGCCCGCATGGTGTCGATCAGGTCGACGGCCAGGGACCTGGCCGCGTCGTCGATGCGCGCCACGGGCTCGGCCACGCGCTTGAGCACGGGCTCGGGAAGGCGCAGGACGGGCCGGGCGGGCATGGCGCGGCGGCGATCAGAGGATGTCGGCCTCGGACGGATGCAGGCTGCACTCCACCCCGAGGGCGGCGGCCTGCTCGTCCAGGCGGGCGGCCACGTCCTGGGGCGACACCGCGGGCGGCAGCGTGACCTCCAGCACCATGGCGTAGACGGGGCGCTCGGCATCGCCGATGACGCGCGTGGTGAGGTCGACCACGTTGACGCCGATGTCGGCCAGCAGGGCGGTGATGGCGTGGACGATGCCGGGCCGGTCGGCGCCGTAGACGGCCACTGTCCACGCGTCGCCCTCGGGCGAGGCGGGCACGGCGTCGTCGATCTGGCGCACCGCGACCACCAGGTCGAAGCCGCCCGTCTCCTGCACCAACGCGGCTTCGAGGGCCGACGGGTCAAGCGCAATAGGCCCGGCCACCACCAGCATCATCGCGAAGTGACCGCGCAGGATGGACATGGACGTGTCCTCCAAGTTGCAGTCGTGGTCGACCAGCGTCTTGGTGACGGCGGCGACGATGCCGGGTCGGTCCGAGCCGACCGCGGTCACGGCGAAATGGGCCATGCGTCTTGGTCCTCCGTCCTGTCTCGCACTCCCGCCTAGCCGAGCTTGCCCGCGATGTCCCCCGCCGAGCGCAGCGCGGTCCCGTCGGCCCCGGCCGTGGTCCAGTGGAACGTGGGCCTGCGGGCCGCTTCGTCGAGCATGTCCTGCAGCAACTGCTCGAAGGGCAACGGCGGGTCGACCCAGAGGTACTTGGCCAACGAGCCGGGGATGGTGTTGATCTCGTTGACGTAGAGGTCGTCGCCGTCGACCAGGAAGTCGATTCGGGCCACGCCCCGCACACCGGCCAGCACGGCGACGCGTTCGGCCGCGTCCCGAACCGCCTTTTCCATGGCCGGGTCGAGGCGGGCGGGCAGCTCGCGCCGGGCGCTCACCATGCCCTCGCCGCCCACGTACTTGTCCTTGTAGCCGAGGATGCCCGACCCGGCCTGGCGCACCGGCTTCTCGATGGCGCTGAGCTGGAGCGACGGCCACGAGCGCACGGCCACATTGAGGTCGGCCGCGTCGGGCCGGTAGGGCTCGACGACTGCGCCCGCCCGCAGGTGCTGGTCGGATGCCAGCAGGGCCCGAGCCGTG
This sequence comes from Acidimicrobiaceae bacterium, assembly GCA_030837965.1. GTDB lineage: Bacteria > Actinomycetota > Acidimicrobiia > Acidimicrobiales > JAUTXP01 > JAUTXP01. The sequence continues at coordinate 72,332 of JAUTXP010000009.1, read as the reverse complement.
TCCGCGTCCTCCACCACCGAGATGCCGATGGACGACCCGCCGAAGCGGGGCTTGACGATGTACGGCCCGTCGAAGGGCGGATCGGCGTCGCCGCGCAACGCGACCCGCGCCAACGACGGCAGGCCCGCGGCCGACATCACGTTGCCGAAGGCCAGCTTGTCCATGCCGAGGGCCGCAGCGGCCACGTTCGGACCCGTATAGCGGACCAAGGCCAGGTCGAGCGCGGCCTGCAAGGTGCCGTCCTCGCCCGGGCCGCCGTGGCAGCAGTTGACGGCCGCGCTGATGTCGAGCCGCTTGCGCTTGACCAGTCCCTCGCCCGCCACGAGTTGCAACTGCGGGGACTTGCGGGGCACGCCGTCGAGGAAGTCCTTGCCCTCCAAGGTCGGGTCGACCTCGAAGAAGTCGCCGGTCTTGGCCCAGTACACGGCGATGGCCTGGCCGCCCAGCGCCCTGGCCGCCTGCAATCCGGTGAGGATGCTCACGTCGTGCTCGGGCGACGGTCCTCCGAAGATGACGGCGGGCTGGCTCACGCCGCGACTCTAGAGGGGGCGCTCACGTCCCGGCTCTGCGGAACCCGCTAGGGAAAGTGGTCCGGCAGGTCGTTCTCGTACAGGACGACGTCGCCTGGACCCAGGTTGGCCCGCACCCACTCGACGGCCTGGTCGCGGGTGTCGACGGTGACCACCGCGGCCGGGCCGCTGGCCGCGCCTTCGAGCAGGGCCCGTCGGTTGGTTTGGCCGACCACGACGACGTGGGTCGCCTGTCGAGACGCCTCGGCCGCGAACTCGGCGTTGGCCGCGGCCTGGCGCGAACCGAGCTCGACCATGCCGGGTGTGACGACGACGCGCTTCGCGCCGTTGGCGCCTTCGGCGCGCGTGGCCGGCGCCGGTTGGCTCGCCAGGGCGGCGAGGGCGGCTTGGGCGCCTGCCGGGTTGGCGTTGTAGGTGTCGTCGATGATGGCGAACCCGCCCCCGCCGGTCGTGATGGTGAGGCGGTGGTCGGCCGGTTGGAGGCCGGCGAGTCGATCGGCGATGGCGTGCTCGGGCACGCCCACTTCGAGGGCGGCGGCCACCGCGCAGGCCACGTTGGTCGACGGCAGCGCCGCGTCGACCGTGCCGATGGGCCGGCCGCTGATGTGGACGCGCCCGTCGATCACGGCGACGTCGGCCGAAAGATCGACGGCGGAGCAGCGGCGGACGTGGACGCCGGCGCGGGCGGTGGTGCGGTCGGCCAACGCGGCCAGGTGCGGGTTGTCGGTGTTGAGGACGGCGACGCGGGCCCGCTCGAGTATCTCGGCCTTGGCCTCGGTGATGACGTCCTCGCTGTGCATGCGTTCGAGGTGGACGGGGCCGATGGCGGTGATGACGGCCACGTCGGGCGGGCACCAACTGCACATCTCGGCGATCTCGCCTTTGCCGTACGTGCCCATCTCGGCGATGAAGACCTCGGTGCCGGGAACCAGCGCCTCGTTCACGGCCCGGGCCAGGCCCGCCCGGTTGTTGAAGCTGCGGGGGGTGGGCACCACCTGCTTGGTCCCCTCGATGAGGTGGGCCAGGTAGCCCTTGGTGGAGGTCTTGCCGTACGAGCCGGTGATGGCCACCACGGTGGGGCGAACCTGGGCCAGTCGGGCCTTGGCCTTGTCGACCCACGGCTCGCCCATGCGCCGTTCGACGGGGGCGGTGATGGCGAGGGCGGCGTCGACCAGGACCGGAACGAGGCCCGCGCCCAGGGCGGCTGCGGTGGCAGCCACGGTCGGGCTTGCGGCCAGGCCGACGAGGACGAGCACAACGTGAAGGGCGGCCCATACGCCCGCCAGCGTCTTCAGCCTTCGGGTCCAGGCCAGCGGCGAGGTGCGGCCTTTGAGGCCGAGGCCGAAGGGGCCGACGCCGACTGCGGCCGCGCCGAACAGGCCGGGCAGCGGCCGCCCGGTGGCGGCCAGGCCGACGCCCAGCACCCACGCCAGGAGGAGGATGACGTTGGGGCCGAGCGACCACCAGCGCCACGCGAATCGACTGGTCGAGCCGGCCAGGTAGTGCTCGCGCTGGGCCACCCGGAGCCACCGCAGCCCGCCGGCCGCGGTCGCGGCCAGGGCCACGAGCAGGGTTGCTCCCGCGGCCGTCATCCCCACCTCCTGGTGCCGCCCGCTCTCATCGCGCCTGCGCTTCTCGTCATGGCGTCACGCCTGCGACCCGAACTGAACCTGACAAGAACGGAAAAGGGCGGCGGTGATGGGGGCGGCGGTCATAGGTGGCGGGACACGGCGGCGCGCAGGGCGTCGGGGGCACTCAGCGGGGTCAGGTGGCCGGCGCCCTCGACGACGGTGAGGACGGCCCGGTCCCCCAGCAGGGCGGCCGCGGCCTGGGCCACGGCCAGTGGGGCCTCGGTGTCGTCGTCTCCCCAGACCAGCTCGACCGGACACCGCAACGCGCCCAGGTCGTGGTCGTACGACTCGTTCACCACGCGCACGAACACGTCGCGCATGACGCCCGTGGCCGCCCGGTAGTCGGCCGAGCCGTGGGCCCGCCGCAGCCGCTCCATGCGCTCGTCGCCCACCAGCCCTCGCCGATGCAGCGCCCGCACCACCCGGTACGACAACGCGGGTCTGCGGGCGGCTGCGGACCCCACCCGCACCAGCGGCACGCCGGTGAGCACAAGGGCGCGCACGGCATCGGGTCGGGCCGCGGCCAGGCGCACGGCCACTCGCCCGCCGAAGGAATGGCCGAGCACCACCACAGGCTCGTCGCACTCGGCCAGCACGGCCTCCACCGCCTTGGCGTAGTCCTCGGTGCCCCACACCGTGGGCGGCTCGGGCGACGCGCCGAAGCCGGGCAGGTCGAGGGCAAGGGCAGGGACGGCCAACCCGCTCGCTCCGGTCGATCCGGCCAATACCTTGTCGAAGTCTGACGACGAGCGCCGCCACCCGTGCAAGGCGAGGACGCCAGGCCGGGCGTCGAGGCCGGCCCCGACCGCGGCATCCGGGGCGCCAACGGGCCGGTGGACGACGCCGAAGAGCCGGCCCGAATCGAACGCCTTGAGCACGTCGGCCGAACCTACCCGCTGGACAAACTGGGGACGCACCTGGGGATATCTCGATTCCTCGTGGGATGACTTGGGGATTTCGCGCCATCCCCTTGACGGCCCTAGGGGCCGGGCGCACACTGCGATTACTCCGGTTCACGCAGCCGGTCCGAAGGCCCAGGAGGGGACGCCTCAGGCGGACCACCCGAGGCGGACGGGTCGGCAGGCCGAACAGGAGGAGGGACGTCGCAGAGGCGACCGAGCCGCCAGGCTCGGAAGCGGAAGCGGCGGACCGCAGAGGGCCCCGAGGAGTCCGGGCGGCTTGCCGTTCGGCTACTCGGGGCTTCTCCGCGTCAGGGCTTCTCCGCGTCAGGGCTTCTCCGCATCAGGGCAAACGGCCCCGGACGCCGGCGCCCGAGCATCCGCGCCCTGGCGCCGGCCCCTCCGTATCGTCGCTTCGATGCGGCTGCTCGACGGTCTGGACCAGGCCCAGTTCGACGCCGTCACCTCGCCCGCGGCCCCGCTTTGCATCCTGGCTGGCCCGGGGTCGGGCAAGACCCGGGTCCTCACCCGCCGCATCGCCTACCGCATACAGAGCGGCCAGGCCGAGCCCGCCCGCACCCTGGCCGTGACCTTCGCCCGCCGGGCCGCGGTCGAGCTCCGCACCAGGCTGGCCCACCTCGGCGTCGGCCCCAGCGAGGGCGTGGCCGTGGGCACCCTGCACAGCCTGGCCTACGCCCACCTGCGCCAGTACTGGGACGACAGGGGCAAGCGCACGCCCCGCATCATCGACAACAGCAGACGCGGCCTCACCGACGAGGAGAAGCGCCGACGAGGCGTCATCGACTTCGAGGACGTGCTGACCCTCTTCGCCGACACCGTGCGCGCCGACGCGGGCTTTGCCGAAGCGGTGCGCTGGTTCCGCCGCCACATCTACGTGGACGAGTTCCAAGACGTCACCCCTGCGCAGTTCGACGCGGTGATGGCGTGGGTCGGCCAAGGCACCGACCTGTGCGTGGTGGGCGACCCCGACCAGTCCATCTACGGATGGAGCGGAGCCGACCCCGATCTCATGGCCTCGCTCCCCCAGCGCTTCCCCTCGTTGCACGTGGTCAGGCTCGACGCCAACTACCGCAGCAGCCGGGCCATCGTGCACGCGGCCGAAGCCGTCCTCGGACGGACAACGAGCACGACCACCACCGACGACGCCATCGGCGGCGCGGTCACAACCGTCCCCACCCTTGCCGGCTACGCCACGGAAGCCGACGAAGCCGTGGCCGTGGCTCGTCAGGTGCGGCTCGCCCATGCCCCGAACACGGCTTGGTCGCGCGTCGCGGTGCTGGCCCGCACCAACGCCCGGCTGGACCTCGTGGCCGACGCCCTTCGGGCCGCGGCCATCCCGGTGCACATCGCCGGACGCACGCCGCTTCTGGCCAGGCCCGCGGTGCGAGACGGACTGGGCCGGTTGCACCCCGGCGCGGCCGCGTCCGACGAGGCCTGCCACCTCCGAGCCTTGGCCCACGACTACTCGGACCCGGCCGACCAACAAGCCCTCCACGAGGTGGCGGACATGGCCGCCCAGTTCGACGCCCTTTCGCCCGGTGGGTCCGCCGCCGCGTTCATCGACTGGCTGCCCACCACGCGCGCCGGCGACCCCGCGGCGTCGTCTGACGCGGTCGTGCTGGCCACCTTCCACAAGGCCAAAGGACTGGAGTGGCAGACGGTTTTCGTGGTCGGGGCCAACCCCGGGCTGGTCCCCTTGGACAGCGGCGACCCGGACGAGGAGCGCCGCCTGCTGTACGTGGCCATGACCAGGGCCGAGCGCACCCTCCACGTGTCCTACGTGGGCGAGCCCTCGCCCTTCCTGCCCGCCGGGTTCCGCGCCGCCGCGCCAGCCGAACCGAGCGACGACACGGCCAGCCCCAAGGACGAATTGGCGCGGATGCGCATACGCCTGGCCCAAATCGACGGACCGGTCATGGCCCCGCGCAGGCGCCGACCGGCCTGACCGGCCCGACGACCCAGGCGTAGCATCGCGGCCGTGCGCTTTCGGATCGAGCAGTTCCTCGCCGGTCCGTTGGCGCAGGTCGAGTCGGCCCTGGTCGACCCCGCCTTTCTGGCCTCGCTGGCCGACCTGCCCAAGCTGGGCGGCCCCGAACTGCTCGACCAGCGGGTCGACGGCGACCTGGTCCACCAGCGGGTGCGCTATTCGTTCGTGGGCGAACTGTCCTCGGCTGTCACCCGGTTCGTGGACCCGGCCAAGCTGACATGGATCGAGACCTCGGTGCTCGACCGGCGCACCCACGTCACCGACTTCCACATCCTCCCCGACCACTACGCCAACCGGCTCACGTGCAAGGGCAGGTTCGTGCTGGCCGAGGAGCCCGGCGGCCGGTCCACCAAGCGGACGGCCGAGGGCGACTTGAGCGTCCACATCCCCTTCGTGGGCCGCAAGGCAGAACAAGCCATCATCTCAGGACTGGCCGACCACGCCCGCATGGAGGCCGAGTCCATGGGCCGATGGCTGGCTCAGCACGCCTGACCGAGCCTGACGCAGCCGCGGCCTGGCGGTCGGCGCGCAACGGGCCGAAGAAGTCAAGAGTTGACGTGGCCTGCGACCGGCGCGAGAACCGATCTATGACGTCGTCGTTTCTTTGGCCGGCGGAGGACGGGTGGCCCTATCCCGACTCAGCGGCCGAGGCCATCGACCTCGACGCCGAGTCGGACGACGACCTGCTCTCTTTGAAGGTGCCCCCGCCCCACCTGTTCGACGAGCTCGACCCGCTCGAACAGCGGGTGATCCGCTCCCACTACGGGCTGGGCGGCACCCCCGTGCGCTCCATGGCCCAGCTCCACATGGACCTCGGCCTGTCCAGCGCCGACCTCGACAACGTGCTCGGGTCCGGCCTGGCCAAGCTGCGCCACCACCTCGAAGCCTGAACGAGAGCGCGGGCTCAGGCCGGCAGCCGTTGCGGCATGCGGTGCCAGTCGCGGTCGCGGGCGACGGGGGTGGAACAGCCCGTCGCGTGGAACAAAGGAGGAATGCACCCGCTCGACCGTCGCACGTTCTTGCGCCACATCGGGGTGGCGACGGCCGCCGTGTGGGGCGGCCCCCGACTGTTGTCGACGCTGCGCATCCTGCCCGCGGGCGCGGCCGTCATGCCTGCGGGCACCACGCTGGAGAGCGCGCTGGCCCGGGCATCGGCCACCGGCTACAGCAAGCTCATCGCCGGGCCCGCCTGGCCCACCGTGGTGCGGACTATCGCCGTGCAGGCCAAGGCGGGCCGTGAGGACCGGCGGCGGGCGTTGGCCGCCATCGTCCACCTGACCGACATCCACATCGCCGACACCCAGAGCCCGGCCCGGGTCGAGTTCCTCGACCGCTACGCCGATCCGCCCAGCCAGTCCATCCCCTTCAACGCGGCCCAGCGGCCGCAGGAGACCCTGACCGCACACGTCTCGGACGCCATGGTGCGCAGGGTGAACAGCCTGGCGGGCGGGCCCATCACCGGTCGGCCCTTCGACTGCGCGGTGAGCACCGGCGACAACGTCGACAACCAACAGAAGAACGAGGTGGGGTGGAACATCACGCTGCTCGACGGCGGCGCCCTCACGCCCAACAGCGGCGACCCCGCTGACTATGAGGGCGTGCAGGACCAGGACTCGCTGACCTACGACCAGCACTACTGGCACCCTGAGGACCCGCAGCCCACCGGCGACTTCTACAAGAAGTTCCACGGCTTCCCCGCCTACCCCGGCCTGCTGGCCGCGGCCATCGCCCCCTTCACCGCCGCGGGCCTGAACATGCCGTGGTACACGGTGTTCGGCAACCACGACGGGCTGTTGCAGGGCAACGCTCCGAGCAACCCGGTGTTCGAGACCATCGCCACCGGCTCGGTCAAGGTGTACGACCTGCCCGCGGGAATCTCCCCCGGCGACTTCTCGACCGGCCTGTCCAATCAGGACCCCACCGTGCTGGCCGCGTGGGCGGCCGCGCCGGGCAGGCCCGTCACCGCCGACGCCAAGCGCTCCATCGCCACCAGCCAGGACTGGATTGCCGCCCATCTGGCCTCGCCCGCCGATCCAGGGCCTGTCGGCCACGGGTTCACCACGGAGAACAAGGACACGGCCCGGCTCTACTACACGTTCACCATCGCCCCCGGCGTCACCGGCATCTCCCTCGACACCGTCAACCGGGGCGGCTATTCGGACGGTTCGCTCGGCACGGTGCAGTTGGCCTGGCTGAAGGCCCGGCTGGAGGACGCCAAGGCCAGCGGGAGGCTGGTCGTGATCTTCAGCCATCACAACCTCCAGACCATGGACAACCCCGTGCCCGACCCGCCCACCATCCCTGGGGCCGACCCGCAACGGGTCAACGGGGCCCAGGTCGAATCACTGCTGCACCAGTACGCCAACGTGGTGGCCTGGGTGAACGGGCACAGCCACGTCAACAGGATCACCCCGCATCCGGACCCGGCGGGCGCCACGCAGGGGTTCTGGGAGATCTCCACCGCGGCCCATGTCGACTACCCGCAGCACGCCCGGCTCATCGAGGTGGTCGACAACAAGGACGGCACCATCTCGATCTTCGGCACGCTGATCGACCATGCCGGGCCCGCGGCGGCGGTGGTGGGGGCCACCGACGTGTTGGGTCTGGCCGCCATCAGCAGGGAGCTGTCGGCCAACGACTTCCAGTGGTCGGGCGCGACTGCCATCGGCACGCCCGAGGACCGCAACGTGGAACTGGTGCTGGCCGCCCCGCCGGTGGCCGGGCTAGGCGCTTCGGCAGGCGCGAACCAGGCCGGTTCGACGGGCAGTGGGTCGGGCGCGGCGTCCGAGACGGGCCGGGGCGACCTGGCCGCAACGGGCGCTGATACCAATGGCGCGCTGGCCGTCGGGGCCGCGTTGTTGGGCGGGGCCATCGCCTTGCGGGAGCGGGGCAGGCGGGGAACGCCCGCGTCGGACGCGGACTCCCACATGGACAGGTCGGGCGAGGAAGCGTAGGGTCGCCATGGTGGAGCAGTGGTTCTCGATCGAGGTGCTGGACGGCGCCTATCCGGCCTCGTTGTGGGCCGACTCGTTTGGCGACGCGCTGACCGAGTCTGCACTCGGCTTCGGCGCCCTCGACTGGTCGTGGCACGCCCACACTTGGGGCGTGGTCTTCGAGGTCCGCTTCGAGGACGAGTCCGCATGGGATCGTTGGCGCGAGTCGCCCGCCTTGGGCGCGGCGCTGGACGCGGTGCCGGACCCGGTGAGCGGGCTGATCGTCTACAAGGGCCGCGGCGGCAGTAGTGGCCGGGTCGAGCCCCGACGGCCTCGGCCCCTTCGCGGGTCGGGCGCAGCCGCCCTTCCGCTGCCCCTCGACGACTGGTTCCCGGCCGAGGACCTGAAGCCCTTCCGGGCCCCCCTGCTCGTTCTCCGCTGACCCACCCGAGCCTTAGCCCTTTCCCCTTCTTGTCAGGGTCAGTTCGGTATGTGTCGAACTCACCGTGACAAGAAGGCCCCGTGCCCCGGTCCGAGCTCCTCAACCGTTCAGCGGTGGCGCTTGTCGTAGAGGTCGGCGATCTTGGTGAAGTCGACCGAGATGAACACGGCCTCGGCCTCACACGTCAGCTCGCCGTCGGCGAAGGACTGCCCCACGGTGAAGATCTTGCGCCCCTCCACCCGCTCGACCCGCCCTTCGAAACGCAGGTCGGTGAACAGCGGCGTGGGCCTGCGATAGCGCACGGTCAACGTCCCGGTCATCCCCGGCTTGCCGGTGATCGACTGGGTCATGCCCAGCACCTCGTCGAAGGCGGCCGCGATGTATCCGCCGTGCACACAGCCGGGCGGCCCCTCGTAGGCCGGGCCGTAACAGACCTCTCCCACCACCACTCGGTCAGGGTCTTCGCCTTGGAGGGTCATGGTGATGGGCGGGGCCAGCGGATTGGCCCGGCCGATGATGGGGCTGTTGTCGAAGAAGGCGGTGGGGTCGCCCGCATTAGCGGACTCGCCGAAGCCCTCGTAGAGCCGCCCTTGCGGGTACTTGGCCAGGGTCCGACCCAATGCTTCGAGCACCTCGGCCATGCCCTCCAAGGCCTCGACTGGCGCGGACGTGGCCACGGCCCTGCCGATGAGGTCGCGCATGGCCTCCCCCACCCGGCGGGCCGCAGCCCGCTGCGGCGTGACCTCCCTGCTCATCAAGTCCTTCAACGCCGCGGCCCAGTCGGTCATCGGGCTGCCGCCTCCTCGATGGCCAGGTCGACCAGCAGGGGCGCATGGTCCGAAGGCAGCTTCCCCTTGCGGGCGAACCTGTCTATGAGCACCCACTCCAACCGTGTGAGCAACGACTCTGAGAGCAAGACCAAGTCGATGCGCATGCCCCGGTGCTGGTGGAAGTCCCCCGCCCGATAGTCCCAGTAGGTGTAGAGCCGGTCCTCTTGGTGCTTGGCCCGCAACGCGTCGTGCAGACCCCAGTCCAACAAGCTGGCCACCGCCTTGCGCTCGGGCTCGGTCACGTGGGTGGAACCGACGAACCGCTTCGGGTCCCACACGTCGCGGTCCTCCGGGGCGACGTTGAAGTCGCCGCACACGAGCACGTGCTCCGAGGGATCGGCCGTGTGCTCCAAGTGGGCTCGCAACCGCTCCAGCCATGAGAGCTTGTAGTCGTAGTGGGGGTCGCCCAGAGCCCGGCCGTTGGGCACGTAGACGCTGGTGACCTTGACGCCACCGCAGGTCGCGGTGACCAGGCGCGTGTCCTGGTCGGCCTCCACCCCTTGGCAGAAGCCGTAGATCGGGTTGTCGATGCCGACCCGGCTGAGGATGGCCACGCCGTTCCACTGCCCGCTCCCGTGGTGCACGGACTCATAACCCAGGCCCGAGAAGGCAAGGGCGGGGAACTGGCTGTCGGCCAGCTTGGTCTCCTGCATGCAGAGCACGTCGGGCTTGGCGTAGTCGAGCCACTCCTCCACGCGGGGCATGCGGACCTTGAGTGAGTTCACGTTCCAAGTGGCGATGCGCACGGGCTGCTTCCTCGTCGTTGCTAGTCGGTGGCCGACAGGGCGTTGATCAGCTCCTGGCCCAGCTCGGGGTACTTGCTCATGAGCGATGCGTAGATGACCTGCTGCTCTTCGAGCAGGTCGATCTCGGGGGCCAGGGTCCGGGCCGCGCCTTCCAGATAGAGCATCTGCTTGGACAGCAGCACCAGCTCGCGCGGGATGCGGACCTTGTACTTCACCATGGACCGGATCATGGTGTTCATCAGCTCGCCGAGCTGGGCCACCACCACGCCGTCCTTGATGAAGGGCTCGTACAGCCTCTGGATCTCGAGCGCCATCTCCTCCAGGTCCACGTTCTTGGGGATGGAGCCGAAGGCGCGCAGGGCCCGCACCATCGACTCGTAGTCGTTGGTGGTGACGGCGATGAGGTACTGGGCCAGGCGGGTGCGGACCGACTCGGTGAGCCGCCCCACGATGCCGAAGTCGAACAGGACGAAGGTGCCGTCCTCCAGCACGACGATGTTGCCCGCGTGCAGGTCGCCGTGGAAGAAGCCGTGAAGCAGGACGCCCTCGACGACCGTCTGCACACCCATGCGCAGCAGCCGGGCCGTGTCGATGTCGGCCGCCCTCATGGCGTCCACGTCGTGGAAGCGGATGCCGTCGATGCGCTCCATGGTGAGGACGCGCTTGCCCACCAGGTCGAGGTGCACGCGCGGCACGCGGCAGTCCTTGATGCCGGTCTCCTCGATGATCGACCGCATCCGCTCCATGTTGTCGGCCTCGAGCCGGTAGTCCATCTCCTCTTCGAGGGTGCGGGCGAAGTCGTCCACGACGGCCTTGGGCGAGGCGATGGCCGTGTAGGGGATGCGGTCGAGGACGGCGGCCAGCATGCGCATGGCTCGGATGTCGTCGCGGACCTGGGCGTCGAGGTTGGGCCGCTGCACCTTGACCACGACCCGCGTGCCGTCCTTGAGCACCGCGGGGTGGACTTGGCCGATGGATGCGGCCGCGATGGGCTCGTCGTCGAAGTCGGCGAAGCAGCGACTGATGGGCATGGCCAACTCGTCGCGGATGATCTTGCGGGCCTCGACGCCGGGGAAGGGCGGCACCTGGTCGCGGAGCACGCCGAACTCCTGGGCCCACTCCGGCGGGAACAGGCCCGGGCTCGATGCGATGAGCTGGCCCAGCTTGACGTAGGTGGGGCCGAGGGCGACGAAGGCGTCCTTGATCCGGCGCGGCAACGGCTCCGAACGGCGCAGCAGGTTGCGGGTGAACACGGTGCCGACGGTGAGGCCGCGGCGCACGATGGCCATGGCCGGGGAGCCTACGGCCGGGCGCGGGCGTAGCGTTCACCCCGTGGACGCCCTGTGTTGGAGCGACTACCTGTGCCCGTGGTGCTATGTGGGGCTGGACCGCTCGGCCCTGCTGCGCTCCTTGGGTGTGCGGGTCACGACGCTGCCGTTCGAGCTGCATCCCGGCATCCCGCCCGAGGGCTTGTCTCGTTCGCCCAAGCCCGAGCGGTGGGCCGCCATCGCGGCCGAGTGCGCCGAGGTCGGGCTTCCTTTCGACCCGCAGTCGCGCACGCCCAACACCCGGCGGGTCCTCGAACTGTCGGAGTGGGTGCGCAGGACGCATCCCAACGCCCACGAGCCGTTCGAGGCGGCTGTGTTCCTGGCCCACTTCGGCAAGCGCCAGGCCATCGACGACGTGGGCGTGCTCGACGACGTGCTGCGCGGTGTGGGGGTCCATCCGCAGGAGGCCTGGGACGCGGTGGCGGGCGGCGAGCCCAGCGCCTGGGTCGACGCCTCGATGGCCATGGCCAAGGAGGCGGGCGTGGCCGGGACGCCGGCATGGCTGCTTGGCGACGTGGAGACGGGCCTGCTGGTGCCCGGCGTGCAACCGCGACCGCTGTTCGAGCGCATCGTCGGCCGCCTCCAGTCCCGCACCCCCTGACCCCCCGCAACTTTTCCACAGCACCTGCTGCTGTGGAAAAGATGGTTTACGAGGGGCGGGGGGACTTCTTGGCGGGCTTCTTGACCGTCTTGGCGGGCGCGGCCTTCTTCTTGGCGACCGGCGCGGCCTTCTTCTTGGCCGGCGCCGCGGCCTTCTTCTTGGCGGGCGCGGCCTTCTTGGCGGGCGCCGCCTTCTTGGGCGCGGCCTTCTTGGCCGGCGCGGCGGCTTTCTTCTTGGCGACGGGGGCGGCTTTCTTGACCGCCGTCTTCTTGGCGGGCGCGGCGGCCTTCTTCGTCTGCTTGGCGCGCGGGCGCTTCGCCGGGGCCGGGGCGGGAGCGGGCTGGTCGAGGGGCTCGGTGTCGAATGCGTGTCCGGCCGCGATCTCCTCTTCGACCGTCTCCTCGGTGACGGTGGCGGCCACGTGGGCGAACTGGGGCAGGGCCAGTTCGATCCCCCGCCTGGGCGGGTCGAGGGCCTGGACCACGAACGTGCGCGTCTCGCCTCTCGACAAAACCTCGCGGGCCGCACGCGGGGCCGGGTCGCCCAACGCGGACAGCGGGATGTAGCAGACGGCGTCGCCCACGTTGGCGAAGGCGCCGTGCGAGGAGAAGCGGTCCACTACGGCGTCGACCTGCGTGCCCGGCTGGTGGGCGGACACGAACTCGATGAAGGTGAGCGGCGCGTTGAGCGGCTCGGCGGGCGGGGCCCCGCCCCGGCGGCGTCGACGGCGTCGGGCGGATACCGAGTCCGGCTCGACCGCCTCCTCGGTGGCCATGGCGATGGCCTTCGAGACCTTGGCCGGCTTCGCCGCCTTCTCCGCCTTCGCCGCCCTCCCCTCCCTGTCGGCCGCCTCTGGCTTGTCGAGGGCGGCAGCCTTGGCCGCCTTCGCCGTCTTGGGGGCCTTGGTCGCCTTGGGCGGCCTGCCGCCGCGGGCCCGGCGGGCCGCGACCTCTTCCTCGAGCGTGTCGAACCCGGTGTCCTCGATGACGTCGGCCTTCTTGGCCCGCTTGGCCACCTTGACCGCCTCGCGGCTCTTCGGCCCGCGCACCGGCGTGCGGGGCGTGAAGATCCAGCCGATGCCGGGCACCGGCTTGCCGCCAATGAGCCTGCCCTTGTCGAACAGCCACTCGTGCTCGCCGTGGAATTCCTGGAACGAGTCGTTGGACAGGACCGTGGCCCCGACCCGCTCGGCGATGCGCAGCAGGAACGCGTCGCCCCGCCCGATGGCGCCCGCGGGCGGCGAGACGACTTCGTTGTGGGCCTCGGCCTCTTTGAAGTCGTCCAACTCGGATGGGTCGATGCGGTGGCCGAAGGTGGCGTCGACGACGACGGTGATGATGTCGTCGGGGTACTCAGCGCGGAACTCGCGCACAGCCTCGTCCAGTTGGGACAGGCTGGGCAGCGACCGTCCTTCGGTGGCGATGTTCGAGCCGTCGACGACGACGTGGCGGGGACTCATTTGTGCCCAGCACTGTAAGGGATGGCCCCGAGCGTCCCTAGGATGCCCCCATGGCCGACGACGTGACCCACGAGGTCACCGATCTGCTCCAGCACCTCATCCGCAATGAGTGCGTGAACGACGGGACGGCCGCATCTGGGCACGAGTCGCGCAGCGTCGACCTGCTCAAGTCGTACCTCCCGAAGAAGGGCCTCGACGTCGAGACGTTCGAGATGACGCCGGGCCGGACCAGCCTGGTGGCCCGCATCGAGGGCAGCGACCCGAGCGCGCCCACGGTCATGTTGATGGGCCACACCGACGTGGTGCCCGCCAACCCCGAGGGCTGGCAGCGGGACCCGTTCGGCGGCGAGCTGGTGGACGGCGAGGTGTGGGGCCGGGGCGCGGTCGACATGCTGAACCTCACTGCCAGCATGGCCGTGGCCACCAAGCGGCTGGCCAAGAGCGGCTTCAAGCCCAAGGGCACGCTGGTCTATCTGGCCGTGGCCGACGAGGAGGCGCTGGGGACGCACGGGGCCGAGTACCTCGTCGACCGCGAGTGGGACGCGGTGAAGGCGGACTACGTGATCACCGAGTCGGGCGGCGTCCCCCTGCCCTCGCCCACCGGCCCGAAGCTGACCGTGAACGTGGCCGAGAAGGGCGCCCACTGGTGCAAGCTGCGCGTGCACGGGACGCCCGCCCATGCGTCGCGTCCGCTGCGGACCGACAACGCCGTGGTCAAGGCGGCCGAGATCGTGCGGCGCGTGGCCGACTATCGGCCCGAGACGCGCATCGACGAGGTGTGGCGGCGCTTCGTCGAAGGCATGTCGTATCCGCCGGAGCTGGCCGCCGCCCTGCTGGACGAGGACCGCTTGTGGAACATGGTCCAGCACATGTCGCGCGTCGACCTGGCCCGCACCGCCCATGCCTGCACGCACACGACCTTCGCCCCCACCATCCTCCACGGCGGCACCAAGACCAACGTCATCCCCGACTCGGTCGAGTTGGAGATCGACATCCGCACACTGCCCGGCCAGACCGCGGCGGACGTGGGCGCCATGCTCGACGAGATCATCGGCGACGAGCTGCGAGACAGCGTGCAGGTCAGCGGCATCAGCAACGACGAGGCTTCCGCGTCCCCGATCGACACGCCGTTGTGGGGCGCGTTCGAGCGCCTGTGCGGGCGGCTTTCGCCCGGCGCGTCGCTGGTGCCGTCGATGATGACGGGCGCGACCGATGCCCGCTTCTTCCGCAGGAAGGGCGTACACGCGTACGGGTTCGGCCTGTTCAGCGGGCGCATCCCGGCCCGGGAGATCTCGGCCATGTACCACGGCAACGACGAGCGTGTTGACACCGAGTCGCTGTGCTTGTCGACCGAGCTGTGGGAAGGGCTGGCCCAGGACTTCCTGACGTGAGCACCGCTGCTGTGGGTGCGGAGATCCGGGCCGTGCTGTGGGACTTCGGCGGCGTCATCCTGTCCAGCCCGTTCGAGGCCTTCGCCCACTACGAGGAGCGCACGGGCCTGCCGCCTGGGTTCATCCGCAGCCTGAACGCGGCCAATCCGCACGACAACGCGTGGGCCTTGCTCGAGCGCAACGCGGTCTCGTTCAACGAGTTCTGCGACCTCTTCGAGGCCGAGGCCCGGGCCGCCGGACACGAGCTCGACGCCCGCACGGTCATGTCGTTGCTGGCAGGCGAGGTCAGGCCCGAGATGGTGGAGGCCGTGCGGCTGTGCCGCGAACACGGCAAGACGGCATTGCTGACCAACAACTTCGTCGCCCCCGAGGGCGGCGTCGGCCTGGACGACGTGCTGTCGCTGTTCGACTTGATCATCGAGTCGAGCAAGGTCGGTGTGCGCAAGCCCGACCCGCGTTTTTACAAGCTGGCGTGCGAGGCCCTGGGGATCGAGCCCCACGAGGCCGTGTTCCTCGACGACCTGGGCATCAACCTCAAGCCCGCCCGGGAGATGGGGATGCACACCATCAAGGTGGTGGACCCGGCCGACGCCCTCGACCAATTGGAGGCCCTGGTCGGCTTCCCGGTGCGGTAGCGCCGGGACTGGGGTTGTGGGCGTGGCGGGCGTGGTGGGCGGCGGGCGGCCTGCGGAGCTCGGGCATGTGGCGGGCTCGGAGTCGCGCCTGTTGGCGCGGGTGGAGGGGCTGACCGACGCGGAGGCGGCTGCGCCCTCTCGGTTGCCCGGATGGTCGCGGGCCGAGGTGCTGACCCATGTGGCCCGCAACGCGGACAGCTTCCGGGCCATGGCCGAGGCGGCCATGCGCGACGAGGTGGCCGACCAGTATCCGGGCGGGATCGAACAGCGTTCGGCCGACATCGCCGCCGGGCGGGGCCGGTCGGCGGTTGCGGTCGTGGCCGACCTGTCGCAGGCCGTGGAGTGGCTGCACGAGACGTGGGCGGCCATGCCCGACGATGCCTGGTCGCGCCCGGGCCGATCGTGGGGGTCGCTCATGCCCATGGCCGAGACGGTGCGGGCCCGGTGGATCGAGGTCGAGGTCCACCATGTCGACTTGGCCTTGGGCGCCTCGGCCGAGGACTGGTCGCTGCCGTTCTGCCAGGCCGCGCTGACCCGCCTGACGGCCCGACTGCCGCTGCGGGCCCAGGAGCCGCCCGACGCCAGGTGGGTGCTGTGGGCCGACGACCTGGCCTTGGCCTGGTCGGTGTCGGCCCTGGCCGGCCAGGTCACGGTGAGCCGGTTCGAGGAGGACGACCCTCCGCCCGATGTGATCGTGCGCGGCCCGGGCGCCCAGTTGACGGCCTGGCTGCTGGATCGCGAGTCGCGCGACCTGGCCGTCAGCGGCGACGGCCGCCTCTACCGCCAGTTCCACCAGGCCTTCCCCGGCCCCTGACCCCCCGCCCCCGCGCGTCTTGTCGCGCCCGGGGTCAGGCGAAGGTGCGGTCGAGGAGGTCGGTCTGCTCGAGCGTGTGCAGGGCGGCCGAGCCGGATGCGGGCGAGCCCGACTCGATGCGGGTCACCTGCCTGATCTCGTAGTCGCCGCCCAGCAGGCGCTGGAGCCGGCCCGCCACGAACTGCCAGGGCCCCATGTTCTCGGGCTCCTCTTGCAGCCAGACCACCGACGTGGCCCGCTCGTACCCGGCCACGGCCGCGGCGATCTGCTCCTCGGGCCACGGGTAGAGCTGCTCGACGCGCACGACGGCCACCGGCGCGCCCGTCTTGTCCCGGCGGGCCATGGCGTCGTAGGCGATCTTCCCTGTGCACAACACGACCCGCTCGACCGCGTCGGGCGAGACGGCCAGCCCAGGATCGTCCACCACTTCGAGGAAGCGGCCCGACGCCAACTGCTCGACCGACGAGCGGGCCTGCTTCGCCCGCAGCAGTGACTTGGGCGTGAACACGACGAGCGGCTTGCGCTTGTCCCGACGCACCTGGCGCCGCAACAGGTGGAAGTACTGCGCCGCGGTCGTGGCGTTGACGACCTGGATGTTGTCCTCGGCCGCCAGCGTCAAGAAGCGTTCGAGCCGGGCCGACGAGTGCTCGGGCCCCTGGCCCTCGTAGCCGTGCGGCAGCAGCAACGTGACGCCCGAGGTCTGGCCCCACTTGTCCTCGGCGGCCACGATGAACTGGTCGATGATGATCTGGGCGCCGTTGATGAAGTCGCCGAACTGCGCCTCCCAGCACACCAGCGCGTCCTTGTGGACCACCGAGTACCCGTATTCGAAGCCGAGGGCGGCGTACTCCGACAGCAGCGAGTCGTAGATGAAGAACCGGCCTTGTCCGCCCGACGCGGCCCCGCCCGGCGCCAACGACGCCAGCGGCACGTGCTCGGTCCCGCGCTCGTAGTCGACCAGCACGGCATGGCGCTGTGAGAACGTCCCCCGCCGCGAGTCCTGTCCGGCGAGCCGGACGTCGGCCCCTTCCAACAGCAGCGAGCCGAAGGCCAGCGCCTCGCCCAAGGCCCAGTCGACCTGGCCCTCGGCGTAGACCTTGGCCCGCGCTTCCAACTGCTTGGCCAGCTTCGGATGGACGGTGAAGCCCTCAGGCGCGCCGTGCAAGGCCGCGGCGATGCGGTCGAGGACGGCCCGGTCCACACCCGTGTCGGGCGACGGCTGCACGACTACCGGCGGCGGGTCCACCAGCTTGGTCGGCGCCGGCCCCTTGGCCTCGCGGGTCTCGTCCAACGCCCGCTGCAACCGGGCCGAGAAGTCCTGAAGCGCCTTCTCGGCCTCGTCGAGCGTGATGTCGCCCCGCTTCACCAACGTCTCGGTGAACAGCTTGCGGACCGACCGCCTGCTCTCGATCACCTCGTACATCTGCGGCTGCGTGTAGCTCGGCTCGTCGCCCTCGTTGTGGCCGAAGCGCCGGTAGCAGACCATGTCGATGACGACGTCCTTCTTGAACGCCTGCCGGAACTGGAACGCCAGTTTGGCCACCCGCACGCAGGCCTCTGGGTCGTCGCCGTTCACATGGAAGATGGGGGCCTGCACCATCTTGGCCACGTCGGTGGCGTACACCGACGAGCGGGCCGACTCGGGCGCGGTGGTGAAGCCGACCTGGTTGTTGATGACCAAGTGGACGGTACCGCCCACGCGGTAGCCCCGCAGGGTCGACATGTTGAGGGTCTCGGCCACCACACCTTGCCCGGCGAAGGCGGCGTCGCCGTGGATCAGCAGCGACAGCACGGGATAGGCCGCGCCCTGGTCGAGCAGGTCCTGTCGGGCCCGGGCCATGCCCTCGACCACCGGGTCGACGGCCTCGAGGTGGGAGGGGTTCGACGCCAGCGTGACCGGCATCTCCTTGCCCGACATGCCGACGTACTTTCCGGTCGCACCCTTGTGGTACTTGACGTCGCCCGAGCCCTGCACGGTGTTGGGGTCGAGGTCGCCCTCGAACTCGCGGAACAGCTCGCCGTAGCTCTTGCCCACGATGTTGGTCAGCACGTTGAGCCTGCCCCGGTGGGCCATGCCCAGCACCGTCTCGACCATGCCCGCCTTGGCGGCCTCGTCCAAGATGGCGTCGAGCATGGGGATGGCCGACTCGCCGCCTTCGAGGCCGAACCGCTTCTGGCCCACGTACTTGGTGTGGAGGAAGCGCTCGAAGGCCTCGGCCGCGTTGAGCCGTTCGAGGATGTGGCGCTGCTCCTCCTTGGTGAAGGCGGCGTCGACCCCCTCGACGTGCTCTTGGATCCAGCGCTTCTGGTCGGGCTCTTGGATGTGCATGTACTCGACGCCGATGGTCCGGCAGTACGCGTCGCGCAGGATGCCGAGGGCGTCGCCCAACGTCATGGTGGCCTGACCGGCCAACCCGTCGATGAAGAACTCACGGTCGAGGTCCCAGATGGTGAGGCCGTACGTGGCCGGGTCGAGCTCCGCGTGCATCACCGGCGGCTTGGCCTTGAGCGGGTCCAGGTCGGCGATCAAGTGACCCCGGACCCGGTACATGTTGATGAGGGTCTGGACGTGGACCTGCTTGGCCAGTTGGGTGGCCTGGTTGTCGATGGGGTTGACGTCACGGCGCCAGCGCACGGGCTCGTAGGGCACGCCCATGGCCGCGAACACGTCGTCGTAGAAGCCCTCATCGCCCAGCAGCAGCTTGTGCACCCTCTGGAGGAACAGGCCCGACTCCGCGCCTTGGATGATGCGGTGGTCGTAGGTCGACGTGATGGTCACGACCTTGCTCACGCCCAGTTGGGCGATGAGCCGTGGGTCGGCCGCCTGGTACTCCTCGGGATAGTCGATGCGGCCCACGCCGACGATGGCGCCTTGGCCCGGCATCAACCGGGGCACGGACTGGACGGTGCCGATGGTGCCCGGGTTGGTGAGGCTCACCGTGGTGCCCGCGAAGTCGTCCACGCCGATCTTGTTGTTGCGGACCTTGCGGATCAGTTCCTCGTAGGCGGCCCAGAAGCCGTGGAAGTCGAGGGTGTCGGCCTGCTTGATGCACGGGACCAGCAAGGTGCGGCTGCCGTCCGACTTCTCCACGTCCACTGCGATGCCGAGGCCCACGTGGTCGTGGTGGACGACGGTCGGCTTGTCGCCGGGGACGAAGGTCGAGTTCAGGACGGGCACGTCCCGCAGGGCCTGCACGATGGCGTAGCCGATGAGGTGGGTGAAGCTGACCTTGCCGCCCCGTGTGCGCGACAGGTGGTTGTTGAGGATCTTGCGGTTGACCTCCAGCAGGCGCGCGGGCACCACTCGGAAGCTGGTGGCAGTGGGGACCGTGAGGCTGGCCTCCATGTTCTGCACGATGCGCGCCGCCGCGCCCCTGATGGGCTGGCCCGCCTCGGGCGACGGGGCCGGCGCCGTGGGTGCCGCGGGTGCCGGGCTCGATGGCGTGGGCGGAGCGGGTGCGGTGGGAGCGGCGGTGGGAGCGGTCTTGGCGGGTGCGGTCTTGGCGGGTGCGTTGGCTTTGGCCTTAGCCGTCGATGCGCCGTTGGCCGACCCGTGGCCCTTGTAGTCGGCGAAGAACTCCTGCCAGCTCTCGCTCACCGACGAGGGGTTCTCGCGGAAGCGCTCGAACATCTCGTCGACCAGCCAGTCGTTGGGGCCGAACGACGCGGACGCGGCGGCAGGTTCTTCAGGCATCGGAGCCTTGATCCTAAGGGACGGTCACATTCGTCGGGGCTTCGCTGCGCTCAGCCCCGACCTCGCAAGCGGGGCCCCAACCCCGCCGCTCGCTGGCGCGCCGACGTCGTCACACTCGTCAGCCCCGCCTCGCTGCGCGGCCCCGCCGTTTCCGTTCTTGTCATGGTGGCGTGGCTACGGGGCGAACTCAGCCTGACAAGAAGGGCGGGGCGGGCGGCGACGACGTCGGCGACTACCGTCCGAAGCCGTGACCGCCCAGTTCATCTTCACCATGCGCGACCTTCGGCGCTTCTACCCGCCGGACCGCGAGGTGCTGAAGGGGATCAACATCTCCATGTACCCGGGCGCCAAGATCGGCGTGATCGGGTCCAACGGCTCCGGCAAGTCCAGCCTGCTCCGCATCATGGCGGGCGAGGACGACGGCTACACCGGCGAGGCCCGCCTGACCCCAGGCTTCACCCGCGGCCACCTGGCCCAGGAGCCTCAACTCGACCCGGCCAAGACCGTGCTCGGCAACGTGGAGGACGGGGTGGCCGCCACCAAGCAACTCCTCGACCGCTACAACGCGGTGTGCGAGGCCATGGGCGACCCCGACGCCGACTTCGACAAGCTGTTGGCCGAGCAGTCCGACCTCCAGGACAAGATCGACGCGGCCGGCGCGTGGGACCTCGACCGCACGTTGGAGATTGCCATGGACGCGCTGCGCCTGCCGCCCGCCGACGCCGACGTCTCCACGCTCTCCGGCGGCGAGCGACGGCGCGTCGCGCTGTGCAGGCTCCTGCTCCAACGGCCCGACCTGTTACTCCTCGACGAGCCGACCAACCACCTCGACGCCGAGTCGGTGGCCTGGTTGGAGCGCACCCTTCAGGACTATCCCGGCACCGTCGTGGCCGTCACCCACGACCGCTACTTCCTCGACAACGTGGCCGGATGGATTCTCGAACTGGACCGGGGCGCGGGCATCCCGTGGGAGGGCAACTACTCGTCCTGGCTTGAACAAAAACAGCACCGCCTGGCCAACGAGGAGAAGGCGGACAAGGCCAGGCAGCGCACGTTGGAGCGCGAGCTGGAATGGGTGCGCATGGCGCCGCGGGCCAGGCAGGCCAAGGCCAAGGCCCGGCTCAACTCGTACGAAGCGCTGTTGGCCGAGGCCAACGCGGGCCCCGACCGCCAGGAGAAGCTGGAGATCCTCATCCCGCCCGGGCCCCGGCTGGGCGACGTGGTGGTCGAGGCCGACAACGTCACCAAGGGCTTCGGCGAACGGCTGCTGATGGACGACCTCACGTTCTCGCTCCCGCCCGGCGGCATCGTCGGCGTCATCGGGCCAAACGGAGCGGGCAAGACGACGCTGTTCCGCATGATCACCGGCACCGAGCAGCCCGACAGCGGGACGCTGCGGGTCGGGCCCACGGTCGAGCCTGCCTACGTCGACCAGTCGCGCGACGTGCTCGATGCGGGCAAGACCGTGTACGAGGAGATCACCGGCGGGGTCGACCGGATGGTGGTGGGCGGTCGCGAGATCCACGGACGGGCCTACGTGTCGGGCTTCAACTTCAAGGGCTCGGACCAGCAGAAGAAGGTGGGCGAACTGTCCGGCGGCGAGCGCAACCGCGTGCACTTGGCCAAGGTGCTCACGTCCGGCGGCAACCTGCTCCTGCTCGACGAGCCCACCAACGACTTGGACGTCGACACCCTGCGGGCCTTGGAGGACGCCCTCCTCGCCTTCGCGGGCTGCGCGGTGGTCATCAGCCACGACCGCTGGTTCCTCGACCGCATCGCCACCCACATCCTCGCCTTCGAAGGCGACTCGCAGGTGTTCTGGTACGAGGGCAGCTACACCGACTATGAGGTCGATCGGCACAAGCGGCTGGGCTCAGAGGCCGATCAGCCCCACCGCATCCGCTACAAGCCGCTCGTCCGGTGAAACGGTGTCGGTGACGCGGTGAGCGCCCGCGTGGTCAGGGTGGTGGTGATGGCCGTGTGCGCGGCGGGCATCGCCGGGATGATCGTCGGCTCCATCGCCGACAACAACGCGGTGGCCATGACCTTCGGCCTGGCTACGGCGGTCGCCGTGCTCTGCCTGATCGTCGTCAACGCCGTGTCCGTGGGGCCGGGCGACCCCGACCTGGTGGCGGGCGACGTGCAGGCGCGGGTGCAAAGGCTGGTCGAACGAGGGGCCGACGAGGCCGAGGTCAACGGGCTGGTCCGGAGCGCGGTCAAGCTCGGACGGACGGAGCGATAAGGTGCCGGGGGCAGGTGCACGGCGGACGCACCCGCACCCCGGCAGTACGAACGATCGCATCCGCTGGGCATCCCGTCAATCCCAACATTTCGGCAATTCGCCCGAGTCGTCCACCCTCTGGCGGCAGTCGCGGGGCCGATTGGCTCAATTCACTCCGGATGGTGCCGATGAGTGAGTCATGGCGAACGCAACAGTGATGAAGAGCCGCGCCGTCCTCCGCCCCATCGAGCCGGGGAACTCGGCCATGTGCGCTCACTGCGGCGCGCCCGTGAAGTTCGTAGCCCGGGCCCAGCTCAAGCAGGTCATCGCCAATGTCTACAAAGACGGGCAGTGGGACCGGGTCGAGCACTATCACGCCGACTGTTACGACGAGGCGTCCAAGCCCTACGGCGATCCCGCCTAGACCCATCCTCGCCTGAGGAGACAGTTGGACTCGTGGCCCGGGCGGGCCCGCGCCCTGGCCCGCATCACCCACCTCGTCGTCCTCGCGTCATTGGTCAGCGTCGTCGTGCGCACGCGCCTGGGCGACGGGAGTGGAAGCGACGTCGGCCTGGGCGGGGCCGCGCTGCTGACCTGTCTGGCCTCCGTCTCCGTGGTCTGCGTGTGGGCCGCCCGCGGCCGGCCCTTGGTGTCGATGGCCGAGTCGGCCGCCGCCCTTGTGGCCTGGCTCCCGCTCGGCGTGACGGGCGACCTCTCCTGCACCGACTGCGGCTTCGCCCTGCTGGTCCCGATCGCGTTGGTGGTGCCGCAGGTTGGTCTGCTCGGCCTGGTCCTGCTGTGGACCCGGCTCAGGCCCGACCGGTAGCGGGTGGGTAGCGTGGGTGCCGTCATGCGCACGCGGGTCACCCGGTCGTTCTCCTTCGAAGCGGCCCATCAGCTTCCTTGGCATCCGGGCAAGTGCAAGCGCCTGCACGGCCACCACTACCGCTTCGAGGTCACCGTCGAGGGGCCGCTCGACGAGCGGGGCGTGGTCGTCGACTTCGACGACCTCAAGCGGGTCGTGCACGCCGAGGTGGTCGACCGCTACGACCACCAGTTCCTCAACGACTTCCTCGACAACCCGACGGCCGAGCTGCTGGCCGCGGACGCGTGGAAGCGCATCGAGGCCGCGGGCATGCACGTAGTGGCCCTGCGCCTGTGGGAGACGCCGGACTCGTCCGTGGAGCTGCTGGCCGAGTGACCTCGCTGGTCGTGTTGTCCGGCGGGCTCGACTCCACGGTGTGCATGGCCGTGGCCGAGCCGCCCATCGTCGCCCTCACCTTCGACTACGGCCAGCGCCACCGCAGCGAGATCGACCACGCCGCCGGAGTGGCCGGGTACTACGAGGCCGATCACGTGGTGGTGCGACTCGACCTGACCGGGTGGGGCGGGTCGGCCCTGACCGATGCGTCGATCGACCTGCCCGCGCCCGTGCCCGGGGCCGACGCGACGGCAGGCGGCATCCCCGTCACCTACGTGCCCGCCCGCAACCTCATCTTCTTGTCGGTGGCCATGGGTGTGGCCGAGGCCCGCGGCCTGGACACCGTGTACCTCGGCGTCAACGCCCTCGACTACAGCGGCTACCCCGATTGTCGCCCCGAGTTCATCGAGTCTTTCCAGGCGACCGCGGCGCTGGCGTTGAAGCGGGGCGTGGATGGCAGGCCGGTCGAGATCCGCACACCGTTGATCGACTTGACCAAGGCCGACATCGTCCGCCTCGGCGTCGAGCGCGGCGCGCCGCTGCACCTCACGTGGTCGTGCTATCGGGGCGGGACGGTGCCGTGTGGGTCGTGCGACTCGTGCGCCTTGCGGGCCAAGGGCTTCGCCGAGGCTGGCGTCGTCGACCCTGCCCTGTGAGCCTGAACCTGTGGCCACCGACGCCGTGAGCGGGTTGGTGGTGAGCGAGGTCTTCGGCCCCACCCTGCAAGGCGAAGGGCCGTCGGCAGGCCGGCGGGCAGGCTTCGTGCGACTCGGGCGCTGCAACCTGGCCTGCACGTGGTGCGACACCGCCTTTACGTGGGACTGGTCGCGTTACGACCCGTCGGTGGAGCTGCGGCGCGCGGGCGTGGCCGAGGTGGTGGCCGAGGTGCAGGCCATGGACGTGCCCATGGTGGTGATCACCGGAGGCGAGCCCCTGTTGCAGCAGTCCGGCGTGGCCGAACTGGCGGCCGCGCTGGCGCCCCGGCGCATCGAGGTGGAGACGGCGGGCACCATCGCGCCCCGACCCGAACTGGTCCCGTTGGTGCACCAGTGGAACGTCTCCCCCAAGCTGGCCAACTCCGGCAACCGGCGCGACCGCCGCTACCGGCCCGACGCCTTGCGCGCCTTCGAGGCCACGGGGCGAGCCGTGTTCAAGTTCGTGGCCGCCCAGCCCGCCGACTTGGACGAGGCCGCGGCCATAGTGGCCGAGTGCGGGCTGACCGACGTCTGGGTGATGCCCGAAGGCACGTCGGCCGAGGTCCTTCACGCGCGCATGGCCGCGCTGGCCGACGCGGTCGTGGCGAGGGGCTGGAGCCTCACACCCAGACTCCACGTCGAGCTGTGGGGAGACAAACGGGGCGTCTGAGCGCTTTCCATCAAGGCCGCGCCCGTGGATGCCGATCACTCTCCGGTGAGCGAGGTCCATTTGGGTGACGACCCGCAGGTGCGGGCCATGGTCGCGTTGGTCGAGGCCCAGGCCGTGCAGATCGCGGCGCTGAAGTCGGCCGTCGAGTCGCTGGAGGGCCGACTGGCCTTGCGGGGCGCGCTCGACACTGTCGTGCTCGAGCAGGTGCGCGAGCCGGTCGAGGACCTGTTGGCCGGACTGCGCAGGCTGCACGATGCACCCGACCACCACTTGGCCGAGGAGACCTTGCAGCGGGGCGAGCAGTTATCCGTGGTGTTGGAGCAGTTGCTCTCACCCCCGGAAGTGGCGCCCGTCAGCCTGGCCCGCAACGAGCTGCACCAGATCAACCTGCGCGAGGTCGTGGGCAAGGCCCTCACCTTGTTGCGCGGCGCGGGCTCCGTGTCCGTCGACATCCCGCCCGGCGTGCACCTGCGCACATCGCCCGCCAGGGTGGTGGCCATGGTCAACGCGTTGGTCGACAACGCCCTGCGCCACGGGGCCGAGCCCGTCGAGCTGTGGGCCCAGATGACCCCGGACGACGACGTCGAGATCCATGTGGCCGACCGCGGCCCCGGTGTGGGCCGCATGGACGTGTCGTCGATGCCCGGGTCCGTCCCCCGCCGGGGCGACAGCGAGCCTGGCTCGCTCGGGCTCTACCTCGTGTACCGACTGGCCGCGTCCCTGGGTGGGACGCTGGAGCTGGCCGACCGTCCGGGCGGTGGGGCCATGGCGACCCTGCGCCTGCCCCAGCGGCGGGGTGCCGACCCCCGCTCGTAACGGCAGGTCCGGCGTCGGCCGGCACGATGCTCGGCCGTGACCGACCTCGAGCTTCACGTGGTGGACCACCCCGGGCCGGAGGGCTCGCCGTTGGTCGTGTTCGTCCACGGCACCATGGACCGCAGCACCAGCTTCGCCCGAGCCATGCGCCTGTTGTCCGACGTGTCGGCCCTGGCCTACGACCGGCGCGGCTATGCGCGGTCGCGGTTCGCCGGACCAGTGGCGGCCAGCGTCGACGAGCACGTCGACGACCTGTTGGGCTTGCTGGACGAACGGCCAGCCACCGTCATCGGCCACAGCTACGGAGGCGACGTGGCCTTGGCCGCGGGCATCCGCCGACCCGACCTGGTCCGTTCAGTGGGCGCCTTCGAACCGCCCATGCCCTGGCTGCCGCAGTGGCCGACCGACACCGCGGGCGGTGCGGCATTGCAGGCTGCGCTGCACGACCGCGACCCGGGCGCCGCGGTCGAGGCCTTCCTGCGCCGGATGCTGGGCGACGAGACGTGGGAGATGCTGCCCGCCAAGGCCAAGGAGGACCGGCTGGGCGAGGGGCCTGCACTGGTGGCTGACATGCGCTCGCTGCGGGCCGAGGCCGCGCCGTTCGACCCGGCCGACGTGCCCGTCCCCGTGGTGCTCGGCTGGGGGTCGCGGTCGCGGGCCCATCAGGTGGAGAACTGTCGTCGGCTGCTCACGCTGCTTCCCGACGTGGAGCCCTTCGTCATCGAGGGCGCAGGCCACACTGGCCACGCGACCCACCCCGAGCAGTTCGCCGCCTTCGTCCGCGCCGCCATCACCCGCGCCACCCCCTAACGCCCTCACCCGCCACCGCACCCCGTCTCGCCGTTCCGTTCTCCCGTCTCGCTCTCCCGTTCTGGGCACCTTTTTGTGTCCCTGGGCGAAGAAAAGGTGCCCAGAACGGAAAACCAGGGTGGGGACAGGCGGGGGTGGTGGCAGCGGCGGTCAGGCGGGGGTGGTGGCGGCCGTGGTCAGGCGGGTGATGGCGGACTCGGCGTCGGCCACGAACTGGCGGACCAGGTCGGCCGCGGGGACGAGCTCGTGGATGGCGCCTGCGCCCTGCCCGGCCGGGAAGAACTCACGGTTCCTGTCGGCCTCGAACGACTCGTCCCACCCCAAGTGGAAGGCGCCGTCGGAGGAGGCCCGGCCCACCTGGGCCGGGAAGGGCTTGAGCTCGTCGGGGTGCTCCTCGAAATACTGGGTGTACTCGTTGCGCACCACCCGGCACGTCTTGCCCGTATAGGCCCGCGACACCACGGTGCCGTCCTCGCCGATGTCGAGCAGCGTGTCCTTGTAGCCCACCACCGCCCGGGCCTCGGGGGTGGCGATGAAGCGGGTGCCCACCCACACGCCGTCGGCGCCCAGGGCCAGCGCCGCGGCCAGGCCCCGTCCGTCGAAGATCCCGCCCGCGGCCACCACCGGCACCTTGTCCCCCACCGCGTCCACGATCTGGGGAACGAGCGGCATGGTGGCGACCTGGCCGGTGTGGCCGCCCGCCTCCGTCCCCTGGGCCACGACGATGTCGCACCCGGCCGCCACCGCCGACGTGGCGTGGCGCACCTTGCCGCACATGTTCACCACGATCACGCCGTGTTTGTGGCACAGCTCGACCACGTCGCGCGGCACGCCCAGCCCGGCCACGAAGACCTTGGCCCCCTCGTCGATCAGCATCTTCACCTGGGGCAGTAGGTCGCCCGCGGCAGTGAGCAGGTCGACCCCGAAGGGCTTGTCCGTGGCCGATCGCACGGCCCTGATCTCGGACACCATCTCGTCGGGCTGCATGGTCGATGCGCCGAGGCAGCCGAACCCGCCCGCCTCGGACACGGCCGCCACCAGACGGGAGTAGGAGACCCCGCCCATGCCGGCCAGCATGACGGGGTGCTCGATGCCGAGCAGCTCGGTGAGTCGGGTGCGCATGCCGCCAAACCTACCGGGCCGCGTGCGAAGCTCGACGGCGAACATGCGGCGGCTCCGGAAGATCCTGCTCATCGCGCTCGCTCTCGTGGCCGGCCTCCTCGTCGTGGTCGTCGCCGCCTGGGCTCTCGACTCGCGGGGCCACAACGGCCGGGTGGCGCGCAACGTGGACCTGGCGGGCACGGCGGTGGGCGGCATGAGGAAGACCGCGCTGGCGGGCGTGGTGAAACAGGTGTCCGGGCGCTACAGCAACGCCCGCGTCTACATCGTCGCTCCCAAGGGCAGCTTCATCAGCGACGCCGACGAACTGGGTCTGCGGCTGCAAGAGCAGGCCACGGTCGACGCCACCATGGCCGTGGGCCGCACGGGCGGCCCGTTGCACGAGCTGGGCAGTTGGCTGCGGGGCTTGACCCGCCACCGCAAAGCGCCCGTGCACGTGCGGGTGGACGAAGGCGCCGTCTACGCGGTCGTGCCCAAGCAGGACCCCGGCCCGCAGACGCCGCCCTCCGAACCCAACATCAAGCTGCAAGGCGACCGACTGGTGGCGGTGGACGGCAAGGCCGGGCGCGGGATCGACCCGGCCGAGGTGGTGCGCAGGATCCCTGACGCGGCCCGATTCGGCACGCCCGTCAAGGTCCGCGTCCAGCGCGGCGCCGTGCCGCCCCGCTTCAAGCTGGCCGATGCGCAACGGCTGGTCGACCAGGCCGAGGCGCTGACCAAGCTGCCGCTGCAAGTGAAGGCCGGCACCGAGGACGGCGTCATCTCCACGCGCGTGCTCAGGGGATGGCTGCGCACCGAGGCGAGGGCGGACGGGCTGGCCTTGTCCATCAAGCCCAAGGAGGCGGGCGCCGACCTGGCCGCCATGTTCGCCAAGGCGGGCACGGCGCCCACGGAGACGTCGTTCAACCTGGTCGGCGGCATCCCCCAGATCGTGCCGGGCAAGACGGGCACCACGTGCTGCGCGCCGGAGGCGGCCACCGTCATCGAGCAGGCCGTCATCCAGAACCGGCGCGGCCCCCTCGTCCTCCCGCTCACCAAGGTGGAGCCCACCCTCACCGTCGCCGCGGCCGAGGCCCTCCACATCAAAGAGCAGGTGTCGACCTTCACCACGCCCCACAAGTGCTGCGAGCCGCGGGTGACCAACATCCACCGCATCGCCGACATGATGCGGGGCTACGTCATCAAGCCGGGCGAGACGTTCTCGGTCAACAACGTGGCGGGCAAGCGCACACGGGAGAAGGGCTTCGTGGTGGCGCCCGTCATCCAGGACGGCGAGCACGCCGAGGACGTGGGCGGGGGCATCTCCCAGTTCGCGACCACGACGTTCAACGCCGCCTTCTTCGCGGGCCTCGATTTCGGCGAGTACCAGAGCCACAGCCTCTACATCTCCCGCTATCCGTATGGACGGGAGGCCACCATGGGCTTCCCCCACCCGGACCTCCAGATCAAGAACACCACGCCCTACGGCATCCTCGTCTGGCCGACCTACACGGGCACCAGCCTGACCGTGACCTTCTACTCCACCCACTTCGTCGACGCCACGCAGACGGGCCAGACCAGCGCGGCCAAGGGCCCGTGCACGCGGGTCAGCACCGAGCGCACGCGCAAGTACCTCGATGGGACGGTGAAGGTGGACCACGTCTTCGCCCTCTACCGTCCCGCCGAGGGCGTCGACTGCCCGCGTTGACCCGGCCCGCGTCGCCCAAGCGGGCCAAGCACCTGTTGTTGTGGCTCGCGGCCGTGCGCCTGGTGGCGGGCGCGGTGGCCCTGCCCCTGTTCCCGTTCTTGTATCGACGCCACTTCGTCGTGCTGGCCCTGCTGCGGCCCAGTCAGATCGTCTTGCTGGCAGGCGCGTTCCTCGCCCGCCAAGGCGACGTCTTCCTGCCGACTGTCCTGCTCGCCGCCGTCCCTTTGCAGGTACTGGCCATCTGGCTCTACTTCGCGCTGGGCAGGGCGTGGTCGGAGGACATCGACGGCGACGACGAGCTGCCCTTCGTCGCCGCCCGCCTGCTCAACCGCGACCAGATCCGGCGGCTCCGCGACGTGCTCGAACGCAAAGGGGCGCGACTCGTCTTCCTGGCCCGCTTCGCCATCTTCCCCACCGGTCTGCTCAGTGCGACGGTCGGCGCGTCGGACATGGAGCCGCGCCGCTTCTTGTGGGCCGACGGTGCGGGGCTGGCTCTGTCCACCGCAGCCAGCGTGGGCGCGGGCTATGTGCTCGGGGTCGCCTATGGCGGGGCCCGGCCTTGGGTCGTGGCCGTGGGCGTGGCCGGTCTGATCGCCCTGTCGGGCACGCTGACTTGGCTGTTGCAGCGCGACTGAGGGGAAGATGCGGGGATGCGCGTCCTCGTCACCGGGTCTCACGGACTGATCGGCACGGCCCTCGTCGCCGCCCTCGAGGCGGACGGGGACGAGGTGGTGCGGCTGTCGCGAGGCCATCAGTGGGAGCCCGAGTCGGGCACGTTCGACGAGTCCGCCCTCGAAGGGGTCGACGCCGTCGTGCACCTGGCGGGCGAGGGCATCGGCGAGCACCGGTGGTCTGACGGGCACAAGGCCAAGGTGCTCGACAGCCGGGTCAAGGGCACCACCGCGCTGGCCACCGCTGCGGCCCGTCGGGCCGACCAGCTCCGGGCTTTCGTCAGCGCGTCGGCCGTCGGCTACTACGGCGATCGGGGCGACGAGCCGCTGACCGAGGACAGCACCCCGGGTCAGGGCTTCCTGGCCGACGTGTGCCGGCAGTGGGAGGCGGCGACCGGGCCCGCGTCCAAGGCGGGGGTGCGCACCGTGCTGGTGCGCAGCGGCATCGTGCTCTCGCCCAAGGGCGGCGCGCTGGCCAAGCAGCTCACGCCGTTCCGGCTGGGCGCGGGCGGGCGACTCGGCAACGGCCGCCAGTGGCAGAGCTGGATCGCCATCGACGACGAGGTGGGCGCCATCAGGCACGCCCTCGACAACGAGGCAGTGGAGGGTCCCCTCAACGCCACCGCGCCCAACCCGGTCACCAACGCCGAGTTCACCAAGGCCCTGGGCAAGGTCCTTGGTCGACCGGCCGTGCTGGCCGTGCCCGCCGCCGCTCTGCGCACGATGTTCGGCAGGGGGATGGCCGACGAGATGCTGTTGGCCGGGCAACGGGTCCTGCCCGCCAAACTGGAGGCCACCGGCTACCAGTTCCGGCATCCGACGCTGGACGCGGCCTTGCGGGCCGTGCTGGGAAAGGGCTGAGTTGCCCGACGTGGTGGTGGTCGGCGGCGGGCCTGCCGGTACCGCCGCCGCCATCGTCTTGGCCCGGGCGGGCCGGGACGTGGCCTTGTTCGACAAGGCCGCCTTCCCCAGGGACAAGTGCTGCGGCGACGGGCTGACCACCGGCGCGCTGCGGCTCTTGGAGTCGCTCGGGCTGGACCCTTCGTCGGTGGCGTCGTGGCAGACCATCGACGACGTGTGGGTGCGGTCGGTGTCGGGCCGGTCGGTGGCCTTCCCGCTCCCGCGCGGACGGGGCCTGTACGGCGCAGTGGCCCGGCGGGTGGATTTGGACGCGGCCCTGTTGGACGTGGCGCGCGCCGCCGGGGTCAAGGTGCACGACGGGCACGAGGTCGTGGGGGCCGTGGTCGGCGGGCGCGGGTCGGGCAGGCGCGGGTCGGGCGAGTCCGTGTCGCAGTCCGTGTCGGTCGAGGTCGAAGGCATCGGCACGGTCTCGGCCGAGCACGTCATCGCGGCCGACGGGATGTGGTCGACGGTGCGCAAGCACGTGGGCGCGTCGGACGAGCACGGCTACTTGGGCGAGTGGCACGCCATGCGCCAGTACTTCGGGGGCGTGACCGGAGTGGCGGCCTCGCAGTTGTGGGTCTGGTTCGAGCCCGCCCTGCTTCCGGGGTACGCGTGGTCGTTCCCCCTGCCCGACGGCCGGGCCAATGTGGGCTTCGGCATCCGCCGCCGGCCGGGGCAGCCGACGAAGGTGATGAAGGACCAGTGGGCCGCCGTGCTCGACCTGCCCCATGTGCGCGCCGCCTTGGGGCCGACGGCCCGTCCGGAGGCGCCGCCCAAGGCGTGGCCCATCCCGGCCCGGGTCGGGTCGACGGCGCTGAGCGCGGCGGGCGGGCGGGTGTTGTTTGTGGGCGACGCGGCCCGGGCCACCGACCCGATGACGGGCGAGGGCATCGGCCAGGCCTTGGAGACCGGGGTGCTGGCCGCCGAGACGATCGTGGGGGGCGGCGGGGCCGAGGCCTACGAGGCCGCGGTGCGGGGCGGCTTGGCCGTCGACAACCGACTGGCCGACTTCTTGTCCAGGCACGCCCTGGCCCACCGGCGGGGAGTGCGGACCGCAGTGCGCGTGGCCGGGCTGACGCCGTGGACTCGCCGCCACTTCGCCCGCTGGCTCTTCGAGGACTATCCCCGGGCCGTGCTGGCCACCCCGGGTCGGTGGGGCTCACACTCCATCACCGGCGACGGCGCCTTCACGTCACGTCGGCCCTGACCTCCCCGCGCGTCGCTGATCGCCGTGGCCCCCGGGGGGTCTTCTCGCATTTGGGCGTAGTTCCCGTCGTTTTCCGACCACAACTACGCCCAAATGCAGATCGGCGACGGTCCTGGACGCAGACGACTCAGGCGCAGGTGGCCGAGCAGAGCCGCTGGAGCACGTCCGGCAGGTCGGTCGAGAAGCGGCTCTTCTCGATGTAGGCGTGGGCGCCCTTGGCCATGGCCTCGTCGCTCATCTGGTCGGCGGCCAGGGCCGAGAAGACGACGATCTTGGTCTCGGGCGAGCAGATGCGGATGCGGGGGATGGCGTCCATGCCACCGCCCTTCGGCATCATCAGGTCGAGCACGACGGCGTCGGGGTGCTGGAGGTTGACCAGCGTGACCGCCTGCTCGCCGTCACTGGCCTCGCCCACCACCGAGAAGTGCCGATCGAGGCCCAGCGTGATCCCGATGAGGGCGCGCACCGGCTCCTCGTCGTCGACCAGCACCACTCGAAACATCTGAGCCGCCCCCATGACGGCAAGCGTGACGCATGGGCGCTTGCGTCCGCCATGGCCCGATCGAGCCATTTCCGCCCTGGCTACCCACGGCCCGGTCGCGGGGACCGCACCCGGATCGGTGTCAGGCGGGGCGGCGGGACTCGGCCCAGGTCTTGCCCACTTCGGCGTCGAGGTCGTGGGGCAGGCCAAGGACCCGCTCGGCGATGATGTTGCGCTGCACCTCGGACGTGCCGCCCCCGATGGTGAGGGCGGGCGCGAACAGGTACCCGAACGCCCACTCCCCGGCGGCCGCCCCCATAGGTCCGACGTCGTTGAGCATGCCCGCCGCGCCCGCCAAGTCCTTGGCCAGCCCCATGATGTGCTGGCCGTGCTCGTCGGCCAACGCCTTGCGCACCGACGCCTCGGGCCCGGGCTGTCGGCCCTGCACCTTGGCCGTGACCGTGCGCAGCCGGATCAGCCGCAGCACCTCGGCCTCGATGTAGAGCGCGGCCAGGCGCTGGCGCAGCAGCGGGTCGTCGCACCCGCCGCCGGACTTGACCACGTCGAGCAGGTCGCCCGCCGTCGGCCCCCGCCCCCACAGCGCGCCCTCGCCCGACAGCGACACCCGCTCGTTGCCCAGCGTGACCTTGGCCAGCGTCCAGCCCTCGTTCTCATCGCCGACCAGGTTCTGGGCCGGGATGCGCACGTCGGTGAAGAACACCTCGTTGAAGGTGTGTACGCCGGTCATCTCCACGATGGGCCGGACCTCGATGCCGGGCGTGTCCATCGGGCAGATGAAGTACGACACGCCCTTGTGCTTGGGCGCGTCCGGGTTGGTGCGGGCGATGAGGATGCCGAACTTGGAGACATGCCCGAGCGACGTCCAGATCTTCTGGCCGTTGACCACATAGGTGTCGCCGTCGCGCACGGCCCGCGTGCCGAGGCCGGCCAAGTCGGACCCCGCGCCCGGCTCGGAAAAGAGCTGACACCACATCTCCTCGCCCGCCAGGATCGGCATGAGGTACCGGTCCTTCTGCTCGTCGGTCCCCGCGTGCAGGATGGTCGGACCGGCCCAGCCGATCCCGATCGGGTTCACGGGCCGCCCGATGCCCGACCGCCGCAACTCCTCGTCGATCACGAGCTGATGGATGGGATCGGCGTCGAGCCCCCACGGCTTGGGCCAGTGCGGGGCCACGAAGCCGGCCTCGGCGAGCTGCCTGCCCGTCGGCGCCGGGTGGTCGGCCAACCAGGCCCGCACGGCCTGTCGGCGCGGGTCGTCATCGCCGGGAAGCTCGAAGTCCATGGCCCAAACCTACCGATGCCGAGCCGCCCACGGCACCCGTAGACTGACGACGCTGTCACGTCACGAGGGGGACCGAACGCGCATGCCCGGCTGGAACTTCGCCGACATCTGGGAGACCATCGCCGACACCCAGCCCGACGCCCCCGCACTGGTCCACGGCGATCGCCGGGTGACGTGGGCCGAGTTCGACGCCCGGGCCAACGGCGTGGCGTCGTGGCTGCTCGACCTCGGGGTGGCCCGCCAGGACAAGGTGGCCCACTACCTCTACAACGACAACGAATTCCTCGAGTCGATGTTCGCCATCTTCCGGGCCGGGCTGGCGCCGGTGAACACCAACTACCGCTACGCCGAGGACGAGCTGCTGTACCTCTGGGACAACGCCGACGCGGTGGCCGTCGTCTTTCACGGCACCTTCGCCGAGCGCATCGAGGTCTTGCGGAACAAGCTCCCGAAGGTCAAGGGCTGGCTGTGGGTGGACGACGGCTCGGGACCCTGCCCGGATTGGGCCACTCCCTATGAGGACGCGGCGGGCGCGGGCAAGGCCGGGCAGAACGTGTCCGGGCCATGGGGCCGCGACGGCGACGACCTCTACATGCTCTACACGGGCGGCACCACGGGCATGCCCAAGGGCGTGATGTGGCGCCAGGACGACATCTTCGGCTCGCTCAACGAGTCGGGCGGCATGCCCTATCCGGCCGAGCCCGACTACGACACCGTGCGCAGGCTCCGCACCGAGCAAGGCCCGGGCCTGCGCGGCGTGCCCGCCTGCCCACTCATGCACGGCACCGGTGCGTTCACGTCGTTCAACATCCTCGACGGCGGCGGCTGCGTCGTCACCCTGGCCAACCGCACGTTCGACCCCGATGAGCTGCTGGCCACCATCGAGAGCGAGAAGGTGAACGCGGTGGCCATCGTGGGCGACGCCTTCGCCAAGCCCATCCTTCGCGCCCTCGACGCCAACCCAGGCAAGTACGACATCTCGAGTCTCATGCTGATGGTGTCGTCCGGCGTGATGTGGAGCCAGGAGACCAAGGAGGGGCTGCTGCGCCACCACGCCGGGATGCTGCTGGCCGACGCCTTCTCCT
Source organism: Acidimicrobiaceae bacterium (assembly GCA_030837965.1). Classification (GTDB taxonomy): domain Bacteria; phylum Actinomycetota; class Acidimicrobiia; order Acidimicrobiales; family JAUTXP01; genus JAUTXP01. The sequence continues at coordinate 37,522 of JAUTXP010000009.1, read as the reverse complement.
CATCGGAGGCCCTGGGCATGGGCAACTCGGTGTCGGGCGGCGCCAACGCGGCGCAGACGGCCAAGTTCAGCCTGGGCGACAAGGCCATCGTCATCACCGACGACGGCCGCCTGGTGGAGCCGGGGTCGGGCGAGGTCGGCATGGTCGGCGTCCGGGGGCGCACGCCGCTGGGCTACTACAAGGACCCGGAGAAGTCGGCCAAGACCTTCCGCACCATCGACGGCGTGCGCTACTCCATCCCCGGCGACTACGCCACGGTCGAGGCCGACGGGTCGCTCAAGCTCCTGGGCCGCGGGTCGGTCTGCATCAACACGGGCGGCGAGAAGGTGTACCCGGAGGAGGTCGAGGAGGCGTTGAAGACGCACCCGTCCATCCGCGACGCGGTCGCCGTCGGCGTACCCCACGAGAAGTGGGGCGAGGCCATCACCGCGGTGGTCGAGCTGCACGACGGAGCGGGCCTCGACGAGGCCGACGTCATCGCCCACGTGAAGTCGCGGCTGGCGACCTACAAGGCGCCCAAGCGGGTGCTGCCGGTCGACACCATCGGCCGGGCCCCCAACGGCAAGGTCGACTACAAGCGCTTGAAGGCGGAGGCCGCGGCCCGGCTGGCTTGACGGCACCTGCGCCTGCGGCTGCGTCGACTCGTTCGAGTTGACCGGCTGGTCAAGGCTGCGACTACCGTCCGGCCATGGCTGATCTCGGGTACGACGGCAAGGTTGCGATCATCACCGGCGCGGGCGGGGGCCTGGGCCGAGAGCACGCGCTGCTGCTCGCCTCGCGGGGCGCGCAGGTGGTGGTCAACGACCTGGGCGGGTCGGTGACGGGCGAGGGCGGCGACGCCGGGCCCGCCCACACCACGGCCAAGGAGATCGAGGACTTGGGCGGCGTGGCCGTGGCCGACACCAACAGCGTGGCCACCGCCGAAGGCGGCGAGGCCATCGTGCAGACGGCGATCGACGCCTTCGGCAAGGTCGACATCGTCATCAACAACGCAGGCATCCTGCGGGACAAGACCTTCCACAACATGACGCCGGAGTTCCTCGACCCGGTCATCGACGTCCACCTCAAGGGCTCCTTCAACGTCACCCGGCCCGCGTGGATCAAGATGCGCGAGCAGAGCTATGGGCGCATCGTCAACACGTCGTCCAACTCGGGCATCCTCGGCAACTTCGGCCAGTCGAACTATGGCGCAGCCAAGATGGGCCTGGTCGGCTTCACGCGCGTGCTGGCCGCCGAGGGGGCCAAGTACAACATCAAGGCCAACGCCTTGGCCCCCGTGGCCCGCACCCGCATGACCGAGGAGCTGCTCGGACCGCTGGCCGACAAGCTCGACCCCAAGCTGGTCTCCCCCATCGTGGCCTGGCTGGTACACGAGGACTGCCCGGTGACCGGCGAGATCTACAGCGCCGCAGGCGGGCGCATCGCCCGCTTCTTCATTGGCCTGACCGAGGGCTACTACAACGCGGCGCTGACCCTCGAGGACGTGCGGGACAACTTCGAGCAGATCCGCAATGAGGACGGCTACATCGTCCCCTCCGGCCCGGCAGACGAGTTCGGCCAACTGCTGAAGCACTTCTCCGCTTAGTGGACTTCCGGCAGCAGGCTCGCACCTGGCTGGCCGACAACAAGCACCACGCGCCGCCCGACTACGGGCCGATCATGCCGCCCCGTCTGCGCGGGGCGGCGGTCGCGTGGCAACGCCGGATGGCCGATGCCGGGTACGTCTTCTTCGCCCTGCCCGACGACGCCAAGACGGTGTGGCTTCAGGAGTGCGCGGCGGCCGCCGTGCCGCCCGTGCTCAACATGGTGGGGCTGGTGCTGGCCGCCAACGCCCTGCTGGCCTTCGGCACCCCCGACCAACAAGAGCTCTTGGCGGGCACGGGCGCGGGCGAGATCGTGTGGTGCCAGTTGTTCTCCGAGCCCGCTGCGGGCTCCGATCTGGCCTCGCTTTCGCTGCGGGCTGTCCTCGACGGCGACGAATGGGTCCTCGACGGGCAGAAGACATGGTCGTCCGGCGCGTCCGCCGCGGACTGGGGCATCCTGCTGGCCCGCACCTTGGACCTGGCCGACGCGCCCAAGCACAAGGGGATCTCGTTCTTCGTGGTCGACCTGCGCTCGCCCGGCATCGAGGTGCGGCCCATCCGCCAGATGACGGGCGAGGCCGAGTTCGACGACGTCTTCTTCACCGGCGTGCGGGTGCCGGCCGCCAACCTGGTCGGCCCTCCCCATGGCGGATGGGGCGTCACCATGGCCACGCTCGGAAACGAACGGGCGTACATCGGCTCGTCGGTGGCCGCCTTGCAGCGGCGTCTGCGGTCGGCCAACGCGAGCAGTGCAGTCGAACGCGACCGGTTGGCCGCGCTCCACGCCAAGGCGCGGGCCCTGTCCTTCATCGATACCCGGTCCGGTCCGGCCGCGTCCTTGCTCAAGCTCGGGCTGACCGAGACCACCTTCGACCTGGCCGTGGCCTTCGGCGACCGCCAAAGCGTTCTGGCCGCGCCGGGGGCCCGCTTGGGTGGCGGGACGAGCGAGGTGCAGCGCAACATCATCGGGGAGCTGGTGTTGGGGCTCCCGAAGGAGCCGCGTCCCACATGACCCTCGACCTCACCCCCGACCAACTCCTCACCACGACCCGCGCCGTGCGCAAGCGGCTGGACCTCACCCGCCCGGTGCCGCGTGACCTCATCACCGAGTGCATCGAGATCGCCCAGCAGGCCCCGTCGGGCTCCAACCGACAAGGGTTCCACTTCGTGGTGGTGGACGATGCCGACAAGCGGGCCGCGCTAGCCGAGCTGTACGGCATGGCCTACGACGCTTATGCCAGCGCGGGGTCGAACACGTATCCCGAGGGCGACCCGCGCCACGAGCGGTACGACGCCGTGCGCTCGTCTGCGACCTATCTGCGCGACCACCTCCACGAAGTGCCCGTGCACGTCATCCCGTGCGGCAAGAGCCGGGTCGAGGTGGTCAAAGGGTCGTCGCCCGCGAGCTACTTCGCCTCCATCATCCCGGCGGGCTGGAGCTTCATGCTGGCGGCCCGCGCCCGCGGCCTGGGCACGGTCTGGACGACGCTGCACCTGGCCTTCGAGCGCGAGGCGGCGGAGATCCTCGGCATCCCCTATGACAAGGTCACGCAGGCCGCCCTCATCCCGGTGGCGTTCACCAAGGGCACCGACTTCAAGGCCGCCCAACGGGTGCCCGCCGAGACCATCACCCATTGGAACCAGTGGTGAAGAAGCGGTACGTCGTCGGCGCGTTGGCCGCCGTCGGCGCCGGCGGGTGGCTGGCGGTGCGGCGCAGCGATGGATTGGAGAGCAGGGCTGGACGCACCGCAGCAGTGGCCCGGCTCGGAGGCCGAGTCGGACGGCGCCAGGCGCTGCACAGAGCCCGTCGAGTGTTCGCCGGCGCGCAACGCCGTGAGGCGCTCGATCGCGAGAACGAGCTTCGCACCGCGGCCGACGTGGCCGACGCCTTGGGCAGCATGAAGGGCGTCCTCATGAAGCTCGGCCAGTTGGCCAGCTTCCTCGACGACGGCCTGCCCGAGCCGATGCGCGAAGCGCTGGCCACGCTGCAACGGGACGCGCCGCCCATGAGCGGCGACCTGGCCGCCCAGGTCATCGAGCGCGAGCTGGGCGCGTCGCCCGACAAGCTCTTCGCCGAATGGGACGACGTGCCCATCGCGGCGGCGTCCATCGGGCAGGTCCACCGGGCCCTCACGCGCGACGGGCGGGCCGTGGCCGTCAAGGTGCAGTACCCCGGCGTCGACGCGGCCATCAAGGCGGACTTGGCCAACACCGCCATGCTAACGCAGGTCGTCGGACTGGCCTTTCCGGGCTTCGAGCCCGGGCCCGTCGTCACGGAGTTGAAGGACCGTTTGACCGAGGAGCTCGACTACCGGCTGGAGGCCAAGAACCAGCGCGAGTTCCACGAGTTCTATGCGGGCCATCCCTTCATCCACGTGCCCGCGGTGGTGGACGAGCTGTCCGCGGGGAGGGTGCTCACCACGGAGTTGGCCGAGGGCGTCCGCTTTTCAGTGGTGGCCCGCGAGTGGTCGCAAGAAGAGCGCGACCTGGCTGGCGAGGCCGTCTACCGCTACGTCTTCCGCAGCATCTACCGCATGCATGCCTTCAACGGCGACCCTCATCCTGGCAACTACCTCTTCCGACCCGGCGGCCGGGTGACGTTCCTCGACTACGGACTGGTCAAGCACTTCGGCCGACCGGAGCTCGACTCCTTCGAGTCCATGATCGAGAAAATCGTCCTGCATCGCGACAGCGCCAAGTTCCGGGCCGTCGTCGAGGACACCAGACTCCTGAGCCGCGGCGCCCCGGTCAGCGACGAGCAGGTGATGGAGTACTTCGGCCACTTCTACGAGATCCTCACCGATGAGGTCACGCCCGTCACCCACGAGTACGCGTCGGAGACGGTCCGCAGGCTCTTCGTGCCGTCGCCGGTGACCAAGTGGGCCAACGTGCCCGCCTCGTTCGTCATCATCCAGCGCATCAACCTGGGGCTGTACGCCATCCTGGCCGAGCTGGGGTCGCGGCGGAACTGGCTTCGGGTCGCGCACGAGCTTTGGCCCCAGGTCGACGGCGAGCCGTCCACCGAGTTGGGCAGGCAGGAGGCGGCGTGGCTGGCGACAAGGACGTAGTCGTCCTGTCGGTCGACGGGCGCGACGTGCGCATCACGTCGCCGACCCGAGTCGTGTTCTCGGCGCGAGGCGAGACCAAGCTCGACCTGGCCAACTACTACCTGGCCGTGGGCGAGGGCGCGCTGCGGGGCGTGTACGAGCGGCCCACCGTCATGAAGCGGTATCCCGAGGGCGCGGAGGGCGAGTTCTTCTACCAGAAGCGGGTGCCCGAGAAGGGCAAGCCGGACTGGCTCCAGACGTGCACGGTGTCGTTCCCGAGCGGGCGGTCGGCCACGGAGCTGTGCCCGGTCGACGTGGCCCACATCCTGTGGGCCGTCAACATGAACTGCCTCGACCTCAACCCGTGGCCGGTGCGCAGAGACGACGTCGACCATCCCGACGAGCTGCGCGTCGACCTCGACCCGCAACCAGGCGTGCCGTGGTCCGAGGTGCGCGATGTGGCGCTGCTGTGCAACGAGGTGCTGAGCGAGTACGGCTACGCCTGCTATCCCAAGACGTCCGGGTCGCGCGGCATCCACATCAATGTGCGGGTGCGGCCGGAGTTCGGGTTCTTGGAGGTGCGACGGGCCGCGCTGGCCTTGGCCCGCGAGGTGGAGCGGCGGTCGGCCGGGCTGGCCACCACCAAGTGGTGGAAGGAGGAGCGGGGCGACCGCGTCTTCATCGACTACAACCAGAACGCCCGGGATCGCACGGTGGCTTCGGCCTATTCGGTGCGGGCCAATGCCGAAGGCCGGGTGTCGGCCCCGCTGCTGTGGTCCGAGGTGCCCGACGTGGAGCAGGGCGACCTCACCATCGCCACCGTGCCCGCCCGGTATGCGGCCCTGGGCGACGTGGGCGCGGGGATCGACGACGAGGCATTTGCGTTGGAGCCGCTGCTGGAGCTGTCGCAGCGCGACGAGGCCGAAGGCCTGGGCGACGCGCCCTGGCCGCCCAGCTTCCCCAAGATGGCGGGCGAGCCCAAGCGGGTCCAGCCCAGCCGAGCCCGCCCCGACCCCGCCCCCGACTGACGCGTCTTGTCGCGCTCATTGCCGTATGCACCCGCGCCGCGGTTGTTACCGACCTTGTCTGCGTCCCCGTCTTCCACGCCGCGGGGCGCTTCGCCACTCCATCCTCATTATGGCCGGCCCGTGACCTGGCTACCGGGCGGGAAGTGAGGGCGCGGGTTGGTGTGGGCCGTGGTCGCGACAGCGGGCGGTGAACCCTGTGGGGGTGACTTGCACGGCGAGGCGGCGACCGCACGTCCGACAAAACCGGGGTGGCTCGAGATGTGAGCGGCATCCGCAGGTGTCGCCTTCGCGCTCGGCTCGTCCGCATCCGGTGCAATGCATTGGCTTACAGCACCGGGGACAGGGCGCCGATCGGCATGCGCAGGTCTTCGAGCATCTGGAGGTCCTCGTCTGCGCTGCGCCCAAGGGTCGTCAGGTAGTTCCCAACGATGATGGCGTTGATGCCCGCCGTCATCCCCATCGCCTGCAAGTCGCGCAGGGTGACTTCGCGACCGCCGGCGTAGCGCAAGATCGTCCACGGCAGGGCGAGGCGAAACAGGGCGATCCACCGAATCGCCTCAAGGGGACGCACAAGCGGCCTGATCTGAAGAGGCGTGCCTGGCCGGGGGTTGAGGAAGTTCATCGGCACCTCAGACGGGCGAAGGTCTCGCATCTGACCGAGGAGCTCGAGCCGCTGATCATCCGATTCGCCCATACCCAGGAGTACCCCGCAGCACAGCTCCATCCCGCGCTCCTTGACCCGTTCGCACGTCTCGAAACGCTCGTCCCAGGAGTGGGTCGACACGATCTGCGGGAAGAACGATCGGGCCGTCTCCAGGTTGTGGTTGTAGCGGTGCGTGCCTGCGGCTGCGAGACGGTCGGCCTGGGCGTCGGTGAGGATGCCGGCACTGATCGCCACGCGCAGTTCTGTCTCACCTCGCACGAGAGCGACCACTCGCTCCAGATGCTGCATGAGTCGCTCGTCGGGACCGCGAACTGCGTACACCAGGCAGAACTCCGAGGCGCCGACCGCTGCTGTCTCGGCGGCTGCGGCGCGTACCTCGTCGTCGGTGAGCAGCGGGAGGGCTTTGACCGGCGATTCGAACTTGGCTGACTGCGAACAGAACGAGCAGTCCTCCGGACATCCGCCGGTCTTCGCCGAAAGAATCCCTTCGACCTCAACGGTAGGACCGCACCAGGCAAGGCGCACGGCGTGCGCCAGCGCGGCGAGGGCGTGAACCTCGCCGTCAGGAAGAGTGGCCAGGTTGGCGAGCTCGGCCGGGGTCAGTTGACGCCGCTCGCTCAGTAGGGCGGTCGAGGCGCGGGCTAAGGGGTCGGACATGCAACGACGATAGGTCCGTCTGGCGTGGGCTTTGGGGCCAGTTGGCCTGTCGAGTATCGCCTCGTGATCATCCCGGCCGGATGGCCCGGCTGTGCCGACGACCGGTGAGGGCCTGTCGAGCCCCGGAACCGCTCTGGATGGCGGCGGCAACATCGGCCGAGTCGATGAGAACGGGCTGGGCGAGGGTGTCGGTCAGCCAGGTTCGGTTGCGGCGGTGCAGGTCGTCGGTGTGGTCGTAGCGGTTGAGGACGACCACAGTCGGGCGCTGGGCCAGCGCGTCGAGACAGAGGCGCACGGCGTTGATGGTGCCGAGGCCGGCGTCGGCCACCAGCACGACGAGGTCGGGCGTCAGCGCGTCGGCCAGGTCGACCGTGTCACCGCCATCGGCGGAGATCGGCGAGCGGACTCCGCCGGCTGACTCGACGACGCCGACATCGGCGGCGGGGGCCGGCCAGGACAACTCGGCAACGAGATCGGCGAGGGTGAACGGCGCCCGCCCGAGCGCGTCGGCGGCCATGAGCGGGGCCATCGGCAGCGGGTACCAACGCTGGGGCGCACAGACGTCGTGCGGGCGCTCGCCCGTTGCCGCCGCCAGCAACTCGGCGTCGGTCGGGCCCTCCCCCGTCAAGAACGACTGCGCGGGCTTGCGCGCCGCGACGCGCAAGCCCGCGTCGGCCCGCAAGCGCTCGATGACCCGCACCGCGATCCAGGTCTTCCCGACCTCGGTGCCGGTGCCGGCAATGAGGGCGACGCGGGCCGGGCGAGTCCTCGCGTCAGCCACGGTTGCGTCCGGCGGGCCACACCGCGTCGAGGCCCGAGAGCAGAAGGTCGATGTGGCGGTCTGTGTGTGCGGCCGACAGTGCGACGCGCAGCCGGGATGTTCCGGCGGCGACTGTCGGGGGGCGAATGGCCGGGATAAGGACACCGCGGTCGAGGAGGCGGGCGGCGACGTCGACGGCGGCGTCTTCGGCACCGATGAGAATTGGGACAATCGGCGAAGGGTGGCCCGGCGAGAGCCGATCGATGTTGCGGCGAAGTCGCGCCCGAAGCTCGTCGCCTTCGGAGCCGCGGACGAGGCTCAGCGCAGCTCGTGCGGCGGCGGCGTCGGCTGGGGTTGAGGCCGTGGTGAAGATGTACGAACGGGCCCGGTTGACGAGCAGGGCCATGAGATGGGCGTCGCCTGCCGCGAACCCTCCGAGCGAGCCCAAGGTCTTCGAGAGTGTGCCGACGCGGACGACCGACTTCGCATCGATGCCGCCGAGGCGCCCGCCGATGATCTCGTCTGGTTCGCGACAGCCCCCAGAGGGGTCGACGACGAGGTGGGCCTCGTCGAGCACGAGGAGGGCGCCGTGCGAGGCGCAGACCTCGCCGAGCTCGGCCAGCGGCGCAACGTCGCCATCCATCGAGAACACGAGATCGGTGACGACGAGGGCTCGACCGGGGCACGCGGCGAGGATCGCGTCGACGTGGGCGGCGTCGTTGTGGCGCGAGACGACGACGTTGGCGCGAGCGAGGCGGCAACCGTCGATGATCGACGCGTGGTTGAGCTCGTCGGACACGACGGTGACGCTTGGGCCAGCCAGGGTTGTGAGGACGCCGAGGTTGGCGGCGAATCCCGTCGGGAAGAGCACGGCGGCATCGGATCGCTTCCACGCCGCGAGCTCGGATTCGAGGTCGTGGTGTACGGGCCGCGATCCGACGATGAGCCGTGCCGCCCCGGACCCTGCCCCCCACTCATCGAGGGCGGCGTGCGCGGCCGCGACGACGGTGGGATTTCCGGCGAGGCCGAGGTAGTCGTTCGACGCGAAGGAGACCACCTCCCGGCCATCGGCCAGGCGGAAGCACGGTCCCCGTCCATCGAGCACCCGTGGTTCGCGCCATTGGCCGGCGGCGCGGACGGCGCCGATTTGTTGCGCGGCCCAGGCGTCCCACGGGCCGGCCCCGTTCGATCCCACGTCGCTCACGACGCCAGGCCGGCGGCGCTCACCATGGCCGCGGTGAGCGTCGACAGGTCGTCGCCGTCGATGACGTAGGGCGGCATCGTGTACAGCAAGCGCCCGAACGGGCGGAGCCAGACACCGTGATCGATGAGGTGGGCCTGGGTGGCCTCCATATCGACCGGCTCGTGCATCTCCACCACGCCGATAGCGCCGAAGACGCGCACGTCGGCAACACCCGGCAGCGCTTTCGCCTGCTCGAGCCCGTCGGTCAACGCCGCTTCGATCCGTCTGACCTCGTCGCGCCACGGACCCGACAACAACAGCTCGATGCTGGCCCGCGAGACGGCGGCGCCGAGGGCGTTGCCCATGAACGTTGGCCCGTGCATCAGTGCGCCGGGATCAGCCCGACAGACCCCTTCAGCGACCGCGGGCGTGCACAGCGTCGCCGCCATCGACAGGTACCCGCCCGTCATCGCTTTGCCAAGGCACATGATGTCGGGCGCGATGTCGGCGTGCTCGCTCGCGAACAGCGCGCCGGTGCGGCCGAATCCGGTGGCGATCTCATCGCAGACGAGCAGAACGTCGTACGCGTCGCACAAGGCGCGGAGGCGGGTGAGGTACTCGGGATGCGAGAAGCGCATGCCGCCGGCGCCTTGCACGACCGGCTCGAGGATGACGGCGGCGACCTCGTGGGCATGGGCGGCCAGCAGCGTCTCCATCGCGGCGATGGGCTCGCCGTCGAACGGCACGCGGCGGTCGGGTCCGGGCATCGGCGCGAACAGGTGCTGCGCCAGCACGTCGGTAAAAAGATGGTGCATGCCCGTCTCGGGATCGCACACGGCCATGGCGCCAAACGTGTCGCCGTGGTAGCCGCCGCGCACCGTGACAAGGCGCCGCTTCTGCGGTTTGCCTCGTCCGATCCAGTGCTGGACGGCCATCTTGATGGCGACCTCGACGGCGACCGACCCGGAGTCGGCGAAGAAAACATGGGCCAGCGGTTCAGGAGTGATCCCGATCAGCAGCTCGGCGAGATCGACCACAGCCGGATGGGTGAGGCCACCGAGCATCACGTGGGCCATCGACGATAGCTGGGCGCGTACGGCCTCATCGAGCACCGGATGGCGATACCCGTGGATCATCGACCACCATGACGCCATCCCGTCGATGATGTGGCGGCCGTCCGCCAGCTCAAGGCGTACGCCCTCGGCGGCGACAACGGGGTAGATCGTGCCGCTCGGCGGCAGCGCCGCATACGGATGCCACACCGCGGCACGATCGCGTTCAACCAGCGTCAGCATGTTGTCGGCGGCGCGCATCGCCCCAGCCTCGCGGGTTCGGTGCCTCCACGCGAATGTGGGCGATTGGGCTAGTGGGTTTGACCGCCACTCCGACCGGTCTTGTCGCGCTCATTGCCGTATACGGCATCCAGCGCGACAAGACGCGCTCGAGCGGTCTAGCCGGCGCCGAAGACGGCGGCCAGTTCTGAGGGCACGGCCGTGTCCAACTGCTTGTACGTGCACGACGCGGGCTCGCGGTCTGGACGCCACCGACGAAACGTGGAGGCGTGGCGGAACCGCATGCCTTGCAAGTGGTCGTAAGCCACCTCGCAGACCAGCTCGGGCCGCAGGGGCTCGAAGGAGAGATCCTTCTTGGCGTTCCACCGGGAGTGGGCCTCGGGCCGGCGGGCCGCGGGCTCGTTGGCCTCGCCCGTCATGCCCCAGAACCAGGGGTGGGCCTCCGCCGCCCCTTCCCGGTATGGCGCCACCACGTCGACCAGCTTCTTCCGGTCGTCCATCTTGAACGAGGCGGTGATGCCGACGTGGTGCAGCACGCCATCGTCGTCGTACAACCCGAGCAGCAACGAGCCGATCACCGGCCCGCTCTTGTGCCACCGAAAGCCGGCGACCACGCAGTCGGCCGTGCGCTCGTGCTTGACCTTGATCATGCAGCGCTCGTTCTCCTTGTAGGGAAGGTCGAGCGGCTTGGCCACCACGCCGTCGAGCCCGGCCCCCTCGAAGCTGTCGAACCACTGGGCGGCCGTGGCCCGGTCGGTAGTGGCCGGCGTCAAGTACATGGGGGGCTGCACGCCCGCCAGCGCCGACTCCAACAGGGCCCGTCGCTCGGAGAACGGAGCAGGTCGAAGGTCCCGATCGTCCAGGGCCAGCAGGTCGAAGGCCACGAACGACGCCGGGATCTCGCCCGCCAACTTGCGCACGCGCGACTCGGCCGGATGCAGCCGCAGTTGCAGCGCGTCGAAATCCAGCCCGTCCGCGCCCGCGATCACCAATTCGCCGTCGATCACGCACCGCTCCGGCAATCCGGCCCGCACGGCGTCGACCACCTCGGGGAAGTAGCGGGTCAACGGCCGCTCGTTGCGCGACCCAAGCTCCACCTCGTCACCGTCGCGGAACACGATGCAGCGGAAGCCGTCCCACTTGGGCTCGAACAACAGGCCGTCGCGCTCCGGCAGGTCGCGAGCCAGCTTGGCCAGCATGGGGGACACGGGCGGCATCACGGGCAGGTCCACAGCCCCATCCTGCCTGTTCGTGACCCACGTCATCGGCAACGGACAACCGTGGATCGTGACTCGTGGCGCCGCACACGGAAGACTCAACGGCAAGGACTCGACCGGAGGAGCCACATGGCCTTTCACCCCTACCTGTTCTTCGGCGGCAACTGCCGTGACGCGTTCACCCGCTACCAGGAGGTCTTCGGCGGCGAGCTGGTGCTCCTGACCATGAAGGACATGCCGTCGGACGAGCCCGTGCCCGAGGCCCACGCCGACATGATCATGCACGCCGCATTGAAGATCGGCGACAACCTCTTGATGGCGTCCGACGACCCGACCACCGACAGCTTCGGCCCAGTGCAGGGCATGCAGGTCAACTACTCGGTCGCCGAGGTGGCCGAGGCCGAGCGGGTGTTCGCGGCGCTGGCCGAAGGCGGACAGGTCAGCCTGCCCATCGGCCCGACGTCGTGGTCTCCCATGTTCGGCATGTGCACCGATCGCTTCGGCACGCCATGGATGGTCAGCGCGGACCCGCCGTCCGCGTCCTCCTGAGCGCAGCGGGACGCGTCGCCCCAGTCCGCATGGGAGTATGCAGCCGTGAATGAACGGTTGGAGGTCCAGCGGGCCATCGCCGCGGATCCCGCGGCCGTCTTCAGCGTCTTGTGCGACCCGCGAGGCCACGTGGCCATCGACAGCGCGGGCATGCTGATGGACGCCACCGGCGATCCGGTCCGCGCCATCGGGGACACCTTCGTCGTGCACATGGACCGCGAGGCCCTCAACGACTACCCGCTCGGGCTCTACGACGTGACCGTGCGCATCGTCGCCTTCGAGCAGGACCGTGAGATCGCGTGGACGATCGAGGGCAAGCTCAACCTCGGCCACGTCTACGGCTACAGGCTCGAGCCCATCGACGGCGGCACGCTGGTCACGTCGTACTACGACTGGTCGGGCATCGAGCAGAGCTGGAAGGACGCGGCCGTCTTTCCCATCGTCCCCGAGAGCGCGTTGCGGGCCACGCTTGGGATCCTGGCCCGGACCGTCGCGCCAGGCCGTCCCCGGCCGTCTGCCTGACGTCGCTCGACGTCAGCGGGCGAGGAAGCCGCCGTCGACGGCGAAGGCTGCCCCGGTCACGAAGTCGGCGTCGTCCGAGGCGAGGAACAAGGCGGCCTTGGCCACCTCCTCGGGACGGCCCAGCCTTCCGACTGGCTGACGTGCGATCAAGGCCGACCGGGCCGCGTCCGGGTCGGGCGCGGCGTCCAGCAGGCGGCCCACCCACGGCGAGTCCACCGTGCCCGGGCACACGCAGTTGCAACGCACACCTGTGCCCGCGTACTGCACGGCCACGGCCTTGGTGAAGGAGATCACCGCGCCCTTGCTGGCGCAGTAGGCGGCCCGATCGGCGAGCCCGGCCAGACCGGCGACCGAGGCGGTGTTGACGATGGCGCCCCGACCCGCGGCCAGCATGTGGGGCAGCGCGAACTTGGTGCCCAGGAAGACGCCGCGCACGTTCACCGCGAAGATGGCGTCCCACTCCTCCACCGTGCACGACACCGGGTCGGCGGTGGACCCGATGCCCGCGTTGTTGAACAGCAGGTCGATTCTGCCGGTCTGGCCCACGGCCGTCTGGACGAGCCGCTCGACCGCGACCGACGACGACACGTCGACCTCGACGGGCACAGTCCCCTCGGGCACGCCTGCGGGGTCGAGGTCGCCCGCCACGACGAGCGCGCCCTCGGCCAGGAGTTGGGCCGCCATCTCGAACCCGATGCCGGACGCGGCCCCGGTGACGACCGCGGTCCGGCCCTCGAATCGAGCGCTCATCGACGCCACTCCGGCCCCACCACTGGCAGCCGGCGGGCAAGCAGCCAGGCCTGGCGCCACTCGGCCCAGTCGCGTTCCGCGACCAGGCCCACGACCGTGAGCGAGTCGTCAGTAATACCTCCGCCCGCGCCGCGCCCGCCGATGACGACGGCCGGGCTGTGGTGCTCCACTTCGCCGAACCCCCCGTACTGGCCGCCGTCGTTGTACGCCTGCACCGCGTCGCCCGCGCCGGCATCGACGCCTTGGGGCCGATCGCAATAGGGCAGCCACGGCTTGGCCTCGAAGTGACGGAAGACGACGAGCCGTCCGCCCTCGACGGGGCGGCTGTACGCCATGCGCCCGTTCCCCACCCACGGCGGCAGGCCGATCTTGTGTCTGCTCGTCCCCGTGATCCGCAACGTGAGCCCGTCGTCGGCGTGGCCGAGATGGTCAGGCCGGACGGGCTCGAAGTAGTCGCGGTAGTCGGTCGGCCCGACGTGCGGGAACTCGAGCACGCCGCCGTTGGGAACCTGCACCAAGGACCACAGGCTCACCAGCTCGCCGTCGGGCCCGTCGTCGACCGACAGCGACGCCGTGGTCCGGTAGGCGACGTGTTGTTGGAAGAGCGGCAGGTCGAGGTCGAGGATGGTGAAGGACCGGGTCACGTCGAACACCGCCGACTGGTTGCGGTGGAGGTGGCGGACCCGCACCCGTTGGGCCACACCGCAATAGCCCGGCCCGTCCTCCACCGTCGACCACTGGCCGGGGTCCAAGCCCGCCTGGACCTCGGAGTCGGCCGGGTCGTGGCTGTGGCGGGTCGTCCAAAACCAGTTCTGCTCAGGACCGAGCCACAGGCGGTCGCCGCCCACGTTCCATGCGGCCCCGTCCCAATCGGGATTGGTCCAGAAGGCATCGTGGCCCGCCACCGTGGCCTGGAGCACCCGACCGCGATCGGCCATGAGCGTGAGGCCAGACGAAGCACGAGACGTCATCGCCAAGAAAGCTAGCGATGACCCGCCCCGTCTGAACCCGTCTTGTCGCGCTGATTGCCGAATACGGCCCTCAGCGCGACAAGTCGTTACTCCGGCGGGCGCCTGTTCTGCTTGAGGGCGTCGACCACCCGAGCCACCAGCGGGTCGGTCACGATGTCCTCGATGGGCTTGGGCAAGGCCAGCGACCAGTTGGGCCGCTCGTCGGTTGTGCCCGGCACGTTGGGGCGCTCCTCCACCAACAGGGCGTCGTCCAATGTGGCCGTGACCACCGCGCTGGGCGCCTGGGCCAACAAGGCGTGCGCGCCAACCACCACGTCGGCCACTGGCGCGTCCTCGGCCAGCCCGAGCCAGTCCTGCATGCGCTGGTGAATGGCCTTGGTCGACTCGACGTTCGGCTCCAGCCCCAGGCGCTCCTGCTCGGCGAGGTCCGACGCGCTCCACATGCCCGCGATGGTCGGCAGGTCGTGGGTCGTCACCGCGGCCAGGGCACGGGCCGGAAAGCGCGGCGGAGGCTCCGGCTCGAACCACAAGAGTCGATACGACAACACGTCTCTCTCCCCCAACTCGCGGCGGACCTCCTCCTCGACCGTGCCTAGGTCCTCGCCCACCACATAGGCGCCTGCTCGCACGCTCTCCAACGCCAGGATGTCGAGCAGCTCGTTGTGCGGATAGCGCACGTAGGTGCCGGCCTCGGCACCCGCGTCGGGCGGGATCCAGTACAGCCGGAACAGGCCCATCACGTGGTCGAAGCGGATGCCGCCCGCGTGGCGGAAGCCCGCCCTCACCATCTCGATGAACGGCTGGTAGTGCATGGCCCGCAGCCGCCACGGGTCGAACGGCGGGAGGCCCCAGTCCTGGCCCTTGGTGTTGAACTCGTCCGGCGGCGCGCCCACTCGCACCCCGGTCGCGAACGCGTCCTGCCACAGCCACGCGTCGGCGCCCGCCGGATCGCAGCCGATGGCGATGTCCTGCATGAGGTCGAGGGCGCGCCCCGCTTGCCCCAACTGCTGGTCGACCTGCCATTGCAGCCACTCGTGGAACCGCACGCGGTCCGGCCGCGCCGCGGTGAAGGCGGTGACCGAGGGGGCGGCGGGCGACCGGTACTCCTCGGGCCACTCCTGCCATGGCGCGCCGTGCTCGTCCGACAACGCGCAGAACGCGGCGTAACCCGCCAGCACGTCGCCGCCTTGGGCCACGAAGTCATCGAAGGCGCCACGGTTGTCCGCGCTGCCGCGTTCGAACTCGGCGAACGCGGCCTCCAAGACGGGGCGCTTCAAGGCCCAGACCGCATCGCGGTCGATGACCCGATCGCGGTTGAGCCCTGACCCGGCCGCGGGCATCGGCCCGTCCACCCGCAGGTAGAGCGGGTTGCGAAAGCAGCGACTGCTCGGAAAGTAGGGACTGGCCGTCTGCACGGTGGGCAGCGATGCGTGCAGCGGATTCAGCAGCAGCATTCCTGCGCCCTGCCCGGCCGCCCACTCGGCCAGCGTGCGCAGGTCGGCCAGATCGCCCATGCCCCAACTGGCCCGTGACCGGGCCGCGTAGAGCTGCACGGCCCAGCCCCACGTGTGCAGACCCTCGGGCAGATGACACCGTCCGGGGCTGACCACCAACGTCGACTCCGACCCGTCCCGCTCCACCAGCCGGTGATAGCCGAACGGCGTGTCCAAAGGCAGGACGCCATCGGCCAGCGGAGCCGACCCACCGTCCTCGGTCAGCAGTTCGCACTCCCCCGCCCCCGCGCCTGCGGCGACGCGCTGGCCGGGCCGGGCGAAGCGCAGGTCGGGCACGTCGGGAGGCCGCTCGCCTTCGGCCCCCATGGCCGCCAGCAAGGAGGCCACGGTGTCGCTCGGCGCGTCGACCCAGTCGCCCTTGTAGTCGTGATAACCGGGCTGGACGCCCCACGCCGCTACGTCGACCATGCCGTAGGTTTAGGCGCGTGCCCGGGTCAGACGGGTTCCCGCAGCCGCTTGTGCATCTGGAGGCGCGTGCCCACGCCCGTCTCGGTGGGCGAGCGCACTTCGACCGACGTCATCAGCCGACGGATGATCTCAAGGCCGCGCCCGCTGGTGGCGTTGGCGTTGCCCACCGCGTCGCAGTCGGCCGGGTCGGCCTCGGCGCGCAGGTCGATGAGGTCGGACTTGAAGCCCACGCCGTCGTCCTCGACCGACATGTTCACCTCGTCGTCGGCGATGTCGGCCACGAGGCGGAAGGTGCCGTCGTCGCCCTCGGGGAAGGCGTGGCGGATGACGTTGGCGCAGGCCTCGTCCAAGGCCAGGATGACGTCGTCGACGTGCTCGGCGCTGGCCCCGATCTCGGCCAGATATTCGGCGACCGCCCTCCTCGTCCGAGGCAAAAGCCTGGCGTCTGCTGGGAGCACGAGCTGGAGGATCAGTCGCATGTCGTTTGGTGACCAGGATGCCGCCGGTTCTGGTCCCCTTGGACCTTCCCTCTGGGCAATGGGCGAAAACGACATACGCCGCGGTTCTTCGCGAATCCTCGTCGGCGCGTCGTCGTGGTCGGACCGCAGCCTCACCCATGAGAGCGCGTGGTATCCGAAGCGCACCATGCGCGCCGCCGAGCGCATCGCCTATTACACAGCGCGCTTCCCGCTGGTGGAGATCGACTCGACAGCCCGCTTCCCGCCCACCCCCGACGTGGCCCGGCAGTGGGCCGAACGCACGCCGGACGGCTTCACCATCGACGTGCAGGCGTGGTCGTTGTTGACGGGCGCGGCCACCCTTCCCGACTCGCTGTGGGAGGACCTGCGCGAGGAGGTCAAGCCCGAGCTGCGCGAGCGCCGCCGCCTGTATGCCGGGCACCTGTCGGCCGCGGGAATGGCCGAGTCCTGGGCCCGCTTCGAGCATTCACTCGCACCCTTGGCCCGGGCGGGCCGACTGGGCGTCGTTCTCCTCCGCTATCCCCACTGGCTCAAGCCGGGGAACACGGGTCGCACGCTGCTGGCCACGGCCCGGGCCCGGCTGCCCGACTACCGATTGGCCGTCGAGCTGCAGCATCCAGGCTGGACGGCGGGCGACGCGTGCGAGGACACGCTGTCGATGCTCGACGAGATGGGGCTGGGATTCGTGTGCGTGGACGGGCACGCGCCGATCGACGAGTCGGGCGACGGGCCCGCGGGGCCGGTCTTGGCGACATCGAGCGACGTGGCCGTGGTCCGCCTGTACGGCGCGGGCGGCGAGTGGGGGGCGCGCTACGAGCGGGCCGAGGTGGAGGCGTGGGCGCCGCGTGTGCTGCGGCTGGCCGAGTCCGCCGCCGAGGTGCACGTGCTGTTCGCCAACGCCCTGCGCGACCACGCGGTGGCCAACGCGGCCGAGCTGATCACTGCACTACGGGAGGCGACGGGATGACCACCGAGCCGTGATGCCCGACCATGCGCCAGCCTCGGCTGTCGTGTTCGCCTCGGCTGTCGTCTTCGCCGTGGCCGTCGTGTTCGCCGTGGCCGCCTTGGCCGCCGGGTTCGCCGTGGCCCTCGCGCACGAACAGATTGAGGGCGGCCACCGTCGAGCCCGTCTGCTCGCCGAGGATGTTCTCGTCCACCGACACCCAGCCCGCGTCGCCCTGCACCGACGGGTTGACGTTGGTGAGGATGAACTGGATGGCGTCGCGGCCTTGGAACAGGGCGAAGAACGAGGCCGCCACTTGGCCCCAGCCTCGCAGTGTGGCCCAGCCCGGGTGGGTGCACAGGGCCCGGTCCGAGCGCTCCCAGACGTTGGACATGGCGTCCATGTCCCGGTGTTCGAAGGCGTCGTAGAACGCCTGGTTGGCGGCGCAGAGAGACTCGATCGGATCGATGCGTTCGACCCTAGCCGGCGTAGGGTCGAAGACCGTGAACGGCGATGATCGTGAGGACGGCGGGGATCTTCAGCCGGTCCGATTCCAGCCGATCGGGTTCGCGGGGAGCGGGGACGGCGCCCGCGTGGCCGTCTACGACTTCGGCGGGCCGGTCGGCGCGCCGCCGTTGTTGCTGGCCCATGCCACCGGGTTCCCCGCCCGGACGTGGCTCCCCGTCGTCGCCGGGTTGCGGGATCGGTTCCGTTGCTACGCGTTCGACGAGCGGGCCCACGGCGACTCGCCGGGGCCGCCGCCTGAGGCCGGGCCCCAGTGGTTCGACTGGCACCGCTTCGCCGACGACGCCTTGGCCGTCGTGGACCACCTCGGTCTGGATGCGCCGTTCGCAGTGGGGCACTCGTGCGGCGGGGCCTTGCTCCTGTTGGCCGAGATGGCCAGGCCCGGGACGTTCCGGTCCATCTACTGCTTCGAGCCGGTAGTGCCGCCCATCGACGACCCGCCCACCGAGCCGGTCGGCTCCCCGCTCGCCGACGGAGCCCGACGCCGCCGGGAGGAGTTCGACTCGTTCGACGCGGCCTTGGCCAACTTCGCGGCCAAGCCGCCCATGTCGGGGTTCGCGCCGGAGGCGCTGGAGGCGTACGTGCGGTACGGCTTCAAGCCGGTGTACGCGGGTGCCTCGGATGCCCACGCGGGTGACGAGGCCCGCGCCGGCAAGCGGGGTGCCGAGCCGTGTGCCGGCCCGAGTGGCGAGACGGGTTCTGGCGATCCGGGTGCCGACGAGCCGGGCGCCGAAGCGGGTGCAGGGGAGCCGGATGCCGAGCCGAGTGCAGGGGAGCCGGGTGCCGAGCCCCGCGCCGGCGAGCCGGGTGCCGCGGAGCCGGGTGCCGAGCCAGGTGCCGGCGTGGGTGCACCGACGTGCGTGCGGTTGAAGTGCCGGGGCGAGTACGAGGCTCGCACCTACGAGGCGGCGGTCATGCATGGTGCCTACCGCCGACTGGCCGAGGTCGGTTGTCCTGTCACCCTCGCCTGCGGCGAACTCACCACCGCCTTCGGCGAGGACGTCATGCGCCTGGCCGCGGCCCGCCTGCCCCACGCCCGGGTCGAGGTCCTCCCCGGACTCACTCACTTCGGACCCTTCGAAGCCCCCGCCGCCCTCACCGCCCGCATCCTCCACGCCTTCACCCTCTAACCCCCGCCCCGCCCGCGCCCCCCTCGCCCCGCCCTCTCCGACCCCGGCCCGCCGGCCCCCGCAGCCCCCGCGGCCCCGGCATTTGGGCGCACTTCTGTCGACAATCCCACCCCAACCGCGCCCAAATCGGTGGGCTCCCCCATTTGGGCGCACTTGACCACCACCCCGGTGGCGAACTGCGCCCAAATGCGAAGGCCGCGGCCCTCGTGGGCCTCACGGCGGCCACCCGCCGCTCACGCCCGCACGCCAAACGACCCACAAACATCCACGTTCTTGTTACACCCCCTCCGTATGGTGGGTCACGTGAGCCTGCCGCTGCCGTCCACCTTGTCGCCGTCGAAGGTCTCGGCGTTCAAGGACTGTGCTCTGGCCTTCCGCTTCGCAGCCATCGACCGGCTGCCAGAACCGCCGTCGTTGTGGACGGCCAAGGGCACGCTCGTGCACCGTGCGCTCGAGCGGCTCTTCGCCCACATCCCGGTCGGCGCCCGCACGGTGGACGCCGCTCTCGCCCAGCTCGACCTCGCCCGTCCCGAGGTCCTGACCGGGCCTGAATACGCCGCATTGGGCCTCGACGGGGAGGCCGAGGCGGAACTCGCGGCTGACGCCGCCCAACTCGTCCGCAACTACTTCGAACTGGAGGACCCCAACCAGGTCAACACCATCGGCCTCGAGCTCACCCTCGAGGCTCGGCTCGGCACGCTCCGGCTCCGGGGCATCGTCGACCGGCTGGACGTGGGGCCGGACGGCGAGCTGATCATCGTCGACTACAAGACCGGGAGGGCGCCCGGTATCGCCTACGAGCAGCAGAAGCTCGGCGGCGTGCACTTCTACGCCTACTTGTGCGAGCAAATGCTCGGGCGCAGGCCGGCCCGTGTGCAGTTGCTCCACCTGCGAGAGCCGGTCGTGATCGAGAGCATCCCGACCGACCAGTCGATTCGGGGCCTGGCTGTCCGGGCCGCCGCGGTGTGGGCCGCGGTGGAACGGGCCTGCCAGTTCGACGACTTCCGGCCGAAGCCTGGCCGGCTGTGCGACTACTGCGCCTTCAAGGCGTACTGCCCCGCCTTCGGCGGCGACCCGGCCCTGGCCGTGACGGCCGGGACGGCCGGAAAAACCGCCCTGCAACCTGTTCCCGCCTGATCGCAGGCCCAGGCGCGGGACGCCTGCTCGCCTCGGCTCTTCGGGCCCGACTCGTGCGCGGGCCGTCGCAGAATGGCCACAACGGGCTATGGCCACGATCCGGAGCGGCCATCACACTCGACCCTTGTCGTTCAAGCCGCGGGAGGGGTCGGTGCTGGCGAGCGCAGGGGGAGCACGAACAGATGCAGGAGCTTGGCGCGCCCATGGGATGGCCGGGTCACGGCCGACGGGCCGACGCGCCCCCATGGCCTCGCTCTGCCTCGTCGTAACGGCCGCCCTCCTGGCCGGGGCTTCAACGCGCCCTCAAACCGGCGGCCTCTCGAGCCACGACACACCGCCGCCCATCATCACCGCGCCCGCCCACGCCCTGGCCGAAGCGGCCACCGCCACCGCGCATGCCACCGCCCGCATCACCGCACACGCCACGTTGACCGCTGCCGCCGCCGCGGCCCGCCGTGTCCGCCTCCCCCGCGGCACCGCCAGCAGCACGAAGCACGGCATCCCCCGCGCCCCCTTCCAGCCCGTGACCCTGGTCCGCATCGGCACGGTCGCAGCCGTGATCGGCACCACCCTCCTCGAAGACGCGCAAGTCGCGGCTGCCGGCCAGCCTGCGGGCGCCACCACCACCCTGGCCATCAGCCCCGGCGCCGTGACCACCACCGCGGGCAGCGGCACCAACGCCAACGTGGACGGCACGGGAACGGCGGCCGCATTCGCCAACATGTCCGGCGTCGTCACGGTGGGCGGCTACGGCCATGTCGGCACGGTCGGCGCCATCCGCAAGGTCAACCTCACCAGCGGGGTGGTCACGACCTTGGCGGGCGGCTCGACCACCGGGTGCAACGACAGCACCAACCCGACGCTCGCGACCTTCACGACCATCATCGACGTGGCGACCGACGACACGTACGTCTACAGCACCATGAGCTGCTACCCGTCGCCCAACGTGGTGCGCAAGACGTCGATCACCACGGGAGCGACGTCGACGGTGGCCTCGGTCCCGGGCGCCAACCGCCTCACCCTCGGGGCCGACGGCTTCCTCTACGTGACCGACAACCAGTCCTCCGTCCTCAAGGTCGACCCGGCCACGGGCACGACCACCACCTTCGCCACCATCACCGGCGCGTTGCGAACCCTGGCCATCGCGTCAGACAGCACCGACCTGTGGGTCTCGTCGGACCACTCGGCCGGTGCGGGAAGCCCGTCGTACAAGATCAGCAAGGTCAACGTGCTGACCGCGGCCGTCACCACCTTCGCGTCGTCGACCAAGCACCTCGGGCTGACCGGCCTGGCCTCAGCAGGCAGCTACCTGTACGCGACCGGCGCCGACCAGCGGTCCATTCGCCGATGGACCAAGTCCACCGGGGCGTATGTCGACGTGGCGGGCACGAGCGGCAGCGGCTACGTCAACGGCACGGGGACCGACGCCTGGTTCGGCAAGATCACCGGCCTGGTCTCAGACGGGACGTCGCTGTGGGCCGCCGACTCGGACAACCACCGCTTCCGCAAGGTCATCCAGGGAACGGCCCTGCCCGCGGCCCAACCGGCGACGGCCACGTCCAACCTGTCGATCAATCCGGGCGCGGTCTCGACTTTCGCGGGCGACGGCCTGGGCGTCCACCACGACGGCACCGGTACCGCCGCGGGCTTCTTCAACCCAGCCGCCATCGCGGTGGTGAACGGGTTCGCCTACGTCGGCGCCTACGGCGCCATCCGCAAGGTGGACCTTCGCGGCGGCGCGGTCACCACGCTGGTGGGCGACGGCTCCACCCTGGGCTGCACGGACGCCACCGTAGGCACCGACGCCCGTATCGGATCGGTGGGCGCGATGGCGACGGACGGCTATTACCTTTATGCCACTGACGCCTCGTGCAGCGGCACCGGCCTGCGCCGCATCTCACTGGCCACCGGTGCGACGTCGACGGTCGCCACCGACACGGGCGTCCACACCATCACCGTCGGACCCGACAAGCAGGTCTACGGCACCACCTGGCCGAGCACGTCGATCATCCAGAAGATCGATCCGACCACGGGCGACATGACCTCGTTCGGCAGTGCGCCACTGAACGTCTCCAATGCGGCCGCCATCGCGTCGGACGCGACGTCGCTCTACGTGTCGGTCACGAACACGGACTTCTCCCGGAACATCTACCGCTTCGACCTGTCGAGCGGCGTGTACACGACCTTCGCGTCAGGCACGGGGATCGGCGTGCGGGCGCTGGCGTCGGCGGGCAACTACCTCTACGCGACGGGGGCCAACGAGTCGCAGGTGGTGCGCTACCTCAAGTCGGACGGCACCAACGCCACCATCGCCGGGTCGAGCACGAGCGGCTATGGCGACGGCGTGGGCGCAGCCGCCTCGTTCAGCGACATCTACAGCCTGGTCTCGGACGGCAAGAGCGTCTGGGTGGCCGACCGCGCCGGCTCTCGCGTCCGGCGCATCATCCAAGGGCCGGTCGGCGGCGCGCTCACGGTGACGGAGAACCCGGCGGGGTCGAACGTCTGTCTCCCGTGCGCCTTCAACTGGGTCAACACCAACCTGTCGGACCTGACCTATTACCCAGTGAACGCGGCCTACGGGAACTTCTTTCACACGTTCGGCGACCTGGCTGTGCCCGGGCGAGGGCCCGCCATCAACATCACTCGCACCTACAACTCCAACGCGGCCTACTCAGGGGTGAGCGGCGCCTTCGGCTACGGCTGGTCATGGTCGTACGGGATCTCGCTCACCTCCACCACGACGACGGCCACGATCAAACAGGAGGACGGGAGCCAGGCCAACTTCGTGAAGCCCGGGTCCGTGTGGCTGCCCGCCGCACCGCGCACCATCGCCACTCTCACCAAGAACGCCGACGGCACGTGGACGTTCGTGCGCAAGTCGGACCAGACGCTGACGTTCGACTCGACCGGGCGGTTGACGGGCCTGCGGGACCGCAACAACTACACGACTGCCATCACCTATCCGACGGCGACCTCGCAGGTGATCACCGACCCCGCGGGCCGGGCCGTGACCCTGACGCTGACGGGCGGGCGTGTCAGCGGACTGACCGACGGGTCGTCGCCTGCCCGCACCCTGACCTACACGTACGACGGGTCTGGCAATCTGACGGACGTGATCGACGTCGGCGGCGGCCACGCGGTGTTCACCTACGACTCGTCCCATCGCATGCTGACCATGCGCTCGCCGCGCTACTACGGCGACACCACGACGACGCCCAGCCCTGTCGTCACCAATCACTACGACGCGTCCGGGCGAGTGGACTGGCAGTCGGACCCGCTGGGACGCACCACCTCGTTCGACTACACGTCCATCTCGGGCTCCACCAAGATCACCGACCCGAGTGGCAACGTGACCGTCAATCAGTACAAGACCGGCATGTTGATGGCGGTCACCAAGGGATACGGCACGTCGGCCGCGGCCACATGGCGGTACGGCTACGACCCGGACACCGCCGTCCCCGTCGAGGTCACCGACCCGTTGGGCCGAGTGGCGGCGACCTACGTGGACATCAAGGGCAATGTCCTGGCCACAGTCGACGCATTGGGGCGCACCACGAAGACCGCATACAACTCGTTGAACCTGCCGACCTCGACGACGGATCCCGCGGGCGTCACGTCGACGACGACCTACGACACGGCGGGCAACATCACCGCTCGATCGACGCCGCTGCTCAGCAGCAGCGGGCAGGTGCTGGCCACCCAGACGACCACCTACAACTACGGAGGAACGACGCCGGCCTACGCAGGCGACGTGACCTCCATCGTGGACCCGCTCGGCAAGACATGGGCGTACCGGTACGACGCTTATGGCGACCTCGTCCAGACGACGGCGCCGCCCACGCCGGAGAACTCGTCGGGGAACACGACCACCTACGCATACGACACGACCAAGGGCTGGCTCACTTCCACCACGTCCCCCAAGGGGAACCTGGCGGGCGCCACCGCCGCCGACTACACCACGAACGTCTCGTATGACGCCTTCGGCCGGCCCACGACGGTGAAGGACCCGCTCTGGGTGAGCACGAGCCCCAACGCCCATCGCACGGTTCGGCAGTACGACGCGGAGGGCAACCTCCAGGCGACGACGGACGGGAACGACCGCACCACCGCCTACACGTACAACCCGGCGGGCGAGCTCGTCACGACCACCCGGGCCGACGCCACCACACTGCAGAACCAGTACTGGCCAGACGGCTCGTTGAAGGCACAGATCGACGGGGCCAACCACTCGACCACCTATGCCTACGACCCGCTCGGCAGGCTGTCCGGCACGACGGACCCGTTGGCCAGGACGACCTCATACGGCTACGACGCCAGCGGCAGCCTGCTGACCGTCCAGCAACCAGGCGGCAACTGCGCAGCGGTGCCGAAGACGGGCTGCATCACCATGGGTTACGACGCCGCCGCCCAGGCCACGTCGGTGACCTACTCCGACGGGACGACGCCCAACGTGTCGGGCATCCTCTACGACGCTGATGGGCGCCGCACGCAGATGACCGACGGGACGGGCACGTCGAGCTGGTCGTGGGACTCTCTGGGCCGCATGACCGCGGCCACCAACGGAGCCGGCGCCGCCTTGGGCTACGCCTACGATCTCGCGGGCCATGTCACGACGCTCACCTATCCGGGCGGGGCGCAGCAGGTGACCCGCGCCTACGACGGCGCAGGCCGCCTCGGCTCGGTGCGGGACTGGGCGGGCCGCACCACGTCGTTCTCCTACGACGCCGACTCGAACCTGGCCGGGACCGCGTTCCCGAACGGCACCACCGCGGGCACCGGCTTCGACCGCGCCGGCGCGGCCACGTCCTCCACGCTGGCTGCGGGCGGCGCCACCCTGGCGTCGCTGAGCTACGGCCGCGACGGCGCGGCACAGGCCGCGTCGCAGTCGGGCACCGGGCTGGGCCAGCCCGCGGAGGCGTACGGGTACAGCGCGCTCGAGCAGCTCGAGGCCGTCAACGGCTCGACCGTGCTGGCCTACGACGCCGCGGGCGGCACCACGCTGCTGCGGGGCGCGGCGCTGGCCTACGACGCGGCGGGCGAGCTGACATCGTCGACCCCGGGCGGCGGGTCCGCCACCGCCTACGGCTACGACGCCCGCGGCAGCCGGACCTCGAAGGCCCCGCCCGGGGCGCCGAGCGTGCCCTACGCCTACGACCAGGCGGGCAGGCTCAAGGACCTCGACTCGGGCGCGGCCGCGTACGCCTACGACGGCGACGGGCTGCGGGCGTCCAAGACCGTGTCCGGCGCGGCCCGGGCGTTCACGTGGGAAGCCTCGGGCGGGCTGCCGCTGCTGGTCAGGGACGGGACCACCTCGCTCGTCTACGGGCCCGGCGGACTCCCGGTCGAGCAGGTCGCGGCCGACGGGACCGCCCACTGGTTCTTCCACGACCAGCTCGGCTCGACCCGGGCCCTCACCACCTCGGCCGGGGCCGTCGCGGCCACGTGGTCCTACGACCCGTACGGCAAGTTGGTGGCCTCGTCGGGGACGGCCACCACGCCGCTCGGGTTCGCAGGCGAGTACACGGACGCCGAGACCGGCTTCGTCTACCTCCGGGCCCGCTACTACGACCCCGCCACCGCCCAGTTCCTGACCCGGGACCCCCTCACGGCCATCACCCGGGCCCCGTATTCGTACGTCGACGGGGACCCCCTGAACAAGACCGACCCGAGCGGGCTGTTCTATAGCTGGAAGGACATCAAAGCGGTCGGCAGCGAGATCGTGACAAACCCCGTTCAGAGCGCTCGTCGCGGCTGGAAAGACATGTCGACCACCGCCAAGATTGTTGACCTGGCACTTCCCCTGGTCGCGGCAGGAGCACTTGCCTGTGTTGCGGGTGGCTGTGAGGCGATAGCCGCGGCCGTAGGTATTGGCGCTGCGGCGAACCCGCTCCAGGGAACCCAGTACACGCAGAAGGTCCTCGACCAGATGGCACAGGACACATACCACGGGTTCCCGTCCTGTATCGACTCGCTGGCCCGAGCAAGTGACGCCACTGTCAAGGCTGGCGCCGACGGGTTGCAGCGAACTTGGGTTCAGATCCAAGGAGCGGTCAACGGTGTCGAAGGAGCGTTCGAGTGGATCGTCGAGGAAGGCGGGCTCATAAGCCATCGTCTCTTCCGGCCTTTCTAGTGAGCCGCCCGAGAACACTCACGGTTTACCTCCAATCGGAGCTCTTGGCGCGGGCGCGCGACCTGATTGACGTCGGTGTTGACAACTACGGCTGGAGGCGTGATGACGCGCTTGTAGCCGTGAGCCAGCTTGTCGCGGCCGGCATCGTCATATCGGGCGGCGACGTGTGGCGGAACGACGGGTTGAAACCGACGCCTACCTATGAGAACTGGTACTGCGAGTTCAATCCAGCGGTGATAGGCAGCGCCGACGTTGAACGGTGCGGGGCGAGAGCCCGCGAGTTCATCTCCGGATTTCCCGCAGATGCGCCTGTCCTGTTCGAAATCGTGTGCCACTCCGCTTGACACGGCAGTACATCGACGCAGGAAACCGACGCGGACGATTACGGCTTCCGATTTCGAAGCCTACGCATCGCATCTAGCCCTGGCGAGATGCGGTCGTCGGTGGCCTGCGTTAGGACGTTTTATGGAGTTTCTATTTTCGGAGATCCACCCTGACCGTCCCCTTGTTGACCCGGTATGTGAACCGGTCGAAAACGCCGGCGCGATTTGATGGCTAACAAGCCAACAAACGTGATCCCGCATTCGACGGCGGCCGGTCCGACGGCAACCGCTCTGGTCGTGCGGCGGCCAGAATCCTCGTTCCTGGCCCTACACGTGCGGGAGGAGGGGATCTGGGTGTGGTTGTCGACCGGGGCGGGGGCCAAGTACGCCCAGATGCGGGAGAGGACCGGGCAGGGCAGACGGATGGGCGGGCGGGAGGGGACCACTGACGGTCCACAAGCACGGCGGGCACGGCGCCGGGTGCTGCCCACCCGGCCTACATCCACCAACCGCCATGCGCCGCGTGCCGCCACTCCTGCCGCCGTTTCCCCCGGCGACCCGTCAGGCAGTCGCCGACTTCGACGCCCGGTCGACCAGGCCTTCGAACGGCTCCGCGGCAATCCCGTCGCCGACCGCATCTTCTACAGGGCGTCTGCCCTTGGCGATCACAGCCTGGTCTGGCTCATCCTCGGCGCGCAGCGAGGGCTGCGATCGGAGCATGACTGAAAGGCGGCCATGCGGGTCGGCGTCCCACTGGGCGCGGAGTCGACGCTTGTGACGTCGACATGCCCGTATTTATCATTACATCAATTAGCGCTGATGAAAAATGTCCCGTACCCCGAACTTCAACTGAGGCGAGAGACATGCTCGCCCGCGCCGAATGGGACCCCGGCTTTTGGGGCGGACTGAGGCGTACCGTGCCGAAGCTTGATCCGTCCGACGGCTGGGCGACGCCGTTGCTTTTAAGCGACGCCACTTCCGATCTCGAGATCCCCTGCCGGATCGGGGCGGTCATTGCGGAACCATTCCTCGAGTCTTATGGGGGGCCATTCACCACGGAACTATGGCCACCTGTTCGTTCCCACCCGAGCCTTCGGACGGTGCTAAACCCGGTAAACTTTCGGCAGCTTCGAAACAACTCGACGGTCTTATTGAGCGGATCCTCGAGGAGTCTTTCGATTAGCCGCGGTTCCCGTCCGAATTCTGGCGCCGGTGTCGACGGGGGGACGGGGTGAGCCGCACCAAGGTCTGGTCGTTCAGCCCGTGAGCCTCGGTGCTCAGGTCTCGTATCGCGAGCACTGGTCGACCGTATGGGACGCCGCCCGTGTGCTCAATGCCGTCGGCTTGGCGCTCAAACACCTCGACGCGAGGATGATCAACGAGGCACCTCTTAGGCTCGAAAGCAAAGTGGGAAAGCTGCGCCATATTCTTCTCCGATCGCCCGCCCGGTGGCCGATGCGTATCGACATCGAGCTGACGCCAACCGCCTCCGGGAGCGAGGCAGTCCTCGCCGTTCGCAGCGATGTTCCTTTTGGTGCCCGCAGGGGATCAGAGGCGTCGTATCTACGAGGCATCATCAGCGTGGCGGAAACGCTGCGCGGCGAGGTCGCGGTGCTCGAGCTGCATCCTCATTGTTGAATACTCCGGTGCGGAGGGACGGGCGGGAGGGGCTGCAGACGTCCACAAGCATGGCGGGCACGGCACCGGCTGCCGCCTACCCGACATACATTCACCAACCGCCATGCCCCGCGTGCCGCCACTCCTGCCGCCGTTTCCCCCGGCGACCCGTCAGGCTGTGGCCGACTTCGACGCACGCGTCGACCAGGCTTTCGACCGCCTTCGTGGCCACCCTGTCGCCGATCGCGTCTTCTACAGCGCGTCTGCCCTTGGCGACCACAGTCTGGTCTGGCTCATACTCGGCGCGCTGCGAGGGCTGCGATCGGAGCATGACTGGAAGGCGGCCGTGCGGGTCGGCGTCTTGTTGGGCGCGGAGTCGGCGCTCGTGAATGTCGGCATCAAGTCGCTGTTCCGCCGGGCCCGGCCGCTGTGGGAACTGGACCCTGACACAGCGGACACCGCGGCCGGCCCAACCGCCACAACCGCCAGCCCGACCGCCAGCCCAATGGCAAGCCCGACCGCCATCCAAAGGCCGAACCGCGCCAACAGCAAGCGCCCCAAGCTGCGCCGCCCCCTCACCAGCAGCTTCCCCAGCGGTCACGCCACCTCGGCCTTCACCGCCGCGGGCCTCCTCGCCGACGACGACCCGTTGTGGCCCGCGTATTACGCCCTCGCCCTCGTCGTGGCCACCAGCCGGGTCTACGTCAGGGTCCACCACGCCTCCGACGTCATCGGCGGCATCCCGATCGGCGTGGCCCTCGGCAGGCTGGGCCGCCGCCTGCTGCCCTTGCCGCCCCGCCCCGGCGGCTTGACCGGCTGATCCCGCCTCGGCCAAGGTCACGCCCAGCCCCCGCCCCCGCCCCGCCCCAACGCGCATGCCCGAACCGTCTGGAATCACCCAACCAGGGGAAGAGTTGCACCCATTATGACCACCCTCACTTTTGCCGTGACCTGGGACTACCGGTGCCCCTTCGCCCGCAACGCCCACGAGCACATCGTCACCGCCCTCCAAGCCGGCGCTCCATGGGACGTGCGCTTCGTTCCCTTCTCCCTCAACCAGGCCCACGTCGAAGAGGGCGGCACCGACGTCTGGGACGACCCTGCACAGGCTCCCAACCTCCTCGCCATGCAGGTCGGCATTGTCGTGCGCGACCGCTTCCCCGATGCCTTCCTCCCCGTCCACAACGCCCTCTTCGCGGCCCGCCACGACCAGAGCCGCGACATTCGCGAGGCCGACGAGTTGCGCGCCGTGCTCACCGAGCAGGGCTGGGGCGACAACGTCGATGCCGTCTTCGCCGAGATCGAGGACGGCTGGCCCCTCGAGACGTTCCGCAAGGAGCACGAGGCCGCGGTCAACGAGCACCGAGTCTTCGGCGTCCCCACGTTCATCTCCGGCGACCGTGCCATCTTCGTGCGCCTGATGGACCGTCCGGCAGGCGACGGGCCGAGGGCAACCTCATCCATCGAGCGGGTGATGGACCTGGTCACGGGCTGGATCGAGCTCAACGAGTTCAAGGCCTCGTCCATCCCCCGGTGAGCGGCCCGGTGAACGGGCCTCGCAAGCGGCAGGTGAGCGACAAGGCGAACGTCGCCACCGCTGCGGCCACGAAACCTCCCCGTCCCCTCCGCATGGAGCGGCGCATGACGTCGGCCGAGGCGCTCATGTGGACGCTCGAACGCGACCCCATCCTGCGCTCGTCATTCATCAGCCTCACCCTGCTGGAGGGCAAGCCCGACTTCGATCGCTTCCGCCGCCGCATGGCCGCGGCCGTGCACGCCCTCCCCCGCCTGCGCCAGCGCGTGCGCGGCGGGCGGCCGTTGCAGGTCAGTTGGCCCGAGTGGGTGGACGACGAGAGCTTCGACCTCGACTACCACGTCCGGCGCGTCGCCCTCCCCGAGCCCGGGTCCATGGAGCAGCTTCTCGAACTGGCCGCGGTCGAGGCCCAGGACAACTTCGACCTGGCCCGTCCCCTGTGGACCATCTGGATCGTCGAAGGCGTAGAAGGCGGACGCGCCGCGCTCCTGTCCAAGATGCACCACACCATCACGGACGGCGTGGGCGGCGTGCGCCTGTCGGCCCAGTTCATCGACCTCGCTCCCGACACCCCGGACCCGCCCGACCCCACAACGCAATCGCCGACCAACCCCGCCGGCCCCACCGACCCCGACCGCACCAACCCCGCCACCGACCCGACCGAACCAGGCCGGCCCCTCCTCCCCGCCGCCGTCCAGCAGCTAGCCCGCACGACTCGACTGGCCGCCACCACGGCCGCCGCGTCCGTCCGTCACCCCATGAGCACGGTCGAGACCGGCCGCTCGCTGTTCCGACAGGCCTTCATCACCGAGTCGTCCCGCTCCCCGCTGTGGACCGGGCGACGGGGCCTGGCCCGGCATTTCGAGATCCTCAGCTTCGACCTCGACCAGGCCAAGCGGGCCGCCCACGCGTTGGGCGGCAGCCTCAACGACATCTACACCGCGGGCCTGGCGGGCGGCGTGGGCGCCTACCACCAGGCCCTGGGGTTCGAGGTCGAGGAGTTGCGCATGTCGATGGCAGTCAGCACCCGCCAGGACAAGTCGGCAGGGGGCAACGCCTTTGCCCCGGCCCGCCTGCTGGTGCCCACCGGAGCCAAGGACCCGCGCCAGCGCTTCGAGGCCGTCAAGGAGCGGCTGGCCGAGGCCCGATCTGAGCGGTCCCTCGGCGTGGCCGACGCGCTGGCCGGCGTCCTGACCACGTTGCCCGCGCCCCTGCTCGTGCGCATGGCCCGCCAGCAGGTGCAGACCGTGGACTTCGC
Source organism: Acidimicrobiaceae bacterium (assembly GCA_030837965.1). Classification (GTDB taxonomy): domain Bacteria; phylum Actinomycetota; class Acidimicrobiia; order Acidimicrobiales; family JAUTXP01; genus JAUTXP01. The sequence continues at coordinate 6,301 of JAUTXP010000009.1, read as the reverse complement.
CACCTCGAACGTGCGCGGCGCCCCCTTCGACCTCTACGTGGCGGGCGCACGCATCCTGGCCAACCACCCCTTCGGCCCCACCGGCGGCACCGCGCTCAACGCAACCGTGCTGTCGTACAAGGGGAGCATGGACGTGGGCCTCAACTGCGACACCGCTGCCATCACCGAGCCGGTTCGACTGCGCCGTTGTATCGAGGACGCCTTCAACGAACTGCTCCACCTCGCGGGCTGAAGCCCAAAACCCGACCGACCCATAGAGTCGGCCTATGGAGCTCAAGGACAAGGTGGTGATCGTCACCGGGGGCGCGGGCGGCATCGGCCGAGCGCTGTGCACACGGTTCGCGGCCGAAGGGGCCAAGGGCGTCGTCGTCGCCGATCTCGAAGGCACCGACATTGACACCGTGGCCAAGGCCTTGGGCGACCAGGCCATGCCGGTGGCCACCGACGTGTCCAACGAGGCCGACGTGCAGCGACTGGTCGTCCAGACCGAGGAGCGCTTCGGGCCAGTCGATCTGTTCTGCTCCAACGCGGGCGTCGGGGGCGGCGGCGGCATCGAGTCGCCCGACGACGACTGGGACCGCACGTTCCGCATCAACCTCATGGCCCACGTCTACGCGGCCCGGGCCGTCGTGCCGAGCATGGTGGCGCGGGGCGAGGGCTATCTCCTGAACACGGCGTCCGCCGCGGGCCTGCTGGCCAATCTGGGCAACGCCCAGTACACGGTGACCAAGCACGCGGCCGTGGCCCTCGCCGAGTTCCTCGCCATCACCTACGGCGACCAGGGCGTCAAGGTGTCGTGCCTGTGCCCGCAAGGCGTGCGCACGCCCATGCTGCTCGGCGGGCTCGACGCGGACGACCCGTCGGCCGCCATGGTCCTCAAATCCGGCAACCTCATCGACCCCGAAGACGTGGCCGACAGCGTGGTCCAAGGCCTGCGCGACGAGCGCTTCTTGATCCTCCCCCACCCCGAGGTGGCCGAGTTCTACCGACGCAAGGCCGACGACCCCGATCGCTGGATCAAGGGCATGCGCCGCATCCAAGCCCAGCTTTGAGCGCGCTGGAGCACCTCGGGGTCAGGCCGGGCGACAAGGTCCGCTTCCGGCGCAAGGCCGACGGCCGTTGGCACGAGGGCGTGGCCGTGCGCCGCGAGCGCGACGGCAGCCTGGGCGTGCGCGACGCCAAGGGCGCGTCGCGTGCCATCCCGCTCGAGTTGGTGGAGGTGCAAGGCGAAGGGCCCCGGGGTGCGCCCCGCTGGGAGCCGCTGTTGGAGCGGGCGGCGCGCATCGAGCAGTTGCGACTGCTCTAGGAAGCCGCAGGCCCGACCAACCGCGCTCAGGTCAGGCGCTGCTCGACCACGTCGGCCAAGTCGCGCAGCACGCGCGTCAGCCGCTCGTGCTCGCGCTGGCGACGGTTCTCCAACTCGTCCAGGTCCTCGGCGGCCACGGCCCGGGCCGACTCCAAGTGGGTGAGCTCGGCGACGAGCCGTGAGCGCTCACGCTCGCGGATGGCAGCCGCCTCGGCCTCGGCTGCGGCCACCATGCCCTCGCTCTCGCCCCGCGCCCGCTCAACCAGTTCCGCGGCCTGGCGCTCGGCCTCGGCAATGGCCAGTTCCGCAGTGCGCTGGGCCAGGGTGAGGGTGCGACGCACCGTCTCGTCGTCGGCCACCGCCACCGCCGTCTCGCCCGCGGCCTTGGCCGCCCGCTCCTCAGCATCACGAAGGCGCGACTCCAACTCGTCGAAGGCGAAGGCGACCTGATCCAGGAACCCGTCGACGTCGCCGGGGTGATAGCCCCGCAGCTTCTCCCTGAACGTCGTCTCACGCACCCATCGGCTGGGCGCGATCCGCACGGGTGAGTCGTCGATGATCACCACCGGATCGTCGTCACGCCGCTCCGCCGCGGGCGGCTCGGGAGACGCGGGCGGCTGGTCCCCTCGCCTTGACATGTCCTCTTGGCCTTCGTCCGTGTCGAACAGCGAATCGTCGAGCGTGGTCACGAGCGCGCCTCCTTGGCGAACAGGAACGGCATTGCCGCAAGTTCGGCCAGTTCCTTTCGCAGCCCGTCGAGCACCTCTGCTCGCGCCGATCGCACGGCGTGGTCGACGGTCTCCAAAGCGGTCTGGTTCACATGACAAGTCTCGAGCTGGTGGCGCAGGCCGACGCGGTGCTCATCGACGTGGGCCCGCAGCTCCGGGTCGTCCACTGAGGCCCTGGCCTCGGCCGCCGCCTTCTTGGCCTCCTCGCGCAGTCGCACGGCTTCAGCCTCGGCGTCCACGACGATGCGCTCGGCCTGGTGTTGGCCCGCCATCACCACCTCATCGAGGACGCCCGTGTCGGGCGTGGACCCCGGCGCAGCAGCGCGCACGAATCGACGGGCCGAGGCCAGCTTGCGCTCAGCCCGCTCGGCCCGGGCTTCGGCCTTGGCAACACGGGCCTCGAGCACAGCCAGCCGGGCCGCGGTCTCGTCGAGGAACGAGCGGACGTCGAGCGGGTCGTAGCCGGTCTCGGCGCTGCGGAAGACGGGCTCTCGAAGCTGTTCCGCCAGCTTCTCGAAGACGACGGGCACGCGGATGGATCGTACCGGCGACCGGTTCCGCACTGGCGGATGCTGCCGTCTATCGAGCGGCGCGAGGCAGGTTCGGCACCGCCGGATGCTGGAGGCCCGCGGGCCCGGCGCCGAAGGCCCGCAGCACGTTCACGGTGATGCGCGCCACCTCCGCCACCGTCCCCGTGCGAGGGACCCACAGGTTGGTCCCGGTGGCGAACACGCCCGCCCCGCTGGGCGCGGTGTAGTACGTCATGTCCGCGTAGCTCTTGCGCCCTCGGCAGGTCACCGGCGAGTGGGCCAGCACCTGAAGGGAGGCGGGCGTGGTCGGCGTGCGCACGGCCCTGTCGTACTCAGAGCCCACCACGTCGGCGAGGGTGTCGCCCTTCTTCAAGCCCGTGCCTTGGAACACCCATCCGCCCGCGTCGTAGACGACCATGTCGGCCTTCACCGGATTGCACTCGTACAGCGGACCGACGAGCGCGTTCTCGGGCCTGCTCACCGGGGCCTGGCGCCAGTCGACGGTCACCAAGGACGGGTCGTCCAGCCGCATCGGGTCCTCGTGGGCGCGCTTGTAGTTGACGACGCGCCGGTCGACGCCGAGGGGCGAGTCCTCGAGCCGGATCTGTCGGAAGGCGGCGTTGGCCCCAAGGAAGGCCAGGTTGACGCCGTGGTCGCGAGCGGCCTCGGCGCCGTCGCGCATGGAGGCCGACCAGTACTCGTCGTGGCCCAACGTGACCAGCGCCCGGTGGCGGGCCAACAGCGCGGGCCTGCGGTGCAGGTCGACGTCGGTCCAATAGGTCACGTCCAGCCCGAGCGACTCGACCAACGACACCAAGGGAAGCTCGTTGCCGAGGAAGTCGCCAGAGCCCTCGCCCAACATGTACGGCCGGTCGAACGACACCACCCGACTGCGCTGATCGAAGCCAGACACCTTGCCCATGCGGCCCTCGTACAGGTCGGCCCCGCCCCACAGGTTGTAGGCCTGCCAGGTGGTGACCGCGTTCTGCACGACGTAGGCCGACGTGCTCTGGTCGTCGCGCACGGTCAACGGGATGTACTGCTGTTGGCCGCCGTCGCCGACGAGCTTGAACAGGTAGACGCCGGGCACGAACTCAGGTCCGATGCGGACCGACAACGAGGGCTCCCACTCGGCCTCGACCATGCGCGTCTTGGGCTCGATGACGGGCACGGCCTGGCGCCGGCCCTGCGTCTGCGCCGAGCGCCACACCAGCCGACCGCCGTCGCCGCCGTAGTAGCCCATGCGGTAGGCCTCGACGTGGAACTGGTCGGCCTTGGTCGACACATAGAGGCCGACGGCATCGCCTTGCACCGCGCTCGCCGCGTCGGCGAAGCCCTCGATGCCCGACGCCTTCTTGTCGTCCTTGTCGTCCAGCCGCCAGGCCGACGTGCCCCGCTTGGCGTTCTCGTCCTTGACCCACTGGGCGGTGATGCCGCTCGCTTGCGCCGACGCCGCGGGCGGCGCTGGTGCCGACGCCACCGCGGGAGCGCCCGCGGCCGCGCCCGACTCGCGACTGTGCACCACGACGAACGTGCCCGACCCCACCAGCGCGGCGGTGAGGACCGCCGCCAGCGCGCCATGCCATGGACGGATGGCTCGGCCCGGCTTGAGGACGACGACGCTCGGCGTCGCCGTCGTCGCCATCGTCGTTGCCACGGCTTGAACCGCCGGGGGACGCACCGGCGCAGACGCAGACGCAGACGCGGACGAACGGCGAGCCGCGTGCTGCGGGGTGGAACGTCCACGGCCCGTCGGCCAGAGCCGGACGATGCGGTGCACGGCGGCGGCCACGAAGCCGATGCCGACCACATAGGTGAACGTGCGTGGTCGGCGCCTGGCCACGACGCCGAGGGTACAAGGCGCGCCTACGCGGGCTTGGGTTCCTTGGGCAGGCCGAGCACGCGCTCGCCCACGATGTTGCGCTGGATCTCAGCCGTCCCGCCCCAGATCGTCTCGGAGCGGGAGAAGAAGAAGGCGGCCTGCAGCGGGCTCACGGGGTAGGTCGTGCGCCCGCGCCTGCGGCCCACGCCGGGCACGAAGTCCTCGTCCGACTTGCCGGTGAGGATCTGTCCGTCCATGCCCAGGATGTCGACGGCCAGCTCCATCGTCTCCTTGTGGTACTCGGACCAGTACATCTTGTTGAGCGCGCCGAGCGCGGCGGCCTGCTTGGTCCCGTGCAGCACGTCGGACAACGTGCGCAGGCCGTTGACCTCCATGATCTTGACCTTGGTCCAGGCCTGGGCCAGCCGTTGCCGGGTCAGCGGGTCCGACGCCCTGCCGTTCTTGCGGGCCGCGTCGATCACGTCCTCCAACTCCTTCTGGAAACGACGGTGGCTGGTGGTGGCGGACGTGCCGCGCTCGAAGCCGAGCGTGGTCATGGCCACCTTCCATCCGTTGTTGACGCCGCCGACGACGTTGTCCTTCGGGCATCGGGCGTTGTTGAAGAAGACCTCGTTGAACTCGGACGAGCCGTCGACCTGTTCGATGGGCCTGACCTCGACGCCCGGCTGCTGCATCGGCACGAGCAGGTAGGAGATGCCCGCGTGCTTGGGCGCCTCGGGGTCGGTGCGGGCCAAGAGGAAGACGTAGTCGGCGTACTGGGCCTGCGTGGTCCAGACCTTCTGCCCGTTGACCACCCACTCGTCGCCGTCCAGCTCGGCCCTGGTCTTGAGGCCGGCCAGGTCCGACCCTGCATCGGGCTCGGAGAACCCCTGGCACCACGAGATCTGCCCGGTGAGGATCTTGGGGAGGAACTCCTTTTTCTGCTCCTCCGTGCCCCACTGCAAGATGGTCGGCCCGACCAGCGTGTCGCCGAAGAAGTCGGCCCGCATGGGCGCCCCGGCGCGGGCGAACTCCTCGCTCAACACCACCTGCTGCATGGTCGACAGGCCCTTGCCGCCGTACTCCTTGGGCCACGAGGCGCAGATCCATCCGCCCTCATAGAGCTTGCGGACCCACTCCTCGTTGAACTGCTTGCGGGCTTCGCCTTTGAGGTCCTGGAAGTTGTCCGGGAGGTTGGCGTCGAGCCAGGCGCGGATCTCGGCGCGGAACGCTTCTGCTTCGGGCGGATACGTCAGGTCCATGCCTTGACGCTACCCCGCTGTTATCGGGGCGCCATATCCCGCATGGCCTGTTGCATGTCGACCCCGAAGGGCAGCATGGCCAGCACCGGCGTGGTCACGCCGTTGTCGACATAGCGGGCCACGTGCTCTCTGCACGCGGCGGGCTCGCCGTGGACGATCAGCTCGTCCACCACATGGTCGGGGATGGCCGCGGTGGCCGCCTTGCGATCGCCCGCGGCCCACGCGTCCCACATGGGCTTGAAGGTCTCGCCCCGGCCCAGCCATTCGTGGAAGGCGGCGTAGACGGGCACGTTGAGGTAGGCGGCGATGGCCATGCGGCCGTAGTGGCGAACCGTGTCGGCGTCGGTCGACGGGCACACGAAGATGCGGGCCACGACTTCCTTCGGCTCGCCTGCTGCGGCGCCCGCCTCTTGGACGATCGGCGCGACCTGCTTGACGTCGTCGGCCGACAGCCAGTTGATGATGGCGCCGTCGCCCTCGGTGCCCGCCAACTTGAGCATGCCGGGCCGCAGCGCGGCCACCAGGATCGGCGGCACCGACGCGGGCGTTCGGCCCAGGCGGAATCCCTTCACCTTGAACGTATCGAACTCCGCGTCGACCTTCTCGCCGGTGAGCGCCTGCTTGAGGAAGCGCACCATGTCGCGCGTCTTCTT